>NZ_QZDT01000021.1 GCF_009917485.1 Parablautia muri
TATTTCAGACAGATAGGAGCCGACGTAAAGAGTTATGCTATCTAACATACATCAAAAAGAGGTAAGATAACGCCCTCTGCAAAAAAGGTTACGTTATCTTACCTCAACAAAGTTTGTTCCACTGTATCCATCGTCAACAAATTCCAATGGTCGTATGGCAGGATAAAGCTGCCTATCACGGATATAACGCGCAATCAACTCCCTTTGATGACGAATGCTGTCACTCTCTGCTTTCGTATCGTTGGATATGATGTCCCCATCCTCCACGGAAAGCCTCAAATATTCAGCCAAAAATTTCTCTGCCACTTCTCTCACCTCTCTCCCCTAACCGGGTCAGCTAAGAGTATCCGCAATGTTTGATAACGCAGGGCATGTTCTTTGCTGTTTTTCCTGCCCATAACCTTACTACTGTTTTGCAGCATTGAGGTTAAACACTCATACTCATTCCGAAAACGGAAACGGATATGGATTCTTTTATTTTCATATATTTCCACCTTTTCCAACAGGTTTACTGCCATATCCCTTGTAAGCTCTTTTGCATCCTTAAATTTCAGAAAGGCTTTCAGCCAGCGGTTTGCTCCACTCATACATTGCGCAAAATTGTCCAGTTCGGCCTGTTTACTGTTCCATTCTGTTTCCAGTTCGGAGCTCTTTCTTGTGTATCTTTCTTTCGCTGCTAAATATTCGTTTTTTGTCAGAATTCCCTGTTTCAAATCTTCATAAATACTGGTTTTCAAATATGTATATCTTTGCAGTTCATCCCTTGCCTGCTCCGTTTCCTTTTTTTTCATCCTGTAAACAGCAACCTGGCTATCCGATTTTTTCATCCGTTCCAGCACGCTGTCGGTTTCCACGGCCAATTCTATCTGTAATTTTATCTGCTTTAACACCAAATCAAAAATTTTATAATCTATCATAGAAGACGTATTGCATTTTGCCTGAGAATGTCCATATGCGTAACCGCAGAAAAAATAATACTGCGTCTTTCCATTCCTCACATCTTTATTTCTCCACATCTCATGATGGCAGATTCCGCATACCAGGATCCCTTTCAGCACATTCCCATATCCTGGCCCGCCCTGCCTGTCCTTCCATACCTTCCGGTTCTTTTCCCGGATTTTTTGTACTTCCTGAAAGTCTTCCCTGGCAATGATTGCAGGATGAGCATTTTCTATGATTTCCCACGCAGTTTCTTCTTTTTTGCCCTGTTTTTCTTTGGAATAAATGGAACGGTCATATTTTCCCATCACCAAGTCCCCAATGTATGCCCTGTTATATAAGATCCGGCTGACTGCTTCCTGCCGCCACAAAATATGGCTGCAATCCTTATACTTTTTAACTCCCTGTTCGCCTGCATATCTGCTGGGAGAGGGAATCCCTTCCCGGTTCAGTATACCGGCAATTTTATAGGCGCTTGTTTCTTCCAGTTTCATTTTAAAAATCCGTTTTACAATATCAGCTGCAAATTCATCTATCACATAATGATTCTTATCCAGGATATATCCATATGGGGCCTTTGCGCCTATAAACAGTCCCTGTTCCTTTTTTACCCGAAAAGCTGACATGATTTTTTTCGATATATCTTTTGAATAGTAATCATTTGCCAGGTTTTTAAATTCCGTGATCAATGCTTTTGGAGGGAAAATTTCGCCTGCGCTGTCGAAACGATCGCTGACTGCAATAAAACGGATACCCAGAAATGGAAATATTTTTTCCAGGTAATCCCCCGCTTCCAGATAGTTCCTTGCAAACCGGGAAAGATCTTTTACAATAATACAATTAATTCTGCCTTTTTTTGCATCTCCCATCATCCGCGCCCATCCCGGCCGTTCAAAATCGGTCCCTGTCTGTCCGTTATCCATATAAGTTTCAACCGTTTTCACGTTTTCAAGCTGGTTTACAAATTCCAATAGGAATGCAAGCTGGTTATCTATTCCATCTACACTTTTGCCGCCATTATCTTCATTGGACAAACGGACATACAGCCCTGCCTCCATGGCGGGTGTATTAGGCTCTCCTGCATCATTTCCCCTCTTTCTACTCGTCCTTGCCATATGTCTCCTCCTTTTCCCCATGGTTGGCAGATGGACTGGCCGTATGCCTTAAGAAAGTTTCCTCATGCGATTTTTCCGGCAAGTTTAAAGACGCCTGAAATTCATCTGCATATTTGAAATGTATCTCTATCCTCGGATAACGCTCTCCTTCCTTTTTTTCATAAACCAGTATCTGCCCAATCAGAAAAATGACAGTTTCCCTTGACAAACATTCCAGATATCCATTTTGCTCAAATTCCTTTATCCACCCCCATGCATTCTTTTCCTCATCTGCCAAAAAAGCCATCTCCACTTCCATTTCCCCAAGCGCCTGTTCTGCTGCCTGGGTACGTTTTTCATAAATTTCTTTTAATTCCAGATATTCTTCCTTCGTAATCAGTCCATCCTTGTAATCTTCATATAAATCCAGGCGCAGATGGTTATATTTCCGTATTTCTTCCTTTTTCTTTGTAATCTGACGGTTTCTTCTTTCCACCTCTCCTTGCTTGTTCCCGACATCTTCCAGCTTATCCAGAATCCGCCCTAAATCCGTTATATTCTCAATCTGGTGGTTTAAAAGTTTCAGTACGCATTCCTCCAAAGCCGCCGCATTGATACAATGGGGACTACAGATGTTTTTATTTCCTTTATGGTTTCCACATACCTCATAAATAAATTTTCTTTTTCCGGAAGGTACCGTCTTTCTGACCATATTGGCACCGCAGTCACCACACTTTACGATGCCGGACAAGTAATATATTTTTTCTTTTGCTATCCCTGTTCTCGTATCCATCTTAAGCTGCTCCTGTACATTTTGGAAATCAACCAATGGAATGAGCGCTTCATGGGTATTATCCATCCGGCTCCATCCGCTCTGGTCACGCTTTATTTTCTTTTTCACTTTATAATTTGGCGTGGTCTCCTTTCCCTGAACCAGCGTTCCTATGTAAACCGGATTCTCTAAAATACGGAGCACCTGCATATGCGTCCACTGGCTTTTCAGCTTCTTCTTAAAGCCGGTATAAAACGCACTGCCATTCTCTTTTTTATAATCCATTGGTGTCAGGATGTTCTTCTTATTCAGCTTCTCCGCTATTTTATACGCATTTCTGCCCTGTAGATACATCCGGAAGATAGACCGCACCACTTCCGCGGCTCCCTCATCTATCTCCAGCTTATGACGATCCTTTTCTGATTTCTGGTAGCCATAAGGGGCAAAGGGGCCTACAAAATCTCCCCTTTTCCTTTTTACTTCCAGATTGCTCCTGATTTTAATGCTGATATCTCTGCAGTAAGCATCGTTGAGCAGATTTTTAAACGGAATGATAATGTTGTGTACATCATTCGTTACACTGTCATAGTTGTCATTGATTGCAATAAAACGGACACCCAGGTATGGGAATATTTTCTCAATATATTTCCCTACCTCGATGTGGTTTCTTCCAAAGCGTGATAAGTCCTTTGTTACCACACAGTTCACTTTCCCTGTCTTAATATCCTCTAACATCTGCCGGAATGCCGGACGTTCGAAATTGACTCCAGAGTAACCATCATCCACTCTGATTTCATGGATTTTGATTTCTGGTTTAGATTTCAGATACTCCAAAATGAGTTCCTTTTGATTGGTAATGCTGTCGCTCTCCTCTTTATCCCCATCCTCTTTGGATAAGCGCAGATAAACATCAGCATCATAAATATCAATATTCAGATTTGTATTCATATAATCACCTCAAATAGTTATGTTTACTGTCAAACCTATTCTATTTGGGGTTCTGCTTTGTCCAAAATAATTGGATCATCCTGAACCAAAAATGTCCATAAAAGGATCGTCATTATTCAATTTCCTTCCATAGCAACACAGAGCTGTACTAATCTGTTTTCCAAAGTTTCTTTTGTATCGGAATATGAAGTTTTTATTATCATCCCATTACAAATATAACAAAATGGATTTTTTACCTTTTTTATAAACTCTAACAGTCGTTCCTCCTTTGGAAGTTCTGTATTTATATCTATTTCTTCTATATTTACCAAATCACTAACTTTTACTGTACGCACATCAATATTCTTCATTCTTTCAATTTCTACACGTTCCATTTTGTTCTCCTGTCCTTTCTTTAATATCAGTATATTTCTTTATGATTGTCCAGTATTCTCATACCATAAATAATCCTGCAGGCAACTATTGTTGTTGTCGATCTCCTTGTTTGACCTAAAATTAATCTGATTGATTGTTACAGGATTAACCAATATAATGACATTAACATAGAGAAAGAGAACTTTCCAAGGCATCAGCTTTTGATAGAAGATGATGTCCTGGAACCATAATGATGGAATCTCACATCTATCTTTCCTATCTTTTTATAAATTCTTAAATTTCTTTTAGTGCATTTCACTATCACCCACAAAGGGTTAAGATAAATACATACCTACAAAGTGTTAATATAGAAGGGAGACAATATGGCACAGCAAATTTCTGAATCCGAACTGGTACTAATGAAAATTATCTGGAAGAATGGAGGGGAAACTTTATACTCCCTCATCATGGAGGAATTGGAAACCCCATAGCTTTCTTGATAAAGTCTATGCGGGAATGTGAAAAACTTAGTGTCTACCTTGTTGCGGCAGGATATTCTTTCGGCAGACGAATTGAAAGAGATTGAAACATTTTGGAGAAAAGAAAATGAATGAATTCATGAAAATTTTATTTCCTGTTGAAGCTGAATCAGGTAATGGATATGCGTTACTTTCGGCTCCAGCTAAATATAATTATCTATCCGTAAAAAGCGGGGAATATACAATGGCTGCAGCCAGCCAGAGCAGTTCAATGATTCCGCGAATATAAATATGACGCATTATTTTTTACCTCCTTTATCTGCTCCCTGCCCGCTGTATGTATCCTGCCGCTGTCTCCATACATACGCTTCTTTCAGCAGGCATTCTATGCATTCCCGCTTGCCTTCTGTATAGTTTCTTCGGTCATCCGGAAATTGTAACGCCAGTTTTTTCTTACAGGTGTCATATAGCGTTGCTTTGTCAGGATGGCAATTCAGATAATCCCGAAAATTGATATAGTTATTCCATTCTGTCCCATTCCATTTGACTGCATGGATATGATGTGTACGCGTTTCTTTTTCAAAATCCCCCATTACAAACAACATTTGTCCCGCAACATCTTCTCCGCGAAAAACAAAACCGTGTTCTTTCAACAGTTTCATATAACGTGAAATATCATCCAAATCACGCAGGCCAATCACAATGTCAATAATTGGCTTTGCATAAATGGAAGCAATCGCAGTGCTTCCCACATGCTGAATATCAACAGCAGCATTTCCGAAAAGCTGTTTCAATTCCAAAATTACATTTTCAGCATTTTTATTCCATTCCTCCTGATGGGATAAAAGTGCCACGCTTCCTCTTTTTAATCCTATCATTCTTCTCCCTCTGGCAGCTTGATGCTCTGCCGTGTCAGTTGTACCAGTATGGCTATCCTCACAGACCGGTTCGTTTCCTCTTTCGTGTTTGCGTCTATGGTTCTACACCATTCCGTATAATCATCCGTTTTATCAAATAATTCACTTCCGTTGATGACGAATTCCCCATGCTCAAAAAATTCCTGTCTGAATTCGATTGTATCCCTAATTCTTTTAAATCGTTCAATGAACCTCTCCTTCTTTGTCCCACAAAGGGCATTTCACACTTTTTTTAACTCCGTAAAACTATGAATTACCATCACAAAAGCAAAGGAAATTATTTGTGCAGCCATAATCCGGACAATCTGTAATTCGTCTGCTCCCTTTAACGAAACGACATGCAGCATATTTGTAGCAGCGGTATTATTGAATAGATGGTCGCCAAGTCCTACCCATATATTTCCTGTAATACGGTAAAGAAGTCCCCATTTGATCCCCATAATTCCGGCAAGGACAATATACCCGATACTCATCAGGACCATTGCCGCAAATGACATTTCGCCATCCACATAGCTTCTGATCGGCATTACAATGTGCCAGATTCCGAATAAAAGCGCGGCAATAAAATTCGCTTTCATAAATGGTTTTGTTTCAGAAAGCACTTTCATAAACAGACCGCGAAAAACGCCTTCCTCCATCCATACATTGACGATATTGAATAGGACGCATAACAGAAAGAAAACGAACTCCGTATTCTTTATTTGAGAGCCGGTTAAAGAAAAACTGCTGATATATATTTCCAAATGTGCTGAATTGCCCTGCAGAGTTAAAATTGCTAATTCCAACCCAAACGAAACGGTAAAGAAAACGCTTCCCAATAGCAAACCTTACAGACAAACATAGCATGAAGATTGTCATGCACAAATGAATTGGCTTTATTTTTATGTTTCTTTCCATATACAGCTGCCTCCATCAACTTCTCATTTCTTTTTATATATGGTTTTCTGACAATTTCGGGAATTTACTGAATGGTTTGTATCATATATCTTATCCATAAAACCAATATGCCCTACAATAAGATATTTGTAATGTTGTATCTCTTTATAAACAAAATAGTCTGGAACGGCATTCCTTTTAGTCTTTTCCTTACTGCCCTCTCTTTTTCTTAAAAGCATAAACGGCAGTATTGATGATACATAACAGCACGAAAAGACTCGTAAAGTTAATCCAAATATCCCTGTACGCTGTTTCCGCCAAAGGTTCCCGCAGTCCACTGAACCAGACATAGGCGAACGCCAATAACTGAGAGGGAATATATGCTATCAAATATCTGAGCGCCAAAGGCTTAACAGTCAGATTCGTACACAGTCCAAATGCTGCTATCCCAATCAGCAGGATCATAGCCCTGTCTAATTCGTGCCAATTACCGCTCGGGTCTTCATAAATACCGTTACAGAGATATAAAACACTGCTCAACAGTGTAATTGCTGTATATATAATCGAATAAGTCGACACAATACGGATCCATTTTTTCTTATTCATTTTATTTCCTTTCCGTCATCTGCAGCCTAACGCATTGTTCCCTGTGTTTCTGGAGGCTGACATTCCAAAAATACCGGAAAACAGTGCGCATTTGCCACCATCTCCCGGTATTGATACCACACTAAAAATCTAAATCTCTTTTATTCTGTTACAGAAGCACTCTGCCGTCTGTATGTATCATTGTCTTTTTGGCTTAACTCGTTTTCTATCTGTGCCAGCTTTTTCTCCAGTTCCCGGATTTTCTTTCCATCCTCGGAAGCTGACTGGATCTGCTGCTCCAGCTGCTGCTTTTTCTCTTTCAGCTTCTTGATTTCCCTGTCAACTTTATCCGTATTTGTGACACATTTCTCCGCCGGCTTTCCCTGGCTGTTCCCACTTACCTTCGGCTCTTTGCCATCCTCGCCTTCCCTGAAAGGCTCATCCTTTCCATTTGCATGGTCAGCTTTCGGGTCATCAAAAAAGATTTTCCGGTTGCCGTTCTCGTCCTGGCCTACCTGGTACAGTCCCGTAGGTTTTTGTCCCGATTTTTCACTGCTGATGTATTCATCCCGTGGTTCGGGCAGCTTGCCGGAATTTTTTGCCTCTGGATCCTTCTCTGCTTCCTTTGCCTTTTCCGCCTTCCCGGCGGGCTGTTTTTCCTTCATCCTCTCTGCGTAGTCGGTTCCCAAATGATCATAATTTCCATGAATCTGCATTGCCATAACCATGTTCCTCCTTCAATTTGATATTGTCAGGCAGCCGCCCTTACAGACAGCTTCCTTTTTCTTTTTTCGGCTGTAGTAAGTATCATTTTAATCCATTTGCTGTGGGCTGCTTTCTGGGTGCTGTGGAATGATCAGCAGCACATGGAGGACAAAAACATTTTCCTGAGTCTCTATACTCATGGCGCCGCCATATTTTTCAGCCACCTTTTTTACATTCGACAGGCCTGTCCCTTTTTTGAACGCTCCTTTCCCATAGAAGCTGTTCCGGATTTCCATCATAAGGAAATCCCCTTGGATCCGTCCGGACACCCGGATATACCTATTCGGGCATCCTGTAATACATGCCCCTGACGGGGCGGACGGACTATCGTCTGACATGGTATATTTTTCTCTACCGACATCCAGACTTTTTACTGCCTGGAGCGCGTTATCCAGCGCATTTGACAGGACAATACAGATATCAATATCTCTAATGCCACACGGATATGGCAGAAGAAGGGAACAATCCATATCGATCCCCATGCTTTTCGCAATCCCTAACTTGTTTTCTACCAAAATATCTACTACTGGATTATTGGTGCTGCAGGGGAATGACATTTTTTCCGCCATATCGTCCATATCTTCAACATAGCTTACCGCCTCCTTAAGTTTTCCGCTCTGCAGGAGCTTTTTTACCACTGCGATGTGATTTTTGATGTCATGGCGGAAGGACTTTGTCCTGTCATAACGGGCCTTTGCTTCCTCCACATACTGGTTCAGGGAATATTCCTGTTGCTCCAGCAGTGATAATTCCGTGCTGAGACGGAAATTCTGCTGCAATTTCTTATAAGAAAACAGGATACAAAACAGGCTTAGAAGGGCCAGAAAATACATGGCCAGCAGCTGCCAATGGCTGAACAGATACTCGGAAGGTTCTTCTTCCACAAAGACCTCATACTGGAACCCAATCGCATTGATGTACTTACTCATAATAAATATCATCAGTATCGGGATGAAGATCAGAAACATCTGCTGCATTTTTGCTGAGGTATAAAGGGCATGCTCGGAAAAATAACGATACACCATATAATAACAAAACCCGGCCAGCGCCAGCGATGCCGCCTCGCTGGCCAGCATAAACGCAACACCAGACGTATCATGAAAAACAGCCGGCATTAATAGGTATAAAAGACCCAACAGGGATTGCACAATTCCATAGCAAAGCAGCATGATCTCCATTGTCAGGGTCGCATACAGAAGGGAAGGCTTAAAATCCGCATGGCAGACAAAAATTCCGCACGCCGTAAGCAGAAATACAAGCGCCACGAAACCGATCATCGTGCAGGCCGGAACAAAATCGTTGACCACCACCGCACATACTGCAAACAAGAAATAAAAAGGGGGCCATACCTTCTTTTTCAGTATTTTTGCCAGAAAATAAAACTGGAAAGCCATCTCAATGACGCCCATAACGTATACATTGAAAAAATCTAAATACTCAGCCATATTACCTGCCCCCGTATGTAAAAACTCTTACATATCTTTCATATACTGCAGAACAATGCCGGAAAACTCCCTGCTCCGCAGCCGTGATACAGGAACCTCTTTGCCGTTATCCATACAGGCAGTCCCGTTTTTATATCCTTTTAAATGCTTCAGATTGATGAGATAGCTCCTGTGGCACCGGAAAAAATGGCTGTCAAGCTTCACTTCCAAGGTTTCGATCCGCTCATAATAATCAACAACCTCGCCGGAGGCCAGGTTCAGATATATTTTCCGGTCTATGACCTCACAGAAAACAATCTCGTCCTTTGGGATGATGCGCCCCTCATATCCCTTCTGCACCAGCAGACTGTCCTCACCGGCGTTTTGCATAGAATCAAAACAACGCTCCATGGTCTTCTCAAACTGTTTTTCATCCACCGGTTTGACCAGATAATCGTAAGCCTGTACCTCAAAAGACTGGAACACCATCTCTTTCAGTACCGTGATAAAGATCAGGCATCCCCGGAACCGATCCGCTCTCAGCTTCCTTGCTGTTTCCAAGCCGTCCATGCCCTTCATCTGGATATCCAGAAACAGGATGTCAATCTGTCCGCCATAATTCAGCAGTTCTTCGCCGCTTAAAAATGTCCGAAGCTGGATATCCCTGTTCTTTTTACGAAAAAAATCGGAGGCCATTGCTCTTATATGGTCGCACATGTGTTTTTCATCATCACAGATTGCAATACGGATCAATGCGCCACCTCCTAATCGTTATATCGTCAGCGGAAAAAGATAAACTTTTACCGCTGCCATAGACGAATACTTTATTATAGTCTGCCAAAAATATCAAAACAATTTATTTGCTGTAAAATGCTTATCTGTTACCGCGAAATGTTACAGAAAATTATTTTTCCCCTAATATCCATATTTCTTTCTATATTTCAAAAACATAAAGGCAGACAGGGCAAGCGCCATCAATTCCGCCACAGGCGTTGCCAGCCAGATGCCATTCACACCAAAAAACAGGGGAAGTATCATCATAGTAACCAGCATAAACACAAAGGATCTGGAAAATGCAAGGATGGCCGAAACAATCCCGTTGGATAATGCAGTAAACATCCCGCTGGCAAAAATATTAAATCCGATAAAAAATAATGCCAACGTGCATATCCTGTTTCCTGTTACTGCCAGATCATACACCGGATTATCCGGCCGGGCGAAGACGGATACCAGCGGTCTTGTCAACAGAAACAAAGCTGTAACCGTAAGCACAGAGAACCCTGCGATCACTTTCATGCTGATCCCAACCAGTTTTTTCAGTTTATCATGGTTCCCTTCCCCATGATAAAAACTCAGCATGGGCGCAATCCCATAAGAATATCCTGTATACAGGGAACTTGCAAACATCAGCACATACATGATGACGGTGACCGCCGCAACCCCGTCTTCCCCGACATAGCGGAGCATCGTCCAGTTGAACATCATGGTAATAATCCCGGTAACAAGGGCCGTTGCCATCTCGGAGCATCCATTTGTGGCAGCATTTGCAAGAACTTTAAAACGGAATACTGGTTTTCTGAAATGCAGCAAACTCTTTTTCCGGCTGAAAACAAACAGACCCACAACCGCTGTCACAGAATATCCAAGTCCTGTTGCAGCCGCCGCGCCGCTGATTCCCATATGAAATACAGCAATTAATACATAATCAAGTACTATATTTAAAACACCTCCCATCACAGAACAGATCAGGGATAAGGCCGCTTTCTCACTGGCTATCATATACAGGGTAAAGTTATTCATTAACAGAATGGGGATCGTAAACAGCAGATAGCGGCTTAAATATTCCACACAATATCCTTCTACATCTGCCGAGAGATTCATCCCCGCGAAAATACGCCCGATTGCCATGTACCCGCCCACACACATGAATGCTCCCGCCAGCACATTCACCAGAATCAGGAATGTAAAGTCCTCCTTCGCCTCCTCACGCTTTCCTTCCCCCATCTTTTTCATAATGACAGCGCTTCCTCCCGTGGCAAGCATGGTGGAAATGGCTGTGACAAGCTGTATGACCGGCGCAGTCAGATTGATGGCCGAAAGGGCATTGGTGCCGATCAGATTTGACACGAACAGGCCGTCAACCATGGTATAAAAAGACATGAACACCGTCATGGCAATGGTGGGTACGGCAAACTTCAGGATATTCCCTAATGTTACAGGCTTTTCATATACGTTTTGTTTTTCCATGACTTTCCTCCTCGTCAAAGGCGCTGCAGACGGCACAAAAGGGCAAAATCCAGCTTCCCGTCTTGCATCCAACTGATTCATACAGTATAATAAACCGTACAGTAACAGTATGGTCAATGGAAAACGATAGATTTTTATGGACAAAATTCAGGGAGAAGAAAAATATGGCTTTAAAAAGCAATTTACTTACCATCGGGCAATTCGCAGCGCTCCACAGCATCAACAAAAAAACGCTGATGTGGTATGATGAGATCGGACTGTTCAAACCTGCCGCCATCCATCCGGAAAACGGATATCGCTGCTATAATTACCACCAAAGCCCCATACTGGAAACAATCCTCCTGCTCCGGGAACTGGACGTATCCATCCCTGATATCCAGAACTTCATGAAAAACCGTTCTGCTCAAAACCTGAAATGTCTTCTGGATGAAAAGATCGCAGAACTGGACTTACAACTTCTGCACCTGCAGGCACTCAGAAAAACCTTATCCAGCCACCGGCAGGACATGGATACCCTTCTGACTATGGACTTATCAGAAATTTGCATTGTGGAAAAAGAAGCTCGGTGCCTGGTAACGGTAGATATAGACAAAGCTATTACATTTGAAAAAGAAGTGGAGCTGATCACGGCCGAAACAGCCAAATACCGGCTTGGCCGCCTCCATGACGCCTCCTACGGCTCCATGATCCCTGTTGCCAGCCTGCTTAAGGGAAATTTCGATGACTACACCAACCTTTTCATTGAAATTCCCCGCCTTAGACAGGAAAACGGCCTGCATATACAGCCAAAAGGAAAATATCTGCGGGCCTTCCACAAAGGGGACTTAAGCCGGCTCCCCCTGCGTTATCAGGAAATCCTTGCCTTTGCCCATGACAAGAGGCTGGCACTGTCCGGCTATTCATATGAAAAAGGGATCAATGAAATCGTCATAGACCGGGTAGAAGACTATATCGTCCAGATTGAAATCCCGATTCCCGGCATTGTCTGAGTATGCAAGAATATGCTCCGTCTTTAAAAAATAAATATTTCTTCAATCGGAGCTTCTACAACTCTGGAAATATCAATTGCCAGCTTTAATGACGGATTATACTGCGCTTTTTCCAGACGCATAATTGTTTCCCGGCGCACACCTACTTTTTCTGCCAGCTGCTCCTGTGTCAGTTCTTTCATCTGCCGGTACTTTTTTAATCTGCATTCAAATTCTGCCATATCCTATTCCCCGCCTTCCTCTGCCTGATCGTCATGGTCATACCGGTACAGCAAATATTCAGAGAGGAAAATCCCCAAAGCTAGGGCAAGGGAAAGGGTAATAATCGTAGCAATCAGGGTGTACTCAAGGTTTCCAAAAAGTTTTCCCTGACAAAGAATTATCAGTGTGGCAAACATGACCCCAAAGGTAATCCGATACGCTTTCAGCTTAGCACGGGCAGCGTTCTCACAGAAACGTTCATCCATAAATGTCCCTGACATCTTTCCTTCATAGTAAAAACCAAAAAATCCGAAGAACAGGAAATACGCAAACGGAAAAACTGTTCCATCCACGGGATATGTCCAGAAACCGGCAAACCCCAAAAATCCTAATACACCTAAACACCCCAGCTTTGGATTTATTTTACGGGTGACGCCTGTTTCTTTCACCTGTTTCTGCTTTTTTTCTGCATGGATAAAGAGCATGACAAACAGTGCCACGAGATAAACACAAGCAAGAGAAACCGAAACAATCATCGGCAAATCTTTCATGTCAAATACATAATCCTTAAAATCCATTGGAACTACCAGGCGGGAATCATTATAAGTTACCGCATACCATGATGAAAAAAGCACACTCAGCACACAAAGTATCCCACAGCCAATCCAAATTTTCTTTTTATTTGTTTTCATCTTACTCCTCCATTCTTGCCAATGCCCTCAAATTTGGGCGAAATCACAAATTTGTTGTGTGAAAAATTTATTTTTCACACTCTCCTCCATGATTCCGCTTTGCGGAATCTCAAATCTGTGCGGAGAATGCCCATATTTTAGGCATTCTCCTGTGTGAGACTTAGTATTTCTCCACGAAACAGCCCCTGCTGTGAGTGGCTAGAAGTACTTCTCACACTAATCCCCTTGTTTTTGTGATATATTTATCTCTTTATATGATAAATATATCACTTCATTTTCTTTGTGTCAATAGAAAAGAGATAAATATGTCGCATTATTCATCCAAAAAAAATAGAATTCACGTTTCGTGAGCCTTCTGTTTTTTCAAGGTTTTTCCAACTTAGTCCAATTATAACAGCATCATACAAAAAAGAATCATTCCCCTTAATAATCCCCCACTCCATCATGAGCGCGGCACTCCCGGTCACAAAAGGCGCTGCAAACGAAGTTCCCGATACTCTGACAAAGGTTCCTCCTGGTCCAATGGTCGCAATATCCACTCCTGGTGCCGCCAGGTCAGGCTTCATCGTCCCCTGCATCATCCGCTCTGCCGTTATGCTCTGCATGGGATAACCCCGTCCGGAGAAATCCGCATACGCCTCAAAGGTGGTGTTATACGCTCCCACTGTAATAACCTTGGATGCCGTAGAAGGAATTGTCAATGTTTTAGCCGGCGTTGGGGTAAAGTATCTTGTTCCTTCATTTAACACAACACTGCTTGGCAGATATAAATCATAATTCCCCGTAACTGTCTGCACTCCCTGAATCAAGATTGACCAAATCCCTGCATCCACATAACTATATTGCGGTAAAAAATCAAAATAAATTTCCTGATTTACGGAATATGGCGAGGGTTCCCCCACATAAACTAATACTTCTGTGTTTTCCAGTATATAGCTCCGGGCTCCCGGCCTGCTGATATCCACTACAATTTCTCCGCCTCCGGGAGATATGAGCCTGATCCGAAAAAAATCCACATATTCCTTCCAAACCTGTATATTAAAAGTTCTCTGATAGGCAGCCACACTGAGTTCTATCTGCCTTTCCTGACCTATTCCACTCAGTCTTCCAAAACTTCCGGCCACATGCCCTGCTGCTGCCCCTTCATTTCCGCTGCCTACGCAAATGACCGTCCTGCCTATTTCCGATACATTATCTATGAAGCGTTCCACCAGCGAAGTGCCATCATGGGAACCATAGGTATTCCCAAAACTTAAATTCACGGCAAGAGGCATACCCAACTCCACTGCCTTTTTCACCACATACGTTAAGGCACGCATCAGCTCTGTTGTTTTGGGAAAAGAATCCGGTGCTGGGGTCCCCATTTTTACCACCAAAAGCTGGCTTTCTGGCGCCACCCCCTGATATTGCCCTTCCAAAAGCCTTCCCCCGGCTGCTGCAATCGCCGCTACTGCCGTACCATGGCCTGAGGTATCCCTGCTGGGAACCACTTGCTCCGGCACGCCGCTTTTCAGCGCAGCATTAATCCGCTGCGCTGAAAATTCAACTCCTGTTAAAAATCCCTCCGGCGCTGCTGCCGCTCCATCCCACTCATTCCATTCCTCCCTCTTAGGTAAAAGTTCATTCACCTGTTCCGGAACCAGTGTCTGGTCCCAAAGAAAACTAATTCTTGTATTCCCCTCTCCATCCATGAACTCCGGACTGGTATAATCAATACCCTCTGGTGTTAAACAGTTGCATTCATTTCATCATTCTCCTTCTTTACAGTTCATTGATCGTTTCGGTAATTGCCATGTTACGAATCCGTTTTGCGGGGGCGTGCACCGCTGCGATGCACGATACGGAAACCAAAAGTAAAATAACGGCAATTGTTGAAAACGGAATTTTCCATGTCCCGCCAAAATGTGTAACAACAATCTTTACATAAATCAGATAATGGAGTATCAGCCCTAATATAATCCCGGCAGCCATACCGCAAAAAGCATAGGTGACAGCTTCACCCATTATCATCCTTGTAAGCTGTCGGCTCTCCATACCAACCGCACGCATTGCTCCATACTGCTTTATCCTTGCAGACACCCCCATAGAAACACTGTTCATAATATTCAGTGCTGTTATGAAAGAAATAATTGCAAGGAAACCATAGGCCGCAAAACGAAACACCCAATAGCTGCTGTATACCTCACTTTCTTCTTCCCTGCGGTCTATGAACGAATCACTGCCTGCTAAATTGCGGATTTTATCTATATCCGTTTCTGATACACCTTTTTCCAGTATCATATTTATCATCATATATCCCTGCTCACCGGTCAGGCGCATAAATGTTTCCTCAGAGCAGACTACTACCGGCGAGCCGCTGACACTTCCGATTCCTTCCGATACAACACAGGAAATCTCAAGTTCATGGCCGCCAATATCTATTTTGTCGCCCACATCCAGTCGTCCATTCTCGCTGAAAACACTAAGCACATAACCGGAATCTCCATAAACCTTTGACAAGTTTCCGCTTGCCACAGATTTTTTAGCGCTTTCCAGCATAAATTCATTGTAGGACACCAAATCAATCACTTTTTCAATTCCATTGATTTTAACCGGAAGTCGTACTTTATACATCGTACCAAACGCATTTTTCACGCCTGGTATTTTGGAGAGCTGTTCCGCAAGGCTTAAATCTATGGAATTGCTATTCTCCTGACTTCCAATCGCAACATCCGGCGAAAAGTTGCTCTCTGACGGAAGCAGCTTATGCACAATATCAAGGCAGGCTGAAAAAGCAAGAAACAGGATAATTGTAATAGCGAATGAGCCTGTCATAAGAAAAAGGTTTTTCTTAGCTGCTGTTGCATGATGAATCCCCAATGCAGTTTCAATCTTAAAAAGTTTCGTATTTGCTGCATGTCTTACAGTTTTTTCCATTTCCGTATTGCCGGACACTGCCGCTATGGGAGAAACCTTCGCCGCCTGCCTGGCAGGAGAATGCGCCGCCATAAACACTGTAATGATCCCAACGGCGATTCCACAGACAATACCGCTCACACTCACTCCGAAAAGCGGCATATCTGCAAACTCACCCTTGACAACCAGGCGGAGTATCGCACACAAAGCCCAACATACCGCCATCCCAAGCAGGCAGCCTGCCGGAATGGCGCTCCTGCACCAGTTCAGGGCCTCCAGCCTTACAAAACGTACAATTTGTTCTTTGCTTGCGCCAATGCACCGCATCATTCCAAAGAACCTTGTCCTTTGCGCAACGTTGCTGTTCATACAGCTTGAAATCATCAGAATACCCGAAATCAATACTAACAGGAAACAGGCAAGAGCCAACGGATAAACGTTCTGTACGGTTTCATTGCTACTTGCTCCTGTCAGTCCAAGAACAGCTGTATTCTCGTCTATATTTTCGTCTTGAAGTCCAAATTGTTCCTTTATATCTGCAATTGCTTTTCGGAGATTGGTTCTATCCGAAAATTGAATATAATATTTCGGATTGACATTTTCCTCATTCAGATTACAGATCGCCCAAAATGCAGTTCTGCCCATATAAGCACAGCACCCGTCAATCAGTTCATTCAATTCCGCATCATCCTCATAAAAAGCCGATACCATAAAATCAAAATTCCCCAAAGGTGTATTCAAAGTAACCTTGTCCCCTATGTTGAATCCAAACAGTTCTTTTGCATCAGCACTGAGGGCAATATCTTTATCATTTTGGGGATAAGCGCCCTCAACAGGATAATGCATCATATCGGCAAGATACGTTTCTTCAACGCCATATAAAACCACACTTTTTCCATTGATAAAATAATCCCGATCTGCATCCGTATTTATATCTCCATATTCAGAAAATGCCACAATGTCGGAACGATGCTTTATCTGATCCGCCGCATCAGCCTGCACATCCTGGAGTATGATATGATAATTCCCATGCTTATTTATCATGGCTGTCTGCTCTGCCCTAATCCACATTTCCGCCATGGAAAAAATAGATGTGACAAGAAAAACCGCAAGTACAATACAGATACGTGTCATACGGCTTTGACGTTTGTGTACACGGGCTGAAATCGGTACAAGACTAAGATAGCTTTTCATTCGCTGCACCTCCCCAAATCAGTCAGTACTCCGTCCGATACATTCAAAACCCTGTCTGCGGTCTGCGCAATGCTGCGGCTATGGGTAATCATAACAATCGTCTGTTCATATTTCCTTGACGCTTCTTTCAGCAGGGCAATCACCTCGCTGCTATTTTGCGTGTCAAGGTTTCCTGTCGGTTCGTCAGCCAGAATCAGCGATGGACGTGTAATTAACGCACGCCCGATTGCCACCCTCTGCTGCTGCCCGCCGGATAGCTGGCTGGGCAGGTGTCTGCGCCGTTCTTTCAGATTAAGCACCGAAAGCAGTTCTTCCAAATACTTTGTGTCCGGTTTCCGGTAATCAAGCAACACCGGAAAAACAATATTCTGCTCTACGGTCAGTTCCGGGATCAAGTTGAACGCCTGAAAGATAAAACCAATATTTCGCCGTCTGAAAATGGTAAGCTTGTGGTCATTCATGGAAAAAATATCATTTCCGCTGATAACTACCTTTCCGGATGTAGGAGCATCAAGTGCGCCTATCATGTTCAGAAGCGTACTTTTTCCGGAGCCGGATTCCCCGACAATCGCCACATACTCGCCTTTTGGAACAGAAAACGAAACTTTCTTTAATGCCTTCACGGCAGCTTCGCCGCTTCCGTAAGTCTTACTGACATTGCTGACTTCTAATAAATTCATTGCATAAACACCTCTTTCTGTTTTGATAGCCCCAAATATAGCAGAGAAATCCTACACCTATATTACAATTCCCCTACAATTTTGTTGGAATATGATTTTTCAAATCAGAAAATTCATTGTGAAAGAGGTTCCTCTGCCGAATATGCTGTCCGCCTCAATCGTTCCGTTATGAGCTTCTACAATCGCTTTTGCCAGCGGCAGCCCAAGACCAATCCCCTGCGTATCTTTCAAATAACGGCTCCGGTAAAACCGTTTGAAAATATGATGTAAATCCTCCGGATAGATGCCGCTGCCATTATCCTTTATGGTGATTTGGACAATCGAAGCAAACACTCGCCATTCTATGCGTATCCGGCCGCCTTTTCCGGTATGATCAAGTGCGTTTTTCACAAGGTTACTGATTGCTTCAATCATCCAGCTGCGGTCACATAAAAATGTGGTTTCCCCACTGCCTGACAGACAGATTTCTATTCCTTCCTGATTTGCCCGGAACAGGAAATGGTTTTTTACACTTTCCGCAATCTCCGACACATTTTCCAATGATTTTTGAGGCACAATCATACCTGCATCCAGTTTTGTGATTTTCAAAAGATTCTGCACCAGCGCTTCCATCCGGTCAAGCTCCTGCTCGGAAAGCCGGGAAAAATCCTGAATTGTTGCCAGCCCCTCCGCCTCGTCCTGTATAAGCCCAATATAAAGATTGAGGGCAGCAAGCGGTGTCTTTAACTGATGTGAAATATCAGATATGGTATTTCGCAAAAATCTCTTTGCACTTTCTTCATTCTCCGCATGGGCATTTAAAATAGCGACCAAAGAATTCACTTCATGGAACAGCCTGTACAATTCTCCTTCGTCATTACATTCAATCATGACCTCCTTGTTGCCGGATATATATTCTGTAATCTGTGATATAGCGTTTTCCATAATTTTATGCTGCTTACTGAAATACCTATAACAGAGTGCCAGTATTGTAGCGCTCATCAGCAAAAAGCATGCTATTGTGTAACCTGACGCATTTCTGACTTCAAGTTCCATAAGCAAGACCGCAATCACTGTAAACAACAAAATGCACAGCAGAATGCCTCCAAAGAGCCGTTTGATTTTCCGGTTTACAAATATTTTCATCCTCCACCTCAATCCATCGTGTTCCATTTATATCCCATCCCACGGACCGTGACAATCCGTTTCGGTTCTCCTGGATTGTCCTCAATTTTGGTGCGAAGCCTGCGGATATATACGGTAAGGGAATTGTTGTCTATATAACTTTCGTTACAGTCCCACAATCTGCCCAAAATCTGTTCTGGGGAAAGTATCTGGTCAGGATTTTCCATAAACAGACACAGGAGCTTATATTCACTTGCTGTCAGTTCAACCAGCTCCCCCCTTTTGTATACCTCACCTTTTAAGAGCCGGATGCTGATACCGCCTGAATTTAATTCTGTGACAGCAGTGCTGAAATTTTCACTCCTGCGGAGCAGTGCATTGATTCTTGAAAGGAACACTGCCAGCTTGAACGGTTTTGTCATATAATCGTCACCTCCAATGTCAAGCCCCATGATAATATCTGTTTCATCATCAGCAGCAGTCAGAAACATAATAGGCACTTTTGAGCTCTGCCGTATCTTTTTGCAAAAATCAAAACCGGATCCGTCAGGAAGCGATACATCCAAGATAACCAAATCATATTTTCCGTCTGCCCATAACATGTCCGCTTCCAGTGTAGTACGTGCAATCACAATCTCATACCCCTGCTTTTTTACAGCAAAGGAAAGCCCGTTTATCAGGCTCAAATCATCTTCCAGTAAAAACAGCCGCTTCATTTGCTATTCCCTTCCTTCTTCCCTTTATTCTCCCATCTGTCGTCTTCCCAGCATCTTTCGGGATCAGCCACATACGGCTGAATTTTGCCACTCCGGGTATGCGCCCATCCTCACACAGCTTCTGTACCCGTCTTTCTGAAATGCCCCATTTTTTTGCGGCTTCCGGCGCAGAAATATATGCAGGCATTCTTGCTCACTCCTTCTCGAATTTCTAACAGATATCATTATATGCGTTCAATCGAATCGTTTCAAGCATTTCAAACTTTTCCGAAATAGAACAATTTCATATTTCTTTCACATTGGCATGGTAAACTTAAAACGCGGACGCATTGCAGATTTTCGCGCAAGGGAATATTGACCTTGTTGTTTTAGATATAATGCTTCCCCATATTACAGAACTTAACGTACTCCATGAAATACGGAAGAAAAGCATTGTTCCTGTTCTTATGCTCACGGCTATTGAAGATGAATAGAAAAGAGAACATTTGAAAGAGAGGAATATGTAATGAAAAAATCAGTCATCATTTTCCGCTGCATACCGCAAGCTTTGCTTGCGGTACAGCTATCAGTCAATTCCAATTCATATCAGAATATACGATTAAGAATATTGCCCAATAAATAGTCCCTTTCTCTAAGTAGAATCGGTTTTTATTATCTATTCCGCCATTCTTCCAGAGCCTTAAGCAAATATGCCATATTTTGCCCCAGACTTCTCATGGTTTCAAGACCTTCCTGATCCCCCAATACCTTTCCCGGCATCCGTCCGTATGCCATGGGCCAATAGGAAGCGCCAACGATAAACATATCCTGCAGCATAAAAAAATGATTCATGGCATCTAGTGTATGTAATGCTCCGCCACGGCGTGCCGCCGTCACAGCTGCACCTACTTTATGCTGAAGCATATTTTCATGCCGGTTCATATCCGCCACAACTGATGCCCGCTCCAGAAATGCCTGCATGTTTGCAGAAATATTGGCGGTATATACCGGCGAACCTAGAAGGATTCCGTCTGCCTGTATCATCTTTTCATAGATTTCCTGAAACAGATCCTTTTTATGGACACAGTTCTTTTTCCCACCGCAAGCCCAGCAAGCCTTACAGGGCTCTATGACCTTACCGGCAAGCTGTACCATCTCGGTTTCTATTCCTTCTTTATTTAGTTCCTCAAACACCGTGCCTATGAGAAGCGCCGTGTTTCCGTCCTTTCTTGCACTGCTGTTAATCGCCAAAACTTTCATACTCGTTACCTCCATTTCTCGCTTAGACAAACCCTGGCAATCTGTGCAGGTTTCCTAATGAAATCTTTTTATTCCTCTTTTTGATTTCATTTTATTCCACAAAAATTGTAATATCAAATGCATATAACATATACCTATATATATCAAAAAAGTATTTTCACATCGGTTGGTATGGTTTCCGGTTTCGGTGATACATCTGTAATCACAAGGGTAATGAGAGAAGGCAGATAAAATTTTTTCATATTCAATTTATATTTATACTTAATTTACATACTTGAAAGGCATAACTAAATCCGTTATAATGAAAGAGCAGCCGTTCAGCCTCTGGCTTTACTGTTACATGAAGGATATTTCCATTTCCGATATGGATGTGCCCGATATACACCCGCTAAAGGAGGATTTGCATTTGGATATTCGAGTATTACAATATTTTCTGGCGGTGGCAAGAGAAGAAAGCATTACAAAGGCTGCTGAGGCTCTGTGTATGACTCAGCCCCCTCTTTCCAGACAATTGAAAGATCTGGAAGAAGAACTTGGAAAACAGTTGCTTATCCGCGGCAGTAAAAAGGTCACATTGACCGAAGACGGAATACTACTACGCAAACGTGCGGAAGAATTAGTTGATCTAATGGAAAAGACAAAAGCCGAACTGACTTCTTCCCATGAAAATATCAATGGGGAAATCTATATCGGCTGCGGAGAAACGGAAAGCATTTCTTTTCTGGCGCAGGCTGCCAAAAATCTTCAGAAAAAGTATCCTCTGATCCATTACCATATTTACAGCGGCGATGCAGAACGTGTGATGGAAAAGCTGGATAAAGGACTGATTGATTTCGGCCTTTTGGTAGGCCAGGTCGATATCAGAAAATATGATTCTATACGCCTGCCAGTGAAAGATACCTGGGGCGTATTGATGCGCAAAGACAGTCCCTTAGCAGAAAAAGAGGCTGTTACACCAAAAGATCTCTGGGATAAGCCGCTGATTATTTCCCATCAGACTTCCATCAACAATGAAATGTTCTCCTGGCTGCAGACAGATATTTCCAAACTGAACATAGTTGCCACCTATGATCTGGTCTATAATGCCGCACAGTTTGTAAAAAAAGGCTTCGGATATGTCATTGCACTGGATAAGCTCATCAATACAACCGGTGAGAGCAATCTTAGCTTTAAACCACTTTTTCCTCCTTTGAGAGCAGAACTCTATATCGTTTGGAAAAAGTACCAGATTCTTTCACGGGCTTCGAATATGTTTCTCAGACAGCTCCAGGAAGACTTGAATTCTGCCTGTTAACATACGGCAAAAAGGAGTATCGGAAGAAAGGCGGTGAGTCATTGGCAGAAAATAAATTGTGTCCGGAAAGGGAGTGTAGCTGTTTGCAGATTTTTCAGCTTCTACAAACAGCTTTCTCACAGCCCTATCGCAAAGCATAACCTGCAAAAAACTCAAAATAATTCCTCTTTCCATCGAAATTCCACATAAACTTTTTTTCCTTCAAATATTTCAATCCGGTTTATAAAACATAATAATGTATCACGGTCAAGGTTCGTTAATTTCATCGCTTCTTTAAGCTTTCTCAGCTTTAAGTCGGAAGCTGCACCATTGTGGAACAACTGCTTTTGCATTTCTTCCTGCCTGCGAAGCGCATTTTTTATTTCCTCATATTTCATTTCATAAATGGCGCTGAAATTTTGAAAATCCGCCTCCGTAATAAATCCTGTCTTTAAATCCTCATACAGGCTGGCCCGCAGCCCCAGATATTTCTCCTGCTCCCTGTAAAGTCTCTTGAGCTCCTTGTCAAACCTGCTGATTTCTTCAAAATCAACCTCCATCCTTTGTATCTGCTCCATCTGTCTACATTTATCCCAAAAAACAGACAAATATATTTGCAATATTCGAAATACAACTTTTTTCAAGTCTTTTTCCAAAACACTGTGTCTGGTGCATCCCTGCCCCCTGTTTCTTTTAGCACAGATAAAATAAATTTTTGATATGTCTTTATAGCGGTTTATCCTTCGGTACATAGGTTCCTGACAGTCTCCACAAAACAAAAGCCCTGAAAAAAAATGAGAATGTATCTCTCCTGCTTTTGCTCTTATGTCAACTTTCAAAAGTTCCTGCACAATCTCGAAATCCTCGCGGGAAATAACAGCCTCATGTGTTCCTTCCACCCGAACCCATTCCTCCTTTGGCTTTGCCATTATTTTTTTTACCTTATAATTCACCTTTCCGCTTTTTCCCTGTACCATCACGCCTGTGTACATTTCGTTTGACAGTATTCTTCCAACCGTCACCGCTGACCACTTTGCAGTAATATTCGTCCTAAAACTGGTAGAATACTTTTCACCAAGGGATTTTTTATATTCCAACGGAGATAGAATTCCAAGATCATTCAGTCTTTGTGCAATCGCCTTTGCACTCATACCTTCAAGCTTCCACGCAAATATCTTCCGAACAATTTCCGCAGCATAATCGTCCGGACATAGCTTGTTTTTATCCTCCAAAGACTTCCTGTAGCCGTACACGGCAAAGGCTCCTATGAATTTTCCCTGTTCTCTCTTTGTCCTCTGAGCGCTTTTTACCTTCTGCGAAATATCCCGGCAGTAGGAATCATTGATAAAGTTTTTTACCGGCAGTATAAGCGATTTTGTGTTGGTGTCTGCCGTCTGACTGTCAAAATTGTCCGTAAGCGCAATAAAGCGCACGTGAAAAGCCGGGAAGGTCTTTTGAATCAACCGCCCGGCTTCAATATAATCTCGTCCCAATCTGGATAGATCTTTTACTATCACGCAATTTACGTTTCCTGTTTCAATGTCCGCCATCATCCGCTTAAAACCGGGCCGATCAAAATCGGCCCCGGAGAATCCATCATCTATGTAGTTACCGTCTTTGATACAATCTGATTTTTCCTTATACTTTTTGATTTTTCCTCTATACCTTTTTATTTTTTATCATTGCAACAATTGCAAGAATTGCGTTAATCAAACACCAGAACGCCCAGATAACAAGATCGCTGTAATTGCCATATCCCGCAAACCCCATAAGAGCCGCTAATCCAAATAAAATGAAAAGTGCAATGTTGCCGCCCTTTCCCTTTGATTTTCTGGTAGCTACCGAAACGATCCCGCCTGCCAGCATTAAGATTCCAACGAAAATTCCTATGGAACCGGACGATCCGCCATTATTTTCCAATGCGTTCACCATCCCCGCTGCGCAGGACTGAACAGCTACCAATACAAATAAAATCATTGACAGAATTCCCGATACTAATTTCCATGTTTTCATACTCTACTCCTTCCTAACCTAAATATATTCCGCTTGTCCTTAATGTTTCCATTCCGTGCTCTTTGAGTATTTCATTGACATCAATGATATCTCCCGGACGTTCATTGAAAATAATCATCAGCAGGGCATCCCTTGGCCGCTTCGCATACAATTCCGGCATCTCGTATTTCTTCAGCGCCCGCTGTGTTTGTGCCAAGGACATTTCAGCCGCATAACATATCCGCAGAATGACATCTCTCTGCCTTGTTCTTTTTTCCCCGGACAGCAGCTTATAACCATATCTTTCCGGGACATCCGCCCGCAAAAACACAAGCTGCTGCGTGAGCTTCTTTTCGCTGATAATATTTTTCATATACACAGTAAAATCTCCCTCCGTCAAGCACCCTACATTTTCCCTGCAATAAGTATTAAAATTTTTTATGTGCGTACTTTGCAACACCTTTTCTAATTCCCCTGTATTTTTCTCTCCCATAAGTTTCTCCCATCTGATATAATGTAGTAACACTTCTTTGAAAGGAATGATAACATGGATTATGCAGGTCGTCTTGAAATTTCATACTACAATACCATTGCGACTATAAACAGTGTACATAAAATATATTTGGTTCAGCACCGGGAAAGCGGAAAAATATACATCAAGAAAATATTGGAGGTATACAATCCGCGTATATACAAATATTTGATAAAACACCATATAACCGGCATTCCCAGATTATATAACATATATGAAGAAAATCGACAGCTCATACTGATTGAAGAATTTATTTCCGGTCTATCGCTGCAGGAAATGATTGATAGCCGCGCGCTTACACGTGATTTAATTATCCGGTTTATGGGAGAGTTATGCGACATATTGGAAAAACTGCATATGCTCAACCCGCCTATCATCCACAGAGATATTAAGCCTTCAAATATTATAATTACCCCTTATAACCATGTGGTCTTAATTGACTTTAACGCAGCAAAGTACTTAACTGATACTGACGAACATGATACCGTACTGCTTGGGACAAAAGGCTATGCCGCCCCTGAACAGTATGGATTTGGGGGATCCACTCCTCAGACAGATATCTATGCTTTGGGCATTTTATTAAAGGAACTTTCTTTTTCTTTACCCATCGCCACAAGTATATTTGATGCCATCATCAGAAAATGTACCAAGATGAATCCGTCTGACAGAATGAAAACTGTACAGGAATTGAAAACCGAAATCGAAAAGTTGCAAACCCGCAGTACCAAAAAGCCGCAGCACACCACAGTGTTTGCCACATGGCAAAATCTTCTTCCTCCCGGTTTCAGGACAAAAACCCCCTGGAAAATGCTGACTGCCTTCATCATATACATATGTATCTTTTGGTCTTGTCTGACACTGGAAGTAAAGGATGCAACTGTTTTCCACCTTTGGTTGGAAAGAATCACCGCTTTGTTCATGATGCTTTCCATTGTCTTTTGCTGTTTTAACTACCGTAATATACACCAACTCATTCCCTTATGTGCGAATAGACATCGGCTTATACGTTATTCAGGTGTGCTGGTTTTAAATTTCGCAATAACTTTCTTGCTGTTTTTTGTAATGTTTCTGTTGGAATCCATCTTTTGACTTCTTGTCTTTCATTATAGCACGCTTTTTTCTTTTCGTTGCCACCGGTATGGTGGCAATTTGCATCTTTTCTTAAAAATCGCGTATTTCCACCCCATTCTTAAAAGTAAACCTGACATCCTCCCTGCCGTAAACCGTCACATAATCCACCAACGCATACCATGCGCTTTCTTCGAAGCTGTCCACAGGCTTCGACATCCCCTTCAGCGTATCCACCAGATTCTGCATCATCTCCCGCTGTGTCTGCTTTGCCTCAATCCTCTCCTCCACTTCGCCTGGCTCTGCCTTGTCCCTGTCCGGTCCATCCTTCCAAAATACCGTCTCCTTTATTTCCTCAAAGGCTGCGGTGATTTCCGCCCTTTCCTCACAGAAACTGTTAAGCGCCTCGATGAACAGATTTTTGATAGTTTCCTCATCAAAATGGGGGGTAGTGCATTTCTCCCCGTTGTCATACTTGTGGTTGCACTGCCAGATCACCTTCCGGTATTTATCGTTGGAATGCCACACCTTGGAGCCGTACCAGCTCCCGCAGTCTCCACATTTTATCTTTCCTGAAAAAACACCCACGCAGCTACTCCGATTCTTCCCTGGCTTCCTCGCCTTCATCAGCGCCTGGACGCTGTCAAAAAGGTCAGGTTCTATGATGGCCGGGTGGTTCCCTTCCACATAATACTGCGGTACTTCACCCTCATTTACCTTTTTCTTCTTGGAAAGGAAATCCACCGTGTATACCTTCTGGAGCAGAGCATCGCCTTTGTATTTCTCGTTGGTGAGAATGGACTCCACCACCGCCTTGCCCCACACTTTCTTGCCACCTGGAGTCGGAATGCCTTCCTCTGTCAGTATTTTTGCGATTTTATAGGGCGAATGTCCCTGCAGGAACAGCCCGTAAATTTTCCGCACCGTTTTTGCCTGCCCTTCATTGATGACAAGATTCCCGTCCTCACCCCTGTCATAACCCAGGAACCTGCCAAACGGTACGCTGACTTTCCCGTCTGCAAACCGCTTCCTCATACCCCAGGTGCAGTTCTCCGAAATGCTCCGGCTCTCCTCCTGCGCAAGCGAAGACATAATGGTGATGAGCAGCTCCCCCTTGGAATCGAAAGTCCAGATATTCTCCTTCTCAAAATAACACTCACAGCCGTTCTCCTTCAACTTTCGGATGGTGGAAAGGCTGTCTACTGTATTTCTTGCAAACCTTGACACGCTCTTGGTGATGATGAGATCAATACGGCCGGCGAGGGCGTCCTCCACCATCTGGTTAAAACCCTCGCGGTGTTGTGTGGAAGTTGCGCTGACCCCCTCATCGGAATACAGTTTGACAAATTCCCAATCCTCCCGGCTCTGTATGTACCTGGTGTAATAATCGCACTGTGCGGCGTAGCTGGTCTGCTGGTCTTCCATGTCAGTGGAAACACGGGCATAGCCTGCCACCCGCCGCTTCTTTTGGCTGCTGATTGGATCCGCCGTGAAGCAATTCCGCGTGGCCGGTATCGTTGTCACATTCTTAGCCATTTTCTCATCTTCCCTCCATAAACCTAAGGCTTCCATCCTTCAGATAAAAAGCAATCCCCCCTGTTTTCTGCACCACTATCCGTTCTATGGTTTCCTCGAAAAATTCCTCATCGAAGCCTTTTGTCCCCATCAGTTCGGCACATATCTCCCGGAGCTGAGCTTCGGAATAATTGCAGCTTTGGCAGGTGATGCCCTTCTCTTTCTTTGCCCTGCAAAACCATCTCACATGTTCCTTCCCTTTCACAACAGACCTTCGCCGGGTATAGGAACGCCCGCACACACCGCATTTTATCTTCCCCGTAAAAGGGTATATCGGATTCACCTTGGCCGCCCGCCGTTCCATCTCTTTTTGTACCTTCGCCCAGGTTTCCCGGTCAATGATCGCCTCGTGGCAGTCTGCCATGTAATACTGCGGAAGCTGCCCCTTATTTTTTACCTTGTTTTTCGTGATAGGGTCTTCCATGAAGCATTTCTGCCGCCGGATGTCCCCGGCATAAACTTCATTAAAAATCAACTGGCGCACCGTTCCTTCCTGGAATGCATTCCCAAGGACGGAGCGGATGCCCGCCCGGTTCAGATTTCCTGCAATGCCGCGCAGGGAAATCCCCTCCATGTACATCCGGAATATCCACCGGACAGTTTTCGCCTCCTGCGGGATGATGATGTACTTTTTCTGTTCCTCGTCATACCTGTATCCTAACAGGTGCTTGTTTGCCGTCCCAATCTCACCCGACTGAAACCTTTTGCGGATTCCCCATTTGCAATTTTCCGAAATGCTTCTGATCTCCTCCTGTGCAAACGAAGCAAGGATGGAAAGCATCAGTTCCCCATCACCGGAAAAGGAATGAATATGCTCTTTTTCAAACCGCACCTCCACGCCGATTTCCTTTAAATGTCTGACTGTGGAAAGTAGATCCACCGTGTTTCTTGCAAATCTTGATATACTCTTAGTCAGCACAATATCCACCTTACCCGCCTCACAGTCCGCTATGAGGCGCAAGAACTCGCTGCGCCCTGCCGTCCCGGTCCCGCTGATCCCAAAATCCGCATACACCCCGGCATATTCCCACCCAGGGTTTAGCTGTATCAGTTCGTTATAATAACTGACCTGTGCGGAAAGGGAATGGGCAAGGCGGTCTGTATCCACGGACACGCGGGCATAAGCGGCGACCTTCTGCCGCTTCTTTAGAGCCGGCATTTTCGGCTCTATCCTGTTTACTTTCGCCATAAAGTCACTCCTTCCAGGCAAACTCCGTTCCCTTCAACGATACATCACGCGAAAACTGCATTAAGCGAGCGGTTTTCCAGCCAGTAGCATACCCGAAATCGGGCGGTATTTTTCCAGCAGTTTTGTATCTATTATAGTCAATATCTCTTTATCAATGACGCCTTTTTCCAGCATAGATTTTGCAATGGAAAGCGAAATGTAATACATCTTTTCTGCCCGGAACTGTTCTTCAGTCACCTTCACCGCCCCCTTTGAAACGGTCTTTGATGTAGCAGTTATGAGAGCAGTATTTCCGTTTGGAATTGCCGTAGGCTGTAAACGCCCTGCCGCACCCGGCACAGATATGGGTGTAAACTGCTTTCTTGTTTAGCATCTCCGGATGTTCCTTCCACCATTTCTTCCTGCATTCCCCACAGCAGAACACCCTTTTCTTCGTTCCTTCGGCCTGCACCAGCGCTGCCCCACATTCTTTACAGCATCTTCCCATTTCCTCCGATACCTTCCCTGCCCTGTTCCCGGTTAAGCCATTCCGCCTGCAGAACGCCGCAACAGCATCTTTTTTCAGCCCGACCTCTTTTGCTATGGTCCCATAACCCAAGCCCCTGTTACGACTCTTTATAATCGAATTTTTTTGTCCTTCCGTCGTAAGGATCACCTCCTGCCTTACGGCATCTTATGAGTTGCAGGCTTGTCACTATTCGCTGTTATTACATATCGTTTTATGAAAAACCAAAAGCTATGGTGCAACGCCGCAATACAAAAAAGCAGCCTGGTTTCCCAAGCTGCCGTAGGATTTATTCTGAATTCGTCTTAAAACAGGCCACAATATTGTTAATAATATGTATCCTGCCTTTCTGTTTCAATATTTAATTTTCACAAGAATCCTTCAGCCTGCGGACGCTTTCCCTCATTTCCTTTTCATCTGTAAAGCAGCAGGAAAATAAATTCTCTGTTTTTATCCCTGCCAATGTTGGTGAACAGTAGTGGGCAAATACTTCTTCAGACATGCCTATCTTCCCCGCTTTCCGCCATATGGTCTTCCAGAATTACCCGGAGCGCATTTATGGAGCTTGTATGGGAACGAACCGTCCTCACCGGCTTCCCTTTTGTCTGTTCCAATACACTGCGTATCATTTTATGTGAAACCGTACTTGTAAACAGAACCAGCAGATCCGGCAGCCCAATATTTTTCAAGCTTCCTGCCATTTTAGGATATATCTTTACCTTACATTTATACTCTCTGCACAGCTCTTTATATTGACGGACCATACATTCATTCCCTCCGACAATCACCACACTCATTCCGCTTCATCTCCTTTTAGTTAGCGCAAACTAACTCACCATCAAAACAAACGCTGTCACGCTTCGCGAGACAGCTTGTTGTAATAGGAGTCTTTTACAAGGCACAACGAAATTATAGCATCTTTTTTTCTGCCTTTCCGCTCCATCAAAACAGAAAAATGCTCCAAAACAGCACTTTTTAAAGAGCGCCGCCCTAAAACCACTGTTACTGCCATCCTGAACTACCGTGCATTTTCCGATATTCGCCCGGCGTCTCTCCCATAATCCGTTGAAATGCAGAAGCAAATTTCCCGGCATTGCTGTACCCGAATTTGGCTGCTATGTCCAGCACGGCTGTATCCGTATGAATTAGCTGCAAAGCCGCAGACTGCATCTTTAAAACACGGATATAGGAGCTTACAGGAACTCCGTACACACCTTTAAATGCATTTTGGAGGTGGGTCTGCGATACATGGAACCTGTCGGACAGTTCAGCCACAGTTATCTGCCTGTCTAAATTTTCCGAAAGATACACGGCTGCTTTCTTGGCAAGGTCCGACTGCATTTTTGACAGTGAAATGGCAGAGGCGCTGTTTCCTCCCGGCTCTATACTCCCCAGCACTAAAAGCAGTTCCAGGATTTTAACTTTATAATAACCTTTTTTATAGCTTTCCGGTACTGAATACAACTCGGAAAAGATATGCCCGATGTAATCCTGAGAACGGATGATGAAACAGCTTCCTTTTCCGCACAGCCGCTTTGCAAGCTCCCTCGGGCGGACATTAACATCATCCAAAAAACAGGAAAGACATTCTGGTGCGGCATTGATATCAATGCAGACAGAAATTCCATGATAGTGGCTTAGCGGAAAGCTGTATCTGCAAAAAAGCTGTTTCCTTACCGTTACAGACAAATCCTCCGGCATAATATAAGCGCTTCCATCCGCCACTTCCTGTTCCATGCGCCCTTCACGGCAGTGGTGTATTTCCATAAAGTCCCCTTTTCCTTCCTTACCGAAAAAGAAACTCCCCATATGTACGGAATAAACCTTAAGCTCAATCCCGGGAAATACTTTGTATGAAGTGATTTCTGCATCGCCCTGGTCATTTCGGAATCTGTGTATTTCCGGCTCATATTCCGGTAACTTGTCTGATTTACCGCACAGGGTACAGCAGATATTTTTTTCATCCTTTTTTCTCTCATCCATCACGCACCTCTTTATGATAGGAGCTGCCATGCCCACCAGGATGGTCACATCCCCGCTATACACCCTCTATCACAATCAGTTTTGCCATCCCTTCACCGTATCTCTTTCATAACACAATTTCATAAGGCTGTTCAATTGTAATTCTGAAAAACACAACTGTCAAGAGGTCATCAGAAAAAGGCAGCGAATGCAGAAAAACACCCACATATTCCTTTTCCAAACCAAAAAGAAAGAAAATGGCCCCCGTGTATGTCCACCTTGGCAGAGGTGTACGGAATCTGTACACCTCTGCCAAACAGCAGAAGTAAGTTCTCATGGAGCCACAAAAAAATAAGACTCATGGAATGGCAAAAGCCATTTCTGTAAGCCTTATTTACACTATCGCAAGCCATAATACCACATTAAATTGTATCAATCTTTGGTTTTACACATCCACATAGACATCAAACAGCTCCATGTCCTCATGTTTTCTTATATAAGAGCGAATCAGCTCGCGCTGGGAGCTGATACTGTTGCTCTCTGTTTTCACGCTGCCAGCAGCATCCATGCCGGATTTACTGACATTATCATCCCTTGACAGACGAAGATACATTGCAACAAAATACGCTTTCATCCTTATACCTCCTGCTTACCGCAAACGATGCTTGTGATACTGCCCTCTAATATTTTATTTCAGCAGCCTTTTTGATATACTGCTCCATCCTGTCATTTAATGTTGCACCGCATTCTGAATAGCCAATCTTCACCACATATTCCCCTACCTTCACAAGAAAAGGATTCCCTGCTTTTTGCACATAATCATCCACCCTTGCGGCAACGGATTTTTTCATATCAATTTCAATCTCACTGATATCCACCAGCGTTTCCGGTTTCACATCTCTGATATCAATTTGTTCCATCTTCTGCAATTCTTCCCTTGATAATTGCATATTAATCCCCCATTCTTGCCAGTGCCCTCAAATTTGGGCGCAAACACAAATTTGTTGTGTGAAAAATTTATTTTTCACACTAATCCTCCATGCTTCCAATAGCCCTCAAATTTGGGCGTAAGCACAAATTTGTAAATTGAAAAATTTTTAGTTTTTCAATCTAATCCCTCCAATATTACATTGTATGAATTGCGGCGTATGTCCTATTCTCGAATGGAATAGTGTTGCTTTTCACGCTTGACTATATTCCACAAGTAGAATATAATAAATTAGCATCAACCAACGTTATAGATCACCAACCAGCCGATTCATGAGAAAAAGAGAAATAACTATTTCCTTACAGATAGTAGTAAATTTTTCATCCGGATATGAAATTCCCAGGCGGAATTATGGAGGTTAGAATGAATATTTTCGTAATCAATGGAAGTCCAAGAGGAGAGAAAAGCAATTCCTATCAGCTGACCAAGGCATTCTTAAGGGGAATGACCCTGGCCCTTGGAAAAGCGCCTGATACCGAACAGGTCAATATGAAAACCGTATCTGTAAACGAGCTCCACATTCACCCCTGTCTTGGATGTTTTTCCTGCTGGAATAAAACACCGGGAAAATGCTGTATACAAGATGATATGCAAGAAATCATTGAAAAACTCTTATGGGCGGATGTAATCATATGGAGCTTCCCCCTTTATTATTTTACAGTACCAGGCGGACTAAAAAACCTGATTGACCGCCAATTACCTATGTTGCTGCCTTTTATGACAGAGCGAAAGGACAGCTTTGGAAGCGGGAGCCATCCCAGCAGATACGATATCAGCAGAAAGCGAAATATCATCCTATCTACATGCGGGTTCTATACAGCAGAAGGTAATTATGACGGAATTTACAGTCTGTTTGACCACATGTGTGGAAAAGACCAATATACAGCCCTCTGTTGTGGACAGGGGGAGTTGTTCCGTGTGCCCGAATTATCGGAGCGCACAGAAGCATATCTAAAATTTGTCGAAAAAGCTGGACAAGAGTATGTAAAGGGCGGCATTCAGGAATCTACCTGGGCAAACCTAAGGCAGCTTTTGTATCCCAAGGAAACTTTTGAAGCCATGGCGGATGCCAGCTGGGGCATTAACAGAGAAAGCGGAGAGAAAGAATCCGAATCATTGATTTTTACAAGGCAGATGGCAGCCCTTTATCACAAGGCCGCCTATCAGGGCAAAGATTTAGTGCTGGAAATGTATTACACGGACTTAAATGAATGTTATCAGATTCTTTTGGGCAGGGAGGGAAGCAGTGTCTTTACTGACGGATCCCAAACCGCCACCACAAGAATAGAAACGCCCTATACTCTGTGGCGTTCCATTGCCGCAGGGGAAATCCGCGGGGACGAGGCCCTGATGAAGAAAATGTATAAGGTAAAAGGCGATTTTCACTTAATGCTTCAATGGGATACTTACTTTGGAAGCGGGAAAACCAGCCCAGAGGGAGCCATAAAAAAAAATGGCGCCGCACAGGGGGAAGACTGCCGGAATCTCCATATTCCCCCAAGAGGCACCAATATGAATCTTCTGTTACTTCCCTGGATTATATTTTGGGCGGCCGCATCCATCCATAGCTATAACGGCAGCCTGTTAAGTATTGCTTCCTGCGCAGTTATTCCGCTTTTGTTCTATCGCAATAAAAAGACAATCTATGATACACTCACCGCAGCTTTGGTAATTGGATTTTCCCTGGGCATTTTTTTAGGCGCCCCGAAACGTATTCTATTGCCCTTATCATATCTATCTTTTGGTATCATGTGGACCGCAAGCTGTTTTAGAAAAATACCTCTCACAGCCCACTATTCCCTAAACCAGTATGGCGGGGAAGGCGCTCTGCAAAATCCGCTCTTTCTGAAAACTAACCGGATTCTCACATTCATGTGGGGCATTTTATACCTTCTGACTCCCATATGGACCTATTTTATAATGGGAACAAGGATCACCGCCCTGACTGGCGCCATTAATTCCATACTGCCCATTTTCATGGGGATTTTTACCGCATGGTTCCAGAAATGGTATCCGGCCAAGGTGGCAAGCGGTGACTAAGGCTGCAAGTATTGCTTCTTAATATGCTGTTACCTCTGTGCTATCCCCTGTTTTGTGCCATAACCCCCACCAACGCATGGGGAACATAAGGCTCCTCCAAATATGCCAGTTCCGTATCATCAAGAACCAGGTCAACCGCCTTTGCCGCTCCCTCCACATGATGAAACTTCGTTGCCCCTGCTACCGGGGCCGTAACCTTTGTTAAAAGCCATGCAAGAGAAATTTCCGTCATGCTTACCTCATGTTTTTGGGCCAGTTCTTCCACTCGGGAAATAATCTTCCTATCCTGCTGTTCTGTTCCATCATATTTTAATCTGGCATAGGCATCCTCTGTCAGGCGCTTAGAAGATTCGCCAGGTTTTTTGGCAAGTCTTCCTCCTGCCAACGCACTGTAAGGTGTCATGGCAATATGATCCTCCGCACAAAGCTTTGCCATCTCCCTTTCTTCCTCCCGGAAAATCAAATTGTAATGCCCCTGTATGGAGACAAATTTTGCAAATCCTTCCTTTTCTGCCAAAGCATTTGCTTTAGCAAGCTGCCATGCATAACAGTTGGAAATACCAATATAGCGGGCTTTTCCTGCCTTCACCACATGGTTAAGCCCTTCCATGATATCGTAAAGCGGTGTTTGATAATCCCACATATGATAAATATACAAATCCACATAATCCATACCAAGATTTTCAAGACTCTTATTTATCATTTGCTCAATATGCTGTTGTCCTGTTATCCCTTTTTCAATTTCCTCCTGGGTTCGCGGCACAAACTTCGTTGCCACTACAACATCCTCTCGTTTCACGTAATCCCGCAATGCCCTTCCCAGGTACTGCTCACTGGTACCGCCCTGGTATCCAATCGCCGTATCATAAAAATTGATTCCAAGCTCCAGCCCGTGCATTATAATCTCACGGGAATGCTCCTCGTCAAGAGTCCATGAATGCTGTCCTTTGCCTGGGTCCCCAAATCCCATACATCCCATGCAGATGCGCGAAACATTCAGTTCCGAATTTCCTAATTTTGTATATTGCATCACACCCTCCGTTCCTGCCGCCCCTTTCAATCAGGAGATAAGCATAAATTGTTTTTATTTATAAGCCTGCCCAACGCTTCCCGTCCTCCTATCAAACTTGCTTAATTTTATAAAATAGATATTTCTTTCCTGAAATATCTATCATGATATATTCTTTTTAACAAAATATCCAATACTTATCATGAATCACCACTAATGCCTGAAAACTATATTTCATGATTTGAGCTTTTTTACTCTTTCACAGGTCAGCCCATCCATAGGACATTCGAAAAATGTCTGTTTCGCGGCAGTCGCCAAATATCTATGATATGCTTCGCATCTCTAAACACGTCTACTTGGCTCGTTGCCCGCGAGAATAAATAGAGATTGGCTTAACAATATAATTACACACTCCCCGGAATCAATCACAGCCACCAAAACTCCACTTCCGGTCAAATATGGATTTCTTCTTGTAACAGGAAAAATGCAGGATGCCTGCTTTCCCTGCAGAGTTGAAAAGTAAAGCCTTTTAGGCTTTTCCACATATTCCACCTCGTCAAGCTGCGAAAATGTATCAATCAGCTCCTCCGGTATAGTCACAATTGCATACCCGGCAATCAGCTCCTCCACACCTATGACATTGCTTTGCAGTCTTCCAATATCTCCATTATATTTGACAATTAATTCCCATTTTCTTGTTTCTTCTATGAAACCAACACCGAGCTGCGCTGATTTTTTCCTCTCTGCTTCCTCCACACTAAGTGCAAGTCCAAGTAAAACCTCTAATTTTTGATTTGCCATACGGCCTCCGGATTTTACATTTCTTTTATTATTTGCACTATATGCGAAAAGGCGAAATGGGTACCTTTACTCTTGAAAAACAACGGCCACCTTGCCGCATTTTCCGCTTGCCATCAGAGCATATGCTTCATCTGCTTTTTCCACTGGAAATTCATCTGTCACCAGATCCCCAGGATGAATCCCCCATCTCACCAAATGCTCAACCAAGTCCATCATTCTCCATGTGGAGGTAACCCATGAACCATAAATGGATTTCTGCGAATGCATCATATCTGGGCTTGGGTTCAGGCTCATGGTATTTCCTTCCCCCACCAGCGCAATTTTTCCCCAGTCTCTGGTGGCACGGACAGCGGTCTGTCTTCCGGCATCGCTTGCAGAGCAGTCTATGGCGCGCTCTACACCGTGTCCGCCGGTAAGGGCAAGAATTTCATCTACTGCTGTGTCTGAGGGCTTAACCACATAATCCACCAATTCCTTCTCCTTCGCTAATTGAATGCGGTAATCATTCATCTCCACGCCAATTAATTTCTCTGCCCCCATTGCCTTGCACAGCATAAGGGTTGCCAGACCTACCGGCCCTAGTCCCACCACTAAAACCGCGTCATCACCGCTGATACCGATTTTTTGAAGCGCCTCATAAGCCGTCCCAAAACCACACGCAACAGATGCCCCATCCAAATAGGTAAGCTCATCTGGCAATGCAATTAAATCCTTCTCATCACACAGCATATATTCTGCCATTCCACCATTTCTCTGCCACCCGTAAGCCTGTCTGTTCTTACTGGTGCATGCTATCGCATATCCCATACGGCAGTTATAGCAGATGCCGCACCCCGAAATATGATACACAATCACACGGTCTCCTTCTGTAAACTGTCTGGTTCCAGGCCCTGTCTTTGCCACTACGCCGCATGGTTCATGCCCTGCAATCATTCCCGGTATATATCCTTCTGCCCCCTTACCCGTATGCTCCCTGTAGATAGCACGAATATCCGAACCGCAGATTGTACTAGCACGGGTTGCCACCAATACCTGTCCATAGCCTGGATCTGGCACCTTAAATTCTTTCAATTCAACTGTACTGTTTCCCGGCAATATTGCACCTGTCATTTTTTTTGCAATACTCTTTGGTACCATCCCTTTCATCCTTACATACCTTCCTTTCTTCTCAATACTTTTCTTCCCAAGCTTCATTGCGCAAAACATTTTACCTGTCAAAAAAATCCATAATACTGGTGGACGCAGCGCTCTCACCTACCGTATTGCAGAAAGCGCCGCTGCGCTATCGGTATTTATATTTCCCTTCAATTACCAAAAAGAGGCAGCTGCTGCAAATACAGCAATCTTAATTACTCAAAATTATATTGAAAGCTTATAGGTTATTACTCTGAAAAATAAATTTCTATAAAACAATTTTCACAGACAAATTTGTGCTGATGCCCAAATTGGCAGGTGTTGGCAGCATGGAGGATTTATATGATTTTACTTTGTAAGTCAATGTAACAATTAACACCCCTCTGCAAGCGCAACAGCGGGGTGTTAACATTTTTATTTACCGTACTATGTATTATGCTTTTCTGTCTATTGACTTTATAATTTCCTGCTTAACCAGAATAAGTATCTGCCAAGTGTGCAAATTCCTCCTTAACTGCCTCAAAGGCCGCCAAAATCTTTGGCGAGAAGCATCCGCATTCTCCGTTCATAATCATTTTGCTGGCGGTTTCCTTATCAAAGGCCTTTTTGTAAACCCGCTCTGATACCAACGCATCATAAACATCCGCAACAGAAACAGCCTGAGCTGCAATTCCGATTTCATCGCCCTTAAGTCCATCCGGATATCCTAAACCATCGTACCTTTCATGATGATGCCTGCAAATATCATAACAATAATTAAAATAATCTTCATCATCCATCCGAACAAAGGATGCTATCATCTCCGCGCCCTTAGTGGTGTGTGATTTCATGATTTCAAATTCCTCTGAAGTAAGTCTTCCTGGCTTAAGCAAAATATTATCCGGCACAGTAATCTTTCCAAGATCATGCATAGCCGCAGCCTGGGTAATCATATCAATCTTTTCATCCGTCAGTCTGTATTCAGGATAACGCTTCATAACCTCTATTGCCAATGCCCTGGTAAATACACGGATTCTCTTTACATGCTGGCCTGATTCCATATCCCGGAATTCTACCACATTGCTCATGGCATCTATCATAGCATCATTCATCTTCCGAAGTCTCTGGGCCTGTTTCGTCAAAAGCTGATTCTGTACTTCAAGCTCAGCCGTCTGTGCTTTTACCAACGTTTCCAGTCGTGTTTTATAGGCATACAAGTCAATATTATTTTTGACCATCTGCTTCACGGTAGGTGCATGATAAGGCTTATGAATATAATCTACCACACCGTATTCATACCCGCGCCTCTCATATTCAACGGAGGTTTCCCCCGTAATCATAACAATAGGAACTTTGGAAATCAACTCTTTTTTACTAAGCGCCTCAAGAACCTGGAACCCATCCATCACAGGCATAACGATATCAAGCAGTACCGCTGCAAGTGCAGAAAAATTCTCCTCAAAAAGCTTAATTCCTTCTTTGCCGTTTGCCGCCTCTAAAATATCATACTCATCCGCAAATATATTCGCCAGCATTGCACGATTAATTTCCATGTCTTCAATAATTAATATCGTTCTTTTATCCATTTGATCTTTTGGATCCTCCTTCTTCAAATGTATCACTTCACCCATTCGTTCTTTCAGAGAAAAACTATATCAAGTAGATTATAACAACTTTATTATCAAAAATCCACTAAAATTTGAGTCTATACCTGCAATCGTTGTTAAAATTGTTGTTAAAGCGTTACTTTTCAAGAGTTAGGAATGCATACATGCTGTTTTTGGGTCATGAAAGAGAGCATACTTTATCCTAAATTAAACTTTTTTGCAACTATTTATATCTCTTGAATCTTTTTCAAAAATGCATTAAAATATCATTATCTAGTATAGATTCTATTCAAGATCCAAATTGCCAGAACAAATATAAAATACTATATCTCAGACAAGGAGGAATCTATGTACGCAGCTGACAATACTGATGCTAACCTTTATGCGGACGGCACTGTCAGAGGCAGTGAAATCAGCTATCCCGTCCAAGTTCAATTTATTGATCTTTCTAAAATGTATATGCAACGAGTCAGGTGGCACTGGCATCCGGAAGTCGAAGTACTTCTTATCACGAAAGGAAGAATCATTCTCACCACAGATAACAAAGAGCCCCCTCTTGAGGCCGGACAGGGAATTTTCCTAAACCAAAATGTTATGCATTCCGTCCATCCTGCAGATACCAAAACAGACTGCTGCCTGTATTCTATTATGTTTGACCCATCCTTTTTATTTGGGTATGGAAATACCCTGATAGCCGGGAAATATCTTTCTCCGGTATTAAATTCTCCTGCCCTTAAAACTCTGCTCTTGGATTCGCAGGACTCTATTTCCGGCAAACTGATGGATAACATTCATTCCGTCATTTCTACTAACATGGATAAGGAATACGGTTATGAATTAATCACCAAATCCCTGCTTTGTCAGTTCTGGGTACAATTGTTAGAGCTTCTCACCCCCCAGGCTGCCCCGGGCAGTCAGCCCCATAGCCTGTCACTGGACGAAATCCGGGTAAAGGATGCCATTTTATTCATTGAAAGTCATTATGCAGAACAATTAACTTTGGAACAAATTGCTTTTTCCGTACATATTAGCAAAAGTGAATGCTGCCGCTGTTTTAAAAGAGTTCTGCAGTTCTCTCCCATCGAATACTTGATGCGGTACCGGATTTTAAAGGCTGTAACTATGATGCAAGATAATGATCCCACTTTTCGGAATATATCAGATCTTGCTTTTAGCATTGGTTTTAATAATGTAAGCTATTTCAATAAGGTATTTAAACAGTATGTTAAATGCACTCCAACTGAGTACAAAAGAAATTTAAAAACCGCCGCAGGAAAAAATGCCGTAAATATCATGTTTATGTAACAGGCTTATATCTATGTAATGGGTATGTTTATGTGACTGCAAAACTTTGATTTTTTGCCAAACTGCACATAAGCCGGAATTTATCCTTTTATTTGTGTCTGTTCGTCCCAATAGCGGTATTTTTCAGCCATAGTCTCCTTAAGCTGCGCCGCCCTCCTTAATTTTTCACCAAGCTTTTCTATCTCCAGGGCTGAGAGTTTAAGCCTGTGGTATAACGTACTGCTTCCTTTCATATATAAGGGAATGGCCTCAGCCATATCCCTTATTTCTGTTGCCAGTTCCTTTACGCGTACAACCGTGGTCTTGAACTCGATTGCCTGTTTTTGTAGCTTTTTACTATTTACCTGGAGAATAATAGGTTCAGAAAGCCCTCGCAGTGCCGCCTTCTTGTTGAAAAAAGACTCTAAAAAGCTTATGCCCTCTTTTTCCTGCAGAAGACTTTGGGCAATCAGCGGAAGCCCCTGGAAGGTGAAATCTCCTAAATCCGACCATGTCACCTTTTCCCCGTTTATCCCCTTCTTTTCACCCTTTGACGCTTCCATAATCTGCATGATGACAGATGCACATCCATCCCTTTTTTCAGGTAATAGATCCATCACTCCTGCAGATAGTACAGACGCATATCTGCCAAGCGCTCCCTGGCCTGCCACATCCTCATTTTTCCTTCCATTAAATATTGTAACAATTCCGCCGGCTCCCACATCATAAGTAAGGGCGGCAAACATATATTTGATATCATGATAACCGGCAAAGTTATTCTTTTCCACCGGTGTCCTTATGTATCGAATATGTTCCTTTGGGATAATGGAATTTCCAAGAACACTGACATAGTCATTTTCCCCATGCAGCCCGTACAGTTTGTCCCTCCTTCTCTCGTACCCCTCCTCTCCATATCTGCCCTTCCATTCCTCTATTGCCTGTTCGGAAAAACCCTGTCCATCCACCGAATAGCATGCATCAATCAATCCATGATACCTGGACTCCATGGTCACGAACTGTGCTTTGTTCCCTCCCTTAGAGTGACCCGTTACAATAAGGCGCTGATGTTCGTTTAACTCCATTGCCTCCACCACCTCCTCAAAGTAAGAAAGGGCGCTCTCTTGCTGGGTGGACGAGATGGAAGTCATTCCAATTCCGTTATCCGGCCATTCTCCATCACCGGTTCCCCGATAAGCGATATAAATGCAACTCTGATCCGGGGAAGTAAAGGTACATGCGGCAGTTCCTGCATCATACCCCATATTTGTACTCTGGCAGCTGATTACAAGATTTCCTACTGTCTCATTTAAAGCTGCTTTTTCAACCACAGTATATTCTCCATAGTGAACGCCACCGCCGCCATAGTCCGGATGTTCCTTAAGAGACAGTAAAATTTCATTTAAAGTAGCTCCATCCGGCGCTTCCTTATAATCAAGATACATAAAAGTATCTAACACCATACTCATCTCCGCATCGGACAGCTTTTCGCTCATCCTGGCTCCTCCTCCCTTCCATCCCGCCCTTTATCCTTTTCTTAACCGCAAAAACGAGGCTTCTCTCAAAATGACCAAATCAAATCTATTAAGTTTTTGGAACTCTACACGATAACATTCGTATTTAAACCACTTCCCTGCTCGGCATTTCCTGCCTCCGCTCTCTGATAGCCGGCTGCCATTTCCTGTAAATCCTTTACATGCTCCTGCACCATCCGGTAAAGCTTATCCATGTCGGCCTGTAAGGAATTAAATTTACTCCCATATGCGCTGGCCGCCTCTCCCTGCCAGATACCTTTCATCTCCTGGATCTGTGCCATCATTTCACTGGTAAGATTTTTCATCTGATTCCCAGTTGCTGCAAATTCCCCTGAAGTCTGCATCAATTTTTCAGGCGTTACCTTTAAAATACCTTCCATATCAATCCTCCATTCTCTTTGACAACCAACAAATTTCTAATAATTCCTGGCAGAGGCAATCTCTCTGTTCCTTGTCTCTGCCTGCTCATATCTGGCTACAATTTCCAAAAGCGCCTGCACATACTGCTCAATCAGCCGACAGAAAACCTCCATCTGCTGCCTGTCCCGCAAAAAGGCCTGATGAAAAGCATCCTTCGCCATTCCCTCCCACATACTGCCCAGGGATGCCTCCTGCTCTCCAAGCTGTGTTGCCTTCGCCTTAAACTGACTGTTTAAATCCATAATTTTTCCTGCTTTACTTCTTAACTGTGATGATGTTACCTGAAAAAATGCCATATAGATTCTCCTTTCAATTGTAATTGTTTCCCTGCTTGCTTCATCCTTCGCCGTTTCCTATCTGCTTTATCCTTTTTCCGCCCCTACTGCTAAAAACCTTTAGGCTGTTATCCTATCTATAGCTTCTAAATACTGCAATTTGACTGTTGGTCATTTCAGACTGATACATTTTTTTAGCCCACTCCTCCATTTCCTCAGCCACTTTATTCATTTTCTCCGCCTCTATGCTGATACCTTCCAGGATTTTCCCTTCCTTCTGAGCCAATACATCAGCACATTCACTATTCCAGCCCACCTTAATCTCGCAAATTTCCTGCATCAATTCTACTTCCGAAAAATTTTTTACGATTTTCGAAAGTGCCCTAAGCTGCTTTGATAAATGCAAAATTTCCGTAAAATGCATTTCAATTTGGGACTGTAACATTTACATTGCTCCTCTCCGCTTCCTCATATATCAAAGCCATACTTTTCAGTTTACCAAGATGACTTTTCAATCTTTCAAAAACATCCATTCCTTCCTCCTTCCAGACAGCAAATTTTTTTCTTATTACTGCTGTCTCTTTGCAGGAAAAATATTCTTCTAATTTATCAGCGCTCTTTGCTGCTTCCTGATAAGCGTTTTGTGCCAAGCCCAGCAGTTCTTTCCATTCCTCCTCCTTTTCTTTCAGATATTCCGTTGTAACCAGTATACGTTCTCCCAAAAGCTCCCTCCTTGCTTTCTTCTCTCCTTCCACATAACTACTGTGTCCGGTTACCATTAAATAAGCTACGGAAGTCAGTTTTCAACGAAACCCTTCCGCCTCTGATACCATACTTTTTTCTAGTTCCGTCAATGTTTGTGCCAATTCTTCAACCGAAAGAGTGATTTTTTCCATTTCTATCATTTTCTCCCTGATTTCTGCTATTCCATCCTGAAAGACTTTTTCCCATTGCAGCCTTGCCTCACTGTCAAAAACCCTTTTCAGCGCTTTCTCCTCCTGCTCTAAAATATCGAGAAAATCCTTCACCATCGTCAGATTTTCCTCTATTGACACTATCCATCCGTTAAGACCTGCTGTCTTAAGCTGTATACTCCAGTCCCCCATAGCTTCCTATATTAAAATCAGCCTATCGCCATCCTGCACTCCCTGCTGCTTTAATGTCTCCTCCTGTCTTAAAATACGCTCTTGACCCAGGGAATACAGATAACTGTCCCCATCTTCCCTTTCGGGTATTTTTTCCTGCTTTGAAACCAGCGTCTGAATATCCTGCATCAATACCCTGACTGTCAACCCCTCATCCAGCTCAAAATCGTATACTCTATCTAACGCCGGTATTTGTATATCCACCAAAATCATTCCCGTCCCCATTCCTGCCGACATCCCTTAAATGCAGGAAGCAGCATCTTAATCGTCTCTAATCCCGCCCCTTCTTTCAAATAGCCAATGCCCACAGGCTCATGTTGATTTTGTTTGGCATAGCTTAAATCGTCAAAGGATAAGGCTCTTTGTGCCGCCACATTACCTCCCAGATGAATCCCCTGCTGCCATCTAACAAACTCACTGAAAAAACCTGTCCCTACTGCCTCATAGTCCTTGGCCGGATGATAAATTCCTGCTAAAAATGCAATTTCTCCTTTCCCCATGGCCGCATTTTCCCAAAATGCAATTCTTTCCTCCCGCATCTGCCCTGAACGATAAAGGAATCTGCAAAAACTCCCTAAGTCGCTTATAAACACACTAACCGGCAATGCTTTTGCAGTTTTTTCTTTTCCTGTAAAATCCAGCTGCCATTTTTCGATCTCCTCGTCACCCTTGAGCATGATAAGTCCATCTTCCTCCTGCAAATCCCTAAATCTACTCCCGGTATCTAATATCACCACTTTGTTATGTTGATAAAGTGTGCTTTCAATCAGACATCGCATCAACGTCCTCCTTCCGGTCCTTTCCACCCCTGAGATGAAAAAGCAAGCCGCCTTTCCTATGCTAATTCCATAGATTTCACCGGTAGATAAGCAATATCCTAATGGTAATTCCCCTTTCTTCCAATGAAAACCGTCAACAATTTTTCCATATTCTACCTCTTTGGGTATAACCGGAAACTTTTCCGGCAGAGCTTTTCCCTGACTACGCAGATACTCCTCTCTTTTTCTTCCTGCTTCCTCCACCAACTTTGCGTATGCATAATCCTGTTCCTCCAGTGCAAGCGCTGCCTGAAACTCCAATACACGCTCCTTAACCCGACAAAGCCCGCGTCCCTTTTGGTTTTCTTTCGGCAGTACCGGAAGATAGTACTGTCTCAATATATCGCCATATTGAAAACGATCACTCATCTCAAGGGCCAGGGTTGTCTTAATCTTTTCAAATATCCTTCCTCCTATTTCTCCTGCTCCGGCTGCTGATAAAATCAAATAAAAACCAAGATTAATCCCCTGTGCTGCCAGCTTCATAAAAAATTCTTCCTGTTTTTCCTCCAAAACCTTATAGAAGCTTCCAAAATTATCTATTACAAGGAATACCTGTGCCAGATTCCCCTTTCCCGATTTATTGTATTGCATGATATTTGTTCCTGAAAGGACCTTTTTCCTCTCGCGGACAAGCCGCTTCAAATGATAGAAAAAAATATCTTTCTCTTCTTTTTTCTGAAATACCGCCAGACAATTTGGCACAGTACCAAAGCAGCTAAAACTCTCCTGCCCTATATCCGCCACCATAAAGATTGTCTCCTGATTCCTATCACACGTAGCAAGCTGCCACAAAATCGTTTTCAGCAAAGTAGTTTTCCCGGCAGCCGGGCCTCCGCAGACTGCCAAATGCCCCTGTATGTAAGGCTCATAGGTAAGCACCTCCTGACGCTGATTGCCGGGATCGTCACATAATCCAAGCATCAGCTTTATACCGCCATCTTCAACTATCATCGCACCTCCCTCCTTTTGTGCATTCTCTTTCATTTTCTCATTTCTTATCTCTCCCCTTCCATCTGCCAGCTCCTTAATCAAAACCCTTTCAGGAAGCTCCGGCATCCAAAGAGCCTTTGCCTTTCCATACCCTATCTTTACCGCTGTCTGGCCTACATAGCGAACCAACATATCAATCTGGCTGCAATGCTCCGACAGACTGTTTTCTGCTTTCCCAGGCATTTCCATCCTTTGACCTGTATTTTGTATCAGCGCGGCCCGCGTCCTTATTTCTTTCTCCTCCACATAGCTTCCCCCACAATATCCTGCCTGAAATAATTCATAATACTCATAATTTCCAATCTGCAGGTAGCACTGTCCCGGAGATGTCAAAAAAGCTGCATCTTTATTGTGAAGCATATCCATACTGTCCTGTGTATCCTGTACGCGCAGGCACATCCTGAATCTTGCATTGCTCCAAATTTTATCATCCACTGTTCCCGCCGGCTTTTGTGTTGCAAGAATTAAGTGTACGCCCAGACTTCTCCCCACCTGAGCCAATGAAATAATTTCCTGCATAAATTCCGGTTCCTCCTTCTTCAGCTCCGCGAACTCATCTACTACCAAAATCAAATGGGGCATAGGCGTATCCCCTTTTCCCTCCCGGTAAAGTCTGGTATAGGCGTCAATATGATTTAACTGAAAACGGCTTAAAAGCCTTTGTCTTCGTTTGTTTTCGCTGGTTATGGCCGACATGGCCCTTTTGATTTGATTTCCTGATAAATTAGATATAACACCTGCACAATGAGGGAGTTCTCTCAGTGCATTTCCGGTTCCTCCACCCTTATAGTCAATCATAAAAAAGTTGACATCCAAAGGGCTGAAAGATACCGCCATAGACAAAAGATATGTCTGCAAAAGTTCGCTTTTTCCAGATCCGGTGGTTCCGGCAATCAGCCCGTGAGGCCCGTGGAATTTCTCGTGTAAATCAAGGTTTACTATATTGCCTCCCGCCCTGTATCCTATGGGAACCTTAAGCCGTTCATCGCATCTTGCATACTTCCACCTCCTCTCACTTTTCAATTCCTCCACCCTGCCACATCCATAAAGCTGTAAAAAACTTACCTGTTCCGGCATATGTCCGCCGCCCTCCGTCTCCCTCACCCGAAAACCTGCCGCTCTCCGCACATATTCCTGGGCATGTAAACTGTTACAGGTCTCAACCATAATTTTCTGCCTTGAAATCTGCTCCATCCCCAGACTGAAAATTTCCCCTACTTCTCCCTCTTTTTTAATGAAACAGCGGCAGCTTTTCGGAATATTTTCTCGTTCCTTTCCGAGAAAAACCGCACTTACAGGATATTTTTCCTCTGGATCCGTCAAATATTGATACAAAGGCTCCTCAAAAATCAATTCCTCCTCTAACACAACCACAATATACCATGGAATCCCTAGTCCCCCTTTTGACTGTTCCTTCCCCCTCTTTAATTCCTTCGTCAAAACCGGAAGAATATTTGCGACCTCCCTCTCACTGCCCGCAATAAACCTCACCTTCCGATCTCCTGACCAACTGTGGGGCATCCACCTTAGACATTTGACAATTTCCTGATCTTCTGCTCTCTCCTCCCGGTAAAAACAGGCTGTCTTTACCTCCGTGTAACAGTGGCAGGCCATAATCTGCATAAGGAGCTGAATAAGGATTCCCCTGGCCTCTTTTCCCATGATACCCACCTGCCTGTTCTCATAGAAATCCATTTCCACAGGCGCCCTGTCCAAAAATTCATATTTTTCCATAAGCTCCTCAGCCCGCTCCACAAGCTTTCCTTTCACAATAGCCTTCTGTGTACTTGAAAACTTTAAGCGAATCTGAAATGGTATTTTTCCTTTTCCAATACGGAGATACAAAAAATTCTTTTGCCTGTAATACCGGTTCCAGGAAACCGCCACCCTCTCTCCCCTTTCTCCCATAAACGCTAAAAGAGGCGGATATCTTTCCTCCAAAATCATCCTGTTATCCTCCATACAATCCTGCAGGTAAGTCTCAAGTCCATTTAGATATTCTACATATTGCCTTTCCTTTTCTCTGTTTTCCCGCTTTTTTGCTCTTTCCCTGTACCAATAATTGGCCAGTGCCCAAAAAAGGGCAAGAAATGCACTGCTCACACTCATAACCACCGACATATGGTAAAAGCTTTTGCCAGTCCCTTCCATAAACTGACCGCTAAGCTGCGCCATAAGCAGCACCGGCAAAACCATTGTAAGCATGGGACCAAGGCTTAAAAGCAAAGGCTCCCTCTGCTCCATTCCCGGCTTTTCCGGCAATACCATCTCCACCTCGCCCACATGGAGCTGCGCCTCCTGTCCACACCTGCGTTCTATCCACTTCTTCTCTTTTCCCTCCTGCAGCACTGCTACTCCCAAAGATTCGTCTCTACTTCCCGGCCTGTTCCTGCCCATAGCAATACGGCACACTCCACAAAAAGAGACACATACCAATATTCCCTTCAATATCAAAATATGAAGTCCATAAATATCCACACTGTCTCCACAGCTTAAAGAGGTACGCTCTCCAAATGCCCTTCCATTTATATAAACGCCTTTATCCCCCAAGCATTTCATCATAAACTGCCCATTCACATACATAATTTCTGCATATATTTCCCCCACCAGAGAAAAGCACTCATAAAAAACCTGATTCTTATACCCTTTTCCAATTACTATCCGCTCCTCCTGCCTCGGCACAAGCACCCCGGATGTCAAAAGGCTCCTCATTTCTCCGGACAGCAAAAACAGCAGCATTCCATCCGGCTTCTTTTCAGCCATTTTCGCATCATAATATATCTTAGTATCACAATATATTTTCGTATCGAAATAAAAAGGAGCATTTTCACACAGCTCTTTTCCATCTACCTGCCAGCATTCCCCATTCCATTCCAAACCGACCGTTATATCCTCCTTCAATCCTGTATCATTTGCAGGCAAAACCAGCCTGCCCATTTTGGCCTGTTCCTCTGAAAGCCGCCTTCTCATGCAGCGATATGGACTGAAAATCAGTAAAATTCTACTCCTTACCCCAACATCTTCTTTTTCTAATGACAAAAAATATACCTCCGCGTTATAAAAACTAAAGCATTGTCACACTCTAAAAACCAATTCATTCTTACACAAATTTCTCATGGAAAAAATTGAAAATACTACATTGAAAAAAGAATTTAGACTTTGATAGATAAACTAAATTTTTGAAAGTGATGTTATATTACCAGATTTGGAAATACCTGTCAAGATATATTTCGAACTTTATGCGAAAAAAGACTGCCATTCCACAGTCGCTCAACCAGGAATGACAGCTTAATCCTCATATTTCGTATATCTCACGGTTCTGCCACTTGGGTAAAATACATCTGATAAGCCCGGTATTCCCCCATCTCCACAGGCAGTGGAACTCCAGCCTCCATAAGCGCGTCAGCTCCATACAGCTTCCCGCTTTTTTCCTCACGGTAAACACTGCCGGATACCAATCCCTTCAAACGGATATAACTAACAGGCATATTACCATGCACTTCAAGCATAACCGCGCTAACCAACGCTTCCCTTCCATCCTCAGAAACAAATTCCCATGCGCCCACTTCATCCGCTGCCGGATTACTTAAGCGATAATATAAACCATTTTGAATCAGACCGGTATAACGCTTATATTCTTCTATCTGCTCCCTGATTTCCTTCTTTTCCTCCTCAGAAAGCTTCTTGGGATCCAGCTCATATCCAAAACAGCCTGCCATAGCAACCACTCCCCTTGTGTGGAAAGGTGTCACACGTCCCGTCTGATGATTGGGTACTGCCGACACGTGGGCACCCATTGTGATTGCAGGATAGCCAAAGGAGGTTCCATACTGAATCGAAACTCTGTCTATAGCATCGCTGTTATCACTACACCAAATCTGAGGGGAATAATAAAGCATTCCCGCATCAAACCGTCCGCCGCCGCCGCTGCATCCCTCCAAAAGAAGGTTCGGATACCTCTCTAATAATCTCTCCAGGAAATCATACAGACCAATCATATAATCATGCTGCACCCTTCCCTGATCCTTACTGTTTCGTGAAAAGCAGTCGGACAGACTTCGGTTCAAATCCCATTTCACATACTCTATATTTCCCTGATCCAAAACCTTACACATTTGTTCAAACACATAGTCAACCACATCTTTTCTGGAAAAATCCAGCAAAAGCTGATTTCTAGCGCGCACCGGATCACGCCCTGGAATTGTTAACGCCCAATCCGGATGCTCTCTATATAAATCGCTGTCCTCATTCACTCCCTCAGGTTCAAACCAAATACCAAATTTAAGCCCAAGTCCATTGATTTTCCGTATCAACTCACCCAAAGGCTCCCCCAGCTTTTCCTCATTGACATACCAGTCTCCCAGGGCCCTATAGTCGTCATTTCGTTTCCCAAACCAGCCGTCATCCATCACCAGCATTTCAACGCCAAGCTCCGCCGCCTGTTTTGCCAGCTGATAAATAGATTCCCCGTTAAAGTCAAAGTAAGAAGCTTCCCAGCTATTTAAAAGAACCGGCCGCGCCTTATCCCTGTACTTTCCACGACATAAGTGGGTTCTGAAACATGCATGCAGATTTTGTGACAGCCTTGCAAGCCCCATACCGCTATAAGTCAGTACTACCTCCGGCACATGGAACACTTCGCCTGCCTCTAGAGGATAAGAAAACAACTCATCTGAAAGCCCTAACAGCATACGAGTCTGGTTATACTGATCCTTTTCCGCCTGCCCTTTAAAGCTACCGCTGTATACAAAGGACATGGCATAACAGCTCCCTGCATCCTCCGTAGTTTCACGCCCGGCCAAAATCATCATTGGGTTGTATTGATGACTGGATGTGCCCCTTCGGCTTCCAATCACCTGGGCATTATGGCCTACCGGCGTTCTCTGCACATTCCGCTCCGAAGTATGGCGGCCGTAGAAACAAATCAAATCATACTCGCCGCCTACCAAGTCCAAACATGCCGCCTGAGCCTTTTCCAGATAAATTTTTCCTGCACCGCTATTTTGAATCCTGGCGCTTCTGGTTATGATATCCAATTTGGGTAAAATTCCGTAAACAAGCGTTACCTGTACCTTTGTGGCCTTATCCTCCATATAAATTTCCAGACTTTCGGCTTCATCCTCACCTGCATACACAGCGGGAAGGCCCGGTATTCCATACTTACCCTTTGTAATCTGATACCCCTGATATCGGAAATCACATCCATAAGAACCGTCCGTATTTTTTATGGCAACGGCTGTGCTCCGGTAATCTCCCGTTCCCTGACAGGGCAATTCCTGGGGCAGCACGTCCATTGAGTAAGTGCGGTCCAGGCCCACATCATAAGGGTTTCCTGAAAATCCCCTGTCAGCATAATGAAGCAGATAATCCATACAGCCCTTGCTCTTGCGTCCATAATAAAGGTGCAGCAAAAAACCGTATTCATCCACCTTCATCTGATAGGTTGTATTTTGGGTCTGCAGCGTAAAAACTTTATTCTTTTCAGAAAAAATAATACCCATATTCGTCCCTTTCTCCTATTATCACTCCACAATTAAGATGCGTAACATTTCAGCTTTCGGCTTCGCTCTCACGCCTTGTGGGCCGGCCCATTGTAATCACCCCTGCGCCGCTGCGTTTTTACTTATGAAAACGCAGCAAACGCAAGCTTTAAAAACTTATCACTTCTCATCAACCATTTTGTTCGAAGGTATGCTTCAGATAATAAAATCCATAAGCAGGTACATTCACACCGGTTGCTTTCATGACTTTGCCGGAAATCAAATCCGTATAGTCTCCATCGGTTTCGTTAATCCATGCCATCTTATCATATTCGCTGAAGTTAAACAAGCCTATAATCTTCTCTCCTTCAAAATATCTTCCGATACATAAAATAGAGGAATCCCAGGTTTCAATTGTCCATGTATCCGCATTGGACACAAATACCTTTTCTCTTTTCCTGATCTGTTCAAGCTGATCAAGGCTTGAGAACATTTTCCCTTCCACAGTTTTTGGGTCCGTAATATTTTCAGCCAGCGTCCAGTTCATTGCCCCCCGGTGAATATATCTGGAATCTGCAACCTTCTGAGGGTCCTCCTTATAAGTATAATCATTGACCTGTCCAATTTCATCTCCGCTGTAGATAACCGGAATACCGGACTGCATGAACATATAAGCATGCAGCATCACATCCAGGCGAATCGCCCTTTCCATGGCCTCCTCATTCTGCTCAAACCCGGCCTTTTCTAAGCCGCACATGGAAGCGGTGGTTCCGCAGAATCTGGCGTCCCCCGTAACAGGGTCGGCATTATAAAGCTCACCGCGGCTGTTACTTTCCCCTGCGTAGCCCTGGAAATAATCGTTCAGATACTTCTTATGGGAACGTTCTCCTATTCCCTCTCCCATCAAAGTGCCATAGTCCAGCCCCCAGCCTATATCGTCATGGCAGCGCAAATAATTTAAAAATACATAATCCTTGGGAAGGCCATTCACAATATCCAACTGCTTTTTCAACAGCCGCACGTCCCTTGTAGCTACCGTATGCCAGGTGGTAGCCATAGTGGTAACATTGTAGAGCATGTGGCATTCCGGTTTCTCAACCGTTCCAAAATACGGCACTACCTTCTCCGGCTCCATAACCACCTCTCCAAGTAATAACACGCCCGGACAAACGATTTCGCTGATAATTCTCATCATACGCACAATAGTATGTACCTGCGGAAGATTCCTGCACTGGGTATTCAATTCCTTCCAGATATAAGGAACCGCATCGATTCGGATAATATCAATTCCCTTGTTTGCCAGATAAAGGAAATTATACATCATCTCATTAAAAACTCTTGGATTTTTATAATTTAAATCCCACTGATAGGGATAAAAGGAGGTCATTACATAATGGCCTGCGTCCGGCAGCCAGGTAAAGTTCCCTGGAGCTGTTGTGGGAAATACCTGAGGTACAGTCTTTTCATACTGGGATGGAATCGAGTCGTCCTTAAAGAAAAAGTAACGGCTCATATACTCCCCTTCTCCTGCCCGGGCCCTCTTAGCCCACTCATGGTCTTCCGATGTATGGTTCATAACAAAGTCCATGCAGACATTGATGCCTTTTTTGTGGCAGGATGAAGTCAAACTGTCCAAATCCTCCATAGAGCCAAGATTTTCCTGTACCTTTCTGAAATCCGCTACCGCATATCCTCCGTCAGAGCGCCCCTGGGGCGTCTCAAGAAAGGGCATCAAATGAATATAATTTACATTACACTTTTCAATGTAATCCAGCTTGGACTCCACGCCCTTCATATTTTTTGCAAAATTGTCAATGTAAAACATCATTCCCAGCATATCGTTCTGCTTATACCAGTCCTGATGACGCTCCCGTTCCATGTCCTGGTTCTTTAAATCTTCATTCCGCTCCGCAAAGAAACGCTTTATATTCTCTATCAACTCGGCAAACATAGAATCATTCTCATACAATTCCATATAAAGCCAGCGGAGCTCGTCATGATGTCTCTCCAATCGCCTTAAATAGACTTCATCCAAAGCCTCAGCCTGAGCCGTCACTTCTTCCTTTTCTGATATTTCTTCCTTTACAGAATTTTCATTATTGGTCGATGCCTTCTCCTTTACATCGCCTTCCTCTGTCAAAGTTTCCTCTTGTGCAGAAAGACTATCCTTTACAGCCTTTTCCTTTATATTTTTCACTATTTCTTTCTTTCGCTCTGATTGTCTTTTTTTTACCTGTTTTCTCATAATTCCACCTCATATTACTTTTCTATCAAATTATATTTCAAAAAAGCATGCCAAATACCATCTTCCGATACAGACGGACACAGTTCGTCTGCAATCCTTTTTACCTCCTCCTGGCCATTCCCCATACATATGCTTAAACCTGCCATTTCCAGCATTTCTTTATCATTTATGCTGTCTCCAAAAGCCACACTCCTGCTCATCGGAATGCCCAGATAATCGCATACCAGCTTGACCGCCTTCCCTTTGTGAAATCGTTTGTTAATCAGCTCCCCGTTAATAAATCCATATTCATCCTCGCCTGGTATGCTAAATACAAAATCATCACCCAAAACCTCCTGCGGCTCTTTCAACTGCTCCCAGGATGAACATACAATAATAATTTTATAAATCGGCTGTCCTTTATATTCCCTCATGGGAAAGACATTCAATGACCGTTCAATCTGTTCTCTCCATCGCAGCAGCTCACTGTTATTCCCCTCCTCTGCATGAGCTCGTAAAAAACGCTTAAATTCTTCATCCGTATAAGAACCGTCCACGCATTCCACCGTTCGGAAAATACCATTTTTCTTTAGAACATCCATGGCAATCCGCTTTATTTCTTCTGTCACCGGGCAGTTAACCAGTTCCTTTTTCCGGTATTCTATATAACTTCCTGCACTGGCTATTATCCCATCAAAATCATATTTTAACAAGGGCAGCAGCATACCATAACTCCGGCCGGTACATAGAAATACATAATGCCCCTGCCTCCTGGCTTTTTCAATAGCTCGGATTGCGGACTCAGGCGGTTCATTTTGGCCTGGCAGGGTCAGTGTTCCGTCAATATCCAGAAAAATAATTTTTGAGTTCATCATGCTCTCCTGATAAACAAACACTCTCACGATTCGAGCATCGGTTTATGTTTATTATAACAAATGCCGTTACGATTCGCACGTCAGTTTATTGTAACAAAAATGAGACCGGAACACTATCATAAACAAGCATGGTCACTCTTAACGAGCCCTGCTTTTGTTAATGAACTAGCGCCAGTCTCATCACAAAATAAAACCCCTTATACCGTTATTTAACTGCACCTGAAGTTACACCTTCCACAATATAGCGCTGTAAGAACATATACAGTATTAAAATCGGCAACATTGCCAGTAACAAAGCCGCCATGACCAAACCGATATCTGTAGAATAAGTTCCATAGAATACCTGGGTAGCAATCGGGATAGTATATAACTCTTTTCTTGCCAGTACAAGACTGGGAAGAAGATAATCGTTCCAGAATGCCATTGCATCAATAATTGCCACTGTTGCAATTGTCGGTTTTAACAAAGGGAATACTATTTTCCAATAAATCTGCCAACGGCTGCAGCCATCAATCGTGCCTGCTTCTTCAAGGGCTATTGGCACATTTGTATGAATTGCTCCATGGAACATGAAGGTTGCCATTGATACGGAGAAACCTACATGCATGAAAATCAAAGTTGCACGGTGATTCAGGATACCGAACACACCGCCGTACAGAGATACCAATGGAATCATCAATACCTGGAAAGGAATAACCATAGATGCAATCATCATTCCAAACAAAGCTCCACATGCTTTCCATTTATTACGAACAATAACATAAGCAGCCATAGAAGCAAGCAGAATCGTAAGAATCGTTGAAATAATTGTAATAAAAGCTGAATTTCCAAAAGAGCGCCAGAAATCCATTTTTTTCATAGCTTCTGGGAAGTTCTGTAAGGTAAATCCATGGGAACCAACCAGCGCTAAAGGATCGGATGTGATATCCGCTTTTGTCTTAAATACATTAATTACTACTAAAATAAACGGAAAAATGAAACAAACAAACAACACGATCAAAATAACAATAGAAACAGCGTGCCGTATTTTCCGGTTACGAGCAGCTTTTTCATTTAAATCATCCATTATGCTGACACCTCCGCTTTCTTACCAATGTATACCTGAAGTACGCCTACAACTGCACAAACAATAAATAAGATTAATGCTTCTGCCTGACCAGTACCATAGTTTTTGTATGTAAATGCCTGATTGTACACATGCATAGCCGCCATAACCGAACTGTTAAAGGGCTCACCATTTGTCAAAGAAAGGTTTACATCATATACCATAAAGCATCTTGTAATTGTAAGGAACAGACATTGTACAAAAGAAGAAACCATAAGCGGTACGGAAATATGAATAATGGACTGCATATTTGTACAACCGTCAATCCTTGCCGCCTCAAGCACATCTGCCGATACACTCATAAAACCTGCCACATAAATCAGCATCATGTATCCCGCATACTGCCATACGGAAACGATAATGAGACACAACATAGCTCCGCTTGTTGTTGCCAGCCAGGATGTGGACAGAGCTCCTATAGAAAGAGACTCTCCAAGTGCAACAAAAGCACGGTTAAACACGAACTTCCAAATATAACCAAGTACGATACCGCCAATCAGATTCGGGATGAAAAATCCGGCCCGGAAGAAATTCTGCCCCTTGACGCCGCTGGTAACTAAAAACGCTAGGATAAATGCCACAACATTTACAAGGACAACGGCTATTATAGAATAAATAAAGGTCCTGCCAAGTGCCTGCCAGTAGGCGGCATCTGCAAAAGTAGACGCATAATTTGTAAGTCCAACAAAAGGCTTCTGCTTTGAAACGCCGTCCCAGCTTGTAAAGGTCAAATACAAACCATAGACGAACGGTAAAATAACCACAGCAACAAACGTTACTGTCGTAATGCCGGCAAACATAAAGAACTGCCTGCATTTAAAAGACATGCTGCTTGTATCCATATCTTAATGTCTCCCTTCTCTCATCCTTTTTTATCCTTATACCCCTGCATATCATAAACTATACTTACACCATAAGATATACTTATATTATAAGCGATACATACGATAACGCCAATAACTCCTGCCTGTCACAGGATATGCCCGCGATACTGCACTGACAATTCCTTTAAGGCTAAAGCTTTCAATCTCTGCCACTGAAGATAAACTTCAGTGGCAAAATCATATTTTTAGTGTTCTACAGGAGTTGTGGATGACCAATAACTCTCAATTTCAGCTGCAAGTCCTGCACGGTCAACCTGACCTGCTAAATATTTCTGGAAAGAAGCGCCGTTGATAGAATAATGATCATCAGGTAAATAATTATAGTTTTCAATCAGATTTCCACCATCAGCAAATGCTTTTACAGAAATGGACAGGGGATCCAGAGCGTCAGCGTTGATATTGCTGTAAGCAGGAACAAGCGCACAATCCTCTGTGAGGAACTTGTTACCGGCTTCATCAAATACAAGCCAGTTCAGGAAATCCTTTGCTGCCTGCTGCTGTTCTGCAGATGTATTGTCAGATGAATCAATCATGAAATACTTAGAACCGCCGCCTACTAACTTCTCATTAGAACCGTCACTTGTATTTTGGGGAACAGGCATCATACCCATCTTCTCAGAATAATCATAAGCATTGATCATCGCCCAATCCCAGTTACCACCAAACATAAATGCAATCTCGCCCTCAGCCAGCTTCTGCTCGGAAACCTCGCGCTCAGCTGCAACCGGTGAACCTGCCGCATAGTTATACTTCATTAAGACATCAAATGTGTCCATCAGGGAATTCCATTTCTCATTGTTTGCCAGGTCAGCGCTGCCTTCGTGTAAAGAAGTAATAAATGCCTCTACATCAGGCTGCTCCTCATAAACTTCCGCAAGATAATGCGCGCCCATGGACCAATCCTCTTTCATGATACCGGTAGGTGTTTCCATTCCGCCGGCAACAAGCTGATCTAACAGCCCCAGGAATGCATCCAATGTCTTGTAATCATCAGGGTTAAATTCTTCCCCTGTGATTGCTTCGATTGCAGTTGCATTGTACATAAGGCCGCGTGCTTCAATACATACCGGGAAACCTAATACCTTTCCGCCTACGCTGATTGCATAGTCTGTGTTGGCAACCCATTCCTGGTCGCTTAAATCAATTGCATGTTCTTCTCCAAGAGAATATACGTCTTTCGCGTCTACCATGGAAATTGTGTAAGGGTCATTTGCGGAATATCTGGTAGCCAAATGAGCCGCTACGGTATCGCTGGAATAATACACTTCCACATCCACGCCTGTTGCCGCACTGTACTCCTCAGCCATCTCTACAAACTGATCCTGAATTTCACTCTTGGTATTAAATACGGTAATAGATACTCCTGTGCTCGCTGCCGCTTCGCCTGATGCGCTTCCGCCCTCCGAATCGGAACCTGAGCCTGAATCAGAACCTCCGCCGCATGCCACAAGAGATAACGACATAGCTGTTACCAGCGCCATTGCAAGTAACTTCTTTTTCATTTTTTCATTTCCTCCTTCTAAAATAAATCCCTTTAAATCCCTTGAAATTGATATGTAGTAACATTTCCAGCCGGGAATCGGACTTTCTCCCCGCTGTTCCATGCTCCCGGCCTTGTTAACATTACGAAATGCCGGTATAATTTGCAGCAATAAAATAAGCCGCTAAACTTATAGTGCAGATTTCAATGTGCACAATAAGCGCTAGCAACTTTTGTGCAACAAAAAAACCGCCAGACATATCTAATTGCGTTTATTATCGTATCATTTACTTGATAATATGTCAATCGTTTATTATAATTTTTATCACTCAAAAGCAAATTATGTTAATTACATACAATTTCACGCCATAATGATTATGCATTTTGCACAAAACTCTATCCTTCTACAATTTTTGTCACTATTTTCAGCTCTTATTATATATGACAATCCTTTGATATTATTGTTGCACAATTTGTCTTTTATTGATACAATAATTATGACAAAGGATTTCATATCGGTTTATCGATAAACTGATACAGGAAGATGCTGGTTTTTTCTACGAAAAATTTTGAACATAAAAGAATGAAGTAAAGGTAAAAGATTTAGAAAGAAGGGATCCATATCCTAGACAAATTTTTTTATCAGGACACTCCATTTTGGAACGAAATGGGTAATATTTTTGATATTTTTATACTAAATACCCTTTGGATTATCTGTTGTCTCCCGGTTTTTACCATAGGGCCTTCCACTACCGCCCTTTCCTATGCCATGATCAATCTGGTGCGAGGTGAGACCAGCTCCGTATCCAAGGATTTTTTCCATTCTTTTAAGCAAAATTTCAAACAGGGAATTTTTCTTGGCATCCCGCTTCTTGCGCTTGGCCTCTTTCTTATAATAGATATCCGGATGTGCTACCATGCCGGAACCGGCATATACAGCTTCTTCATGGTATTTTTTGCTGTAATTTTTTTGTTTTGGATGTTTACGGTATTATATACATTTCCACTGTTAGCTAAATTCGATAAAAGCAGCAGGGAAATTGTCATCTGGGCCTTTGTACTTTCCATACGAAATCTGGGGCGAACGCTTCTTATGATTATTCTGCTGGTGTTTGGTCTTTGGGTCTGCCATATATTAATCGGACTTATTTTTATCGTGCCTGGTCTGGTTGTCCTCTACCAGTCACGCCTGGTTGTTTCCGCTCTGAAGGCATATTTGCCCGATCCTTATGCCGACCAGGAATTAAAACCGTTAACCTTTGACGATGAAGAAAATGATGCTGCGCATCATAACAGTTCGAATCAGGCGTCTGATGAAAATTAAAATGACGGCAAAGCGGTATGCAGGGGTATAAAGGTTGAATAAATTCTCTTGATCGCAGAGCGGAATCTGATATTCTGCCCGCGTTCCTCAGTAGAATGCTTCGGGATGGAGGAAAGGCTGACGGAATTGCATTCTTTCAACCGCGAATTTATGCTTGCACGCACAAATTCGCACGTTGAGAAAGGAGCATGGTTATAAATATGAATAAAAAGAAAAAATTGAAATCCACATTCATGCAGGAGCTGCATCACGACTTAAAGACCTTAAAAAGCCTGCCGTGGAAAAAGAAAATTGAATTTTTCTGGGATTATTATAAATGGCCTGCTATTGCAGGCATTTTTATCATAATCACCATCTGCACCTTTGCCCATATGTTCTATGAGGGACAAAAGCCATGCCGACTGCGGGTATGCGTTGTGCTGAATACGGACGAAAACTGTTCTCCCTGGTTTCAGTCTTTTATTGAAAGTCTCCAGTCAGACGGAAAACCTGGCGCCGTAGATATCAACCTTGATCAGCCCTTTGATTATGGCAATATGTATTACTACGTCCAGGAAATAGAGGTCATGACCACTATCTCCTCAGGACGTATGGATATGGCTATCTGCAGCCAGGATATGTATAGCTATTTACTTGCCCTAAACGCCTGTCTTCCCCTTGACCAGGCTCTTTCTAAGGAACTCGTATCCTCTCTGCTTGCAGCGGGGAAACTTGTCTATGACACCGCCAACCTGCAACAGGATAAAAACGGCAATGTCAACCCGGCAGATGGAATTGACGGTTATTATGCCGTCACCTTATCCGAAACAGAATTCAGCAATTTATATAACCGGACGGAAGATGGAACAGAACCGCTTTATGCTGTCATTATTTCAAATACGGAGCATCTGGATGACTGCGAATCACTGCTTCGGGCGCTCATACGGCCTTAGAACATGTTTGAAAATGCTCTGGCAATTGTAACACTATTTTATGATATTTGGCTTTCAGGTTGTCTCCCTTTCAATCAGATTAACAGGAAGGACAGTTCTTTTGGCCACTAGTTTTCCGGCAACAGAATCATTCAAAAGGTTAATTGCAATTTCTGCCATTTCCTTAACAGGCTGATGAATTGTAGTGAGCTGAGGGGTTGTGAGCTGTGCAATATTCGTGTCGTCAAAACCAATTATTTTCAGCTGATCCGGTACGGAAATATGAAACTTACGGCATGTCTGCAAAGTTTGGGCCGCAATCACATCGCTGTTTACAAACATTCCGTCTGTTTCCGGATATTTCTGCAATACATTTTCAAGCATTTCATCATATTCCATCCGATAGTACTGGGTATCCTCCGTATAAATTTCCACGAACGGAATTTTCTTTCTCTCACAAACCTCCCTAAAGCCTTCTGTACGCATATCTGCAGGCATAGACAAAGTTCCAATATTACCTACATGTAATAAATGCTTACAACCGCACTCAATTAACTTTTCTGCTGCCAAAGCGCCTCCCTGCTTGTTATCACACTCTATGGAGGCAGTTCTGTTATCTAAAAAACGCTCAATTGTAATCACTGGGACATCAACGCCATCAAATACATCCAAAGCCACAGAACCACTACATAAAATAATGCCAGCCACCTTATGATTGATGCACATTCTGATGTATTCTTCTTCTCTTTCATGAATACACTGTGAATTGCACAATAAAATCTTATAACCCTTCTCATACGCCCTTGCTTCCAGATTACTAATCATCTCCGCAAAATACGGATGGCTCACATGGGGTACAATCAACCCTATCGTATTCGTACTTTTCATTCGAAGGCTCCTTGCAGCTTCATTTGGATGATAATTCAGGTCTTTCATTGCATCGTCTACTTTTTTACGTGTATTTTCACTTATATACCCCCGGTTATTAATTACCCGGGATACCGTACTGGTAGTTAAACCCGCCAATTTTGCAACGTCCTTCAGAGTGGCCATTTGATATCTTCCCCTTTCCACCTATCTTATATGTACACGCTCTGCATATTATTCTCGTGTCTGGTCTGCACACTCCGACTTTTCATTCCATTTATACATTTTCTGAATAAATGGAATGACCTAAGATTAAGCAAACCCTATTTCTAATATATAATATTATAGCATAAAAGAGCATTTTTTTCAAGTCAGCCGGATTTCAGTAGATTTCCATAATTTCCTTCAAAATCATACATGGTGGTTATGATTCACGGAATCTCATTTATAAAGATAAATAAGAAAACCGCAGAGCGCAAGGCTCTGCGGTGTTAAAGACTTATGTAAAAAATACGGATTACCCTTTGACTTTTGCGGCAAATGTGGACATTGCTTCAGAAATTTTAATCTGCTGCGGACAGACCTTCTCACAGCTGCGGCATCCGACACAAGCAGAAGGCTGTTTTTCCTCCGGCACTGCCATCAACGCCATAGGCGCAATGAAGCCTCCCCCTGTAAATTCATGCTCATTATACAATTCCAGCAGCCTTGGAATGTCAATTCCCTTCGGACAATGGCTAACACAATATCGGCAGGCAGTACATGGCAAAAGGCCATTGAGCATTCCTCCTGCAACGGAAAGCAGTGCATCCATTTCCTCCTTATTAAGCGCCTTGTCCGACTCAAAGGTCCCTATATTCTCCTTTAATTGTTCCATATTAGACATGCCGGAAAGAACTACCTTTACGCTGGGAAGCGCCTGTAAAAAGCGGAATGCCCATGCAGGAATGGTTTCTTCCGGGCGCAAGGCCTTTAATTTTTCCGCATTTTCCTCTGACAGTCTGGAAAGGCGGCCGCCGCGCAGTGGCTCCATTACCCATACCGGTATATTGTAGGAATCCAGCAATTCCACTTTAGCCTTCGCATCCTGGAAAGACCAGTCAAGATAATTGAGCTGTATCTGACAAAATTCCATATCAGCTCCGTATGCTTCCAGGAAACGCTTCATAACATCATAATCTCCATGGGCAGAAAAACCAAGATGCTTAATCCGTCCATTTTTCTTCTGTTCCATCAGGTATTCATAAATCCCATATTTTTCATCCAGATATGCATCAATGTTCATCTCACATACATTATGGAACAGATAAAAGTCAAAGTAATCTACACCGCATTTTTCAAGCTGCTTTTCAAAAATCTCTTTTACCTTAGGCATATTGGAAAGATCATACCCCGGAAATTTTGTGGCAAGATAAAAACTTTCACGAGGATATTTCCCCAAAGCCTTTCCCACTACAAGCTCCGAATTGCCGCCATGATAGCCCCATGCCGTATCAAAATAGTTGATTCCATGCTCCTTTGCATAGTCGATCATTTCCTCAGCCGCTGCAAAATCAATTTGGGCATCATCACCATCAACCACCGGGAGACGCATAGCACCAAATCCAAGCGCTGACAATTGTAAATCCTGAAAATTCTGGTAAATCATAGTATCGTCCTCCTTCATTTATATATCGTTTCAAATTTATGAACCTTTTTGAGTGAAAACACCTGCCATTGCCTTCTTTATTATAAATGCTCTTTTCCCATGAATCAAATATAAAAAAAACATTCCTGTCTATACCCAAAAAGCATATGTTTCTATTTACGGTCCAAAAGCCGCTCATAGTAACATTCAGGACATCTCTCCACACCTGAATTATGCTCTCACAGAACGCCTCGCCAGCTTGTTTGTTGTGACGAAAAAGAAATCATCTGTGATAATCACAGATGATTTCAAATCTTCTTTATTTCATATCTATGCTCGCTACATACCGTAAGCTATACTTGCACTACCGCATAAATAGCTTCCGCTTATATATTTCCAAACATTCTCACAACCAAAGAATTATCATCCTGCATTTTCCTGCGGAGCATTGACATACGATAATCTTTTAAAAGTTTCTCACTCTTCTGCTGTGAAACCGCCTTGCCAATATCCAAATCCTCAATCTTGCTTCTGGATGACAACAGCTCCTCTGAAGACGACCTGGTATAATTATAAGCGTGATACAGCGCATTTGTGGATGCGCCGGTACGACTCCTTGCCATACTAATCTTATCCATAGCAGCATCAATATCCTTGATATTGAAATCTCCTGTAACATTATAGCCTTCAATACCAAGAGCCTTTAAGGTTGCGTTCTCCATCTTAATGGACATTCCCTCTCCCGCAGATGGATTAGAGGCAATATACATATCCGCCATGCTGCCATCAAGTAGATTCTTCTCATTATACTGCGTACCAACTGCAGTACGTTCGATATCCTGCAGCAACTGGTCTATTTCTTCCTGAAACATTTCCTTATCATCGCTACCATATATTCCGTTTGATGCCTTAAGACTTAGTTCGCGGATTCTCTGCAGGGAATCCTGTATGGTTCCGAGAGCGCCATCCTGAATATTGGCAACGCCAATACCATCACTGATATTGTTAGAAGCTACGTCCAGTCCATTCCCATTTCTTTTTAACTTGCTGGCAATTGCAAGCCCGGCCGCGTCATCAGCAGCTGTCCGGATTCTTTTTCCACTGGCTATTTTCCCATAAATGGAATTTGTATTATAATTTGTGTTATAACTATTACTAACTGGCGATATTCTCATAATTACTCCCTCCCGCCTAAGCAGCAATACACTTCGTCACGACTAACTAATTACGATATAATTATACTACACACATTTCAAAAATACAATATCCTACGAAAATTATCTTCCAAATTTTCCAAAATATCGTTACTATTCACGGCCTGGGAGCCGCTCATAGTAACATTCGGGGCGATATTCCAAGTTTATCTTCGCAAAAATCGCCCCTCACACCTGAATCACGTTCTCATGGAATGCGCAGTAAATGCGCATTCCTGACCCGTGAAAAGTAACAAAATATCCAAAATGAACAACCAGCTTACGGTTTGGCTGGCGCTTATTCATTCCTGCCAATCGTCTGCCTTATAAAGCTTTTGAACCTGTTCCACTGCCTCCTGTATCAGCTTTCCGGTGCTATAGCTGGACACCCCCACAATAACATTATCGCAGTGGTTAAAGGGAATGAAAACCCTTTTCGCATTGCTTTGCGCAATTGCCTTGGCCATCACAGGCGTTATCTCTCCAAACAGAGAATCCGCTATCACAATCCCTATGGGCCCAACAATCACATCCGCCCCCCGAGCTGCCACAGCAACTGCATTTTCACCTGTGGAAGCCCGATCTGCACCTGCCTTCAGCATCGCTGTTGTAGCTGCCACATTTGTTCCCACTGCCCACACCTGGCTATCCTTTATAGATTGCTTTATGGAGGAAACCAATTGCCTGCCTATTCCTCCGCCCTGGGCATCAACAACAAGTATCTTCATTTTCTCCTCCATTCCGAAGCATTCTACGCTGAGAAACGCGAGCAGAATATCAGATTCTGCCCTGCGAACAAGAGAATTTGTGATGCTTCTGTACAAATTTTAACTGAACACCTTCCGTTTATTGAACCAAATCGCTCATCAGAGAATTGGTTCAGCCTTTATCCCCCGCATTCCTCAAGCTTTGCTTTCTGTTTCATGCTGTTTTTACTGCTAAGTTATTTCATATTACTATAGATGTCTGTTTTTAGCAAGCTGCATTTAATTTATTTCCAACGTCAATCAGCACTTAAAATTATGCCTCAAAATGCCGATATAAAAATATAACTTTTTTTAGTGGTAAATGGATTTACCAGCAACTAATATTCAGTCTATTGAAATCATGGAGGATTAACATGGGTATACGAATCGGTTCAAACAATTCTAATGTAAGAATCATAAAATTGAGAAATGCAGATGGTTCTTCGGCAGGCACAGTCCGCATCTCATCGCCAGAAAAGAAAAAATTAAAACGTTTGAATTACAATTTTAAAGAAATTTCTTCTCAAATACTGGCTACCAAAACTTCCAGCGGCGCAAACAGAATCAAAATTAAAGCCCGTCAAAAAGCAGCTATGCTCCAGGGCAAACTGACAAACAGCAGCAGCGATTATGACTCCAGAGAGTTGCGGATGGCGCTTGCTCACGCCCAAAAAATGGAGCGCATTGCCAGAAAACGGATGAAACACCTAAAGGAGGAAGAACAAGCCAAGCAAAATGGAATAAATAGTATCGATGAAATTATAGACGAAGAAGAAATTTTTGAACTGGAGAATCTGGAAGATGATGATGCCTTAGAACTAACCAAAGAAGAAATGGAAGAATTGATGGAGGAATTTAACAGGCTCATGGAAGAAAGTATGGAAGAATTACAGGATGAAATGGGCCTTGGCGAATTGGCAGAGGAACTTGCCTCCTTTTCTTATGAAGAAATATCTCCGGAAGACCTTGAGCGTATGAAAAAAAAGCATCGTTCGGAGGAGCTTAAAGAAATTGTAGAGGCTGATATGAAATACCTGAAAGCTATGATCGATAAAATGCTTCAGGACAAACAAGAAAACGCCAATCATGTTTCTCTGCAGCTTTCCGGCGTGGATATTCCTGTTGACATTCCCGAAGTTCCTGTTCCTGTGGAAGGCGGAAATGTAGATATTTCTTTATAATACATGTTCTGAAAACGTATCAGGCTGTGGAAAAAATGTCTTTTATATACAAAGAGTCATATCCGTATACTGCGAATATGACTCTTTGCATATAAAAGTACTTTCCGGCCGCCTTATATTTCAAACCATTCCCACTCACCGATACAGCACATAATCCTGCACGTTCCTTACAAATCCGCTTTCTGCAAGGGCCTTAACGGCCTGTGCTGGATAGTCTTTCACCACAATACGCTTTTTTCCTCTAAAAATACTGCCTTTCTGATATGCCTCGGTAAATAAGCGCAAAATTCCCGTTAGCCCTTCCTTCTCAAAAACGCGCAGTGTCTTACCCTGCTTTTCAAAAAGCAAAGCAGGCATACCGCCCAAAAGGGCCACCGCTGTTCCCGGCAGATTCATAAAATCCCTGTCCGTCTCATGTGAAAACAGCTTTCCAAAAGGCTGCGCAGGGTCAGCAGCACATACCCAGACCGTCTCCTGCCCAGGATGAAGGAGCGCGGCCGTAACACTTTCAAAATCCTTTCGGCGTATAAACTGTGTACCGGAAAATCCTTTTACAAAATATCCTCTCCTTACCTGCCCTGTATATTCCTGAACACGTAAAAGAGTCAATGCATCCTGCCAGGAAAGTCCATGCATCCCAGCGGTTTCCCGACACAAAATAAGATAATTGTCAAAGCAGCTATCCATCTGTTCCTGCACGGTCGCTTCCCGCATTGGGCGTACCAAATCCCAGCGTCCGGCCTGCAAAGCCTTTACCCGCACGCCCACCCGCACTCTGGCGGCAGATTTCTTTGTTTTCTCTTGATTCAGCCATTGCCGCACCGGCAAAAAGCTATCTGCATACACTATCCCCTTTTCCATCAAAGACAGCAGCGTATCATAGGGCGATTCTCCGGACGGCAATACGCCATTTAAGGTCTGCATAAAGCTAGCGCCCCGTCTTGAAAGCGCCTGCGCCATGAGCTTTTCCTTTTCCGAAAGCTCCTCCCACGGAATTTCCGGCTCCTTCTCCCAGTCAATCCGCTCCATTTTGTCAAAACGAACTTTGCCGCCATCCTCCATGCGCCAGAAAAATTCTCCGGTGGAAAGCAACCCATCCAGCAGACTTTCTTTATAATTTTTCGCCCTGGCAGGCAAAAGAAATTCCTCCCAGGCCGCCCCTGGAAAAGACCTGCCTGCAAGGGTTGAAACTGCCTCTTTTATGCATTCTTCCGGCGGCAGCGGACGCCGCAATCCGGAAACAAGAAGGGCTGCATAAGCGCTGGCCGGACAGGTAACAATTTCTTCACGCAAGGAACGCAAGGTCTGGTTCCTCGCCCGCTTATAAAGCTGCGCATGGTAGTAGCGGACTTCCCTGCCTGCCTCCATATCATCGCAAAGCTCCTCCTGCCCTACCGCATCTCCCTTTTTGCACAACTCCTCAAGCACTGCTTTAGCTGTTTCCCTCCGCCAGCCGTATCTTTGCATAACCTGCCGGATACTTGCCCCGCCACGGTAGCGGAGCATCCGGCGCACGATATGAAGCGCTTCTTCTCCCACCGCCAATGTTCCGCCTTCTCTGGCTCCTGCTTTTTCTGTTCCTGTTTTTTCTGCTCCTGCTGCTCTTGGTTCTCCTTTTTCTGTCTCTCCCTCCTCTGCCATTTCCAGCGCCGCCTGGTATTCCGCCTTGAGCTCTGCGGCAATCCAAAGTCCCTGCTCCAAATAAAGCGCACGTCCCTCAAAAGCCAGTTTTTCCAGCCATTCCACAGGAACATCTATTTCTCCTGCTGCCAAATCTCCCTCCGTCATCAAAAGAGCGTGCAGCTGCCGCTCATCTTCCGGCAGTTTTTCACGGATCTGCAGGGTATTGCCATAGCTGATAGAAGAAAGTTCCTTTTTTCCCGGACGGAGTAATTCCTTTTCCTTCTTTAAAGCCTCCTCCACCGCTCCATAAATTCCACGGGGCGTAGGCGCATAATCGTACATTACCGCCGCCTCCTGGGCCCATTGCAGGGGCAGGGACATGGGAGAAGGAGAATCTGTATAAATCTCATGAATCCGAATATCACCGGACTGAATTTGTTCAAGCAGTCTTTGTACTCCGTCCACATCCCACAGCTGCTCCATACATTCCCTTTTCGTCTCACGAATCAGAGGATGTTCCTTTTCCCTGACCACCTGGTCCAACATTTCCGCGCTCCGCAGACGCTGCATCCATAGAGGAAGTCTTCCATTTCTTCGAACTCCCATCATCAAAGCCCGGCCGCAATTATAACGAAAGGCCATGTTAAAAAGCGGTGTGGCGGGAAGCAGGGCCGATAAAATATCCTTGCTCATCTCCGGCCGCACCCTTTTCAAAAGCCCTTCCCCTATCGCCTCGTCCCCGTAAGAATAAAGCAAAAAACCGTCCTCCTCATCAACACTCCCAATATTGATTCCCATTTCCTCTTTAGCAGTCTGGGCGGCCAGCAGAGCCAGCGGCGCATTGATACGGCGTCCAAAAACAGAGTGAATCATCAGCTGGCTGTTGCCGGATTGATCCTTAAAATGCTCCGCCAGAATTACTTTGTCATTTGGCAAAATGTCTGTCGTCTCAATTTGCCGCTTCAAATATCCGCTGGCGGCTCTTGATGCAGTCTCGTCCAATCCAAGCTCTGAAAGAGCCTCCGTAAGCCTCCCATCCTCCGCCGCCTCCTGAAGCCTGCGCATAATTCGGCCGAAGGCCTCTCCTGTTTCTTTCGACCTTCCTTTTATCTCTCCTTTCCAAAAAGGAAGCCGCGCCCCTTCTACAGGTGCACTGGTAACCGTCACCGTATCGCGTTCGATGCTTACCACCTTCCATGCAAAGGCTCCCAAAATAAACCGATCGCCTTTTTGGGTTTCATAGACAAACTCCTCGTCTGCCTCCCCCACCTTCACACCCTCCTGGGTTCTCACGGTGTAAAGACCCTTATCGGGAATTGTACCGCCGGCCGAGAGGGCAAGCATTCTGCTGTAACCATCCCCTTCCACCCTTTCATGGATTCTATCATACAAAATTCTGGGACGGGCCGGAACATCTCTTTCATGTTCATAATCCCCAGCCAGCATTCCCAGCACAGATTTCACATCCTCCTTTGTCACCTCTGCAAAAGGCCATGCTCTCGGCAGGATTTTCATGACTTCGTCTACTTTATAGCTCTTAAAAGCCGCCATGGAAACCAAATGCTGGGCAAGCACATCCAAACAGCCCCCAGGAGGATTCATTTTTTCCACATACCCTTCTTTCGCCAGTTGGGCCGTCATCCCGCACGAAATACTTTCCGCTGGGGTTCTGGGAAACAAATACATCAAACTGGTGCGGGAAGGATTATGCCCCGCCCGGCCTAATCTCTGCATTGTGCCGGAAATCGTACGCGGACACCCCACCTGCAATACCTGGTCAATTTCCCCAACATCAATTCCAAGCTCCATGGAAGATGTAGCGCAAAGAAGCCGCAGCCTCCCCTCCCTCAGGGCCTGCTCCGTTTCCATACGCTGCTCCTTGGAAAGACTTCCGTGATGGACACGGGCAAAATCCTGTCCACCCAAAAGGTTAACATAATATGCCAATTTTTCTGCATATCTCCTTCCCTCCACGAAGGCGATCACGCTTCGATTTCCCTGACAATATTGGTAAACAAGGGCAGAAAGCTCCTGCCATACCGGATCCTTTTTTCTCCTCCTGTTGTCCACATAAGACCCGAGAATTTCCAGCCGCACCTTTTTCTCCATAGAAGGAGCCGCCACAAAAACAGGCTCCGGGGCCAAATATCCGGCCGCATCAGCCAGGGGAGAAATCGTAGCGGATAAACCAATTCTCTGCAAAGGTTTTTCGCACAGGGCATCTAATCTGGCTAAGGACAACATTAAATGAGCCCCCCGCTTCGTATCAATTAATGCGTGGAGCTCGTCTATAATCACTGCCTGAGCCGGGGCCAAAACATTCTGTCCTGTTTTGCTGGTGAGCATCAGATACAAAGATTCAGGCGTAATAATTAAAATGTGAGGCGGCTTTCTCACCATCTGCCGTCTCTCCTGCTGGGTTGTATCGCCCGTGCGAACCGCTACCTTGACGAAATCCTCTCCCCCTATTCCCGCCAGCGGCTTCCTTAGATTCTCACGGATATCGGATGCAAGTGATTTAAGCGGGGAGACATAAATCAGCTGCAATTCCTGCTTCAGATTCCCCTTAACCGCCTTCTCCTTCAGCCTGTCTAAAAACACCAAAAAAGCGGAAAGCGTTTTTCCTGTTCCTGTGGGCGCCGACACAAGCACATGTCCGCCTGCCGCAATAGCCGGCCATGCGGCGCACTGTACCGGTGTCGGTTCTCCTAACGTCTGCCTGAACCAATCGGCAGTCATTTTGCCAAATAATTGCAAGAAATCCTTCATTCTCCAACATACCTTTTCCTTCACAACATCCTCGGATTACTGCCGGGCTTCACAGGACAATCCCTTGTAATAAGCGCAGCCTGACTTTTCCAAGCAGCCTGCGCTTTACTATAGTATAAATTTTTATAAATATGTAACCTGCACATTGGCGTCATAAGTATGGGGCGCTTTTTCAACTGCCTTATGGCCTACCGCAAAGGCTATCTCATACTCATAATTCTCAGGGAATTTCAGTGCGTTTGAAAAATACTCCCTTTTTTCTCCCCGAAGCGCATCATAAATGCAGCCTATAATCAGATTGCCAAGCCCAAGCTCCTCTGCCACAAGCGCCATATTTTCCACTGCAATCCCTGCATCTAAGGGGCTCCATTTGTAATCCTTATCGGCGCTTAATATAATTACCGTTGGAGCCTCAAAATAAAAATTATGCGCCTGGTCGCAAACGCCGCGAATACGATTTTTTTCTTCTTCAATCTCCTTTAAAATTGGGTGCTCCCCTTTTAAAACCGTAAAATGAATCTCCTGCTTGTTAGCCGCTGTGGGGGCCTGCAGCCCAGCCTGAATCAGACTGTCCAGTTCAGCCTCTGTCAGGGGCTCCCTGGTATAGCCTCTTGTTGAGCTGCGTGTTTTTACTGCCTCAATTACATTACTCATTTTTCTTCCTCCATTTTGCTTTTTATAGACTCCCGTAATCTCTTTTTTAAGCTTCCTTTTTCATCCGCAATCGTTCCGCTTTGCCTAACTGTTCCTTTAATCTTTCATAAGCGCGCTCCATACATTGACGCTGGAAGCCATTTTCTTTAAATTTGTAAGTTCCCTTCGCATGTAATCTTCTAATTGTGTAATTTCTTTCTCCGAAAATCCCTTGCTCGATAAAATAGTACACTCCGGGATCTTACCCTCCGCATTCCGTACACCATCATCAAAAGTTACGAATGCATAGTTTTTTCCATCTTTACTAAATACCGGTGATACCGACATATTGAATGCGTCTTTCATGCTCCCTCCATTACTATTTTACAGCACCTTAAATCATCTCATCCTGCCTCCATTATAGCAAAAGCAGGCATCATGTCAACAATCTAAAAGTTTATGCGCATTCCTGACCCGTGAAAAGTAATTTGAAAACAACTAAGCCATCAAAAATTATCCAATAAAACTTTCACATTTTTCTTGAAGGGAGCCGCAATTTATGATACACTATATTTATGCAGATGTAGTTCATTGGTAGAATATCAGCTTCCCAAGCTGAGGAGGCGGGTTCGATTCCCGTCATCTGCTTTTAGAAATCCTTGATTTTGCATGTTTCAGAGCGTGATATTTAAAAGATAATCAGACAGTATGTTCGATTATCTTTTTTAATTTACTTTCAATTCCGGGATTTCACTGATTATCTGGCTTTTCCTGGTAGCAGTTCATCCATAGCATAAATTTCCCATTCTGTTTTCCAGCCCAATTGTGGATTCGGTTCTTTGCTTTCCTTAAGCCCTTTTCACTCATGTTATCATCAAAGGGAATCTGGAAGTCATATAGGAACAGCAGATGGTTTCCCGTATATTTCTCCATCCAGTTCAATAGCTTTTTCTCATCATTACGAGCATACTTATGCTGTGTTTTCTTCCCCACCTTTAGCTATCAGTCTCGGTACTTTTCTCCATATCCCAGGATCACCTTCTGTAGGAATTCGTCCTGTCCTTCGCCTATGGATTGTTCCTTACGCGGTTCATCTCACACAGCAGGGATATCATTTCCCCTAACCACCCATCCCCGCTGTCTTCACTATTCTTTTTAAGGTATCGTATGATGTGGACATTGTATTCCCCGCGTACTGTCCCGAAATGATGGAATAATACCTGTCTCATTAATTTTCTTTTCTTCTTTCATTTCTCTTTTAACGAATCTAATTTTCATAAATGTGATTTTCTCTAAGCATTTGTAATTTCGAACAATCATTTCAAGTTACGGCTATTTATTCTTCTGTAATAGTTTTTCTAATTTCATATTTATTAAAGAAGCCCTATTTATCTTTCTGCTACATTCCATAAAATTATTCCATATTACTTTTTCTTCTTTTGTCTTTTCTATTATGTTTTTTTGTTATATTCTTACTTTGTTTCACATTTATAAATAATATTATGACTAATGTAAAAGTAAAAATAATTATGCCAGACAATAATTGCATTTTAATTTCATCATCTATATCCCAATCAAAAAAACATGGCAAAAGATTTATAACTATAAAAAAAATAAATACCAAGATTCTTTTAATCGGGTATGTATCAGATATATTTTCTTTTCTATGTGATATTAAAAAAAGTAAACCTATGGAAATCGCACATGCAGTCAACGAATTAAAAAGTAGTAATATTGTTTCAATCTTTCTTGTATGTACGATAAGCTGTACGCTGCCGCACGAAATTAAAAACAGTGTTCCATAGAACATTGTCCATGTTGGATATATTTGTTTTGTTTTAAATCTAAATGGAGTTTCGTCTATTATTCTTAACGCAAATGTAGTAAATACAATTGCACCATAAACTGTAATTATGAAAATATATACACTATTAATAATATTCATCCATTTCCAATTATTGCTTAATTGATAGTTTAAAGCATTTATATAACTAGCAAATAAAGAAATTCTAAAAAAAACATTTATCAATTCTTTTTTTGTTTTTACTAAAGAAGATATCATATCATCGAAACTAAATTTTTTAATATGATCAAACATTGAACATATAATTAAGGCTCCTAAAATATTAGGAACTAAATTATTAAATATTTGGATTTTATAATCATTATAATTACATATCTTATCTATATATTTTGCACCAATTGTAGGTAAACATGCAAAAATAATTAACGTAATATATCTTTTAGGCTGCTTTACACAAAATAACTTTTTTATAAACGAATCAAATTTTATAAATTCATATGCTTCTACTAAAACATCTAATATTGCTGTAATTATTACAAAAATGATGGTGTGAAATATATCTTGTGTAATAATTGCAAATAAAGCAGATAAAAATGCATTGAATAAAATTAAAATTATTCTCCAACGTAAAAGATGATCTTTTAATATTTGGGTGATTATTTCATCCATAAAAATACCCCATTTTATTTTAATCTATAATAATTTTTTAATCATCCAATGAAATAATCCTACAATTAATAAAATGAATGCTTGCACCAATTGCTTTTTCATTATCCATGGTTAAACTTTCTTTTTCTCTTTACTTCTTTTATGTAAAAAATAATATCTTTTATGACAAAATATGTAAACAACCTAATTATTCCTTTATACATTACCTATAATTCAGAAAAATTTATAAACATTCTTAATTTTTAGCATACTATATAAAGTATATCCTTTACCTGATGTACTTTATATATCTTACATTTTCTAACCGTTAGTTTCAATTTTCTTATCTCCATCAATATGCCATATCCTTTTATATTTACTGGCATCTTCAAGAAAATACTCTGCTACGAACTTATCTGTATATGTTTCTATCTTCTTTTCAGCACCCCTGAGGGTAAAGTGTACATATTCTGTTTTGTGCATACAGAAATTATCTTTAAGGTTATTTACCACTCTTTCATGATTGCTGTTCCAGTAATTGCTTGTGCCATTAACCAACACAAATACTTCGTCATTGGTAGTCAGTTCTTTTCCACATTGTCAAGTGAAGCATTCATTCTTTTTGCTTTTCATACATGGAGTCTTGTAGATGTTCTATGGATGTGCTAAGCTGAACACAACAGCAAAATTGGGATTGACAGAGTATGGTGTGAAGATAACCAATAGCGATATAGATAAAAGAGATTTCTATGTGGGAACAAGAGCATAAAACACACCGTGAACATATTGCACCTAATGAATTTGATATTCTACATTATGGTGCGATTGCCGAGTTAAAAAAGTGTTAAATTCCAGTTTATAGGAAAGTTGTATACGAAGAAAAACCGGAAACTGTAGTATAGTATAGAGGAGATAATAATGAATGGAAAAGAAGTGCGCGTAGGTGTGAGTTTACTGGTTGGTAACATGGACAACATGGTTCGATTTTATAGAGATATATTAGGCTTTCAAACTCAATGGGATGGTGGTTCGTTTGCAGACTTTGAAACGGCAAGTGGTGAATTATCCTTGTTTATGTACAGCAGGGAAGAATTTGTCAAGGCAATAGGAAAGGACTATATTCCTCCCAATGGTATCAACCAGACTTTTGAAATTGCCCTCTGGTTGCCCAGCTTCGCTGATGTGGATTCAGAATATGAACGTCTCTCGAAGCTGGGTGTACAGTTTCCAGCAGGAGCCCCCATCACTTATCCTTTTGGTATTCGTAATTTTTATGTAGCAGACCCAGAGGGAAATTTGCTTGAAATCGGAAGTGCAAACGCAATATAAATCAAAATTCAAAGGAGAACACAATGGATATTGAATTTAGAAAAATAACAGAGTTCCCTCGTGGAACACTTGCAGCTCTTTTGAAAGACGGCTATTCTTTCGAGCCGAAATTTGAACATAATTGGCATAAACAATGGCAAGCGTTTGATGATTTCTTTTATGATAACCCTCATATTGCTGAGTTTAGCGGATTTATGACAGTCTTGAAAGGAAAGCCTATAGGGTTTGTTTCGTGGAATCCGACAAATTTACCTGAATCAACAGAAGTCGGACACAACTGCATTTTGACGAAATACAAAGGAAACGGTTATGGGAAACAACAAATGCGGGAGGCAGTTCAACGTATGACTGCACAAGGAGCAAAAAAGATAGTAGTTTGGACAAATGAGATTTGTATTCCCGCTCAACACACCTATAAAAGTTGTGGCTTTCAATTTGTAAAAATGAGTGCGGAAACATTCTCCGAATATGCAGGTCAAAGAATACATTATGAAATTATAGTAGGATAAATTCAAAAGTCATCACAGTAGAAAACTTTGGCGGAGAATTGGCTGGGTTATTTTCGATCTTTGAGTCTGTGAAAAAAAGTCTGTAAATATTTCATAAGAATAAGGTCTTCTATGATAAAATCTAAATCATAGG
>NZ_QZDT01000206.1 GCF_009917485.1 Parablautia muri
TTGGAGAAATTCTTTGCAGATGAAGAGATGTCAAAGGGGCTTCTTACTTCCCAAACAGATCTTCCTACATCTATATATAAACGCTGGTTTATCAAGAATACGCAAGAAAAGCACTTCGGATTGTTGATTCATCACCAGAGATGGCTTAGAACCAATAGTTCATTATCTAATGGATTTTTCCGTTCTAATGCTCCATCCGAGAGTTATCAGTATTTATTAAATCTGTTCCTATCTAACGGAACGCTATTGGATCAAATGACAAAGACATTGTTGAGAAAAAGATGGCTTTTCCCGGATGAAATGCAAATTTGATTCATGTAACAAGAGAAAGGTTTCCCATTCCTTAGCCGGAAAAATATGTGGCCATGAAATAGGGATTAAGTGGAACAGAATTGACGGGGTGGTAGAGTCGTGAAAACACCTGTTTCTTCCATATTTTGGACCTTAGCTCCATGGAACAATATACTACTGCTGAAACATGGAAGAATGGAAATCTTAGATCAAAACATTATGTATGGATGGTATGAACTGCCTAAACAAGAATTTCCACAGC
>NZ_QZDT01000207.1 GCF_009917485.1 Parablautia muri
AAAAGGGAATTAAAATCATTGCCCCGTCGCCCTATAAAATCAAACAGGAAATGCAGAAAATCGACCCGCACACGCAGAAGCCCATAATCGGCAAGGACGGGAAGCCTGTCACCGAGGAAAAGGAAGTCACCATACCCGCCTACAAGGTGGTATCAGTCTTTGACGTTTCCCAGACCGAGGGAAAGGAGCTGCCGGACATTGCCGTTGACGAACTGACAGGCGACGTTGACCGCTACAAGGATTTTTTCGCAGCCCTTGAAAAGACTTCCCCCGTTCCTATCGCCTTTGAAGAAATCGAGGGCGGCTCTCATGGCTACTACCACTTGGAGGACAAGCGCATTGCTATCAACGAGGGCATGAGCGAATTGCAGACCTTAAAGACCGCCATTCACGAAATCGCCCATGCGAAGCTGCACGACATTGACCTCAACGCGCCAAAGGACGAGCAGCAGCCCCACATTGACCGCCGCACCCGCGAAGTCGAAGCGGAAAGCGTCGCCTATACTGTCTGCCAACATTACGGGCTTGATACGTCGGACTACTCTTTCGG
>NZ_QZDT01000208.1 GCF_009917485.1 Parablautia muri
TGATAATTGAATCATTGCCAGATATTGAGTTTTCAAGGTGCATAGCTAAAATCTATGTGCGAAGTTTGAGTAATATATTCTTTATATTAAGGAAAGATTACGATGTAAAAGAACGAAGATAAGTACTGGTTAATTTATGTTCTATCTTTGATGTAGAAGGGCTGGATAAAGCAAAGATACTTTCAGGGCTTCAAAATGAAGATTTTTCCGATTTTGAGGATTGTCTACAGATGGAGTGTGCAAAAGCATTTGATGCAGAATATATTGTAACAAGAAATATAGATGATTATAAATCATCGGAAATAAGAGCAATTTTGCCTAAAGATTATTTGGAATTATAGGTAACATAAGTTTTCTGTATAAAAAATGAAGCACCAACGGATTAATTAATCATCTGAAGGTGCTTTTTTTGGTGTCTTGCTGCCGGGAATGGATATCGTCAACGGCTTCCTGGAGATACATATTCAGCCATGTCATTTTGATGGATTGTTGTTTTAATTCATTGATACGTTTATCCAGATATCGGGAAAGCCAGTTC
>NZ_QZDT01000209.1 GCF_009917485.1 Parablautia muri
GCACTTGGAGCCGGGCTTGGTATCTGGGGCGTAATCAATCTGATGGAGGGCTACGGCAACGACAATCCGGGTGCGAATGCTCATGTACGGTAAAGAAGCAAGCAACCGAAAGCAAGAGATGGACCGCCAGCACCACACTATTCCGAACCAAAGACCAAAAGACAAGCACCGTGGAAATGTGCATAACAGGCTATGGAATCATGGATAACTCTATTCACAGCACGTGGAAAAGCTAAAGTGCAGCTTTCCCACGTCCTGCAAACAGAGTTACCCACAATTCCATAAGACAGCCAGTTCTACCTCCATGAGTTCCTGCAAGATATCTTTAAAGCTTTCTTTAAGAAGGGTATAGACATCCGCAACGCTGGTGATGTTGTTCTCTGAAATAATCTGTCGAATCTGCTCTTTAGCTACTGCCATAAAAATTCTCCTTTTCGATAAGAATTGTCATATCTATAGTAAGCGCCAAATATTCCTGCGGATTTCCTGATCCTTAAGTATCACCTATAATTGTAGTCGATAGATATTT
>NZ_QZDT01000210.1 GCF_009917485.1 Parablautia muri
TGCAAGGAAATTCCTCACCTGATATTTCGTCACCTACATCATAGGAATTAAACTATAAGCCTAATGCTTAGTAAGGAATGCAGCATTAACATAAATGCATGAACGTGCAGTTTAGAGAAAACATGCTCATATTCTTTTCTTGCTCACATTCATATTCATCATTCTTATTCATATTCATCATTCTTGTTCATATTCATCATTCTTGTTCATATTCATCATTCTTGTTCATATTCATCATTCTTGTCATCATTCGGATTAAGAGAGGATTTGTGCCGTAAAAGGGGGTTCGACGGTGAGAGTGTACATAGTCCCTACTGCGGGTCGTATTCATTTGTGGCTTATGCCGAACCACCCCCAACCCTCACTTAACCGGTTGCATTGTTTTCTTTTCATTTACATATCTTATTCATGGGAGGAAAACATGATTCAAAACATTTTCATATGCTTGAGTAAAACATGATGCATAACATGAATGCACTTAACCATCAAGCTATGACAGGAAGTGTACATCAGGACAACAAAATCATAT
>NZ_QZDT01000211.1 GCF_009917485.1 Parablautia muri
TATTTTGATGATTATTTAGAGGAGGCTTTATCTATGAATAAGAAAAAAGTAATTTACAACTATAACATTGAACAGAGTAATCAGTTGATTAAGAAGGGGATGTTTCCTATTGGTTGTGGCATAAATCCAAAGTTAGGAGGATTCTTTCTGGTATTCTCTGGAACACCTGGATATTTCAATACATTGGATTTGATAGCCTTGGAGAACCAACAAAATGAACAGATACAGGAGTAGATTTTATATGCTGAATGTCATGAAATATTTGTGGAATTTCACCGTGGTATCAAATCGTACAGTTTGACGTACATTCTACTCCACTGGAAAGGGGAAAAGTGTACATGAAAACGTACAACTTGATACTGTTATTATATATGATGAATCCTATTATAAAAGATTAATAAATACGTACTCAATTACTACCGTAATTAAGTACTCCTTAAATATTTTAATGATTGTTCAATATTCTATTTTGATTTTTGAAAGGAACGAAAGTTATTATGAAGAAATTGTTTTTAAATAATGCAGT
>NZ_QZDT01000213.1 GCF_009917485.1 Parablautia muri
TCCAGCGCATCCTCCGCCGTCTGAATCCCTCCCATCCCGATGACCGGGATATTTACCGCCCTGCAGGTCTGCCAGACCATCCGCAGCGCAACCGGCTTTATGGCAGGCCCGGACAGCCCGCCCGTCTTGTTTGCCACGCAGAACGCCCTTTTCTTCACGTCAATCCTCATGCCCGTGATGGTGTTGATCAGCGAGAGCGCATCCGCGCCGCCGGCCTCCGCCGCCTTTGCGATCTCCGTTATGTCCGTGACATTCGGCGTCAGTTTCATGGAAACGGGCTGCGCCGCTTTCTTTTTTATCTCCTTCGTGATGTACTCCACCATCCCCGGCTCCTGCCCGAAAGCGATCCCGCCATGCTCCACGTTGGGGCAGGAGATGTTGGCCTCCAGCATATCTATTTCCTGCCCGGACAGCCGTTCCACCACTTCCAGGTAATCCGCCACGGTGCTGCCGCATATGTTCACAATGACCTTCGTGTCAAACTGTCTGAGGAAAGGGAGGTCCCTCTCTATAAAGAC
>NZ_QZDT01000214.1 GCF_009917485.1 Parablautia muri
TGCAAGGAAATTCAAACAAGCTTTTGAACCCATCAGGTAAAAATATTCCCCGAATTCCCCATTGATACGACATGCTGTTTTTTCCATTCATTCCTTTCAGGATCAGTCGTGGTCTTACAAACTCTACCAATAGTATGGACGAATCTGTTACTTCATACAAATGTGTAAAAGATGCTAGCCGCACTTAAAAGCCGAGTACTCTACCATTGAGTTAGCAACCCGAATAAAAAAAAGAATTAGTATGTGCAGATACAATCAGAATCAAAAACGAAATGGAATTGCACGACGTAATCAAATAAAATATCAAATGGAATCAAATAAAAAAAAAAATGGATATACCGTCTCTTGTATCTTATCTTATGTTATCCCTTCTTAGATTATCTATTTTTTTTTTTAATCAAAATTTTTATATCACACAAAAGTCACTTCTTGTATCACAGAAAATCCAATGAGCCCATCATGTGAATTGAATGAAGTAAAATAAAAAAAAAACCAAGTCTATGAAGCG
>NZ_QZDT01000022.1 GCF_009917485.1 Parablautia muri
TCATTCATCTGAGATATGTAACTATAAATTCCTTGATTTTTTAAGGAAAATCACTTGACAATATAGGGAGGAATAAATCTTCTGAAATCAAAACAAGACTGACATATGTCCAAACTTCCTTGTCATAAACTGTAACAAAATTTATGACAGATATTGATTAAGATATTGATGAAGGGAGGATTTTATGAAAAAGTACATAGAAAAGGTAAAGCGGATGGTTAGAATTTTTCCCGGAAGGCAGGAGGGGCAAAGCAAAGAGGAGTATGCAAGGCAGAGAGTGCTGCTCGGTATGAAATACGGTGCTTTTTTACTGGCAGCTTTTGCAGTGCTGCGGGGTGTACTTGTAGTTGCGGGAGAAAGCATGACGGTGAGCAGCAGTGTGGATGGACGGGAGCTGCCGATTTACTGTGTGGAGAGGGATGAAAAGAAAATTGCCCTAAGCTTTGACGCGGCCTGGGGGAATGAGCGGTTGATGGAAGAATAGATTGAAAAATCAGAGATTTTTCATTCAACAAATTTGTGCTTGCGCCCAAATTTGAGGGCTGTTGGAAGCATGGAGGATAGATTGAAAAATCAGGGATTTTTCATTCAACAAATTTGTGCTTGCGCCCAAATTTGAGGGCTGTTGGAAGCATGGAAGGATAGAATGAAAAATCTCCGATTTTTCATTCAACATATTTGCAGGTCAAGAAGGGAGCGGCTATTAGCATGGAACGGAAGCTGGAGCTTTATGAAAAGAAGATATTGAAGGATAAGGAATTTCCCATCCAATTGATTGTGAATAAATGTCAGAGTAAGGGAAAATATTTTAGCGCACATTGGCATGAACAGATTGAGCTTCATTATGTAGTGCGCGGAAAGACAGTGATCAGGCTAGAGCAGGAGGAGACGGTGGCTGATAAGGGAGCCCTTGTGATTGTCAATAGCAATGTGCTGCATGAGGGATATTGCAGGGGCGGTGAAATGGAGGTCATGGTGGTCATTTTTGATATGGAAGATTTTTCACAGGAATTTGCGGACAAGAATATTATTTTCAGGCCGCTGATTTCCGGCGATGACGAGATTTCCAGAATCATGCTGCGCATACATGAGGAGTATAAGAGGAAGGAAATTGGCTACCAGCTGGTCTGCAAAGGAGAGCTTTTAAAGCTTGTCACTTACTTAGCACGTAACGATGCGGTGGAAATGCTCTCGGAGGAGGATCTTTTAAAAAGGCGCAAAAAGTTAGAGCGGCTCAATACAGTCTATCAATATATTGAAAACCATTATGCGGAGCCGATAACCAACCGGGAGCTGGCGGAGATGGTACATTTAAGCGAGGGGCGCTTTTGTCATATTTTTAAGGAAAGCGCAGGGGCTTCCCCCTTACAGTATATCAATGAGATTCGGCTGAATAAGGCGATGAAGCTTTTAAAGAAAGGGGATTTTACGGCCACACAGGCGGCGGAGACGGTGGGTTTTTTAGATTATAATCATTTTGGGCGTATGTTCCGTAAATATTTTGGCTGCACCCCTCTTGAAGCAAGAAAAAAAGTGTGAAAAGGACGGTCAGCATGCTTTGCGAACTGACCGTATGTGAAAAAAGCTGTAACGCTTCGCGCTCCAGCTTATTGTAATAAAGCAGAACAAAATAGCAGAATCGTATGAGTTTACAGCAGAAGAAAGCTATCTTTTTTCTGCAGTCTTTTTGTATAATAAATGCAATTTCCGATATGCAGAAATATACATTTTTGCATGGGCGCTAACGAAGCTTTTCGGTAAAAAGTTACAATTAACAGGAGGGTAAAGAGATGAAATTAGGAACTTTTACGGTAGTGCTTGGCGACATGGCATTGGATGAAGCGTGCGGCTTTTTAGAAGCAAACGGTGTACAGATGGTGGAAATCGGATGCGGCGGTTTCCCGGGAAAGGCTCATTGTGATGCGGCAGAGCTTTTGGCGGATGAGAAAAAACAGAAGGAATTTTTGGACACGATCCACAGGCACAATCTGGAAATCAGTGCATTAAGCAGTCACGGAAATATGGTACATCCGGATGCGGAAATTGCTAAGAAATTTGACGATGATTTGACCAACGCGATTTTATTGGCGGAAAAACTGGGTGTTCCCGTAGTGAATACATTTTCCGGCTGTCCCGGCGGAAGCGCTGCAGATAAGACGCCTAACTGGGTTACATGCCCTTGGCCGGAGGACTTTTCCGAAATTTTGGAATATCAGTGGAATGAGGTTTTGATTCCTTACTGGAAAAAGAAAGTAGCTTTTGCAAAAGAGCACGGCATACATAAAATTGCATTGGAGCTGCATCCGGGATTTTGCGTTTATAACACAAGAACATTGCTGCGCCTGCGCGAGGCAGTAGGGCCGGAAATTGGCGCAAACTTTGATCCTAGCCATTTGATCTGGCAGGGAATGGATCCTTGTGTGTGCATCAGAGAGCTTGGAAAAGCAGGCGCTCTGTTCCACTTCCATGCAAAGGATACAAAGATAGATCCCGTTAATGTGGCAGTAAACGGTGTTTTAGATACAATGCACTATGGCAATGAGATTGAGAGATCCTGGATTTTCCGTTCCGTGGGATACGGACATGGGGAAGAATTTTGGAAAGCAATTGCTTCTGAGCTGCGTCTGGCAGGTTATGACTATGCTATCAGCATTGAGCATGAGGACAGTCTGATGTCCGGCAGAGAAGGACTTCTTAAGGCCATTGAATGTCTGAAAAACGTATTGATTTTTGAAGAGAGAGGAAGCATGTACTGGGCATGAAAAAGCATACTTTAGCAATGGTCGGCTTCGGTGGTATGGCAGGCTGGCATTATGACTTAATTGAAAAGCTGGACAATTTATCTGTGGCCGGCATCTGGGACATAAAAGAGCAGCGGCGTGAATATGCCCGTTCCCGGCAGATTCACGTGTATGAAAGCCAGGAGGCGCTTTTAGCGGATGAACAAGTGGATTTGGTGCTGGTGGCAACTCCTAACGATGTACATAAAAGTATTGCAATAGAGGCTATGAAGGCCGGAAAAAATGTGATAAGCGAAAAGCCTGTTACACTTTGTTCGGCGGATTTGCAGGAAATGATTAACGCATCCAAACAGTATGGGCGGTTTTTGACCGTACATCAAAACCGCCGCTGGGATGAGGATTTTCTCACTGTGAAAAGGCTTATGGAGGAAGGAACCTTAGGCGAGGTGTTCAGGCTGGAATCCAGAGTGCACGGCTCCCGGGGCATACCGGGAGACTGGCGGCAGGAGGCGGAGCACGGAGGCGGTATGGTGCTTGACTGGGGGGTTCATCTTTTAGATCAGGCGCTTATGTTTTTTCCGGGGGTCAAGCTTAAGAGAGTGTATGCAACCTTGACAAATGTGACCAATCAGCTGGTGGATGACGGATTTACGGCGGATTTGGGATTTGCAAACGGAATCCACATGATCGTGGAAGTAGGAACAAGTAATTTTATCAGCCTTCCCCGTTGGTATGTGTTGGGAACAGACGGCACGGCAATGATTGAAGACTGGGGAGAGAATCTGAAGATTGTGCGTGCCTGCGGTGCGGACGAGGAGGATGTGGTCCCGGTGCGGACGGCGGCCGGCCTGACAAAGACTATGGCGCCTCGGCGTGAGGACAGCATTTTTACGGAGGAACGCCCGGAGGAGAAAAGCGATATCTGTGATTTTTACCGAAACGTAATGGCCGTGCTGGAAGGACGGGAGGAAAGTTTGATCAAGCTGGAAGAAGTGGCGCGGGTCATGAGATTGATGGAAGCCATTTTTGAGTCTGCCCAAAAACAGCAGGTGATATATTTTGAAAAGTAAAGTGTGATTTTTGTGGATTGGTTCCGGTATGGCAGATTGCTGCCGGAAAAGGGAAACATGGGAAAAATAAATTGTCAGAGGAAAATTTGTGCCGGCGCCTAAAATATAGAGGTACTGGCAGGAATGGAGGTTTGGTATGAATTTACCGGTTGCGGCGCAGATGTATTCTGTGCGTGAGGAGGCGGCTGCGGATTTTGATAAGACCATGCAGCAGCTTGCAGATATGGGGTATGACGGTGTAGAGCTTGCGGGACTTTATGGAAAGTCTGCAAAGGAAATCCGTTCCAGTTTAGAGAAGGCCGGACTGCAGGCAATCAGCGCCCATGTACCAATGGTCGAGTTTGAGCAGGATTTGGACAAAACTGTGGAGACTTATAAGGAGATTGGCTGTAAGTATGTGGCAATTCCTTATCTGGACAAAGAAAGATGGTATGGCGGCAGCAGGTATCAGGATACGCTTGATATGATGGTAAGGATATCTGAAAAATGCCGGGAGGCCGGGATGGTGCTTCTTTACCATAATCATAATTTTGAATTTGAAAAGACGGAACAGGGAGACTATCAATTAGATATCCTCTATGAAACGATTCCGGCGGATGTGCTGCAGACAGAGCTTGACTTGTGCTGGGTAAAGGTAGGCGGCGCTGACCCGGTTACATATCTGAAGAAATACAAGGGACGTTGCCCCCTTGTACACGTGAAAGATTTTATCCGTAAGGATGGAGAAGTGGTGCTGGTGGCAGTGGGAGACGGTGAGGTTTCGGCGGATGCGGTTGTGCCGGCTGCTGTGGAAAGCGGCGCAAATTGGCTGGTAATTGAACAGGACAGCCATACATTCGGAACGCCCATGGAAAATATGGAAAAGAGCCTGAAGTGTGTAAAAACGAAATGAAGTTACACTAAGGCGGCGGTTGTAAGAAAGAGAACGCGGAAGACGGTTGAAGGAGGATGATATCATGAAAGTATTAAATGTTGGTGTTGTAGGTTGTGGCGGTATTGCCAACGGTAAGCATTTACCTGCTATGAAAAGAACCGGTCACTTTAAGATTGTGGCTTTTTGTGATTTGATAGAGGAGCGGGCCGAGAAAGCGAAGAAAGAGTATGGCACAGAGGATGCACGTGTTTATACGGACTATCAGGAATTGATCAAAGAAGAACTAGATGCGGTATATGTGCTGACTCCCAATAGCTCGCATGCGCCTATTGCGATTGCGGCAATGAAGGCAGGTAAGAATGTTATGTGTGAAAAGCCCATGGCAAAGACCTTTGCAGAGGCACAGGAAATGGTTAAGACCGCAAAGGAGACCGGAAAGATTTTGACCATCGGGTACCAGAACCGTTACAGGGGAGATTCCCAATACCTTAAGAAAGCATGTGTAAACGGCGATTTGGGTGAGGTTTATTACGCAAAGGCTCATGCAATCCGTAGAAGGGCAGTTCCTACCTGGGGCGTTTTTCTGGATGAAGAAAAACAGGGCGGCGGTCCGCTGATTGACATCGGTACCCATGCATTAGATTTGACATTGTGGATGATGGACAATTATGAACCGGCATCTGTAACCGGTTCCGTATTCCGCAAGCTGGCTGACCAGAAGGATACCGGAAATGCCTGGGGAGACTGGGATCCGGAAATCTTTACGGTGGAGGATTCCGCCTTTGGCTTTATCAAGATGAAGAATGGCGCAACTATTCACTTGGAAGCAGCCTGGGCGCTTAACAGCCTGGAAGTGGACGAGGCGAAAACAACTCTGTGCGGAACAAAGGCAGGAGCAGACATGAAGGATGGTCTGCGCATCAATCGGGTGCAGTATGGCAGACAGTGTGTGGAGAAACCGGCGTTAGATGCGGCTGGGGTTGCATTTTATGATGGCGATGCAGAAAGACCTGAGGATGAAGAACAGAAAGTATTTTATGAGGCAATCGTGGATGGAAAACCGTTGACCGTATTGCCGGAGCAGGCTATGGTGGTGACACAGATTCTGGAAGCAATCTATGAATCTGCAAAGACAGGAAAGACGATTTACTTCGAATAACATGAATCGCTGACAGGCATAAAGAACAGGTTGCAAAATCAAAGATTTTCAGGCTGCGGCTTTATGCCTGACGCTTAAATTTGTGGGCTGTCAGTTAAAATGGAGGACTGTGATGACACTTGGAATTATTTCCTGGATCAAGGAAGAAGATTTTATTAAAGTAAAGGAAAAGGGCCTTTCCTTTGTGGAGCTGGACGTAAATGACCGTGCGGAGGAGTTTTTGGCCCATGTGGACGAAGTCAAAGCATACAGTGAAAAATATGAACTGCCCATCCGGGCAATTGGCCGCTGGGGAAGCGGACGCATCTGTAAAGATGGTATTTGTGAGGATGAGCTTTCTTTGGAATGTCGGTTGATTGATGCGGCGCAGAAGCTGGGCTGCAATATTTATATTACAGGCTGTAACTATGTGGATGAGCTTTCCTATTATGAAAATTGTGGACTGGCAATTGCCTATTTTGAAAAGCTGATTGCATATGGAAAAGAAAAAGGTGTCAGGATTGCTACCTACAATTGCAGATGGAACAATTTTGTCTGCGATCCTATGGCGTTTACAGTGATTCATGGATACTTGAAGGATTTGTATATTAAGTACGATACCTCCCACTGCATTTATGCAGGCGGCGACTATCTGCAGGAGGCAAGAGACTGGGGCCAGCGCTTTATCCATGTTCATATCAAAGGAGCGCTTACGATTGACGGAAAACGTTTTGACGACCCGCCGGCAGGGATGGATATGACCAACTGGGGCGCGTTTTTAGCCATTTTATATGCGAAAGGCTATCAGGAAGGCTTAAGCATTGAGCCTCACTCTGCAAACTGGAAGGGCGAGCTGGGAGATAAGGGCGTGGATTATACCATTGACTTTATCCGGAAATTGATATTGATGTAGCAGACAACCCTTTTTCATACTTTTGTATATGGAGAATGCCTTGAAAGACAGGCATTCTTCAATCTTTTAGGGTTTTATTTTTGCAGTGCAATATCAAAAAATATGAAATGTATAGAATAGGAGCATGCGGTTATGGGGGAAGAAGAAAAAATAAAAGCCGGAGTTTTGTTCTGTCCTGTGGCGCCCGAATTAAAGGCAATTAAGCTGAAAACACATAATTTAAATGTGGATTACAATAAGACATATGAAGATGAAACGGAAAAACGGGCGGCAATTCTTTCGGAGCTGATTGGCGAATTTGGCGAAGGAGGCTTTATACAGGGCCCCATTGCATTTCATTACGGAAAGCATACCAAAATCGGCAAAAACTTTTTTGCAAATTTTAATTTAACAATTCAAGATGACGCTGAGGTTATCATTGGAGATAATTGTAATTTTGGGCCAAATGTGACAATTGTAACGCCGATTCATCCTATGCGTGCGGATGAACGGAAGGCAATACTGACACCAGAGGGAAAGGAAAAACGCCTTTGCTATGCAAAGCCTGTACATATTGGCAGCGACTGCTGGTTCGGCGCTTCGGTGACGGTCTGTCCCGGTGTGACGATTGGCGATAACTGCGTAATCGGCGCGGGCAGCGTTGTGACGCGTGACATTCCGGCAGGCTGCTTTGCTGCGGGGGTTCCGTGCAGGGTAATCAGAGAAATTACAGAGGCGGACAGTATGAAATATAAGCCGGAAATATTGGCGGATAATAGTGTAAAAAAAGGTTCTAAGATGCCATAAAACGTGGAGTAAGAAACATAAACGGGGCTGATAAATTTGTGAGATAAAATCACAATTTATCAGCCCCGTTTTGTGTAAAAATTTCATGAAAATTAGTAACAAAATTTTTGTGACCGCAAATAAAATATTTTACATCAAACTGCATTTTTTTTACATGAAAGCCGTCAATATGAATAAAAATACTGGAAAAAACAGGGTTTTTTAACAGACGTACCATTTTTGGTATTATTGATTTGACGGAATTATTTCAAGTATTATATACCCATAGCACTACGGAACTGGAACACATATAATGATAGTCTGGCTTAAATTTAAGAAACGTTACCGTATAGGCGTTTACCTGCTGCTATAGTGGGAGCGGCATTGTAAGATTTCAATTCGATTGTCAACAATCCGATAGACGAGGCGATTAACATCATCTATCCGGCGGCTCCAATAGCCCTGCAGGTTGCCTTTTAAAGGCTCAGGCTTGCCGATGCCGGAATATCCGTTGCGGTCGATATCCTGCAATAGCTGGTTGATGCGCTTTAATGTTTTTTTATCCTGTTTTTGCCAATACAGATAATCTTCCCAGGCAAAATCATCCCATGATTTAATCATCTTCCACCTCAATCAATTCATGAACAGTGCCGCCGATGCGTTCCATGCGTTCTTTGGCAATTGAAAGGCGGGCTTGGTTTTCGGCGGAATAAAAAGGGTCGGCACGAAGTTCGAAGGGAATACCATTATAGCGCACGACCTGCTTTAAGAACATAGTAGTGGCGGCTGAAAGGGTGATGCCAAGATCGGAAAAAATTAATTCCGCCTGCTGTTTTAAGGTGTCATCTACACGAATGTTTAAGTTTGCCATAAGTTACTCCTTTCTATATGAGAAACAATAACACATAATTCGTAATATGTCAATACAATGCACGAAATAGTATCGTGTAAAAGTAACTATTCGTTACTTTTCACAGGTCAGGAATGCGCATTCCGTGAGAACATGATTCAGGTATGTGAAAGACAATCGTTTCACGGAAAGCTGAACTGTTGCAATATTACTTAATACACCTAATGTGGAACCATGGAGCTACGGTATAATAAATTGTGGTGCGGAGAAGCCTAAGTTCGATTTACAGGTGATGCATTGACTGGGGGATTAAGATGTATCGTATTTTAGTTTGTGATGATAATAAAGAATTTCTTAAGCTGATGGTATTGCTGCTGGAAAAATATGCGGGCGCTTATGATGCTATGGTGATAGGATGCGAAGGCGGACATGATTTGTTGGCTTACTGTTGGAATAATAAGCTTGATCTTATTTATATGGATATTGTAGTGGGAAGGGAAAATGGAATGTCTCTGGCAAAGGCTATAAAGGCAATGAATCCAAGAACGCTGATTGTCTATGTTTCAGCCTATGATGATTACTATGTTGACATGGTGCAGGCGGAACCCTTTCGGTTTATCTCCAAGGATGCTTCCGATATTCCCAAGCTGGAGAAGCAAATAGCGGATACGCTTGAGGCAGCTATGAGAAGAATAAATGGAAGGGAAATTTGGAGTTTTGTCTTTGACAGAAAGAAATACTATATAGAATTAGGAAGAATAAAATATTTTTATTCAATGGCGAGAACCATACATATAGTAGGAAATTTGGATGACGCGCCTGATTATTATTATGGCGGGCTGGACGAGCTTGAGAAGGAGCTGGAAAGGATAGATGGAAACTTTGTAAGAATTAGCAAACGGCATATTATAAATATGAAATACATCAAAGTGATGGGAAAAAAGAAGGTTGGAATAGATCATAAGGTTTTTAATGTGACAGGCAAGTATATGGAAAAGTTTATCGAAAGATGTGCGGAGTATTGGAGCCTTCATACCTGATTTGCGACATGCAGGGGGTGTATAAATGTATCAAGTTTTGGTTTGCGATGACAATAAAGAATTCCTCAAGCTTATGATACTGTTACTGGAAAAGTACGCTGATTTTTATCATGCGTCAGTCATAGGCTTTGACAATGGACAGGAATTGGTGGAATATTGCCGTGAGCATAAGCCGGATCTGATTTATATGGATATCAAACTGGGAGAAAAAAATGGGATGATGATAGGGAAAACCATAAAGGCAATGTATCCCAAATCACTGATGATTTATATTTCGGCTTATGATGATTACTATGTTGACATGGTGCAGGCAGAACCCTTCCGGTTTATTCCCAAGGATGCGGCAGACATACCTAGGTTAGAGGGCCAGCTTGCCGATACCCTGGAGGCTGCAGTGAGAAGAATCAGCGGGAAGGAAATATGGACATATTCATTTAATAGAAAGAAATATAAGGTGGAATTAGGAAAAATCAAATATTTTCATTCGGCAGCAAGGATAATTTATATAGCCGGGGGCTTGGGGAAGAACCCTGCATATTTTTATAGAAAAATGGACGAGCTTCAAGAGGAGCTGGAAAGGCTGGATGGAAATTTTGTGCGAATTAGCAAAAGCTGCATTGTAAACATGAAGTATATCCAATCCGTGAGAAAAAACAAGGTTGAAATAGACAGCAGGTTTTTGGCTGTGACCACAGGGTACCAGGAAACCTTTGCAAAAAAATATGAGGAATATTGGAATACTGCTATATGATGGAAAGGGCAGCGGACAAACGTGCAGACGGCGGGGAAGGTTTTTAACACGCATGGAAAAATGAACTTCACAACGGTGTTATTTTGTCTGATACAATTTGCATATATATAGTAAAAAGAATTTAGTGTAGTGAATTTGTGCTTGCGTTTCGATTTGAGGGATGTCAATGGGAATGGGGGATTATAATGACCAAACCAAACGAGAATTATACAGTGATCAGAGAGTATCAATGTCTATATGATGTTGAAGAATTGGTAAGACGTATCATTCGCCATCATATGCAAGATGCCTGTGAAAAAAAGGAGCTATCAGAACATAAGGAAGGTGAAGCTGGCAGCCATGGGGAATGTGACGGGTAAGACGCAGAGAAAGGAAGCTGACTTAAGGCTGAATACGGCATTATATATCCGGATCTCCAGAGAAGACGGCGATAAGGCTGAAAGTTTAAGTGTGGCAAATCAGCGCCTGCTGCTGACAGAGTTTGTAAATAAACAAAATGATTTATGCTTGTATGATGTGTACATCGATGACGGTTATACAGGCACTAGCTTTACCCGTCCAAACTTTCAAAGGATGCTTCAGGATATAGAAGATAAAAAAGTAGAATGTGTGGTTGTGAAAGATTTATCCCGGCTTGGCAGGAATATGCCCAAGGTCTCAGAGTATGTCAATGAATATTTTCCCAGTAAAAAAGTTCGTTTTGTTGCGGTAAATGATGGAATTGACAAGCAGTATTATGATATTGATACCGGCGAAAATATGATGATTGATGTTAAAAATATGTTCAATGGATTTTACCCCAGGGATATCTCCAAAAAAGTTCGTTCCACCTTCAGAACCAAACAAAGTAATGGACAGTTTATCGGCGCTTTTGCCGGATTCGGATACAAAAAATCAAAAAGTGACCATAATAAACTGGAGATAGATGAATATGCCGCTGAAATTGTAAAGCGTATCTTTTCTATGTATTTGGCTGGATTGGGACAAAATGCCATAGTCAGGCGGCTGAATGATGAAGGAATCCCATGTCCTGCAGAATACAAAAAGAGATGCGGGTTGAATTATCATAACGGCAATCAGCTTGATACTACTTCTTACTGGACCTATTCTACCGTTCACAGAATTTTACAAAATGAATTATACATTGGAAATATGGTTCAGAATAAGAGCTTTCGGCAAATATGCAAAAAGAGCGCAGTTTCCCTCCCAAGAGAAAAATGGATTGTGGTTGAAAATACCCACCAGCCCATAATCGATAAGAACACTTGGGAGCAGGTACAAAATCTGCTAAAAGGAAATGCCAGACAGACCGGCTTAAACGGTAAGATACATATGTTTGCCGGTTTTTTAAAATGCGGTGACTGTGGACGTGCCATGGTGAAAATCAGCCGCAAAAAGGACAATTGCTTTAATTGTGGAAGCTATAACCGCTATGGAAAAAAGTTTTGTACCATTCACAAAATCACAGAGCGGGGGCTGGAGGAGATTATTTTAAAAGACCTGAATTTCATTATAAAATCCATAAAGAATATTAGATTGCTGATAGAAGAAGAACAAAAAAAACAAAGAAAGGATATGCCTCATTTGATTGGCGGCGTATCTGAATGCCAGTCGGAAATTGACCGTTTCACAAAGAAAAAAGAGCGGGCTTATGAGGACTATTCAGATGGAATTATTTCCAGGGAAGATTATCTGAAATATAAAGAAAAATATGAAAATCAGATTTTAGCTTTAAAGTTAAAGATTGACTTTATGAGTCAGGCAAGAGAAGGACGATGGGTAAAACAAAGCGCATGGATAGAAAGACTGCTTAGATATGAACAGCTTAACTGCCTGGACAGAGAAATAGTGGTGGAAATGATTTCCATGATTTATGTTTATGAGGGAAATGTTGTCAGGATTATCTATAATTTTTCAGATGAACCAGATAGGTGGTTAAGCCGGTCATAGGAGCCTGCGCTGCGCTTAGGTTCATCAACCATGCATCCCCCTGGGGAAATGAAGATACGGCAAAGATTCTTGAAATTCTGAAAAAACACGATATTCATGTAACCTTTTTTATGACGGGCGGATGGGTGGAAAGCTATCCGGATGATGTGAAAGCTATTCTCGCCGCAGGTCATGATTTAGGAAATCACAGCGAAAACCACAAGAACATGAGCCAGCTGTCCGATGAAGAAAAGAAAGAAGAATTAATGAAAGTGCACACGAAGGTACAGGAACTTACCGGATACGATATGTTTTTGTTCAGGCCGCCTTACGGCGATTATGACAACGCGGTGGTGAATGTGGCAAGGGATTGCGGATACTATACCATTCAATGGGATGTGGATTCTCTGGATTGGAAGGATTATGGTGTGGATTCCATCATTAAGACAGTAACACAGCATAAGCATCTGGGAAACGGAAGCATTATTCTGTGCCACAATGGCGCAAAATACACAGCACAGGCATTAGATACGCTGATTGCTACCCTGAAAAACGAGGGATATACTTTTGTGCCGATTTCAGAGTTGATTTACAGGGATAAGTATCACATGAACCATGAAGGACGGCAGATAAAAAATTGAATATAAGGAGGTGAAACAAACGCTGCCACGCTTAGCGAGCCGGCTTATTGTAAGAAAAGCGGAGAAATTTCTGAATGATTAAGAAATTCCTCCGCTTGATTTTGATTAAGTGCAGCTGAAAACGCTTGATTTTTATAAATTGTGAGCCCGGTTATAAGCGTTACAGATCTGATTTGTATTTTTAATCAAAATATGCATTGCAACAAAGGAGCCAATTCCGCATAAGAGCGAACCGAAAACTAACCATAACAATACGGTAGTACCGTTTTCCTGAAATGTAAGGCCATAGCGTCCGGCATTAGCAGATAAGCGGTTTCCTAATTTATAGTACCAAATCCATGCATAAATGCCACAGGTAATAAATGATAAGAGAATAAAAGCAACCAATCCTGCGGTTTCTTCTCCATCACCCTCGCAGGCAACATTTACATCAGCAGCCATTTTGTAAATAAAATAATAACTGTAGATACCGCATGTGACCAGGGAAAGCAAAATATAAGAGACCAATCCTCTGTCATCTTTAAGCCTTGAGCCTCCATTAGGTGGAACTTGCTGGCCGCTGAAAGACTGATGTACTTCATTTATGGAGCTTTTTAATTCCTCTTCGGTGGCATGAAATACATTGTTTGCAGCGTTTGCCACTCTGCTTTCCAAAGAAAGATCTTCGCCGCAATGGGGGCAAAATTTTGTGTTGTCAGGAACCTCTTTTCCACATTTTTTACAAAACATGACATCCTCCTCTTAAGGTATAAATTTTTGTACGATTTTTGACAGGATATTATTTTCCGGCTGGAAAACAACAATGTCACCGTTTGAATATATAAGTCTAACGAAGTAAATTATAACAAAGATAGCAGCGGCTGTAAACATAAAAATTTTATAATTCTTTATATTTATTTTATTTTTTAGAAATAAAAAAATTATAACGAAAGGAGGAAGCCAAAAGGCGGGATGATAGTAAAAAGCGCTTTTAAAATCAAGGCGTAAAACGGCCAGCCAGGCTCTGGTCATTCCGCAGCCCATACAGGAGATTCCGGTAACAAACTTGACAGGGCAGCCAATGCCTAATACGGTAAAGAGTGCGTATACAATTATAACAGCGGCAACAGCCGGTAATATATTTAATAATTCTTTTCTTCTTTTCGACTTCATAGTATGATCCTTGCAGCCTGATACAAATTCTTCTAAAGAACAGATTTTCTGACGGTTAACAATCTTATAGTGATAATCTTATCATGATAAGATTATCATATCACCAAGCAAAGGGTTTTGTATATTCATTTTAAGAAAATGACAAAAAACAGGAGGGAATGTTTACCACTCCCTCCCTATAAAAATGGATGCCTTATACGTTTTCTTTTGCCGCAGCCGCAGCCATAGCTCTATACTTTTCTTTTTCCTGTGCCATTTCTTCAATTGTCTTAGTCTTTAGGCTAAACCCTTTTACAGGACGGTAAGGCACAGACTTGGTTTCCAGGCGTTTCTTAGCGTCCGCAATCACGTCCTGATACTGAGGCAGCCACTGCTTTCCGGCAACAAGCATTTCATCCACCATCTGTTTGATTTCATCAGGGGTACACACAGCGCCTGTTAAGGGATCCATCATAGCAGCCTGATAGAGCAGGTTAAGATCTGCATGTACCGCTGCTTCCACGGCCAGCTTCTGTACCCAGACACTTTGAGAGCAGATAGCTGCACATCCTAAAGGCAAATCGCCCACTTTAGGAACGGAGATACCATTATAGTCTACATAACAGGGTACTTCCACAACACATTCGTTGGGCAGGTTTGTGATGGTTCCTTCATTCATTATGTTAAAATGGCCTCTGTAGGTTCGTCCGGTTTCCAGACTTTCGATGATGTAGCTGCCGTGCTCGCTGGAGCGTGTTTCAGGTGAGAATTTTTTGGCAGGTTCTTTGACCCAATTAGGAAAATCAGTTTCAAACCAATTGCGGCTTTCCTTACAGACACGCAAATATCCGGCTGTCTCGCCCTGGATCCAATTGCTGTAATTAATCCATTTTTCCATATCCTCAGGGCGCTTCCTGTACCACATCAGATATTCGGAGAGATGTCCGTTGGATTCTGTGGAATAATAACCGAAATTCTTCATTACATCCAGGCGGATATTTTCATCTTTTGCAAATTCTGCGTTCTTCATCAGTTCATAGAGTTCGCCTGTGCGTTCTACGCCGTCTGTTTTTACGCTAATATACCAGGTCTGGTGATTTAAGCCGGCACAGATGATATCCACATCCTTTTTGTCTCTGCCAAGGGCTTTGGCGATCTGCTCATGTCCATGTTGTACACCGTGACACAGGCCGTAGGTCTTTACTTTGCCGTATTTGTTGCAGGCCCAGGTCAGCATTGCGTTAGGGTTGGAGTAGTTGAGCAAAATACAGCCGGGTGCGGCGACCTCCCGGATATCCTTACAGAAGGAAAGCAGGGCAGGAATGCCGCGCTGGCCGTACATGATACCGCCAATACAGAGGGTATCGCCTACGCACTGGTCGATACCATATTTTAATGGGATTTCCACATCTGTTGCGAAAGCCTCCAGCATACCGATTCTGACACAGTTAATAACGTACTTGGCATCCTGAAAGGCCTCTCTGCGGTCTAAGGTTGCATGAATTTTAATAGCCAGTCCATTTTCATCTATGTCACGCTGGCAGAGTTGTGTAACCATACGTAGGTTATCGGGATTGATATCCGTGAAGGACACCTGGATATCATGAAATTCAGGTACGGTGAGCAGGTCGGTTAAAAGCCCCCTGGTAAAGCCAATACTCCCCGCTCCAATAAAAGCTACTTTAAATGACATGAAATATTCCTCCTTATGCAATTTTTTGATGATAGGTAAGCCGCCTGCGGAACGTAGCGGTATTTGATGTTTACGTCTTTTCAGCTCTGTGATATGCTCAAATGGCAATAAGCCGCGCAAGCAAGTTTATGATTCTTATCATAGAAAAGTCGTAGGTAATTTGCAATGGTAACTATTTGATAAAAGAGGTAAATTTTTGATGTGTCAAAAAGAGAATATGACAGGAAAAAAAGATATGCAGGATAATTATGCGTTCCATTTCCTAAATGATGTGGAGCATCCGGTGGTACGACTGAATGCCGTAGGAAAAGAGCGGCGCAGTATAGATGCTTATTATTGGGATAACAGCAAACGTCCGGAATGCTATCTTTTCCAGTATACCTTAAATGGCAGTGGAACGGTGAAGATGGAAGGAGAAGAACGGGTGGTTTGCAAAGGGATGGGTTTTTTCCTTAAGATGCCCGGCCCGGAAAGTTACTATTTTGATGAAAAGAAAAATGAGGCGCCGTGGGAATTTATCTATATGCTGTTCGAGTGCGGCGCAGCGGAAGAATATTGCCGATATATTCAGGGCCGCTTTGGAAAAATCATAGATCTGCCGTGTTGCAGCCGGGCAGTTGAATTAATGTTTGAAATCCATGCACAGGCCAAAAGACAAAATCAGAGTCCGTTTTTATTGGGAAGCATGGTTTTTTCTTTTCTTTGTGCTCTGTGCAGCATTGACAAAGAAAGGAAGGAAAAGAGTACATCCTTGATTGTCAATGCAAAAGCCTGTATGGAGGAGCTGTTTACACAGCCGGTAGGAATTTGTGATGTGGCAGCCATCTGTCATGTGAGTCAGGGTCATTTGTCCCGTGAATTTACCAAAATGACAGGAGTGCGGCCCAATGAATATCTGACGAAGCTGCGCCTTAAAAAGGCTGTGGACATGCTTGGCAGCACTTCAAAGGCGCTTGCCGAAATCAGCGCTGCCTGCGGATTTTCATGCACCAATTATTTCCAGAAGGTTTTTAAAAAATATATGGGTATGTCGCCTGTCCAGTTCCGAAAATATGTAAAAAGTGAAGGGTATTCAAAGTTCCAGATTTAAATTTGACCTGATTTTTCAAATATATCCCAGCGGATTGTAGTCGCCGCAGCTTTCCTGCCTTGCAAGCTTTATGCCGGCAGTGGGTTGTTTCGGAACTGCTTTTTTGTGAGCCTGCCGGTATTCTCTTGGGGTACAGCCCTTTACGTTCTTAAAGATTCGGTTGAAGGTCTGCTGGTTATGATAGCCGGACTCTATAGCCACATTGATGATATCCATGTCCGTGCGCTGTAAAAGATAGATAGCATATTCAATCCGCAAAGAATTTAAATAGGATGGCAGGCTGATTCCTAACACGTTAGAAAAAATACGGGAGAGCGTGTATTTTCCGACACCAAATTTTTTGGCGAGTAATGGCAGAGTGATTTCTTCCCGGAAATTATTGCCAATGTAAGCGATTATTTTGCACGTAAGGTCCAGGGGGGGGGGTATTTTCAAAATCCCTAATCTGCAGCAGTGGGAAGATATGACTTAGAATAAGCGAGGTCAAGGAAGAAATTAAAGGTGTATTTTCTTCCTCCAGCGTTATCTCAAAAAGCCGTTTTTCCGCATATAAGATGTCCTCATGCATAGGCGATGGGTGTACCACCGGCACATGGGGATACTTGCCCAGCAGCTCCATTTGGTACATGGGCAGGATATCAACAGAGGAGTTCATAATGTAGAACTGGGTGTTGCCGGAAGAAGAAAGGGTGTGGTACTTGTGCTGTACATTAGGGAAAATTAAAGCAATGTCGCCAGGCCCTAAGGTATAATTCCCCACTCCAATCTGCATCTCAACAAGACCGCTTATGACATGGACATACTCAATGTAGGAATGAATATGAAGCGGATATTGCAGGGATGTGGTCTCATTATACAGAATAAAAAAATCCGGTTTGTTTTCGTAAAACATGTATTCTCCACTTTGGCAATAATTGTGTGGTTTTAAAAGTTAAATATGAATTATTATAGAATGTGGTCTGTTATAATGTCAAGTAACCATGGTAGAAGTCGAAAAAATATATAGTTTGCACAAAGCAATTTCTGGTGCGCAGAGAAAGAGTGGTAAATGTGCAGCTATTATAACGGTAATTACAAAACAATATGGAGATATTAACGCAGTATCGCAAGCACAGTTTGCGGTATGCAGGAGGTGTAAGTATGAAAAAAAGATTAATCAGCGGACTGTTATGCGCAGCAATGGCTTTATCTTTGGTTGCCTGTGGCGGCGGTTCGGGAAGTGGTTCAGAGGGTGCTTCCGGTGAAGCTGCTGATAGTGCAGACAGCGCCGGAAGTGAAGACACCGAAAGTGATGCGGCAGATAGTGGAGATGCCGGAAACGAAGCAGCAGACAGCGCCGGAAGTGGCAGCGGCCTTGAGCTTGCATATAACCTGGCAACAGAAGATTTTGCCGTTTTTGAAGGGCTGATCAAAGATTTTACAGAAGAGACAGGAATCAATGTTACGATTTATAATGGTGGCGATGACTATGAGTCAGCTATGAAGACACGTATGTCATCAGGTGATTTGCCGGATATGTGGGTGACACACGGATGGAGTATTATCCGTTACAGCGAGTACATGATGGACTTAAGCGACCAGCCTTGGGTTGCAAATATTGACGCAGGACTTAAGGATGTTATCACCAATGATAATGGCGAGCTTTTCATTCTGCCGATTACACAGGCAGTGGCAGCTATTATGTACAATAAAGATGTCTTAGAGGCAGCAGGCGTTGATGCTACCACAATCCGTACATGGGATGATTTCAATGCGGCTTGTCAGGCGATTGCGGACAATACGGAGGCAACCCCCATTGAACTGTGCTTAGGCGATGCTTTTGATGCTTATATGCTAGAGGTAATCTGGCCGACACTGTATTCCAACAGCGATATTGCTGACAACAAGGCGGATGCTTTGCAGGGTGGTTCCTTTGACTTTACAACAGATGGCGCAGACAGTTTCCAGATGGTCAGCGACTGGTTTACATCAGGTTACTTTAATGAGGATTATGTGAGCGGTAAGAAAGATGATATCTGCAGCGCTCTTGCCAATGGAGAAGGCGGTTTTGCATTATACTCCACAGAGATGATTCCTTCTATCCTTGCTTACAATGAAGAAGCTAATATTGGTATTCTTCCTGTTCCTGCTAAGGATGACAGTACAGCATCTTATTTTGGTACCGGCGAAGGTAACTTCAGCTGCTTTGGTATCTGGAAAGACACGGAATATGAAGCAGAGTGCAAACAGCTGTTAGAGTATCTGGCACGTCCGGAAATAGCGGTACAGGTTGTTAAGATTGACGGCGGTATCCCGGGACTTACGGATACTGTGTTAGATAACAATGATTTGGCAGCTTACACCACCAATGCTTTCAAAGAGGCTCAGTCCCAGTTTGACGGAGACCTGGTTTATGACAACTTCTTTGACCGTGAATATCTCCCCAGCGGTATGTGGAGTGTTATGGGCGATTCATTAGGAACGCTTCTTGCGGACGGAGATCCGGAAGGCAGCAAGGATGAGGCTATGGGTATGGTACAGGATAACTACAGCGACTTAATGGGCAACTAAAAAGTGGAAGTGATAGTTATACATAAGTAACGGTTTGGGCGAAGGCTGAATTGCTGCAAACATAAAAATAGAAAGGGGCTCCGGACTTGATGGGAACGCTTGGCGTCTTTTCGGGGACGGGGCTCTTTTTATATCCTGAACTGACAAAAAGGACCGGACTTATGGCTGTGATTGCTACAATAAATTGTTCCATGAAGTGTTTGTTACAATCAGCTGGCTGGTGAAGCATAAAGTGCTTGTTACAATCAGCTGGCTGGTCAAGTATGATAACGCTTGTTACAATAAGTTGTTCTGCCAAGGGTGACAGCGTTTGTTCTCTATATATGGATAGGAGGGTTTATGACTGGTAAACGGAAACAAAAACTCAACTGGTTTTATATGCCGGCGGTTATTATCATGCTGGCTTTTATCGCGTATCCCCTGTGCTATGCGGTTTATCTGTCTTTCTTTAAATGGAACGGATATTCTGTAAGCAAAGATTTCGTTGGTATTTCAAATTATATCTCTATGTTTAAGGATAAAGTATTTATCTCGTCCCTGCGCAATACGCTTGTCTATGGTTTTGTATGTACCTTTCTCCAACAGGTCATCGGCCTTACCATGGCAATGTTTTTGAATACGAAGTTTAAGGGCAGGGGTATCATCAGAACGGTTATTTACATGCCTGCCATGATATCAGGGCTGGTTATGGGGTACATTATGTATTTCTTCTTTCAGCTCAAGGGCGGTGTGATCAATGATATTATGTCTATGTTTGGTCTGTCCGGTTATGACTGGCTTGGAAACGGCGCCGCCGCTATCGGGGTTATCGTTTTTATCAATACATGGCAGTTTGTAGGCGTCAGCATGGTGATTTACCTGGCCGGCATCCAGGGCGTGTCACAGTCGTATATAGAGGCTGCAACGGTGGACGGTGCCTCAGCATGGGAAAGATTTCGCTATATTATCCTGCCGCTGCTGATTCCGGCTCTTTCTTCCTCCGTGATTTATAATTTGATTGGAGGCCTGAAACTCTACGATGTTATCATTGCTTTGACAGACGGCGGACCTGCCAAGAAGACGCACTCTCTGGCAACGTATATTGCTAGCCGTTACTTTGACGCGGAGCGTGCCGGGTATGCGGCGGCGATTGGTGTGTTCTCGTTTCTCATGATTATGGTGATTTCCATGATTGTCAACGCATTTTTCCGTAAAAAGGAGGTTGAACTGTGATGGCAAAAACGAAAGATTTAAAAATAAACAAAGAGCCGGCTCTGTTTGAAGATGAAAAGATGCCATTTAAGGCCAAGGACTGGTGGAAATATTTAATCAGTTTGTTTTTGCTGATTATTTATCTGTTTCCTTTTTATGTGATTATCAACGTGTCCCTGCGCTCTTTCAGCGATACATCGTCCAGAATACGGTTTCCTGATCCCATTTATTGGGAGAATTTCAGGAAGGTGATTGACAGCGGGGAAATTTTTACAGGTATTAAAAACTGTATCATTATTACCGTACTTGTCCTGCTTTTGGAAATTGTGGTAGGATGTATGGCGGCATATGCCCTGGCGCGTAACCAGTCTAAATTAAATGAGGTGGTAAGAAGCCTGATCATGTCCGTTATGATGATTACGCCGCTGACCATATTGGTAGGTATTTATTCCACCATGTCCACCATTCACGCGACTTCCACCTATTGGGGCATGGTGCTGGTACTTAGCGCGTTCGGACTACCGCTGGTTATCTTTTTGTATACGAATTTTATTTCATCCATTCCGGTAGCCTTAGATGAGGCGGCGGCCATTGACGGGGCAAGCAACCTTCAAGTGTTTTTCCAGATTATCCTGCCGCAGCTTAAGACCGTTACGGTGACGGTCATTATCTTACAGGGCGTGGGTGTATGGAATGAGTATACCTATTCTTATTATTTCCTGCAAAAGACATCCATGAGGACCATTACGCTGGTTATCAAGACTTTCTTTTCCGCCGTATCGAATGACTATGGCGCTGCGGCAGCCACGGCGGTTATTGGTATGATGCCTTTGGTAATTGTATACTTATGTTTGCAGAAGTATTTTATTCAGGGTCAAGTGGAAGGAGCCGTAAAAGGATAAAAATGATACTTACGGATGCATGTATGGATCATTATTTTATTGCATCCATGACGTGGATAAGTGACCTGATGGTAATATGTAACAGCAAGCGGTGAGTTTGAGATAAATGACAGACATAAAAGAGGTACGGAAATTGAAATTATCAATGGATTCCCCGGTTTTTAACATAGCAGATCAGATTGCGGATATACTAGTGGCCGGTTTTTTGTGGCTGGTGTTTTCGGTTCCGGTATTTACCATTGGGCCGGCCAGCGCCGCTTTGTATTATACGGTGGTAAAAGTAGTCAGAAGAAAAAGGGAAACGGTTACAAAGTCGTTTCTATATGCCTTCCGCCTTAATTTAAAACAGGGGATTGGCCTTACGATCCTTTACCTGGTATATGGAGCGGTTCTTGCAATATTTATTAGCTATATGAGATATGGGGCGTTAGAGATAAATCCATATATTGCAGTTCTTACAGGAATCATTGCAGCGGCGCCGTTTTTATTTACCCTGCCATATATATTTCCAGTGCTGTCGAGATTTCAGTTTAAAGTAAGTGGTTTGCTTCAGTATGCGCTGCATATGTCAATCGGACATTTTATCACCACGGGAATCCTGCTTGTAATGTTGCTGATCGTAGTTTTTTTCATTTACCTGTTTCCATTTTTCTTGGGAATCCTGCCAGGCATTTATGCCTATGGAGCTTCTTTTTTGATTGAAAGGGTATTCAAAAATTATTTAAAAGCTGAGAGAGAGAAATACGGAGAGGAAGATGAACTTCCGTGGTATTTGGAATAAAAAGCGTATTTGTTGTTTTTCAGGCAATATCCGGATTTTAAAATCAACATGAAAGATAGATATATCTTGTTGCACAAGGCTTTTCGTGGAATAATCGTCTGAATATTTGGTGCGTTTATGAGTTTTGCAATTATCTAAGTAATGTGTATTTGGAAAGGAGTATAAAATAAATGGACAAAAATATTGCAATCAAGGAAAATGGCTTGTCGGTTTTGTTCAATATCCGGGAAGACGGCGTGGTGGAGCTTAGTGGGTTTAGCCCTGCTTCGATGGAGGCTGCCCCCAAGGTACAGAAAGATGCGGAAAACATCAGCCCTCTTTTGGAGGTACAGATTACGGGAAAGAGTACAAGGGCTATGCATGCGTATAAGCATAATTTCAGCAGTGCATCTCTTGATTTTCATTATGTATCCCACAAACTGACGGTATGGGAGCAGGGAAAGGAATTACAGATTATCCTGAAAACGGAGTATGGCCTGCATGCTGCTTATCATATGAAATTCTTTGATGCCGTCCCGGTTGTCCAAGTGTGGACACAGTTACACAATCAGGGAGCGGAGGAGATTGGCTTAGAGTATGTATCTTCTTTTATATACCAGAATCTTTGCGGCAATGGCAGTAAACCTTATGGAGACAAAACGGATATCTATACGCCTTTAAATGGCTGGAGCTGCGAGGCCCAGTGGAAAAAGGAGGATATCCGGGACTTAAATCTGCCCGGTATGACCGTAGACGGATTCAATATGCCAGGATTCGGTAACAATCATTACTGCTATGGAGGAAGAAGCTCATGGTCATCCTGTGAATACCTTCCCATGGGGCTTGCCCATGACAGAGAGACAGGGGAAACCTACTGCTTTCAGATTGAGCATTCGGGACAGTGGCATGCAGAATACGGCACAGAGCCGGGTTCTAAACTTTATCTTGCCTTAAGCGGCCCAACGGAGGCGGAGAACGGATGGTGGAAGAATTTAAAACCGGGCGAGACTTTTACAACAGTGCCGGCAGCTTTCGGTGTGGTGCAAGGAGATGTGAATGAAGCGATTGCGGCATTAACGATGTACCGCAGAAAAATCCGCAGACCCAATGCAGATGATGAGAAACTGAATGTGGTATTTAACGATTACATGAACTGCCTGATGGGGGACCCTACCGATGAGAAAGAGCGGATGATGATTGATAAAGCCGCCAAGATGGGATGCGAATATTATTGCTTAGACTGTGGATGGTATGACAAAGGCTATTGGTGGGACAGAGTGGGCGAGTGGATAGAATGCCCGGAGCGTTTCCCGGAGGGGCTTAAATCAATCTGTGAATATGCCAAGAGCAAAAACATGGTGATGGGACTGTGGCTTGAGATTGAAGTCATGGGAGTTGCCTGTGAGCTGGCTGCTAAATTGCCGGACGACTGGTTTATCTGCCGCCATGGCAAGAGGCATATTGACAATAAGAGGTATCTTTTGGATTTCCGTAACCCGGAAGTGCGCAGCTATTGCAGTGATGTTGTAGACCGCTTGATTACGGACTATGGGGTAGGTTATTTTAAAATTGATTACAATGTGACCATGGGATATGGGAGTGATTTACATTCTGACAGCTGTTCCGATGCGATCATGGAGCATTACAGGTGCCTGTACCAGTGGTATGAGGAGATTTTTGCAAGGCATCCTGAGCTTGTGGTTGAAAATTGCGGCTCCGGCGGACAGCGTATGGACTATGGAATGTTAAAGCTTTTGAGTCTGCAGTCCACCAGCGATCAGACAGACTATATTTATAATTCATATATCGCTGCCAATGTGGCCAGCGCCGTTACGCCGGAGCAGGCCGGTATGTGGGTATACCCTTATGAGGATGAAGAAGAACATGTGATCTACAATATGGTAAACGGTCTGCTTCTGCGTCCTTACATCAGCGGCATGGTCTGGAAATTAAGTGAAAATAGCATTAAACTGATGCAGGAAGGCATTGCGCTCTACAAAGAAATACGTGAGGATGTGAAAGAAGGGGTGCCGTTCTTCCCGTTAGGATTTGGAAATATCAAACAGGATACGTTAGCATATGGGCTTTTCAGGGGAAATACGGTTTACCTATCGGTATTTGCACCCAGAGCGCAGAATGTGGAGATTCCGCTTAAATTTGACAAAGAAATTAAGCAGGTGGAAGTGATTTACCCAAAGAAGGCAAGCTGTGAATTTCAGTGTGAAAACGGGATCTTAAATGTCCATATGCCGCAAAAGAAGGCAGCGAGGCTGTTTAAGATTGTTTTGAAGTAACAGGCGAATGAGGAGGTTTTAAGTTTTGTGTAAAAAGGGGCTGTCTAAAGCCCCTTTTGTTATAAATAGCTGTATTACAAAGCGTGACAGCGTTTGCTGCAAGTGAGGTTTCTTTTAGCTGGAAAGGCTATGGCTGGCAGCAGGTTTTATAGCCGCTATTTTGGCTGTTCATCAAAACGTCTGTCCTTAAAATAGTATTCTGCATCCCGCTGGTTGATTTCCCGGTATACTTTGCAGGGACTTCCAAATGCGATTACGTTTGCCGGTATATCCTTTGTCACAACTGAGCCGGCGCCGATTACAGAATTTTCGCCGATTGTAACGCCTGGCAAAACAATTACATTGGCTCCAAGCCAAACATTGTCCCCAACCGTAATGGGAAATGAGTACATGCCATCTCCACGATGCTGTGGGTGAATAGGATGTCCGGTTGTACACAAGGTTACGTTAGGGCCGAAAAGGACATGCTTTCCGATTGTGATTTTCCAGTCATCGATTAAAGTCAGATTCATATTTGCATAGGTACCTTCACCGATGGATACATATTTTCCAACGGCAACAGTAAGAGGCGGCACGATCCAAACATTTTCTCCCACCTCTCCAAATATTTCTTTTAAAAGCGCCGCACGTCCCTCCATATCTTCCGGCGGCAGAGTGTTAAACTGGCGCACAAAGCCTTTGGTATGGGCCTGCAGGGCCATGTTTTCTTCATCATCTTCCCAGATATATCCTTTTTTCATTTTTTCTTGTTCTGTCATTTCTCTCCTCCATTCCGAAGCGTTTAACGCTGAAGAACGCGGCAGAATCTGAAATTCTGCTCTGCGAACAATTAAATTTGTGACGCTTCGGCACAAATTCCTGGTTGAATAAATTTTGATTTCTGATAGATTTTATTATAAGATATTCCTGACAGGCATACAATAACGAAAATGGAGAAGACCGGAAAATAATTAAAAATAAGCTGCGAAGGGTGTCAGTGTTTGCTGTTTAGCGTTATAATATTGGAGTACAAGACAAGGGAAATGCTGATTTTAAGGTATTTTTTATATAAAGTAGGAATGGAAAGGCTTTATGGAGACTGAAAAGTGGTATTACAAAACATCTAACAGCGCACAAGTGATTACACAGCGGCTTCAATCCGTCACTATATCGCTGCCCCTGCCCATAAACCTTCATGGAATGCATGCTTACTATATTGGGACGGTTGGGGAGGATTGCTTCCGGCTTGGGGTACTGCAGAGCCCCTTTGGGGGAAGGCGGCATAAGCTGGGCTATTTTCCTATACTGGATGGAAGAATTTATGCAGGCTGGAACCAAAAGAATGTGGTTGACGTGACGGTGGAAAATGAAATGTATATGCCATTGCAGCAGGTAAGAGGCGTATTTGAGAGCATTGTGCAGGATTTTTACTATGAAACACATTATCTTTTGGAGGACTGTCTGGAATACATGACCCATGTCAACGTCACCGATTTATACAGCTACGACTGGGCTGAAGAACAGGAGGGCTATTTATTTACGTTCAGGGGCTCTAAGGGTGGGGTGTGGGCAGATTTTGGAAAGGAAGCCTATGGCAGCACCTATTATGTACGATTTAACCGGCTAAAGGAAGGCACGGCAATGCGGATTTCCTTTGCCTGGCAGCAGGGGAGCTTTCACTGGGATCCAGTACTCGTACCGGTTGAGGATGTGCATACATTCTGGTATAGAAAATTGGAGATGAAGTTAAAACAGGCCATATAATCCGGATGCCCGAGTCAAATATCTATGAGATGTTTCTCATCTCTATCAGTACGTCTACTTGGCATGTTGCCGTGGGAATAAAGAAAAGAATTTAAGAAAAAGAATTTAAGAAGGAGAACGAGGAAAGATGAAAACCATTGAGGAATTATGTAAAAAAATTGATATACCAAAAGAAGCAGCGGCCCAGGTCGCAGCCTTTGATGCACAGTTTGATTATAAGCCCATAGAGCCTGCCATGGAGAAACTCTTTTCCAGGGATTCATGGGATGAGGGATGCAGGGAAATCAAGGCTTATTTGGGAGAGGATCCGGAAGGGCTTAAAATGCTTGCCTGTATGCTGCGCTGCGGATTAAAAACGTGGAGGAATTATGAAAAACGGGGCATCTCAGAGCAGATTTTTATTGATACCATGAAGTGTTTTAGCAGATTTATGGGGGAGCATAAAGAAGGGTATGGGAATTATGCCTTTGACAGGGAATGGTGGACTTCCAGACAGATTGCAGGAGAATTGGTGCGGATTGGCGAGTTAGAGTATGAAATGTGCCAGGACCGGGAAGGCAGGTATATTGATTTGCACATACCCTCGGACGCCAAGCTGCAGAGGAAGAATCTGTTGGAGTCCCTGCACAGGGCAAGGGATTTTTTCAAGGAAAATTATCCGGCTTACGGCTCGGTGGAGATGCGCTGCCATTCATGGCTTCTTTCCCCTACATTAAAAAAATTACTGCCCCCAAAATCCCGCATTTTAGGTTTTCAGGAGCTTTTTGCAATAGAAACTATCGGAGTAACGGAAGAATCTGAATATATCACCTGGGTTTTTAAAAGGCCTGACATTTCATTTAAAGATTTGCCGGAGAATACCTCTCTCCAGCGGGAAATGAAAAAATATTTATTGGCTGGCGGACAATTGGAAGATGCGAAAGGAACGCTTAAGGGTGATGATATACAAAATTCTGGATTGAACTGATACGTGTGTATCATAAGCCGGCCCCCAAAGGGGCGGCGTTTTACAGGTATTGCTCATGTTGGCAGGACGTTTTTCTTTAAGCTGGTATAAGCCATCAAAATATAAATTGCATAAACCAGGAAAAACAGGCCAAGAGAGATACCGGTAACTGCCGCCGGGCGGCTTGCGCCTATCAGGGTTCCAGGCTCCACTATCCGGGCTGTATTTAAAATAACGGGGACGCCGATCAGCACAGGCGGAACCGCAGGCATAGCATAATAAATGGCAAACTGCGTTCGCAGGGACCTTTGCATTTCCTTTTGTTCCATTCCCAGCTTTTGCAAAAGGAGGAACTGGCGTCTGTAGCGGCCCGTTTCACTAAGCTGCTGTATGGTAAGGATCGTGGCGGCGGTAATGGTCAGAACCAGCGCCAGATAATACAGTGGAAATACGGTCATGGCCGTCCAGGCGGCGGCATCGGCATCTTCGGCAGCTTTTATGTAAACCAATGTGTTATTGTGCCATCCGATACGTTCCATAATTTCATTTTCCAGCACAAACAGGGCGTTATAGCAATCTTCCGTTACTTTCTCCTGGGTGAGAAATACCTGTGTGGTGTGGCTTACAGGACAGTCCTCTGCCACCTGGTCCGGTACCACTAAAATAAAACCGTTGCCGTTGACATCATACAAATGCTGGGCAAATGTCTCTGTGTAAAGTCCTCCTAAGGTCAGTGTTTTCCCTCCTAAGATCACGTTCTGGTTCCAGTCTTTTAAGACTTTCTCAATATAAGGCTGACAGTGAATCAGATACTGACCGTCAGTTAATGTAACAGGCGGATAGCCCAGCATTGCCCGAAGGGCTATATAGTCGCTTTCCCGCATAACAGTGTCATATTGGTAATGACGATAATAACTGGTACGGCTTTCTATATACTCCATGGTCTTAGAAGTTTCTGCCAGATACACCTGATATCGCATATTTGCTTTTATGGGAATGTTCTTTTCGATATAATCAAGGCTGGCGGTAAAGACTTCCTCATTGGTGTCATGGGCGCTAAGGAGAATGTCAAAACAGCCATTTAGCGTAGCGCGTCCTGCGAATATCCCACGGAAAATCATCCCCATCCCCTCGGAAATAATGGTGGCCACAAGGAGCATTGAAATGGTTGCCATGATGATTCCCATGGTGGAGAGCTTGGATGCAAGGGTGCGGAACACCAGAAGGTTCTGCCTTTTGTATTTCAGGGTCGGATGTTTATGAAAAAATGCAGGGACGCCGGAGGCAAAGCTTAAGAAAAAACCATAGAGAAAAGCAATGATACAACCCGCCCCAATAAAGCCTAAGGACAGAGAGCCTGCCATAATCAAAACAGTTCCTATGATTCCCAGCGCAATGGATATGGTAAAAATCCACCTTCTTACCGGGCTTGCTTTGAGGGCTTCTTCCTCATTTTTCTTTTCATAATAGATTAGGTCATAAATCTTCATCCGCCTTATGCGCTTACGGCTTTTCATTTGGGCAAGCAGATAAATGAGTACAAAGTAAAACAGTGTCAATCCCACCGCTTTTAGGGGAAAGAAAAAAGAAAAATGATATGGCGTTCCAAACAGGGCAAATACGATAGCCCGAAGCATCTGGAACAATAGATTGCCCAGAAGGAGGCCCAAGGCCAGCGCACATCCGCCCACAGCCAGATTTTCCATAAAAAACATCCGGGCAATCTGTTTATTTTCCACACCAATCAGAAGATAAGTACCAAATTCCCGGCTGCGTTGGGTGAGCATAAAATTTATTGTATAAGAAACCAGCCAGCTCATAATAAAAATGACCACAATGCTGGCCGAAATAATAATGGACGAAAGATCCCTAAAACGACTAGACAGGCTTTGGAGCTCCTGGGAAAATACAAGGCCGTTGAAAGCATAAATCAATGCGGCTACTATAACAATAGAGACAAAGTAGACTAGATAATCTCCTGTCTGACGCTTTGCATTGCGAAGGGATAAGCTAGATAACGTCACTGACATCACCTCCTAACAAAGCTAACACATCCAAAATTTCATGATAAAAGACAGAGCGGTTTCGCTGGCCTTTTAACAGTTCATTGAAAATGCGTCCATCCTTAAGAAATAGCACTCGGCCGGCATAGCTTGCACTGTATGCATCGTGTGTGACCATCAGGATCGTTGCACCCATATCCCGATTCATCCCGGTCATAATCTCCAGAAGATTTTTAGATGCCCTGGAGTCCAAAGCGCCGGTAGGCTCATCAGCCAGAAGGAGGGACTGCCCTGCCACCATAGCCCGGGCGCAGGCCGCCCGCTGTTTTTGGCCTCCGGAGACCTGATAGGGGAATTTTTCTAAAATATCGGTGATGCCAAGCTTTGATGCCACGGCTTTCACCTGGTTTTGGACCTTTCCGGGGTCCTGATGATTAAGAGACAGGGCCAGACCGATATTCTCCTCTATGGTTAACGTATCCAGCAGATTAAAGTCCTGAAAAACAAATCCAAGCTTTTCCCGGCGGAAACGGGCTAACCGGTCGGCAGGCAAGTCGGCAATATTTTCCCCTTCTAGCAAAATATCTCCGGCGCTTACCGTATCAATGGTGGAAATACAATTAAGCAGGGTAGTCTTACCGCTGCCGGAGGCTCCCATAATGGCGATAAACTCCCCGTCACACACATCAAAGCTCACCCTGTCCAAGGCTTTTGTCACATTATTTTGATTGCCGTAATATTTTTCAATGTTTTTTACTTGCAGCATACATGCCCCTCCTTATTTCTGAAGCTGTTCTTACGCGCTCTATCATACATCAGCCGGAAGGGTTCTTGTATTGGATTTATATGGAATAACCTTACGATTTTGTAAGATTTTCCTTGGAAGGCAGAGTAAGGGTAAGAGTTGTTCCTTCATTTTCCACCGATGTAATCTGCAAATCAATTGCAAGACTCTCTGCCAGATTGCGGCAAAGGTAAAGCCCCATTCCGGTAGAGCCGCCCCGGGCGCGCCCGTTGCTTCCGGTAAAACCTTTGTCAAAAACACGGGGCAGCTCATGGGCGGGGATGCCAATGCCATTGTCACAGACAGTCAACTGAACCTGTTTTCCAAGCTCTTTTGCAGAAAGTGTAATGACAGGGGTCCGGTGTTCATGACGATAGCGGGCTGCGTTCTGCAGGAGCTGTCCCAGTATGAAATCCATCCATTTTGTATCCGTATAAACAGTTTTAGCCAAATCCCTTGTCTCTACCCGAATGCCTTTTTGAATCAACAGGGCTTTGTGATGGCGGATAGCGCCGGAAACAATTTCGTCAAGGCTTGCCTTTCTGATCAGAAAGTCTTTTTCAGGACTTTCCGCCCGGGCATAAAATAAGGCTCTTTCTACGTGAGCCTCGATTTGCATAAGTTCCTCTAAAAGCCTTCTCCTGGTTTTTGAATCAGTACTTTGGCAGATTAACTGTAAAGCGGTGATTGGCGCTTTGATTTCATGGACCCAGCTTTCCACATACTCCCGATATTCCCGCTGGGCGGCCTTGGCATCGGAAACAGCACTGACCATAGCGCGTCCTGCCCTGCGGGATAAATCCAGTAATTTACGTTCATAAATGGTTTCCGGTTTGGGAACGCATTCGGCAAACAAGTATTTTAGGTCTAACCCCTCCATAATCCTTTCTAATTCCAGCAGCTGTCTGCGGCATTTGATAAAATCACAAATCTCTATGGCCCCAAAAGTTATAAAAAATAAAATCAAAAGCAGTACAACCACTCCTGGCCAGGTTCCCACAGCCAGCAGAAAAAAAGCCGCACCAATTACCACTGCTGCCTGCAAAAGAAGCCGTCCTAAACGGTCAGAGAAAAATTCCCCCAAAGTCATAGCTGATACCCCATTCCCCTGCGTGTCTTAATTAAGTCAGCCGCACCAATATCCTTTAGCTTTCCTCGAAGCCTTGTGACATTGACGCTGAGCGTATTATCGTCAATATAAATTTGATTATCCCACAGCATTTCAATCAAATCCGCGCGGGAGACGATTTCCCCTGCATACGCCATCAAACAGGCCAAAATCTGCAGCTCATTCCGGGATAAAACCGCCTTTTTCGTACCCCTCGAAACAGTGCCCTTTGCTAAATCCAAAGACAGTCCTTCTATTTCTATCACATCGGCGCCCGGGGCTTTATTTATTCTGCGCAGAACGGCCTTGATACGGGCCAGAAGTACCGGCACGCTGTACGGCTTTGTAATGTAATCATCGCCTCCAAGGCTTAAGGCTTTCACTTCATCCGCCCCGGAATCTTTACCGGTGACAAAAATAATGGGCACATCAGCAGATTTTCGGAGATTGACACACAAAGAAAAGCCGTCCCCACCGGGCAGACCAATATCCAGCAAAATAAGATGCGGGCGGTAATTTGCCGTCTGCTGCGGCACATCCGTAAAGTCCGTGACAGGCAAGACATGGTAGCCTTCATTTTTTAATAAAAGAGCCAATTCTTCACGGACAGCCGGTTCATCTTCGATAATCATAATGCGATGCATGTTACCCCTCCACATTGTCAACAGTCTGCAAATTTAAGCCAAAACTCTCACAAATTGTGCCGCACATGAGGCAAAAAACAATTTTCCAAACAAGTTTTAAGATGTGAAAGCATGTTTCATGTCAATTCTTTCTTCCTTTTTAAACACCGCTTCAAACTGGTTTAATCCAAATCTGCGGACAAACAGCTCGCATTTACACAAAAATAAATAATATGGGTTAAGGCCTTCGCCGTACAGGCTCTCAAAATTCCCCTGCCCCTTTGAAATAACCAGGTCGGCATTTAATAAAATCTGTTTTGCGCAAGGACTTAATTCCTCCAAAACAGTACCGGGCGCACTACTGCCGTTTCCGATACAGGTGACAAGATTTGTCAGTCCTACTTCCTGTGCATCCGTCAAAGTGGCGTCATTGATCACATCCTCCCCTCTTAAAATAACGGTGATCTGTAAGCGGGGAAAGCTTTCTTTCAGGCATTTGATAAACAATTTATCCAAAACAATTTCGCCGCAGTTATCCGTTACATAAGCCAGGGTATCGGCCTTACGTAAATCCGATTGAAAGGCCGCATACTCCTGTGGCGAAATCGTCTCGTAAGGAGCCTTAGCCAGCAGCTTTTTCAGGGTGTCTTCATTTACATTTTCAACGGCGGAAAAATCAATATAGTTTGCCGCACACACATATTTCATACATTCTTTGACCGGATCATCCGAAGAACGTATCGCTTGCTCTATTTCGCCCTCCAGGCCAAGGAGTAATTGATTGTATTTGTGTTTTTGAGGTGTGTAATCTTCCGTGCCGCCCCAGAAATCCTTATACAACAGGTCAATCTGTGCGGCAAGCCATGGAGCGGAACGGGTCTGTCCATGATGATATAAAATTTCCAATACCTGATGTAAGTACCGGGATTTTTTGGCTTCATCGCCGAAAGGCCTGATTAACTTTTCCTGTTTGGATAACAGGCAGGATATACACATAGAACTTGCATGCATGATTTTCTTCTCCTTTTCAAAAGCATCTTAAGCAGATAATTGGGATTGAAATTTTTAGTTAACAACTTTTTGAAAATGCTGGTAGTCTTTGCTGGAATTCCAATTTCCGCCCCATGTAAAGCCATGGGCTGTAAAAAGTTTATAGCACAAATCTGTTTCGTCAATTTTATAAGGGAAATTTTGGGTGCGGTCGGCATACTTTTCACTGCCGGCAGGAGAAATATAAGTTTCCCCGCGGCCATTTTTGTTATATACAACATAAGGATTATAAAAAGGGTTTACATCAATGGCGCAGCCTAAGGCATGCTTGGAAAGACTGTTGGTTCCGTCCACCACCCGGTAGTTAAAGCAGGAGGTATTGTTATCCAGCATAGAAGCCGTGTCATCCCCGCCATAGGTATCAATCAACCTTATTTTTTCTATTTGATACTCGTTCAGATACAGTTCATAAAAAATCTCAACCAAATCCTGAGCAATTCCTTTATTACAGATTAATTCCCCGGTTTGCACCTGTCCTTCAAAATCATAATAAAGCACATTCAAATAGCGCAAATCCTCATAATCAATTGCCAGCTTTTCATCATCAGGAACCACATTTACCGCTTCTAAGGAAAGAACAGGGGCAAGGGTCTGTGTGATTGGGTAAGAAATACCGGTAATGCGTGCAATCACCGCATCCGTCAAAGGCTGATAAAAGAAGCCGTCCTGATAATGGACACTGTCGGAGGTTTCCGCCGCAATCGGGATAAATTTCTGTTCGGAAACAGGAATGGACGTAGGAGATATATCCTCCTGTGGCGCTATAGCAGCCTTCGCAGCAGGGGATGCCTTAGTCCCGGTAACAGCTGCAGGCGATTTAGTTGGAGAAGCTGCAGGTTTGCTTGTGGCTATCGGCGTTGCGTAAGCAGTTTCAGGATGTTCATTGGCATATTCCGAAAGTGTTTCCCCTCTGGTAAGCATCCTGACCGCCACAGAACAAGCTAAAATCATTACAACCAAAAAAATAATCGATCCTATTCCTTTTTTCATTCTAATCTCCCTATCATTTCAAAAGGTTTTCTGCTACTTTTCCAAGCGTCTTCTGGACAACATGTGAAATAGAACGGTTTTCTTTTTTCAATCATACGATAAAACACATTCTATTGCAAATAAAAACAATATCCTGTACAATATAGGACGAATAAAGCAGGAAAAGCCGAAAAGGAAATCAAAATGGGAATTGTAGAAACCAAAAATCTGGTATTTGAATATATAAGACGAGATGAAGAAGGAAACGTAGAGGGCATCACCCGCGCAGTGGATGATGTAAACCTTTCGATTGACCAGGGAGATTTCATTGCAATACTAGGTCATAATGGGTCCGGGAAATCGACCCTTGCCAAGCACATCAATGCAATCCATTACCCCACGGAAGGAACCGTGTGGGTGGATGGAAAGGATACTTCCAAGGATGCCAATTTATGGGATATCCGGCAGGAAGCGGGTATGGTTTTCCAAAATCCTGACAACCAGATTATCGGACAGGTAGTGGAGGAGGATGTGGGCTTTGGTCCGGAAAACCTTGGCGTGCCAACAGAGGAAATCTGGAAGAGGGTGGAGGAGAGCCTTAAGGCAGTGGGAATGTATGAATTTAGAAAACATTCCCCCAATAAGCTGTCCGGGGGTCAGAAACAGAGGGTGTCTATTGCAGGTGTGATTGCCATGCATCCCAAATGCATTGTGTTAGATGAGCCAACAGCCATGTTAGACCCCAATGGACGCAGGGAAGTGATACGAGCGGTGCGGGCCTTAAATGATGTGGAGGAAATCACAATAATCCTGATTACCCATTATATGGAAGAAATCATTTATGCAAATAAAGTTTTTGTGATGGATAAAGGAAAAATCGCTATGGAAGGAACCCCTAAGGAGATTTTCAGCCAGGTGGAAAAACTGAAATCTTTGCGGCTGGACGTGCCACAGGTAACGCTGCTTGCCCATGAGCTTAGGGAAAGCGGGCTTGCCATTCCGGCAGGGATACTGACTTGTGAGGAATTGGTTGCATCTCTTAGCGCTATCAGACGGCGCAAAGGTTAGCAGCCGGATTGACATGTACTTGGTAAACCTTCCAGCATCAGTCAGGCACAAAGGGATTCCGGGAGCCTATAGGAATAAATGGAGGAAGTTTGGAAGTAAGTTTCCAAACTTTCTATGAACGCAGTACCGCAAGCATAGCTTGCAGTGTGCAGGGGGTATAAAAATGTCTATTATTTTAGATCATGTGAATCATATATATGAGGCGGGCACAGCCATGGAGTTTGCAGCGCTGAAAGATATTAACCTGATGATACCGGACGGGCAGTTTATCGGTTTGATTGGACACACCGGTTCGGGAAAATCTACGCTGGTGCAGCATTTAAACGGGCTGCTTGTGCCCACCGGCGGCAACATCTATTATAATGGCGCAGACATTCACGACAATGACTACAATAAGAAAGAACTGCACAGCAAAGTAGGACTTGTCTTCCAGTATCCGGAACATCAGCTGTTTGAGATTGACGTTTTTTCTGATGTATGTTTTGGCCCTAAAAACCTTGGCCTTAGCAAAAAGGAAGTGGAGCTTCGGGCCTATGCGGCCTTAAAACAGGTAGGGCTTGAGGATGAATATTTCTATCAGTCTCCCTTTGACTTATCCGGAGGGCAAAAGCGCAGAGTGGCTATTGCAGGTGTGCTTGCCATGCAGCCAGAGGTGCTTATTTTAGATGAACCTACGGCGGGACTCGATCCTAAGGGAAGGGACGAAATTTTAGACCGGATCGCCGGCTTGCGGGAAGAAACGGGGATGACGGTTATACTTGTCTCACATAGCATGGAAGACGTGGCGAAATATGTGGACAGGATCATTGTCATGAATAAGGGGCAGGTTATGCTTGACAATGAGCCGAGAGAGGTATTTCGCTATTACAGGGAGCTTGAGGAGGTTGGCCTTGCCGCGCCTCAGGTGACATATATTATGCAGGAACTGAAAAGAAATGGTTTTGATGTGGATACGGATATTATCACCATTGAGGAAGCGCGGAAGGCTATCCTTGACGCACTAAAGATATGATGCACCGTACTTCGTACACATACCGTACTTTGTACGGATAGAATTTGCTGGCTGCCAGAAGCATAGGAGATTAGAATGTTAAGAGATATTACGCTGGGACAATACTATCAGACGGATTCCATTATACACAGGCTTGACCCCAGGGTTAAGCTGGTAACCACTGTCTGTTATATCATTTCGCTTTTTGTTGTAGATAATATTGTGGGTTATATACTGGCCGGCCTTTTTTTGGCGCTGGTTATTAAGCTGTCCAAGGTTCCTGTCAAATTTATGGTCAGAGGAATGAAATCGATTTTATTCCTGCTGATTATAGCGCTGATTTTTAATCTGTTTCTGACGCCGGGGGAAGTGGTGGTATCCTTCTGGAAGCTGCAGATTACCAAAGAGGGTATAAGGCAGGCGGTATTTATGGCTGTGCGTCTTGTGTTTCTCCTTATGGGTTCATCTGTGATGACTCTAACCACAACGCCTAATCAGCTGACAGACGGTATGGAAAAGCTGCTGGGACCTTTGAGAGTGCTTAAGGTGCCTGTTCATGAGATTGCAATGATGATGTCCATTGCTTTGCGTTTTATCCCTATTTTATTGGAAGAAACAGATAAGATTATGAAGGCGCAGATGGCCCGGGGGGCTGATTTCGAAAGCGGAAATCTGATAAAAAAGGCAAAGAGTCTTGTACCTTTGCTTGTACCTTTGTTTATTTCAGCATTTCGCAGGGCAAATGATCTGGCAATGGCAATGGAATCTAGGTGCTATAGAGGTGGTGAGCACCGCACTAAAATGAAGCCGCTTATTTATAAAATGAGAGACAGACTGGCATATGGCGCGGTCCTTTGCTATCTGGTTTTGTGCGTGGTGTGTGGAAAGATTTTGTGGTGAGAAATGGCAATGCTTTATGCGGCGGCGTGGGGGAGTATGAAAAGAGTAAAACTTGTGGTGGCTTATGACGGTACGGCTTATCATGGCTGGCAGCTTCAGCCTGGAAGGCGTACCATAGAGGGAGAATTAAACAGTGCGTTGAGCGCGCTGCTGCAGAAAGAAATTCAAGTGATTGGAGCGAGCAGAACGGATTCCGGTGTGCATGCTCTGTGCAACGTGGCGGTATTTGATACAGACACCCGTATTCCGGCGGAAAAGATTTCATATGCCTTGAATCAGAGACTGCCGGAGGATGTCAGAATCCAAAGCTCTGAAGAAGTGGAAACTACTTTCCATCCGAGACACTGCAGCAGCCGTAAAACTTATGAATACCGGATACTAAACGCACATTTTCCTATTCCTACCAAAAGATTATATGCCTATTTTACATATGTTCCATTGGATGTAAAAAAAATGCGGCAGGCGGCAGTTTATCTTGAAGGTGAGCATGATTTTAAGAGCTTTTGTGCGGTTGGCGCAGTGGTTGAATCCACAGTCAGAACAATCTATGAGCTAACGGTAGAAAAGGAGGCCGATGAAATTGTTATCAGAGTATGTGGCAGCGGTTTTCTTTATAATATGGTAAGAATTATAGCCGGAACGCTGATGGAAATAGGACGGGGGAATGGCAGACCGGAAAGTGTGAAGACAATTTTAGAAGCGAAAGACCGTCAAATGGCAGGTCCTACAGCGCCAGCCTGTGGGCTGACGCTGGTTAAATATGATTTTTTATAATTTCTTATTTGTAAGGAACATGCAGAAAATATGCCGGTTGGTTCTTAACAGTGGTGATTCCCGGTGGTACAGGAATTATCGCAAAACCCACTTTCGTGATGATATCCACAGTAGGTAACACCGTTATGGGTATGCCTTCCGGAAACAGTACAATCCCCACTTACGCAAAGAGCGGAACAGGAACCATTACAAAAACCGGTTTCATGGTCATATCCGCAATAAGTTACACCGCTGTGGGTGTGCCTTCCGGAAATGGTGCAATTGGCATCACTGCACAATGCAGCGCAGGAACCATCGCATATCCCATTTTCATGCGCATATCCACAGTATGTTATGCCACTATGTGTATGTCTTCCTGCTGCAGCGCAGTCTTCAACTGTGCATACCTGACAGGTGACAGACTCTTTTTGTCTGCGCTGTTTGTGGTGATGTCCGCCGTGAGCAGATACCGGCAGTGCCATAATTGAGGCAAAGAAAATGCCTATGATTGTTGTGATTAAAATTCTTTGCTTCCACATGGTGATTTCCTCCTACAACGAAATGAATGTGGTTGTTTTATTCTTTGTTCCTATCTAATTCCGTAAGATGAATACCTGATGCAGTTTTATTATAACGGATTGCACGGAGCGTGTAAAGCTAATTTAATTATCAATATTTTATGTTTTTGCTATTGGTTGATTTGATAAGTAAATTTATAAAATATACATTTTTTGCATTTCTCTTGACATGATGGTCTATTTAATATAGACTAAAAAAGAAAGAGGTCTATTAAGGATAGACCAAGGAGTTTGTACCAACGTCTGTTCGTGTGAGGAATTGGTAATAGGGAGGATTACTGTGTGTGAAAAATAAATTTTTCACAGACAAATTTGTGCCAACGCCCAAATTTGCAGGAACTGGCAGCATGGGGGATTTATATGGGAAATTACAAGCTGGGAGAAGCGGAAATGAAATTTGCGGAAATTATTTGGGAGAGGGAACCTCTTACCTCATCGGAATTGGTGAAAGTATGTGAAAGTAAAATGAACTGGAAGAAATCAACCACCTACACCGTACTCAAAAAAATGTGTGAAAAAGGTATATTTCAAAATGAAAATGCGGTGGTGAGCGCTAAAATGAGCAGGGAAGAATTTTATGGTGTCCAGAGCAGGAAATATGTGGAGGATGTATTTTCAGGTTCTCTGCCCAGATTTTTAACAGCCTTTTGCAATGGAAGGAAGCTTTCGGCGGAAGAAGTGGGAGAAATGGAAAAATGGATTGATGAGTACAGGGAAGATTATTTGGAAGGAGGCATGAAGGGATGACAGGAATTTTTATACATATTTTGAATATGAGTATGACCGCGTCCTTCGTCATCCTTGTAGTTATGTTTTTACGGCTTTTATTAAAGCATGCGCCCAGAATATTTTCCTATTTTTTGTGGATAGTCGTTTTTATCCGGCTACTCTGCCCTGTTTCTGTGGAGATGGACTGGGGCGTTATTCCTTATGCCCGACTGATGGAAGCAGGAGCCGGTTTGGCGATGGATACATGGAACGATGAAGGAAAACAGGTGGAGGGATCCTGGCAGATAAGCGAGGCGGCAGGAGAAGGGAATGGTGAAACAGAAACCGATACGGGGAAAGAGGAAATAAATAAGAAACCAATAGAAGTAAATAGGAATACAACTCTCTTTAAGGAGAAAGAAGGAGTGAAACCTGACAGGGGGATGATATGGTTTGGAGCGAGTATTTTATGGCTGGCCGGATGTGCAGCTTTTGTTCTATATGGTACAGTCAATTACGGCAGATGGATGTTGAAGTTAAAAGGCTGTAAAGATCAGTATGGATATCCGCCTGTTATTATTTCAGAAGAAATAAGGGAACCTTTTGTGGCGGGATGGATAAAACCTGCTATTTACCTGCCGGCAAATCTTACGGGAGACCAGCAAAAAATGGTGATGGAGCACGAAAAGATACATATTTTGCGTAAGGACTACCTGATTAAGCCAGCGGCTTATCTGGCTTTGTGCATCCATTGGTTCAATCCTCTTGTGTGGCTTGCCTTTTACTTTATGGAGCAGGATATGGAGACTGCCTGTGATGAAGCCGTATTGAAAAGGATAGGATATGAAAACAAAAAAGCCTATGCCCATACCCTTTTGCTCTTTTTGCGGGAGCAGGAGCGCTGCCGGAAACCAGGCTGCCCGATTGCGTTTGGGGAAAACAGCGTGAAAACAAGAATTGAAAATGTGGTGAAGCAAAAAGCAGTAAAACCTTGGGTGATGGCAGTTATATCTGTTGTGATTGCTGCTGCGGCTGCCCTGCTTTTAGTGGACGGACGGTGGAAACTGCAAGTATCTGTGGAAGAAAAGGAGACGCCGCAAAAAGGGTATGAAGAAGAAAATCTGGCAGGGGACGAAGCCGGGACAATTGATTTGCTGCCGGCGGAGCAGATATTTTATGAGGATATTCCATCAGAGAGCATGGAGATAACAACTCATGAATATTTTACAAGTGACTCTGGAGAAGATACCCCGGAAAAGGATGATGTAACTGAGCATACATATTATGCTGGGGTTATAGATAGCTATGAAGTTTTATTAAGGCAGGATAAGGAACCTGGGCAGATAACAGGCTATCACGTTCCGGTAGAAGTTATCAGTATATCAAATGATTATGGCTATCGTGAACACCCGGTTACACAGGAGAAGCTTTTCCACAGCGGTGTTGACTTTGCAGCGGAAGAAGGAACATCTGTGAATGCAGCGGAGGATGGGACAGTATTTGAGACAGGATGGGATGACAACTGCGGAAATTATGTAATTCTTCTGCATGAAAACGGAGAGATGACTTATTATGCTAACTGCGGTGAAATTTTGGCGCAGGATGGACAGGAGGTGAAACAGGGAGAACAGATTGCAACTGTGGGAAACAGCGGAAAAAGTACCGGTCCGCATTTACATTTTGCATTGAGCCGGGATGGAAGGTATATAGAGCCGATATGGATAGATGAAATGGCGGAATAATTGATTTCCCTGTCTGATCTATTTTATGGTTGAAAATTTACTGCTTATTTAGTACAATAGTTTTGTTGATGTAAGCATATGTATGAGGGGAAGCCTGGAAGTAAACTTTCAGGTTGTCTAATAGCGTAGTATCGCAAGTGCAGCTTGTGATACATGACAATAGGCTTTAACTATTGTATAGAGGAGGTATAAAGATGGAATTTGTATTATTAGGCGGCGGTTTGCTCATTATTATTATTGCAGTTATTGTATCCGTAGTATCCTCTGTGGTGTCAGCGGTGGCAGCAGATCAGGATATTGAGGATTAGTGAAAGTTTGGAAGTTTACTTCCAAACTCTTTATCGGTGGCTGTATCGCAAGTATAGCCTGCGATATGCAGGGATATAGAAATGAAATATCCTAATGCGGCATTTTTGTGTTACGGAAAACTTCAGGAGCAGGCATTGCCTGCTCTTTTTGTTCGAAAGCCGGTTTATGAAGCCGGATGCTCTTTTAGAAATTCTTTAGATTCCTTAATATTGCGTTTATTGATTTATGGCAAAGAAAGAAGTAGGATTGAGAAAGAACGAAAAACCGAAAGGCAAGGGTACTATATTGAGGGAAAAATTTTATCGCTTTATGCAGGGAAGATACGGCAGTGACCAGTTAAATCGTTTCCTGATGATTTTATCGCTGGTGTGTTTTGGCATATCATTGTTTGGCATTAGACCTTTTTATGTAATTGGCATAGGGCTGATTATATATGCCTATTTCAGGATGTTGTCTAAAAATATCTATAAGCGCCGGGAGGAAAACAGCGCTTATATGCGATATGAATACAAGGCAAAACAGCGCTTCGCAGCCTTTAGGCGCGACATGAGCCAGCGCAGGACGCATCACATTTATAAATGCCCTTCCTGCAGGCAAAAGATCAGGATTCCAAGAGGTAAGGGCAAAATTGAAATCAGATGCCCTAAGTGTGGCCAGACCTTCATCAAAAGAAGCTAAAATAAATTCAAACAGGAGAAAATCATGTTCGGATATATTATTATCAATAAGGGGGATATGAAGTTCAAGGAGTTTGATATTTATCATTCTTACTATTGTGGACTTTGCCAGGCATTGCACAGACAATATGGGAAGCTGGGACAGCTCAGTCTCACTTACGATATGACGTTTCTGGTGATGCTGCTCAGCAGTCTGTATGAGCCGGAGACAAAGGTAAGCGAAATGAAGTGTATTGCCCATCCCTTTGAAAAGCATACAGTCAGGGATAACATATTTTGTTCCTATGGGGCAGACATGAATATATTGTTTACCAGCTATAAATGTAAGGATGATTGGGAGGATGAAAAAAAGCTGACCCGTCTTGCATATGGAAAGCTGCTTAAGGGCGGCTGCCGGAAAATCAATGCCGTATATGGGGACAAGGCGAGAAGAATTGACAATCTGATGCGCGAGCTATCTGTACAGGAAAAGAAGAAAAATCAAGATATTGACCGGATGGCAGGAACCTTTGGGAGGATTATGGGAGAGATTATGGCTATATGGGAGGATGAATGGCATGATAACCTGAAGGTCATGGGATTTTACCTGGGAAAGTTTATTTATCTGCTGGATGCCTACGAGGACATTGAGGAGGATATGAAACTGAACAGATACAATCCTTTTGCCAAAAAATTCAATGATCCGGATTTCGAGGAGGAAACGAAAACAATCCTCACGATGATTATGGCGGAGTGCTGTAAGGAGTTTGAGAAGCTTCCGCTGATTGATAATGTAGAGATTCTGCGAAATATTCTTTATTCCGGCATATGGTATAGATATGAGATGGTAAGGCAGAAACGAGAAGGAAGTAAAGCGGATGGCAGACAGGGAGTAAAAAATGCGTGATCCATATGAAGTTCTGGGTATTTCCAGAAATGCTACAGAGGAAGAAATAAAAAAAGCATATAAGACGCTTAGCAGGAAATATCATCCTGATGCTAACATCAATAATCCGCACAAGGAAGAAGCAGAAGATAAATTTAAAGAAATACAGCAGGCATACCAGCAGATTATGAAGGAACGGACGAAAGGGTATAGTTACCAGCAAAATGCATCAGGGGGATCTTATGGAAATGCAGGTGGCTATGGCGGTTTTGGCGACTTTGGAGGTTTTGGCGATTTCGGGGGCGCTTATGGCGGCATGGGAACCGGCTATGAAGAAGATAATCATCTTAGGGCAGCAGGCAATTATGTAAGGAATGGTTATTATAAAGAAGCCAGAAATGTGCTTGACGGTATGGGGGAAAGCGCCCGCAGCGCCAGATGGTATTACTATAGTGCACTGGCACATGCAGGGCTGGGGAATCAGGTATCGGCTCTGGAACATGCAAGGAGAGCCCAGGCAATGGAGCCGGGTAATCGGGATTACAGTGCATTGGTTTACCAATTTGAAAATGGGGACAGCTGGTACCGGCAGAGACAATATACTTACGGACAGCCTTATATGGGAGGCAATGGGCTTTGCTTGAAATTATGCATTGCTAATCTGCTTTGTAACCTATGCTGTGGAGGCGGGGGACTTTGCTGTGGAGGCAGACCCTATTATAGATATTAATGTTTTCAAACACGCTTTGACTGGCCGTAACATTTCGATTCATGGCCTAAGGGCCGCTCTGTGTAACATGATTTACCTTGCTGCTCATAATTAGTTCTTGACAGTATGAAAAATTTGGGCTTTGATTATAGTATAAAAATAATAAAGAAAGGATATTGAAATGAAAACAATTGAAGAACGTTTTTATGAATTGGGGGTAGTCCCTGTAGTGGTCCTGGATGATGCAAAGGATGCGCTCCCTCTGGCAGAAGCATTGATTGACGGCGGTCTGCCTTGCGCAGAAGTGACGTTCCGTACAGAGGCAGCGGAGGAATCCATTCGCCTGATGAGCGGAAAATATCCGGATATGCTGGTAGGCGCAGGTACTGTTTTGACCAAGGAGCAGGTAGACCGTGCGGCAAACGCAGGCGCGAAATTTATTGTAAGCCCAGGCTTTGACGGAGAAATTGTTGACTACTGTCTGGAAAAAGGTATTCCTGTTTTTCCTGGTTGCGTGACGCCCTCAGAGGTTGCACAGGCTGTAAAGCGTGGGCTTAAGGTAGTGAAATTTTTCCCGGCAGAGCAGGCAGGCGGAATCGCGATGATTAAGGCTATGGCGGCTCCTTACACGATGGTGAAATTTATGCCCACCGGCGGAATCAGTGCAAAGAACCTGAAAGATTATCTGGATTTTTCGAAGATTTTGTGCTGTGGCGGAAGCTGGATGGTGAAGGGAGATTTGATTAAGGCAGGCGATTTTGCAAAGATTTGCCAGCTGACAAAAGAAGCGGCAGAGCTTGCTAAAAGCATCCGTAGCTAAATTATAAAGGCTCTTTATGTCTGTGAAGATAGTATATAGTATAAGGAGAAATATGAATCGGTGCGGTGTCGCAAGCATAGCTTGCGATATGCAGGGGTATAGGTATGGGATTTATGAAGGCAGTATGGTAAGCTTGTGATATGCAGGAGGTATAAAAATGAATTTAAATTTAAGAGCGCCAGAGAACTGTAAATTTGATGCAGTGTCATTGGGAGAGGTTATGCTCAGGTTAGACCCGGGAGAGGGCAGAATCCGCACGGCCAGGTCTTTCCGCGCATGGGAAGGCGGCGGAGAGTACAATGTGGTTCGCGGATTAAGACGTTGTTTTGGAATGAAGACCGGTGTTATTACTGCGTTTGCAGATAATGAAATCGGAATGCTGATGGAAGATTTTATCCTTCAGGGAGGAGTAGATACCTCCTTGATTAAATGGATGAAAACAGATGGCATCGGGAGAATTTGCAGGAATGGTTTGAATTTTACGGAGAGAGGCTTTGGTATACGAGGGGCCGTAGGTTGCTCTGACAGGGCAAACACTGCAATCTCCAAGGCAACGCCTGAGGACTTTGATTTTGATTCTATTTTTGGCGAGCTGGGCGTACGCTGGCTGCATACGGGCGGAATTTATGCGGCTTTGTCGGAGCAGGCTTGCGAGACAGTGATTGCGGCTATTAAGACAGCTAAGAAATACGGAACAGTGGTATCCTATGACCTGAATTATCGTCCTTCCATGTGGAGCGCAATTGGCGGGCAGGGCAAAGCTCAGGAGGTTAACAAGGAAATTGCCAAGTATGTGGATGTAATGATTGGCAACGAGGAAGATTTCACGGCATGTCTTGGCTTCGAAATAGAAGGAAATGATGAGAATTTAAAAGAGCTGAACCTGGACGGATATAAGAAAATGATTAATCATGCAGCAGAAACTTATCCGAATTTTAAGGCTGTGGCAACCACCTTGCGGGAGGTAAAGACGGCTACCGTTAATGACTGGAGCGCAATCTGCTGGGCGGATGGAGAGATTTACAAGGCGAAGGACTATAAAGGTTTGGAAATTCTGGATCGTGTGGGCGGTGGTGACTCTTTTGCATCAGGCCTTATTTACGGATTAATGACCACGGAAAACGCAGAACTGGCAGTTAATTATGGGGCGGCTCACGGAGCCCTTGCTATGACTACGCCTGGTGATACTACTATGGCCAGCAAGAAAGAGGTTGAGGCAATCATGGGCGGCGCAGGCGCCCGTGTGCAGCGGTAAAGTTAATTCATCATCCAAAACAGTTCCTCAGTGCTAAAGTGGATTTTGGAGAATGAACTGTGGTGAAAGAGGAACGGGAAAAATAGTCTTCCAAAACGGAGGACTATTTTCATTGTATGAACAAATCCGTGCAAAGGAAAATACGGGCATTCTCTGCATGAATTTGTGATTCTGCGCAGCGGAATCATGGGAGCAGTGTAAAAACAGAAATAAAATTCCGGAAATTTTTCACACAACAAATTTGTGCCAACGCCCAATTTGTGAGCTGCCGGAAGCAAGAGGGATTAAAATGAAATTTTTAAAAAGTTTGAGTATTTTACTTTTAATATTATTTGCTTTGCTATGTGGCTTTATAATTCTGTGCGCTTTTCGTCCGGACGTCACAAAGGCAGTAGCCAATTTTTTATATGCAGATGAAAATGAAGCGGAAGATTTGAATAGAATCGGTGCAGATGGTTCAAATGAGTTCAGTACGATATACGCTGTTGATTCAGGCGTAGATAATGAGCAGGGAACGGATGGTGCACTTGGCATGGACGAGGATTTGGATATGCCGGCAAAGGAAGAAGGGCTTGCAGAGGACATCGTCAAGGATTATATTCCGCCGGAAGAATCGGAGCTGTCTGTGCCGGAGAACGTGGCTGGCAAAAATGGCTATCAGGAAGTGCAGGATGAACGGGAACAGGTTGAAGATGAGGTTGCTGACCTTTTGCAAACCCAGCTGGGGGTGGGTAACACTGGTGATGGCCTTATATTTGACGCTGTTTATTATCCTTACTATGCTATGTTGGATGAAAAGGGAAAGCATCTTTACCGGCAGATTTATGCAAACGCCAATGATTTAAATCAAATGTTTGCGCCGGTAGAGGACATATCCGCTGCGCAGCTTAGAACGGTTTTCCAGGCAGTGTATAACGATCATCCGGAGCTTTTCTGGCTGGATACGGCGTATTTTTGTAAATACAAAAGAGATGGACAGTGTGTGGAAATTGATTTGCGCTTTAACCGGACCGCGCTGGAGCTGGAAGAGGCCAAAGCTGTTTTTAACGAGAATGCAAATTCAGTCTTGTCAGGCGCAAACGGCCTTCAAAGTGATTATGAGAAGGAAAAGTACATTCATGATGCGCTGATAGAGCGAATTACTTATAATATGGGGGCAGAAATGAACCAGAGCGCTTATAGCGCATTGGTAAACGGGCAGACTGTTTGCGCAGGATATGCCAGGGCATACCAATACTTGTTACAGCAGCTTGGCATACCATGCTATTACTGTACCGGATATGCAGGGGAAAACCATGCATGGAATATTGTGGAGCTAGAGGACGGATATTACAATGTGGATACCACCTGGGATGATACGGACACGGAGGGCGGAAACTATGCCTATTTTAATAAAACCGACCAGGATTATGCTGGTACCCATGTGAGAAAGGAATTGTCTGTATACCTTCCCCCATGTAATGGACAAATTTATCGGGAGCCTGACCAGCCAGAAGATTTACAAGCGCAAAGTGGCGGGGAACAGGAAGCGTTAAAGGATTTAAAAGATATTGAGGATATTGGCATCAGTCAGGAGGAGGTTTTGCATAGTCTGTCTGATTACTATGAAAACTGCTATGACCAAATTGTGGAGAACGGCCAAGGCAGCTATGAATTTTACAATGTGGTAGAAGGTGCACAGCTGGCCCAGGAATTGTATGTGGCTTATCAGGAAGAAACCTATCGTCAGGGATATATGGATGATGCCATGACTGTAATTTCCGCATCGGTATGTGGAATGAATTTGAAGATAGAGGAGCTTTCCCAGGATAGATATCTGGTCACACATGAGGTTCGATTAAATTAGAAAAAATTAAGAAAGCATTTTTTGCATTGTTCATCCCAAATAAAGCAATATATGCATTGGGAAAAGTGTGGTATGCTGATTTAGCTGGAAGGATAAATCTTTCTTTCCCAAAAGTTTGTGTCGGCGCTGCATTCACAAACTTTGTCATGTGCAAGAGCAGCGCGGAAATGAGGAAATAGATGAAATTTACAAAAATGCATGGCTGCGGTAACGATTATATTTATGTAAATGGTGACAAAGAAAAGATACTTGATGAAAAAAAGCCTGAAATCGTAAGGCGGCTCAGCGACAGGCACTTTGGCATTGGAGGAGACGGGGTTATTTTCATCAATCCCTCCCGGGAAGCCGATTTTGAGATGGAGATGTATAACATGGACGGCTCGCGGGCTGAAATGTGCGGAAATGGGATTCGCTGCGTAGGGAAATATGTCTACGATAAAGGGCTGACGAACAAAACTGAAATCAGCGTGGTCAGCTGTGGAAAAACCAAGTATCTCACTTTATTTCCGGAAAATGGCTTGATAGGATCCGTCAGGGTTAATATGGGATCGCCCATATTAAAAGCTTCAGAAATTCCGGTGATTGCTGATGGAGAGGAGGTAATCGGAGAGCGGATCGAGGTGGATGAAAAAATATACCAAATGACATGTGTGTCAATGGGAAATCCCCATGCCGTTATTTTTATGGACGAGGTATCACAGCTTCCTCTTGAGAAGATAGGCCCTCTTTTTGAAAACCATGTGCGCTTTCCCAACAGAACCAATACGGAATTTGTAAAGGTATTGGACAGGGAAAATGTACAGATGCGGGTCTGGGAGAGAGGTACTGGAGAAACCCTGGCCTGCGGCACCGGCGCCTGCGCTGTTTCAGTGGCCTGTATATTAAATGGATTGACGAAGGAGCAGGTTGCTGTTAAACTGTTAGGCGGTACTTTGCAGATTCAGTGGGATAGAAAAGAAAATCTGATTTATATGACAGGGCCCGCGGTCACTGTTTTTGAAGGTGAAATTTTTTAGATGGCGTGAGGATGATTTCTAAGCCCTCAAAAATACGGACATTCTCGCACAGTTTTTTGCAGCTGTAAAGCAGCGGCATGAAGGATAGATTGATTGGATAAAGGAGGAGAAAATGTTTAAAATCAACGACAATTATTTAAAGCTTCCCGGAAGCTATCTGTTTTCAACCATTGGGAAAAAGGTGAATGCCTATGCGGCACAAAATCCCGATAAGAAAATTATCCGTCTGGGTATAGGCGATGTGACACAGCCTTTAGCGCCTGCTATCATCAAGGCCCTTCACGGAGCGGTAGATGAGATGGCGCAGGCAGAAACCTTTAAAGGATATGCGCCGGATTTAGGTTATGAGTTCCTGCGCAAGGCGATTGCCGACAATGACTACAAGGCAAGGGGATGTGAAATCGCCGCTGATGAAATATTTGTATCAGATGGGGCAAAATGTGATGCAGGAAACATCCAGGAGATTTTCAGCGGGGATAATAAGATTGCCGTCTGCGACCCTGTTTATCCTGTATATGTGGACACCAATGTGATGGCAGGAAGAACCGGCGTATATGACAGCGCCAAAGAAGTATGGAGTGATGTGATTTATATGCCCTGTGTAGCAGAGAATCATTTTGCCCCAGAGCTTCCTAAGGAAGCACCGGATTTGATTTATCTGTGTTTCCCCAACAATCCTACAGGCTCTACCATAACGAAATCCCAGCTTCAGGAGTGGGTGGATTACGCAAACAAGGTGGGGGCTGTTATCATTTATGATGCAGCTTACGAAGCATACATTTCAGAGGAAGATGTACCACATACAATCTATGAGTGTGAAGGAGCTAGAAGCTGCGCGATTGAGCTGCGTTCCTTCTCTAAAAATGCCGGCTTCACGGGAGTGCGTCTGGGCTTTACTGTAATCCCCAAGGATTTAAAATGCGGCGAGGTTACCCTTCATTCCTTATGGGCAAGGAGACACGGAACCAAATACAACGGAGCTCCATATATCGTACAGCGTGCCGGTGAAGCGGTTTACTCAGAAGATGGAAAAGCACAGCTAAAGCAGCAGGTGGCCTATTACATGAATAACGCAAAATATATTTTGGAGGGCTTAAAGAGCGCTGGCTACACAGTATCAGGCGGTGTGAATGCACCGTATATCTGGCTGAAAGCGCCTAATGGCATGACCAGTTGGGAATTTTTTGATTATCTGCTTGAAAAGGCGAATGTGGTGGGCACCCCTGGCTCAGGCTTTGGGCCAAGCGGAGAAACCTATTTCAGGCTGACTGCTTTTGGAAGCTATGAAAATACGGTGGAGGCAGTTGACAGAATTAAGGCATTATAATACCAGCTCTTATAGAAAAGAGGAAGGTGCACTAAGAGTTGTTGTCAGCAAAAGGAATATCCTTTTTCTGGCAGCAACTTTTTCCATAAAATGATGCAGCTAAAACGTATCAAAAAAGAGGGAAAAGAGAGTGAATGAACGTCAATTTGAAGAAGCTGTGGCACGTATGGTTCAGGGAGATAAGGCCGGATTAAAGGAAATTTATGAAAATTATGTGGGATATATTTACCGGATTATTTACGAGGTGCTGCAGAATAAAGAAAATACAGAGGATGTGACCAGTGATTTTTTTATCAGGCTCTGGGAGCGGGCGGAGCAGTTTAAGCCCGGTAATGGGCATAAGGGTTACCTGGCGTCTGTGGCAAGAAACATGGCGATTGATTTTTTGAGAAAGCATCGCAGGGAGGAGCTTACTGCCATGTTGCAGGATTTGGGCTTGGAACCTGAGGAAGAAGGAGAAAGGAAGAAAAATTATATTCTCCCGGTTGAAAATGGCGTAGAGCAGGAAGTGATTGGGGATATAAGCGTTGCAAAGGCGCTGGAAATGCTAAAACCTGCAGAGAGACAGATTGTCAGCTTAAAGGTGTTGGGCGGGCTTACCTTTAAAGAGATTGCCGCATGTATGGGAATTCCTATGGGGACGGTCACGTGGAAATATCAAAATGCAATGAAAAAGTTAAGGAGGTGTGGATATGAGTAAGAATTTTGAACAGGCTTATAAAGAGTTGGCGCAAATCGAAGTTCCTGATTTGTGGGATAGAATCGAAGCCGGCCTTACAAGTAAATCCGCACCGGAAAATTCGGATATTAATTTAGATGCGAGCAAAGACATAGATGCAATTGGAAACATAAAAAGAAATACTAATATAGAAGTACATGCAGACACAGAAATAAATATAGATTCGGATATAAATACAGACACGGACATATATGCAAATACAAAAAAGATGGCACCAAATAAAATTTGGAGATTGACCGGAAAATATGCTGGGGCTATAGCTGCCATCCTGTGTGTGGCTGTTCTTCTGCCTACGGCGGCGCAGATAAAAAGAGCAGAAGATAAGTCGTTTTCCGGTGCAGCAATGGAAGGAATTGATACGGCCCAGGCAACAGAAGAATCTGCAGCAGATATGGCAATACCGGAAAATGAGGCGCAGACGGAAGATGCGGCAATGCCGGAAGAAGCATCAGCTGGGGCAGGCGCTGTAGAAGATGATAGGTCAGCAGACAGTGGAGCAGATAGCGCAGCAGCGAAAAATGCGCAGGTAAGCATGGCAGATACATGGTCTGAGGCAGAGGCAGACGAAGAAGCGGAAATGTCTGACAATGGAGGCAGCGCAAATTTTGACGGAGATGACCTTTCCTCTCAGGAGTCAGATGTGGAAAGAAAGCAGAAAAGTGAAAGCAGGGAGGAAAAAAAGATCGAGGAAATGGGGGAGGCCATAAGCGAAGGAGCGATAACGCTGCCGGAAGGTACCCTCCTTGAAGAAATTGTCATCGAGGTGAGGAGCGTATCAGACGATATCAACAGGGATTCGGGAGCAGGAACGCCGGGGAGTGTATATACAGTGGTGGTAAAAGAAGATGCCTCTGGCAGGCTTGCCAAAGACAGTGAACTAGAAGTTTTTGTTCCTGCACATGCCTCTTTTGCTTTGCTTGTTGGCGGGACATATGTGATAGATATTGCTTACACAAAAGAAGAAGAATATCCTGTCGTGCAGAGAAGTGAGAAGGCGGAAAAATGGAGGGGACCTGCCTGAGAAATATGATTCGCATATTTTACAGAGAACGATTCAATTGTTACGGGAAATTTGACTTTTGCATGGTTTGGCTTTACAATACAGGAAATAGATTGAAAAATCAAAAATTTTTCTATCTACAAATTTGTGCATAGAACCCAAATTTACAGACAACTGGCGAGATTGGAGGTCCGGTATGACAAAAAAATATGATGTGGTGGCGCTTGGAGAATTGCTGATTGATTTTACGATGAACGGAGAAAGCGGGCAGGGGAACCCCGTGTTTGAGGCAAATCCGGGAGGAGCGCCTTGTAATGTGCTTGCCATGCTGCAAAAGCTTGGAAAAAATACAGCGTTTATTGGCAAGGTTGGAAATGATATGTTCGGTAAAATGCTGGAGGAAAAAGCCGGAAGCACAGGAATTGACTTAAAGGGATTGAAAAAGGATGAGGAAGTACATACAACTCTTGCATTTGTCCAGACTTTTGCAGATGGCGACAGAGATTTTTCCTTCTATCGGAATCCGGGAGCAGACATGATGCTTAGGGAGGATGAGATAGAGGAGGAGCTGATTCGAGAAACAAAAATTTTCCACTTTGGCACCTTATCCATGACGGATCCTGTTGTGGAGAAAGCAACCAAAAAAGCAATTGTAATCGCCAAAGAAAACGGATGTATTTTATCTTTTGACCCGAACCTCCGTCCGCCTCTTTGGAGCTGCCTTGATAAGGCAAAAGAAATGATTGCTTATGGAATGAGCGTCTGTGACATCTTAAAAATATCGGACAATGAAATTGAGTTTATGACAGGAAAAACGGATATTGATGAGGGAATCAAAGAGATTCGCGAACAATATAAAATTCCGCTGATTTTTGCTACTTTGGGCAAGGATGGCAGCAGGGCTTACTACCGGGATATACAGGTAGAAGCAGCAGGGTTTGCCAATCCGGATACCATAGAGACAACAGGAGCGGGAGATACGTTCTGTGCCTGTGAACTAAATTATGTTTTAGAACATGGACTTGAAGGGCTCACACAGGAAAATTTGAAAGAGCTTTTAACATTTGCCAATGCAGCGGCATCTATGATTACCACCAGGAAGGGTGCTCTTTGCGTAATGCCTGAAAAAGATGAAATTCTTTCTTTTATAGAAGAAAGAAAAGCCTGAGAGTCAGACATTCTTAAAAAGGACTGAAAGGCTTTGAGAAGCTTTGAGATTTGAAAAATAAAAAGGAAAGATGCCTGCAGGTAGGCCCCATTATTTATAGCAAAGGACTTAACCTGCAGGCATCTTACTTTTGCGTTAATATTCAGCCATTTTATCAGAGAATGCGTTAAGCGCTCTCTGAGAAACCATAGATAATTTTTTAGCAGTATTCTCTCATACTGACTAAATGATAAAAAGGAAGCGCATCCTTTGTATATCCGGTGGTCTGGATATGAATCTCTTTTTGCTGTTCCTTTTCACACGCTTCTTCTAATGTTCTGGTAAAGCTTCTGGAAGCGGCATTAGAAGAATTCTGCTTGGACTGGTGACGCTGTTCTCTTGAGGAAATCCTCCTAAGAGGCGGGATCACCGTAACTGCCTGAACTTTATAAAGCTTTTCATCTCCGTATGCTTTGACTATCCCTCCTTGGATATAAACTTTAATTGTTTCACATTATATATCGTCTGTTTCGGGAATTTTCTAAAGCTCTTTTAACAAATTACCAGCTGGGAACTGCCTCAAAATGATTTGCAGTTTTCGTGGCAATTTTCTATAACATGAAGAATATTAGGAAATGCAAAGCTTGTCTGCTAATACTTCAAAAGCTTTTTTGTCCTCATCCTTCATAACGCCACGGAGCGTAATAGGTGAATCAAGAATCGTGATATCCTTCATCTGGGAAAGGATTTCTGTCATTGCCTTGTTAGCCGAAGGAGCCCAGGAGCCATTCTCAACCAGTGCAACCGTTCTTTTTTGATAATTTTTTCCTTTCAGGTGGTGGAGGAAGTCTTCCATAAAGGGCATAACACCGCCATTATAGGAGGATGCGGCAAGGACAACTTTTCCATAGCAGAAAGCATGCTCCAGCGCTTCGGCCATGTCATTCCGGGCAAGATCGGAAACGACAACCTCAGGACAACCCTTAGATAAGAGCATTTCCTTTAACGCTAAAACAGCATCCCTGGTGTTTCCATGGAGAGAAGCATAGGCGATAAAAACCCCTTCTGATTCCGGCTCATAGCTGCTCCAGATATTGTATTTGTCCAAATATTTGCTTAGATCGCCTGAAAGAACAGGGCCGTGCAGAGGGCAGATAATGCGAATGTCCAGTGTGGCGGCTTTTTTCAGTACAGTCTGGACGGGCATTCCAAATTTCCCCACGATATTAAAATAGTATCTTCTGGCTTCACAAGTCCAGTCTTCCTTTGCACCCAGAGCGCCAAACTTGCCAAAAGCATCAGCACTGAACAAAACCTTGTCATAACTGTCATAAGTAAACATAACTTCCGGCCAATGAACCATGGGAGTTAAAATAAAATGTAGTTCATGCTTTCCAAGAAGAAGGGTATCCCCTTCCTTGACCGTAAGGATATTATCGAAATTTAGATCGAAATATTGCGCAAGAAGCTGGAAGGTTTTCGTGTTGCCTACCAACTGCGCTTGTGGGTATTTTTCAAGAAACAGCTGGACACTGGATGCATGATCAGGCTCCACATGGGAAACGATCAGATAATCGGGAAACCTGTCCCCTAAGGCCTTTTCAAGATTGGCAAGATATTCAGCTCCTTTCCTTTTATCAACTGTGTCCATTACAGCAATTTTGTCATCAAGTATGACATAGGAATTGTAGGCGATGCCATTGGGAACAACAAACTGACCCTCAAAAAGATCAATATCTTTGTCATCCACACCAACGTAAAGTATGTCATTTGTTATCATGTGAATACCTCCGATAGATGAATTGATTATTATAGATACAATTTAAATAGTATTATACACAGAAAAGGCGTATATGTCACGGGAGAGATGAAAATCCTTTCTGAAAATTTGACTAAGTTAATGTATTCTTACGTACTTCGCAGGAGAATGTATAGTTTTGACTGAACCGTTACATACCCGCCCAAAAAACCAAAAATTCACGATAAATTTGATTGACACGCGCGAAAGCGTATAATATAATAACTAAATGTGATGTTGTGAGGTAATATTCTGTCTGATGAGTATTTGTACCTGTTACAGTAAGCTGGGCGGCAGATATAGTGTATGTGCTCAACCAGTGTTTAGAGGATTCAAATATCCCATCATATCCCTAGACAGAGTGTTATGAATAGAGTAGCCAAGGATGTTTTGAAACGAACTATGCGGCCCGGACATCTGCATGGTACATGGAGAAAGATCAGGAGGCAATAAGCTTAATGGAGGTAATATCATGAAGACATTTATGGCTAGCCCTGCTACCATTGAAAGAAAATGGTATGTGGTAGATGCTGCAAATAAGACGCTGGGGCGTTTGACCTCAGAAGTGGCTAAAATTTTAAGAGGTAAGAACAAAGCAATTTTTACGCCTCATATTGATACAGGCGATTATGTGATTATTGTAAATGCCGATAAAATAAAAGTAACAGGCAGAAAATTAGATCAAAAAATTTATTTTCGTCATACAGACTATGTTGGCGGCGTAAAGGAAACCACTTTACGCGAGATGATGGCTAAGAAGCCTGAAAAGGTAATAGAGCTTGCTGTTAAGGGCATGCTTCCTAAGGGACCTTTGGGTAGAGAGATGTTTAAAAAGCTTCATGTATACGCAGGTCCTGAGCATCCGCATGCAGCGCAGAAGCCCGAAGCATTAACATTTTAAGAGGGACTGAAAGGAGAAGATTAAAATGGCTAATTCAGCAAGATTCTACGGAACAGGTAGAAGGAAAAAATCAGTTGCCAGAGTATATTTAATGCCTGGTAAAGGTGAAATTATTATTAATAAAAGACCTATAGATGAATACTTTGGATTAGAGACATTGAAGGTGATTGTTCGTCAGCCGATGGTTTCAACAGATACCGTTGACAAATATGATGTGTTGGTAAATGTTCGTGGTGGTGGCTATACAGGCCAGGCCGGTGCAATCAGACATGGCATTTCACGAGCATTGCTTCAGGTGGATGCAGATTACAGACCGGTGCTTAAGAAAGCAGGTTTCTTAACGAGAGACCCTCGTATGAAAGAAAGAAAGAAGTACGGCCTCAAAGCGGCCCGTCGCGCTCCGCAGTTCAGCAAGCGTTAATCGGCTGTTCAAACCGTATCAAAATTGCTCAAAAACCCCGGAAAATCAAGGTTTTCCGGGGTTTTCTTATACCCAAACAAGCTGATATAGTTTGACCTGATTTGACACAACGAGAGCCATTTTCACCCAATTTTTAGTGGTTAAATATAGGACAACCGGCAAAAATGAGGGCAAAAAACGGGCTTAGTGGTTAAAAAATAGGACAACCACAGCCCTGATTTCGGGGTATTTCAGAGGCGATTTTTACTCTCTCTCTCCCCTCAATTTATACGAGAACAGTTTGGCGTAGTTTGACTGAATTTGAATAATTGAATATGATTTTAATGCAGGCACTCAGTATTTTTTACTGGGTGCTTTTTGCGTTTCCGGGGAACTGTATTCCGGGATCAGAAAAAGCCGTCACTTTTCAATTTTTGAAGTGGCGGCTTTTTCTATTTCCAGAAGCAACCACAACGAATTAGAAATGAGGTGATTATCTTGAACACGCAAATCATCGCCATCGCCAATCAAAAGGGAGGTGTGGGCAAAACCACAACCTGTGCCAATTTAGGGATTGGGCTGGCACAGGCCGGAAAGAAAGTGCTTCTCATTGACGGGGACCCGCAAGGGAGCCTGACCATCAGCCTGGGCAATCCCCAGCCGGATAAGCTGCCCTTTACCCTCTCTGACGCAATGGGCCGCATCCTGACCGATCAGCCGGTCCGCCCCGGCGAGGGGATTCTGCGCCACCCGGAGGGCGTGGACCTGATGCCAGCGGATATTCAGCTGTCCGGTATGGAGGTGTCGCTGGTAAACGCTATGAGCCGGGAAACGATTCTGCGGCAATACCTGGACACCGTAAAGGGGCAGTATTCCCATATCCTCATAGACTGCCAGCCCTCCCTGGGTATGCTCACCGTCAACGCGCTGGCCGCCGCCAACCGGATCATAATCCCCGTCCAGGCGGAGTATCTGCCCGCCAAAGGGCTGGAACAGCTGCTCTCTACGGTAGCCAAAGTCAAGCGGCAGATCAACCCGAAACTGCAAATAGACGGTATCCTGCTGACGATGGTGGACAACCGCACCAACTTTGCCAAAGAGATTGCCGCCCTGCTGCGGGAAACCTACGGCAGCAAAATCAAGGTATTCGGCACAGAGATTCCCCATTCTGTCCGGGCAAAGGAAACCAGCGCGGAGGGCAGGGGCATTTTCGCCCATGACCCAGGCGGCAAAGTAGCCGAAGGCTACGCAAATCTGACCAAGGAGGTGTTGAAACTTGAAAAGCAGCGCGAAAAAAGTAGAGCTGGCATCGGTCGATGATCTGTTTACCACCGAGGAAAGCCGCGCCGATGCGGGGCGGGAAAAGGTGGTAGAAATCCCTTTAAGCGAGCTGCACTCGTTCAAGGGCCACCCTTTCAAGGTCAAAGATGATGATGCCATGATGGAAACAGCGGACAGCATCCGGCAGTACGGCGTTCTTGTTCCTGCTATCGCCCGTCCTGACCCCAGCGGCGGCTATGAGCTGGTAGCCGGACACAGGCGGCATCGGGCCAGTGAACTGGCAGAGAAAGAAACCATGCCGGTCATTGTCCGGGATTTGGACGATGACGCCGCCACGATTATCATGGTTGACAGCAACTTGCAAAGGGAAAGCCTGCTCCCCAGCGAGAGAGCCTTTGCCTACAAAATGAAATTGGAGGCCATGAAACATCAAGGGGAACGCATGGATTTAACTTCCGCCCAAGTTGGGCGGAAGTCTGCTGGTAAAGAATCGAGAGAAATTTTAGCAGAACAGGTTGGGCAAAGCCGCAATCAGATTTCGCGCTACATTCGCCTGACCGAGTTAATCCCCGAACTGCTGAATATGGTGGATGAAAAGAAAATTGCCCTGAACCCGGCCTATGAGCTGTCCTTTCTCAAAAAAGAAGAACAGACACAGCTTTTGGACGCTATGGACAGCGAACAGGCTACCCCCTCTCTTTCCCAGGCCCAGCGGCTCAAAAAATTCAGTCAGGAGGGGCATTTATCCATAGATGTAATGCGGGCGATTATGGGCGAGGAAAAGAAAAGCGATCTGGACAAGGTGACGTTTACCTCCGACACCCTGCGGAAGTATTTTCCCAAAAGCTACACCCCTGCCCGGATGCAGGAAACCATCATCAAACTGCTGGAACAGTGGCAGAAAAAGCGTCAGAGAGATCAGGAACGCTGAAAGGAGCGCCTATGAGAGATCACGTTGCCAGGGAGTTAAAGGGCCACAACATACTGGCTGTGGAACGGTTTCAGGATAAGACCCGCTGGATGGTGGAGTTTTCCGTCCTGCGGCCCCGCACCGCCTACGGCGCACCCGGCGATGAAACGCGCCTGTTTCTGGACGAGGACGGCTACCAGGCCGTTCTCGCCAGCCAGAAACGCCGGGACATCAAAATCAAACGGTATGCCCGCGTCATTGAGGGGCATATCCTGGACTTCAAGCCCAAAAAGAAACGCCACCCGTAAACCCGACAAATTGAGAGGAAGGAATGAATATGTGTACCGTTAAGGAAATCAGAGAAGCCATCCGGGAGGACTGCCGCTCCCAGCGAAACATGGAAACCATTGAGATTGACCGGATTTTTCAAACCCTGACGTTTCCGCAGTTAGAGAGTCTGTTTGACAAACCGCCCATGCCGCCGTTTTTTCACCGGTACAGGCAGAAGTCAGCCAGCAAATGAACGCCGCAATTCTTTTACGGGATTGTGGCTTTTTTCATGCCCTGGGAAACGAAAGGAGTGCAGAAAATGGCCGTTTTTCGCGTAGAACGCACACAGGGATACACCGTTATGAGCAACTATCATCTGCGGGACAAGAGCCTGAGCCTGAAAGCAAAGGGCCTGCTGTCCCAGATGCTTTCGCTGCCGGAGGATTGGGACTACACCCTTTCCGGCCTGGCTGTTATCAACCGGGAAAGCAAGGACGCGATCCGCTCCGCAGTTAATGAGCTGGAAAAGGCGGGGTACATCAAGCGCCGCCAGACCACCGACGCGGGCGGCAAGTTCAGCGCCAACGAGTATGTGATTTATGAGCGTCCGGTAACAGAGGAACCGCCCGCCCAACCGTTGCCTCCAAAACCGTTGTTGGAAAAACCGTTGTCGGGTTTTCCGACAACGGATAATCCGTCAACGGGAAAACCGTCAACGGAAAATCCAACGCAAATAAATATAGAGAAATCAAATACCCAAAAATCAATTACTGACGGATCAATTACCGATTCCCTTCCCTTCCGGGGAACGGCGGCAAAGCCACCGGAACCGAAACGAAGGGAAACGATGTCGCTCACAGAGATGGAAAGTTATCGGGAGCTGATTTTGGAGAATATCGAGTATGACTGCCTCAAACAGCGGTTTGGGACCTATCGGGAGGACTTGGACGAGATTGTGGAGCTTCTGGTGGAAACCGTCTGCGCGAAGCGTAAGACCACCCGGATTGCCGGGGCGGACTTCCCCCATGAGGTGGTGCGTTCCCGCTTCCTGAAGCTGGACAGCTCCCACATCGAGTTTGTCATGGACTGCCTGCAAAAGAACACCACCGAGGTACGGAACATGAAACAGTACCTTTTGACGGTGCTGTTCAACGCGCCCACCACCATGAGCAACCATTACACCTCACAGGTCAACCACGATATGTACGGCGGCTTTTGAAAGCTGGCCGTTTTTGTCTGCCCGGAACTGCCGGGAGAAAGGAATCTGTTATGAAACGACCGCTTGCGTATATCACCGCTCCCTGGAGCAAGAACCCCCATGAAAACGCGGCAAACGCCGCCAGCTACTGCCGCCAGGTGTATGACGCCGGATATTCCCCGGTCTGCCCTGTTTTGTTCCTGCCGCTGTTTTTGAAGGATGAAATCCCCCAGGAACACAAGGACGGAATCGACATCGCCAGAGATTACCTGCGCCGCTCCCATGTGCTGGTGGTCTGCGGACACTCGACCGATGAAACGGTCAAAAACGATATTGCCACCGCGGAACGCCTGCGGATCACCGCCACCACGCTGGACGGGATTCTGACGGTGAAAGGCCAGGGCCGGGAGAAAGGGGGCGCACACCATGCCTGAGCAAAAGACCATCGGCCAGCTGATGGAGGAAATGCGGCTTAAAGCCGGGGCGCGGGAGTATTCCGGCCATAGTTACATGGACTTAAACCGGTTCGCGGAGGACACCCGGCACATGATTATTTTTGATACCCTGACCGCTGATTCCCCTGTTGGCTGGAAAGGGGAACGCAGCCGCGCCTTTCTCACCGAGGAGGGATATAAAAAGTCCCTGGAACGCCAGGAACAGGGGCATATCAGGATTGTGAGCCATGCGAAGGTCCGAAACGGAAACCTGCGCTATGACCGGCAAGACCAGCTCCGATAGAGAAACCATGAAGAAAATCCATAGAGAGGAGGCGAAACACCCATGCAGGACGAAGTGGAAAGCAAAACCCTGACGCTCATTGTCAGCGGCACAAAGTTCACCGGCAGGCTGTTCAAAGCGGCAATTATGAAGTATCTGGCGCACCTGAAAGAGCAAAAGATGCAGAAACAGCGGGAAAAGGGCGCGGAGGTCAAGCCCCAGGGAAAGCAGACGGTGAAGCAGCTCATCGGGCAGAACCAGGGCGTGTCCAATCTTGAGATCACAGACCCCTCCATCAAGGCGTTTGAACGGGTTGCCCGGAAGTACGGCGTGGATTACGCGGTAAAGAAGGACCGCAGCTGCTCCCCGCCCAAATACCTGGTCTTTTTCAAGGCCCGCGACGCGGACGCGCTGACCTCGGCATTTACCGAGTACACCCAGAAGAAGGTCCGCAAGGCGTCCCGCCCGTCTGTGCTGGCGAAGCTGAACCAGTTCAAGGAACTGGTGAAAAACGCGGTGGTGGACCGCACAAAGCGAAAGGAGCTGGAACGATGAAAAAGCCCCTGAACATCAAGAAGCTCGTTTTGCTGAACCTGCCCTATATCCTGATGGGGCTGTTCGCCACTAACTTCGGGGAGGCGTGGCGGATGGCCCAGGGCGCGGACGCATCGGAAAAGGCGCTGTCGCTAATCTCCGTCCTTCCGGCGGCGCTTGGAAGTTTCTGGCCCAGCTTTCACCCGCTGGACCTGCTGGTCGGGCTGTGCTGCGGCGCGGCGCTCCGGCTGGCTGTTTACCTGAAAGGCAAAAACGCCAAGAAGTACCGCCCGAATATCGAGTACGGTTCCGCGAGATGGGGAAATTCCCAGGACATCGCCCCTTATGTCGATCCGGTATTCCAGAACAATGTGATCCTTACCCAGACGGAACGCCTTACCATGAGCAGCCGCCCCAAGGACCCCAAGACCGCCCGCAACAAAAATGTGCTGGTCATCGGCGGTTCCGGCTCCGGCAAGACCCGCTTCTGGCTCAAGCCCAACCTGATGCAGCTCCATAGCTCGTATGTGGTTACTGATCCGAAAGGCACAATCCTGGTCGAATGTGGAAAGCTGCTCCAACGGGGCGCGCCGAAGCTGGATAAGGACGGAAAGCCCATGAAGGACAAGAACGGCAAAACCATCTATGAACCGTACCGGATCAAGGTGCTGAATACCATCAACTTCAAAAAATCCATGAAATACAATCCTTTCGCCTATATCCACAGCGAAAAGGACATCTTGAAGCTGGTGACAACCTTAATCGCCAACACCAAGGGCGAGGGGAAAGCCAGTGACGATTTCTGGGTCAAAGCGGAAACGCTGCTGTACTGCGCCCTGATTGGATATATCCACTACGAGGCCCCGGTGGAGGAGCAGAACTTCTCCACCCTGATTGAGTTTATTAACGCGATGGAGGTCCGGGAGGACGATGAGGAATACAAAAACCCTGTTGACCTGATGTTTGACGCGCTGGAATCCGAGAAGCCCAACCATTTTGCGGTGCGGCAGTACAAAAAATATAAGCTGGCGGCGGGAGTTATAAAATATAAAAGACTTCTTAATCAAAATAAATACAAAACAGCCACAGCATAGCATTTATGCGGACACTGGCGGAAAGGAGGGAATTGATTATGAGTCACGATTTAACAGCACTATACGAGAGGTTGAGCCATGATGACGAGTTACAGGGCGAGAGCAACAGCATATCCAACCAAAAAGCAATGTTGGAGGATTATGCGGAAAAGAACGGTTTTACGGGCATACGCCATTTTACCGACGACGGAATATCGGGCACGACCTTTGAACGTGAGGGGCTTCAAGCCATGCTTGCAGAGGTAGAAAAAGGCAATATCGGAACTATCATTGTGAAAGACATGAGCCGATTGGGAAGAAATTATGTGCAAATGGGAATGTTGCGGGAACAGCTACGCAGGGCAAATGTAAGACTGATTGCGGTCAACGAGGGCGTTGACACAGGTTCGGGATTTGATGATGATTTCCTTCCGTTCCGTGACGTAATCAACGAATACTATGCAAAGGACATTAGCAAAAAAATCAAGTCTACCTTTAAGGCAAAGGGCGAGAGCGGAAAACACGTTGCGAGCAGTCCGCCATACGGTTATCTGAAAGACAGTGACGATAAAAACCAATGGGTAATTGATGAAGTGGCTGCGCCCATTGTCAGGCGGATATTCCGAATGACGCTTGAAGGTTATGGTCCGTTTCAGATTGCAAAACAGTTATCAGACGAGCATATTCCCGTTCCTGCTTACCACCAATCGCAGTTGGGCATTGGCTTGTGGCAGAGCAGGGAAATTAAAAACCCTTATAAGTGGGGAAGCTCCACCATAGCGCATATCTTACAGAAACATGAATATTTGGGGCACACGGTAAATTTCAAGACACGCAAGCATTTCAAGGACAAAAAGAGCCATTATGTGGACAAAGACCAGTGGTTAATCTTTGAAAATACCCATGCGCCGATTATTGACCAAGAAACCTTTGACAACGTACAGCGCATCAGAGGACAGGTAAGGCGTTACCCCGACGGTTGGGGCGAGGCGCACCCACTAACAGGCTTAATGTATTGCGCTGGTTGCGGCGGCAAGATGTACGTCCACAGAGTAAACAACGGTAAGCGTGTTCCCATGTATGTATGCGGGAATTATGCGAAACAGCCAGTCGGGACATTGTGCAAGTCGGCGCACCGTATCAAAGCGGAGCACGTCATGGAGATAGTTGCAAGAACGATTAGGGAAGTTGTTAAGTATGCCAATCTTGATAAAGAGCGTTTTGCGGAAGATATACAGTCGCATATCGAGGACAGGCAGACCGTAGATTTCAGCGAACAGAGAAAGCGAATGACCGTATGCGAAAAGCGCATCGGGGAACTGGAAATGCTGATTGCGAAGATTTATGAGGATAACGCATTGGGAAAACTGTCAGACAAACGCTACACCATGCTCTATAATCAATATGAAGGCGAGCAGGAACAGCTACAGGGCGAGTTGGACGGTTACAGAACGGAACAGGCACAGTATGAAAATGACCGCAAATCTGCCGCACGTTTTCTGAAACTGGTTGAGAGATACAGCAATGCAGAAGAAATGACAACACTCATGCTAAATGAGTTTGTGGAGAAAATCATTGTCCATGAACGTGACCGCAAAGGGAGCGCGGACACCACACAGAAGATAGAGATTTATTTTAACTTTATCGGGGAATACATACCGCCGACTATGGCGGAGAAAGAGCCGACACCCGAAGAACTGGAGGAAATGCGGAAGAAAGAGGCGAGAAAGGATAAGTTACATCAAAATTATCTGAAACGGAAAGCGAACGGGAAGCAGAAAGAATATGAGGAACGCACCAAAGCCAAGAAAAAGGCGCAGATTGACAGCCAAAAGGAGCAGATAAGAGCCGAGGACAGGGAGAAAGGCATATATTTCCACGCCGGAGTGCCGAACATACCAAGAGCAGGCAAACAGGCGGTAATGTAAAAACTGATTTTGGGGAAAAGGCTATGACAATGGTTGTAGTCTTTTTTTATGTAGTAATTACCATATGAAATGAACCCTTATTCCTACAAGTGGAGAAATAACCAACAACAATATTCCGCAAGCCAATCTTCCCACAATAAACAGAAGAATACTATATATCAGCACCGAAAACAACCAATCAATCATATCAATCAATCCATATCACAGGAGGGCAAAGACCATGAATAAAAAGCAGGAACAGCAGATTTTAGACTATTACAGCATTACCGACAAATATATCCATAGCAAGACACACTCCAATGCGCATCAGAGCGTATTTACCAAAGAAAGGGACAAATACCAGTGGCTTGTGTTGGAGCAGAAAAGCCAGTGTGAAGTCGAGGTAAGGCAGACCGACAGTCATGGAACAATCACAGCAAGGGATAATTACGAACTGACAAGAAATTTCCCTAAGTGCGTAGGCGTGGAGCGTTTATGTGAGGGCGCAAATATTCAGATACCTTTTAACGCTGATGAAATCAACTTAATCTATCAGTTTGGGGAGCAGAGCAAAGCGGAAACGTGCGCCAGTCTGTCCGCTATTCTTCCGCAGGTAAAGGACAGCGGTACAAAGCAGATAGTAACCGATACATTGAAAAAATTAAATGCCCTGTCAGAAGAAATGTGTGCGGAACTGACTGCCACCACCAAAAGACGGAAACTGACCGAGCGTGACCAGTCCATAAAGACAAGGTTAGCCAAAGCAAAGGAACAGGCGAAACAGCCGACAGTTGCAGAGAGAAAACAGCACAGAACCCACAGCAAAGGAAAGGGGGATATGGAACTATGAAACTTTCCCGATATGAGCAGGAAACGATTGTCAATTACAATGCAGGGGAGCAGACCGCCATCCTCTACACAAGGGATAAGGCAATCATGCGAAAACTTGACACGCTTGTTGCCGACTTTCCCGACAAATACAAGCAGACAGGGCAGGACGAAGTATCTAAGACCTATTCCTTGCCGAAGTCATACGTCAGCTACCGCAAGCCGAGGGCGGTCAGCACCGAACAGAGGGAACGGGCAAGGCAGATGATGATTGCAAAGAATAAGGCAAAGGGCGATTAAGCAAAATTTAATGGAATTGTGTGTACGGTTATGGTAAAATAAAAATATTAAGCAATTCAATAAATCGGAATTTACAAGGAGAATACAATATGGACGGAAGAATTATTGGATTTATAGTGTGGGCGTTATGTGGCTGTCTTATGATTGGTCTTGGAATTGGTGCTTTTTTCTCAAAGAAAGCAGTTGGTTTTTGGGCGAATATCAAGACTTTTCCAGTGAATGACATAAGGGGATACAATCGTGCAACTGGTAAATTATTTATTGCATATGGAGTCATTTTTATTGTATTAGGAGTACCTTTGCTTGGTGGTCAAAATACGCCATATATCTTATTATCTGTATTGGGAGTAATGATAGAAACAATAGCAATTATGGCAATTTATAATGTATCTATTACAAAGAAATACAGAGAGAAATAGAACAATTCCTGTTTGTAGAATTGGAAGAATCGGCATTTATGAAAGTGAGGGAAATATATGTGGTTTTGGTGGTTCATATTTGTTTGTGATTTACTTATTCCAGTTATAATGATTATTGCTGGTAATATGATGTGGAAACATGCTCCTAAAAAAATCAATGGAATAATTGGTTATCGAACAGCACGTTCTATGAAAAATATAGACACATGGAAATTTGCACAGGAGCATTGTGGCCGCTTATGGTGGAAAATTGGTTGGGTTATTTTGATGCCATCAGTTGTTATCCATTTTCCTTTTTATCATAGTTCAGAGAATATAATTGGAACAGTTGCGGCAATTCTATGTACAATACAATGTCTGATTTTAGTATTAGCTATTTTCCCAACAGAACAAGCCTTAAAAAGAACATTTACCGAAGAAGGAGTACGAAGATAATTTCCAGTTTTTCGGGAAAAATCAGGACAGAAAAATGATATGAAAACTGAATATTGTTTACCTTTAGGTAGCGATTATCTTAACAGACAATCAGCTACCTTTTTTATTTTCAGAACCTATCAACACAGCACAGAAAGAATGGGGTATCAGAAATGATTGAGAGCAAGAATGACACAAGCAAAAACTTAGAAAAAGCATTGCAGGCATTGAAACAGGCGCAACAGCGTGTAGCTAACGAAAAGAAAAAGCAGAACGAGAAGAAACGGAAAGCCGAGAACCACCACAAGTACATCATGGGCGGTATTATTGTGAAGTATTTCCCCGACTGTTACAGCTATGACGAGGGCGAGTTAAACCGTATCTTGTCGGTTGCCTTGCAGACAAAGGAATGTCAGCAGATTATATCTAAAATCAAAGCGGAAAACCGAGAAACCACTCCCCCACAATCCACTCTCCCCAATGCCGAAAATGAAAGCGAGGGTGGTACGGAATGATGAGGGAAACGGAACTGGAAAACCGAGGTAATGTATTCACCCTGTTTACAGGGTGCGCACAGATATACCACCAGAGGTGGTATGTGCGCTCTCCGAGGGGCAAGTTTCACTTGCATGGACTCCTGCGGAGGGCGTTGTCTGCCTTGCAGCAGCCAAAAGGGGAAACGACAATTCCCCTTCGCAAGCTGCGCTTGCTACCCTTTAGTGAACTTTGCGTTCAGACAAAAGCCAAAGTACGGCTTTTATCTGCCCACAAAGTCTATCCATGCGCCCCTCTACCCTATCGGCAGAATGTAGGTGTTGCGTATGGGTAATGTCACGAAACAGGCAAGCACACGTTTTTCCATAGTCAAGCGGAGCAAGGGGCAGTCAACGGTTGAGAAAGCGTCCTATATCAGCAGGAGTATTCTTGTCAGTGAATATGACGGACAGACATATCGACCAAAATACCATGAAGATTTAGTCCATAGCGAAATCACTCTCCCACCCAATGCGCCCAAAGAATATGCAGACCGAGCCATCTTATGGAACGCTGTTGAACTGTCAGAGAAAGGACAGAAATCACAGCTTGCGAGAATGTTGAAAGCGTCACTCCCCAACGAGTGGAGTTATGAACTTGCGGAGAAAGTCGTGAGGGATTATGTGCAGAGGAATTTTGTTGATAAAGGTATGTGCGCTGATTGGGCAATACATGACAGCGAGAACGACAAAGGACAGCGCAATCTCCATATCCATGTTCTACTCACTATGCGCCCCCTCGCTGAAAACGGGGAATGGGGAGCAAAACAAAAGAAGATTTATGACCTTGACAAAAACGGCGAGAAGATACCAGTGATTGATAAAAAGACAGGTCAGCAGAAAGTAGACAAGCGGAACAGGAAACAGTGGAAATGTCACACCGCCGACAGCACCGACTGGAACAGCAAAGAGAACGCCAAAATGTGGCGCAAGGATTTAGCCGACACAATCAATGCCACCAATGAGCAGTTGGGTATTGCGGTACATTGGGAACACCGTTCTTTTAAGGAACAGGGAATTGACAGAGAGCCGACTATCCATATCGGGGCGGTTGCCAACGCTTTAGAGCGCAAAGGCATACAGACCGAGAGGGGAAACATCAATCGGGAAATCATCAAGAACAATATGCTGTTAGAACAGGCGAAAGAAATGCTCATGCTTGCCAAGCAGGAACTTCACAGCGCCCAGTATGCCAAGATTAAGAGTACAGCGGTCAGCGTGAAGAATGAAGTCATGGAGATGATTGCAAAAGTGAGGGAGCGCAAAGGCAGATTAGACTTGCCGATTGTCAGCGGAAAGCATTTAAGAAAAATAGCTGACCGAACCGCCTTGCAGTCAGCCGACAATGCGGAGAAATTCATCACGGCAAGGAAGATAGACAGCTTTGAGAGCCTTGCGAAATTCACAGCGGATAGGGAACAGAAATACCAACAGTTGGAAACGGTACATCTTTCCAAGGGGCAGAAACTAAACCGATTAAAGGAACTGTCAAAAATGTATGCCCTCTTTGCGCCAATCCAAGCCACCTATAAGGAGAGCCAGTCACTCAAAGGACTTGCTAAGATGAAATACGATAGAGCGCATAAGGACAGCTTATCGAAGTATCCCGAATTAAAGGAGCGTATGCAGAGCCTTTTACAGAATGGCGAGAAGATAACGCCGAAACAGTGGAAAGCCGAGATACAGTCTTTGCAGTCCGAGTATGACAGTATCGGCAAAGAGCAGACCAAGACCGCCACAGAATTAGCTTATGCCGAGGTAATCGGCTATAACAAGAAGAACCTTGAGAGGGAGCTTCAAAATGAGAGCCGACAGCAGAACAGGCAACAGGGCAGAAGGAAACGAAGGGAGGAAGAAATTTAATGTGAATTTTATTGTAAAGACAGACGGTTTTTTGTATAATAGAGATACAGTAGGAGCAAGCTGTATTGTATCTTCTGCTGAATTGCAATAGCGAGGTGGTAAAATGGCACAAAACACGCCGAAGCGTAAAATAAAAGACAGCGTGTTCACAAATTTATTTCAGGACAAAAAATATCTGCTCCGACTGTATAAGGTACTTCACCCAGAGGACAGTAATGTAACAGAAGAAGATATAAAAGATGTTACTATCAAACACATACTGGTAGACGCAGACTATAATGACCTTGGATTTTCGGTTGGTGGCAGACTTGTCATTCTGGTTGAAAGTCAGTCAATATGGACATTGAATATTATAATACGTGCGCTGATGTATCTTATACAGACATATCACGATTTTTTCAAGCGCACCAAGCAAAATCTGTATGGCTCTAAAAAAGTGAATATGCCAAAACCTGAATTGTATGTGATATTTACGGGAGAAAAGCCGAAGAACCCACCCGACATCATATCGCTTTCAAAAGACTTTTTTGACGGTGAAAAGATAGCGGTAGACGCAGAGGTCAAAGTGCTTTATCAAGAGGACGAGGGCAACATAATCGGGCAGTATATTATTTTCTGCAAAGTATATAATGAGCAGAGAAAGAAATACGGGCAGACAAAGAAAGCGGTAACGGAAACAATCCGTATCTGTAAAAACCGAAACGTGTTAAAAGAATATCTTGAAAGTAAAGAACAGGAGGTTGTAGACATTATGATGACATTGTTTGATGATGAGCAGGTTTTGGAAGCATATGCAGAGGATATTAAAAACAATGAGGCAAGAAAAACAGCAAAAAGAAATGCGATTACTATGTTGGAAAAAGGACGAATTTCAGTAGAAGAAATACTAACTTTTTTCCCTGAGTTGACATCAGATGATGTAAAAGAAATTGAAAAAGAGGTTATGCAGTTAGTATAATCGACAAAACAATTTAATATCAAAATAACAGCGTAAAGGCGTATGGAACAGTAAATTGTAAACCATGCGTCTTTTTTTGCGCCCAAAAGGAGGAACATGAGCGACAACATTCAGACCAATACCACAGGGCGATTAACGCCCTGTTTACAAACCAAGATTGATAAGATGAGTTACTTAGTCGAAGTGCACTTCTCTGCTACAAGCACCCAAAGCGTAGAGGACAAGCTAAAGCGTGTCATTCTCCATGATTTAGAGCATGGAAAACAGGGAAAATCAAGAGAAAGTGATGAAAAATGATGAATACGTCCTTGACAAGTAGCAACAGGCAAAACCGCAAAATCTATACTGATTTCCTGCGGCGCGCGGCTGGCGGTATTCGATATTGCCGAGCTACGGGAGGTCACAGCCTATGATGAGCTGGAACTGGACACCCTGGGGGACAAAAAAACCGCCCTGTTCCTTATTATGAGCGATACCGATGACAGCTTTAACTTCCTGATTTCCATGTGCTACACCCAGCTGTTTAATCTGCTCTGTGAAAAAGCGGATGATGTGTACGGCGGCAGGCTCCCGGTCCATGTGCGCTGCCTGATTGACGAGTGCGCCAACATCGGGCAGATTCCAAAGCTGGAAAAGCTGGTAGCCACCATCCGAAGCCGGGAGATTTCCGCCTGTCTGGTATTGCAGGCGCAGTCCCAGCTGAAGGCCATCTACAAGGACAACGCCGACACCATCATCGGAAATATGGACACTTCCATCTTTCTGGGCGGCAAGGAACCCACCACCTTAAAGGAGTTAGCCGCCGCCCTGGGAAAAGAAACCATTGACACTTACAACACCGGGGAGAGCCGGGGGCGGGAAACCTCCCACTCTCTCAACTATCAGAAATTGGGGAAAGATATGCCATACTTGTTCGTGAAGAGTTCAGTTGCCTTATAAATTCGCATGAACAGGGACACGAACAACTGGATTCTGGAAAACTGAATACAGGAGGTCACTAATGAAAGAACTGCCAGAAAGAATCCATGACGATACCAACGGTCTTGACTACGTTCTTGTGGGTGATTATTACATTCCCGCCCTGCGGCTGACGGAGGAATCCCGCCCAATCGGGCATTGGGGGCGCAGGCGTAAAGCCTATCTGGAAGAAGCCCGCCCCGCCCTTTATTGCAGCCTGCTGTTGTCCGGGAAACTCTGGACGCACCTTGCCGACGTGGACGAGCAGGCACAGGAGCGGCTTGACCTTATCATGGAGCAGATGAAAGCCGCCGAGGGCGTGACGGAGGAACTGAAAGCCCGGAACCAGCTTGCGTGGGTGCAGCATATGAACAGCATACGCAGCCGGGCGGAAGAAATTATTTATGCGGAACTGGTCTATGCGTAATGCGGCTGGCTCCTGTCTGGAAAAAGTGGCTCTAAAGCCGGAAAATTGAACATGGGACACACGATATGGTAAAGAGGACTGCTAACCCGGATTTTGCGGGAATGGCAGCCCTTTTTGCGTTATTCTTTCGCTTTTTTCTTGCCAAACAGGGACAGCAGCTTTGATTTGCCACGCTGGCTTGCGGACACGGGCAGCAGTGGGGATTTTTTAAATACACGGGCAAGGGTGATGCGCTCATCTTCCGGAAGGCTCGTGTAATCTATGCCAAATACCCGGCAGATGGTAAACGCCCGTTTTTCGTCCGCCGTGCCTTTGTGCATGAGGGCGTCCAGCAGTATCACCGGAATGTTTCTGGCAAAATCCGCTGCGGGGGTTTCCGGCTCGGCAGTGGTCTTGTCGGATTCGTGCCGGGTGCGGAGGTCTTTTACAATCCGGTCAAGGTCATCATGGATAACATGGCTGAAAAACAGTTCCTCGCTGACCTGCCCTAATTCTAAAGTACGCATATAGAGGTCGTTTTCAGGGGGCTGCCGCTGTTCTATGACGGACTGCCTTGCTTTTTCCAGAACTAAGTTCATGTCATGGATACGCATATCCGCAATCCGGTCAATGCAGACTTCCATATCCGTCAGCAGGCGCAGGAATCCGGGATGGCAGACAAACTCACAGAGGAGCCGGTTGTTCAGTGCGCCGCTTTTTAACAAATCAACTGTGGAATCATTCAAGTGCAGCTCATGCAGGGCGGTGTTCGGGTGGTTCTTATTTTCGGTCAGCCCCATGAGGTAGTCCATGGAAAGACCGTAGTATTCCGCCAGCTTTGCAAGGTTGAACGGGCTTATATCCGTGCATTTGTCGGATTCATATTTTCCCAGCGTGGCTCTCGCTATGCCCGTTGCCTTTTCCAGTTCCGCAAGGGTCATGCGGCGGCTGGTTCTCTCGTCTTTCAATTTCTCCTGAAGCGTCAGTTTTATATACATTGCGCCCCTCCTCTCAAAACAGGGTTTGTGACCATTATAGCACAGGGCGTTTCCGAAAGCGTGGAAATTTTGGCTTTTCGGGAAATTTTCCAGCCTTTCGGACATACGGGGGAAGCCGGTTTATTTTGATAAGATTTCAGTGTCACAGGACATTGAAAACAGAATGACCGGCTGCAAGTGATACCGTTCCCGGAGAAGTAGTGCCATGACAGGAGCATACCAAAGGAACGGAAAACGCTGGGGTGATTCCGGGCAGGAACGGATTGCAGGCAAAACGGCAGGGAAACAAACTATCAATTATGGAGGAAGGAACATGAAGTTAAGCATTGAGGAAAAGAAGATTTTATATGCCTTTGGGTGCGGGAGCCATGAGAACACCGTCCGCAGGCTGAAATGGGTCACTGCCCTGACGGTGGATGAAAAGGTGAAACGCCGGGTGCTGTGCCTGGCAAGGAAGCTGGATGACGGCGGAGCCGGGGAATGGTATCCCTGTTTTTACCGCCATCTCCGTTTGGAAATGGAAAGTTATTTTGAAGCAAAGAAGTATATCCGCATGGTGGAAAAAAGCACAGACTGGGAGGGATTTTATGGGAAAGCCGTCTAAGTATGAAAAGGAAACTATCGTAAATTTCAACGAGGGTGAGAAGGAAGCCAGTATTTACACATTCAATGCGGACTTGAAGCGGCGGCTGGCGGAGTTCAGCAAAAAATATCCGCTCCTGTGCCGTTTGGAGAAGTCCACGCCGGAAGGGAGCGTGACCTATGTTCTGGATAAGTCCCGGCTGTCTATCCGGCTGGTTCCGCCTTACAGTGAGGAACGGCGGGCGGCGGCGAGGGCATATGCCAAAGAACACGGCTTCAAGTCCATGCCGGGCGGGAAGGATATTGCCTGATTTGGGGGCGTTTTACGGTCAAAACAACGGGTGCGGAGCCGGTATTTTCCCCGTGGTTCACGGTAGAGGTATCAGACATCAGGGAAGCCCCGGACGGCGGAAATGCCTGTTTTGGGCGTGTTTTTCCGGCTGTCATGGGGCATGGCTTGGGTTTCTGTGGGAAATCAGAACGAGCGCGGCGCGTTCTGATTTTCTGATACGGAAAAAGGGAGCCGTCTTTGACGTGGGCGGGCGCAGCGCACTCACGTTGGCGGCAACCTTTTATGCGGGGTACAGGGGCGCAGCAGCCCTGTTGGGGTCAAGGGGCAACGCCCATTGGCGGGTTAAGGGCGGCAGTCCTTATCGGGTCAAGGGTGAAACGCCTTGCCCAGCTAGAGTTGATGCCTGCGTCAACTCGTACTGGGTATTACCTGACGCAAGCCCCGCAGGTTCGGCAGCTCCGCAGCCCTCCCGCCAGCCGGGGAATCTTGAAAAAGGAAGGAGGATTTGGCATTGAAACTGACACGGCACAACGGACGCTCCGGCAAAAACGGCACGTACAACCCACGCCACAATGACCGCCGCTTTGACCTGAATAACAGCAGCCATATTGATTCGGAGCGGGCAAAGAAAAACATGTACTGGGACTGTTACCGGGGCTATACCACCGCCGGGAGCCGGGAGGATTCCTCCCAGCCGGATTTCAGCTTTGAGCAGATAGAGCGGGCTTATTACACGGAGCATTATTCGGATTACGTGAAAGCCCAGAACGCAAGGAATGAAAAGACCCGGCACACGGAGCGCAACCGCAGCGTGGGGGATTTGCTCACGAACAACAAGACCTGCCCGGAGGAAAGCATTTACCAGATTGGTGTTGCTGCCCATTTATTCTGGCTTCAAATAAATCTGATTGATTGTCACAGAATTAACCGATATAATGACATCAGCATAGAGAAAGAGAA
>NZ_QZDT01000023.1 GCF_009917485.1 Parablautia muri
TTCTCTTTCTCTATGCTGATGTCATTATATCGGTTAATTCTGTGACAATCAATCAGATTTATTTGAAGCCAGAATAAATGGGCGGCAACACAACTAATGGGTAGCCTCCTACCCGCTCGGATTTGTAGATTATATTACAGGAATATGGTCTTGTTTACAAGAATTTTTTTATATTTATATAATAAAGTAGGAAGGAATGGGTGGGATTCCGCCGCAGTCGGCATTGGGCGTAATGTGCATAACAGGCTATGGAATCATGGGCAACCCTGTTCACAGCACATGGAAAAGCTAAAGTGCAGCTTTACCACGTCCTGTAAACAGAGTTACCCACAATTCCATAAGACAGCCAGTTATACACATTACCAGCAATGCCGACTACGGCGGAATCCCACTCCCTTCTTCATATTTCTTTTTTTATATTATTTGTTTCAATTTGTCGGATATAGTACTAAATTATTATTTTAGGCAGACTTTTGTTGCTGCTTATGGGAGAAAATAACCAATAGCAACTTAAAGTTGCGGAATTGCCAGAGTTGAATGATAGACATTTTGAGCCATTATGCTACTATGGGCGAGAACAAGGAGGAAAAAATATGACATTCGGAGAAAAGCTGTATAAGCTACGGAAGTCACAAGGACTTTCACAGGAAGCACTGGCAGAAAAATTAAACACAAGCAGACAGGCAGTAAGTAAATGGGAAAATAACAATGGTTATCCCGAAACAGAAAAGATAATCTTAATCAGCAAAATATTTCAAGTGAAATTAGATGACCTATTGCTTGATGACAGAGCGATTGGTTCAGATAATGAAAAAAAATTACAGGAAGAAACGAAAGAATTTTATGTAAGCAGGGAAACAGCAAATGGCTTTCTGTTCTATTACAAAAGAAAATTTTTGCTGTTGGCTACGGCGTGTGGAATTGCGTTAGGCTGTAATTCAGTATCTTATACTTCCACGGAACATTACTTTTTTGCTTCCAGTGTTGCGCCAATACTTACAACCATATCTATTATGCTCTTACTTGCTGTTGTGATCTACATTGCGTTGAAACAAAATCCGTATAGGGTTCTTCGGAAAAAGGAACTTGTATTTGCGGAGGAAGTGCGAAAGGAAATACAGGAAGAATTTCTTAAAATGAAGAAAATGTTGGTTGGAGGTATTGCGCTTGGTCTTTTGATATTTGTAGCTGTTGGCAGCGGCCTAGGGCTTCCTGTATTTGAGAGTATGAAATATATGGATATTCTGTTTTGCATTACTTTCTCCATGATTTTAAGCGGTATTGGCAGCTTTATCACATTTTTTTGTATAGGAATTTACTGGTCTTATTCCATACTGCTCCGAAATCAGAATGAAAAAAATATCTGATTTATTAGAATCCAATATTTAAGCAGAAGAAAGGAATGGTGGGATATTATGGCGAGAAACCATTTTATTGAGGTTAAAAACCTTGTAAAGAATTATGGCACGGGAAATATAAAAGTTACCGCTGTTGACAATGTAAGTTTCTATGTAGATAAGGGGGCTTTTATTGGAATCATGGGTGCTTCCGGTTCGGGAAAAACGACCATATTAAATATTTTGTCTACCATAGACAGAATGTCCGGCGGGCAGGTTCTTTATGACATGGCTGATATTTCCCAAATGACCGAGGAGGAATTATCAGATTTCCGGCAGGAAAACCTTGGATTTGTCTTTCAAGATTATAACCTGCTGGATACATTGAGTATTGAAGAAAATATCATGCTCCCTATGGCTCTTTGTAGGCATAAAACGAGCAAAGCTCGTTTGAAAGAAGAAATTGAAAGCAGAGTAAAGAGTATATCAGAAACTTTACATATCTGCGACATTTTAAGCAAATTCCCGTATGAAGTGTCCGGCGGACAAAAACAGCGGGCGGCTTGTGCGAGGGCACTTGTCAATAATCCCAAACTGATTCTTGCTGATGAACCAACGGGGGCACTGGATTCAAACTCGTCTGCTATGCTTCTTCATACTTTACAGATTATGAACAGGGAATTAGGCGCAACGATTTTAATGGTAACGCATGATGTGTTTTCAGCCTGTTATTGTGAAAAGATTTTGTTTTTAAATGACGGTAAGATATGCTCTGAATTGGAGCGGGAAAATATGGGTAAAAAAGAGTATTTAAACCGTATTCTTGATATGCAGTCCAAAATCGGGGGTGATGATATTTATGCTGAATAAACTTGCATTACGAAATGCCCGCAGGCTGTGGAAAGATTATCTGAATTACTTTCTAACCTTGTGTATGATAACAGCCCTCACTTTTTCCTTTCATTCTTTGCTGTTTTCAAAGGATATTTACGAAATGATTCATTTTGGAAACAACGGGGAGCTTTCTACGGCAGGAACAATGTTAGTTACATTTATGGCAGTTTCCACAGTGGCAATCCTTATTATTGTTGCATGGCTGATAAACTATATGACACGTTTTATTTTAGAAAAAAGAAGCCGGGAATTTGCGATTTACTTATTATCGGGAATGAAGAAAAAGCAGATTGCAGCCCTTTACATGAAAGAAAATTTCTATCTTGGAACATCTGCTCTTTTTGCCGGATTGCTTTTGGGGAGCGGGTTACAGCAGATATTATTTTATGTTTTTTATAAAAGTATCGGGAAAAATTACAGGGTAAATATAGAAATATCAGCAGGAAGCATCTTATTGACAATTATCCTATATGGGGCGTGTTTTATGATTGCCCTTTTTCGGAATAAGAAGAAATTCTCCAATATGGAAATCATAAGTCTACTTAACATGGACAGGCAGAATGAAACAGTAAACGAGAAAAGAAATGCTATATGGAAATGGTTATTCTATCTTTCCATAGGAAATGTATTGTTTTTGTATTTTCTCATTTTTACCGGAAGGATAACAAAATGGGCGGCAGTATTTGAAATGATTGGGCTTGCCTTTACATTTTACTTTTTCTATTTAGGGCTTTCGGCTTTTTTGATGAAATATATAAAAAGCAAAGGGAGCTTGATTTATAAAAAAGACTGTTTGTTTTTAATTCGTCAGTTTTCCTCTAAAATGCGGAATACGTGTTTTGTATTGGGAACACTAAGCCTGTTATTTATGTTTGCTTTAGTAGGAAGTTCACTTGCATTTATGCTAAGTGATTATCAAAACAAGCAATTAAATGTGGAGTATCCCTTTGATATTATTTTAATCAGTGACAATACAGAAAACGATTTTGCCAAAGAAGAAACACTGATAAATGAAAATACCGTTCCACGGGCGATGCTGAAATATTGTGTCTATCAAAACGGAACAAGTGAAATGGTTGATTATCTGTATCAGAATTTAAGGTTATTTTCCGATAAGGACAGCGATCCGGCTATGGCAGAGGGAAGAAAAGCCGCCGCTTATTACGATTATGATGTATATATGGGAATCACCGATTATAACAGTTTACGGAAAATGCTTGGGCTAACACCAGTTGCCTTGCAGGATAACCAATATTTAATCCATATGCCGAACCGTGTATATCAGGAGATTAAAGACAGGAACGAAAAGCCCCAGAACAGTTTACATATAGGGCTGGATTTTGCAGGATTTATGACTGAGGGTTTTGCACAGAACGGACATAATGGAACGGATTTTTTACTGGTTGTGCCGGATAAAAAACTTGCAGGAATGAAAAAATATTTTTCACTTATGGCAGTTATGGCAAGCGGAAATGTGCCGGAAAATTTATCAGAAAGTCTGTATGAATCAGCCGGAAAAATAAGAGGGTATGATGAATTGGCTGATTATATAAAAATCGGAAGTGAGGAACTTTTTTTAATGCCTGCCACAATACAGGTTAAGAGCCGGGAAGTCTTGGAACTAAAGTTTTTAATGAGTACCTTGTCATTTCCGCTATTTTATATAGGACTGGTATTTTTATGCGTTGCGTTTACTGTCCTTTCCGTCCAGCAGTTAAGTGATTCCAATAAATACAAATTCCGCTATCAGATTTTGAACAAACTGGGAATGGGAAAGAAAAAAATCAGAAATGTAGTGGCAAAACAACTGTTTTTATACTACTTATGCCCGGTTATCCTTTCGGTTATTATCAGTGCGGTATTTATATTGTATGTTGGACGGCAATTTGTGATATACACAGGAATCCACACAGAATGGATATTATATTTTGGTATTTCATTCGTTAGTTTTCTTGGGATATATGTCTTGTATTTTGCAGTAACGTATTTCCAATTTAATAAAAACATCGAGCCATAATCTAAGGGCATTGAAAATCAAAGAAATATATTTTTAATGGTGCTTAGAGGGGCTATGGTATTTCAAAATACAATCGCCCCTTTTCAGCATAAATGTAACCGTAAACCAAGCACCGCCCCATGTGGGAGAAAGGGGGAAATATTGACGGATTAAAAAATTTTACAACAATAACACATCTATAACGAAAAAATAACACAGCACCCGTTTAGGATAGTATCTATCCTGTCCGGGTGTTTTTGTATCATATTTTATGGACAGGAAATAGTTTGGAAAAAGGTAATGGGAGGAAAGCAAATATAGAATTGTGGAAGAAAATTCTTGATAGAAAAAGAGGAAAAGGGAAATGAGGAATAAGAAATTTTTTACAGCAATGGTGGTATGTGTAATGGTCATGGGTCTGGCGGTCTGTTTGGCGCTTTGGTATTTGCAAACTTTACGATGCTGTTGTCCTTATATTGTCAGTGAGGAGCAGCTATCAAGCGGTAAAGCGCTATGAATTGTGGGACAGGGATGGGTTTGTGGCAAGCGGATGAGGAAATCAATTCATTTTTTGAGAACCGCATAAGGACGATAAAACGGAGGCTGGATGAAAGCATCAATTTTAATTATACGGAAAGTGAAAAAGAGAGGTTTATGAAGAAAGCAGAAGAACTTACCGAATTAAGGGTAGGGTTCTCGGAAGGATGGAAGAATTTGAACCGTGATATGGGCAGCTTTATACCTCTTAGTTTAATCATGATATCCATTATGATTATGCCGCTCTTTGCTGATGATGCACAGAGTAAGATGAAGGAACTTGTCCAGTCCACAAAAAATGGAAAAAAGAGACTTGATCTAGCGAGAATCACCACGGCTTTTGGAGTGGGCAGCGTACTATATTTTGCAGCAGTTATGTTCTATTTTTTTGTGAAAATGATTCCCTTTGGATTTTCAGGAGGTGGTGAGTATATATAGAGCAGCGAAGATACTTTTTTTCTGTATTCCATATCACATATGCAAAGCAGTTTGTTTGGAATTGCAGCCGTGGCTATATCGCACTTATTTTTGTGGTTTCCATGACAATCCTGATTTCGATTCTGATGGAGAGGATTATGACAGGAGTTGTAATAGTCAGCTTTTACTGGATATTGCTTCTTATCATGGAGAAGATGATCAGTTTTGAAGTCAATCATGCATTTGCTAATTTTATGCCGCTTAGACTTTCCGGCAGCAAGGATTTTTATACCCATAATGAAATATACAGGCTTGCGGGAAAATCATTTGATGCCATGGTATGGTACCCGGCAGTTGCAGTAATTCTCTCGAAGCTCTGCTTTCTAAGCGATTATACCTCCTCTTGATCCAATTCTTATGAAAAATCTGAAACAGAAAAGGCGGCACATAAGGCCGCGGTGTGTCCGGAAAACCTGTTTCCATCCGGCTAAAGGACAAAAAGAACTGCATAAGCAGTTCTTTTTTGTAGAATAATAGTATTTAGTTTTATATACAAGATAAAGACTGTAACGCGGTATTTTTAACAATCGGTTCAAAATGTTCTTCCAGATAGGCCTCTGATGCAGGCACAGATTTGATGCAGGAACCATACTCAGAAAGAATATTGCATACCTTATTAAATTCAACAGGGGTATGTGTACTTTTAGAGAGTACAAGTATATAGGTGTTGTCCTTCTGCTTATATAAGGAATTTACGCCATTGTAAAAACCGGATAGAACATGTGCAAGGTCAGTAATTTCCCGAAGGGATCTAAAGGTATAGATTCTTGTAAGCTCCATGGAAACTGCCGTATCGGAGAGCTTCTTTTGGAGGGCATTTTTAAAGGAGCGTTTCGCGTTTTCCACTTCCTGATTTGCTTGATCCGCCTGAGGAGTATTTTCTGCCGAGGCATTGGGCGCTGTTTTGCTGTTTTGAATCTTCCTGAATAAATCAAGGACATCATCCGCGCCCTCAGCTATGGTGTCAAGAACATCGTCTAAGGTACTGTCTTCCTCATGGACAGACGGGGCAAACTTTGAAAAACGGGTGTCAAGCTCATCGGGATCTTCCACTTTCGTGATAATCAGGACGATACACTCGGAATTTAAAGGAATCGCTTCTATCATCAAGGGAATGTCTTCCGCTTCAAATCCAAATTCAAAGGATGCCTGCTGCATCATATCGCGGAACAAATCTTTGGCCTTTTCGGTACCGTAAGCAAGTTCGCTGAGTTTTAACTCTCTGTCCGCTAAGTCTTCTCTGGTAAGAGTACAGCGAATCTGATGATCGTTAACTTTTTCTATTTTCATTTTTATCACATCCTCACTATTAAGATACTGTTATCCTGCCGTTTGGTGACACTCACAGTCACTTAAAATTATATTATACTTTGTGCGAATTTAAGTCAATAGGGCAAAAAAACAGTTTAAAAAAATTTAATAAACAAGCTCCATTTTTATATTTTAAACCCAAATTGTTAAAAATAAATAAAATAATTATAAAACCACTTGTAAAAATTGGTAATTAGTACTATAATTTTTCTTGTAAGATGCTTCCGGATAAATATTGTATCGGGAGGAGGCATGAAAAGTACATTTTATTTATACGAATCTAAGCAAATTAAATCAAGAAAAGTCCGGCCCATGCAGATCCCTTATGTGAGAATGCGCAGGCTGGCGCTATCTATCCCCTTCTATATTAAACTGGCTTTTATTTCCAAAGCAATGCGTAAAGACAGGGAAGCCTGAACTTTGGAAAATGCCGGAATTTGAGCTTAAGGAAGGGATGTCTAGCAGGCTTTGTGCTTGTCGCGAATATTTCTATAGATTTTCATCTGTTATAATTCACCCCTATTGGAAATTCGCAGCGGTAACCAATTTTAGATACGTATCCGGCGTCTTACCTGTTTCTATTATCGTCATTAATAAAAAAACTATAACGGTTTCAAGATTAATTTATCCCTTTGACACGACATATCACGGAGTCCTTTTGGAAATTGTCAAAAATTGTATCTTGAAATCTGTGGGAGAAAAAATGACTTCGGAAAATAAAAGTAATTCCAGCTCTCTGAAAGAACGGCTTGAAGGCATGGAAAAGAACGGTGTCAAATTGTATTTAAATGGTGTTCCGTCCACTACGGATTATATTATAAAAAATTGTGTAAATGAGGATACGATTTACATGCCGGACTATGTGACGGATGAGCATGGAAAAGTGACGGAGATTAGATATGACAGGATTTCCACGAATGATGCCCCCTATCTAAAGCGCAGGCGGGGAAGAAAAGATTAGATAACAGAAAGCCCCTTATAAAATAATTTTAGTTTTACTACCCTCCTGCAGAAGTAAAATGTTGGAAAAAGTCAAAATTGATAATGACGGTGTGGGAATAGTCTGCTATAATATAGGGCGATTGGAGGTTACAGGATGAAGAAAAAAATAGTGCCTGTTTTAATAGCAATCGTCCTTATTATAGTAATAGCAGGGATAAGTATTGGGGCGATGCTGCTAGAAAAATATTCCTATACAAAAGAACGTGCAGATTTGAATGTTTATTTTGATATGGGGGGAGATACGGATGTGGCAATTGTGCTGCAGGACGAAATCATTGAGGAGCGGGCAGCCCTTTTTGATGGTGTCTATTATTTGGATTTAAATACGATCCACACTTATTTCAACGACCGTTTTTATGAGGATAAGGGGGAGGGAATTTTACTGTATACAGTTCCTGATGCTATTATTCGCACGGCCATAGGAAGTAATGAGGTGACAGATCAAAACGGGGCGGAAACACTTCCCTATGTACCGGCAAGGTATGAGGGTGAGACTCTTTATGTGGCGTTGGATTATGTGAAGCGTTATACGAATTTTTCCTATGAAGGATTTGCAGAGCCTAACCGCCTGCAGATTTACACGGTCTGGGAAGAAAAACAGGTGGCGGATGTCAAAAAAGACACTGCTGTGAGAGTGCTTGGCGGTGTAAAGAGTGAAATCCTTGCAGATGCCCAAAAAGGCGATACGCTTATTATTCTTGAACAGATGGAGACCTGGAGCAAGGTTAAGACACGGGATGCAATCATTGGATATGTGGAGAATAAGCGGCTGGAGGAGCCTAGAAGTGAAACGCCTTTAGCGGTTACCGATTACGTGGAACCGGAATATACCAGCATAACTAGGGATTACAAAATTAACCTGGGATGGCATGTGATAGGCGGCGTGGAGGGGAATGATACGCTCGATGAAATGACGGCTGACACGAAGGGACTGAATGTGATATCGCCTACCTGGTTTATGTTGAGTGATAGTGAGGGGAACTTTACCAGCTTTGCAAGTCAGGCATATGTGGACAAGGCTCACAATAAGGGGCTCGAGGTATGGGGACTGGTGGAAAATATTGCCTATAGAGACAGTATTGATATGTATGCGCTCCTTTCCTCCACAACAAAGCGGGCTAAGCTGATTGATGGCCTGATGGATATGGTATTTACCTATGGGCTGGATGGAATTAACGTGGACTTTGAGCAGATCAGCACGGATTGCGGAGAGCATTATATTCAATTTATAAGAGAGTTATCCATACCCTGCAGGGCGAATGGCATTGTGCTTTCGGTGGACAATTATGTACCGAGAGGATATAATGACCATTATGACAGGCAGGAGCAGGGGGTGGTTGCAGATTATGTGATTATCATGGGCTATGATGAGCATTATGCAGGAAGCCCGGAGGCTGGCAGTGTAGCCTCTATTGATTTTGTGGAGGAGGGTATTGCTAAGACCGTGGAACAGGTACCTTCTAACAAGGTCATCAATGCAATTCCCTTTTATACCAGGATTTGGGAGACAAAGGATGGATCGCTCAGCAGCCAGGCGGTAGGAATGGATATGGCGGAGGAATATGTGCGTGCACATAACATTCAGACGGAATGGAACGAGGAAACCTGTCAGAATTATGGAGAGTATACGGAGGGCGGAAGCCTGTATCAGGTATGGCTGGAGGATGAGCGCTCTATAGAGGTTAAGCTGAATATTATGGATAACTATAACATTGGCGGAGTGGCAAGCTGGCGCCTTGGGTATGAGAAAGCGGAAATATGGGATGTGATTGGAGCGTATCTGAGCCGTTAACTGCCAATTGTCAGATTGCAAACCATATGGAATGTCCGTCTGATAAATGCCGTAAAGAGTTTTGGGAGATTTTTTAAAGAGATAAGGATAAGCCGTAGGGTATACCTGCGGCTTATTTTTCATACATTTTAGAGAAATCTAAGATAAATGGTGGCGTAACATGACAGACAATCAAAATAGAATCTTAAAGCTTGTGATGGTAGGAATTTTGATGGTTTCCATGTTTGTGGTGGCAAGGGAAGGAGCCGCTTATGTGGATTCCATGCAGGTGAAAAATGAAAGGAATATTTGTGTGGTAATTGATGCGGGACATGGGGGCGGTAAGTTGTGGTAACAAATAAGCTTAAACTCGGTATTCTCCATCATGGGAGATGCAATTTACCTGAGTGAAAAATTCCAAATCATTTAATGCCTGGAGTAAGAGCTCCTTTTCTTTCGTATTGATTTCAATAATAAATTCAGTCTCATTGTTCTTGGTAGATCTTGCTTTTTCCTTGTAATATTTACAATGTTTATGAATAACATCATATAGAATTGTGCCGTCAAGACCTTCCTGGGCACCTCTAAGGACCAAAAGATCTGACGCTTTTGCATTTGGAATTTTATCTATCAGGAACAAAAGGATTGTCATAATGAAGGCCAGAACGAGGGACAAGGTATAAAGACCAACACCTACAATAATTCCGCTGCTGATTGCCCAAAACAAGTAGAGCAGGTCTAAAGGGTTTTTTAATGCATTTCGGAACCTGACAATGGATAGTGCGCCTACCATTCCCAGGGAGACCAAAAGATTCGACTGCATGGCAATCATGATGGCAGCGATAAGAACGGGCATTCCTGCAATTGTGGTATTTAGATCCTTTGAATAGAAGGCTGTTTTGCTGGATAGCTTGTAAATGAGAAAAATATAGACACCTATTAAGCAGGCAAAAACCAAAATGATCATAACCGTTTGGGCAGTCATGGTGGTCCCGCCGCCTAAGGTTTCATAGACACTGTTTTTGATAACATCTTTTACTGACATATTTTTATCCTCCTCTTTTGAAATATTTACGGCATTGGTAACGGATTAAAGGTAGCTATAAAAGCAAATTTGCCCGACATAAACAATATTTGGAATAAGCGGTCTGTTGCAGAGAGTTAAGCTCTAATAACTGTAATATGAATTTGGGCATGAATTCATCATATTTTATTTCAAGCACGGAATCTTGTCCACGCACAGGCGTATAGGATAGGTTTTGCATTCCAAAATTTGATGTCTGTGAGCTGGTTCGTACATTTCGATCAAATGTAATGCGAACATTGCCGGGACCGTAAATATATGCTTTCCGTTCATAGGCAACAATTACTTTTGGGCGGAGAACCTGCGTTTGTATTGCCAGGTTAAACAAAAAGGCCGGATCATCCATAGAGAAAGAAGACGGAATGCATTGACCGCATATTAAGCTGTTCATTTCTTCCGGAGAGATATATTTGGACAGCTTAAATATTCTATTGTCCTGCTTTTCCTTGATTTCAAGTTTAATGCAGGCAAGGGAATTGTTGTAAATTCGAATGCGGTACTTACGACGGCTGCGGCAGCCATCTATAGCAGTCTTAAGGCAAGTATCCTCCAAATCATCAAAATATAAGCTGATTATATGGTAACCTTCAGCAGAATTTTCATTATCATCTACCTGGAGTACAGTGTCTAATCGTTGCTGTAACTGATACATTTCCTGAACAGTACAGCAGAATTTGTCTTCTACCCGGTACATTTTCATATTAATCCCCCATTCTTGCCAGTGCCCTCAAATTTGGGCGAAAGCACAAATTTGTTGTGTGAAAAATTTATTTTTCACACTAGCCTCCTGTATACAATAGGCAAAGCCTATTGTGGTATATCGCAAGCGATACTTGGGTATTCATTTTTTTCAAAGACAGCCTGTATGGAAACATCGCCGCCATCAAGCGTAACGGTCAGATCTTTATCTAAGCCTGAAACATCCCCTTTCCAGCCGACAAAATGCCAGCCCTCTTTAGGGTTAGCAGACACAGAAATGGGAAAATCGCTGTAATAGTAACCATCCCATACGCTGCAGTCTTCCAAAGTGGCAGTGTTGACAGTAACTGTACCTCCTTCCGGGGAAATTACGTTTATGGTTACATGGGTAAGCTCTCCTGTCAGAGAAAAAGTTTCCGCCAAATCTTCCATGGCGAAAGCGAAGCGTCCGGCAAAAAAATCATCTATCTGCGCTGCTTCTTCGTGAAATTGTTGAGAGTCATATGCAGGATCATAAAAACGTTGATGGTCCTTTACAGTTTGAGACTCATAAAGATTACTCCATTCATCCAACATGGTGTGAATACTTTTATAAGAAAAAGTAGTATTTGCAATATCCATAAAGGACATACAAAATTGTCTGCGGAAACTTTCATTATCCAAAAGACTTTTTACGACCGGTTCATTCAGCAGCGGATGGATAGCCATCTGATTCCCGATATTTTCAAGGTTGTTACTATCTGAGTGGACACATTCATCTAAATCATAAAGCATAAAGCGCCATTTCCCATCACTATAAGGCGTGCCTTCCTGAGTGGTACGCCATAAGGCAGTATTGTATCCAAAAGCCACATCCTGATTATCCAGATAAAGATTAATACAGCAATAATCAATCAGGCTTTGGATGTCCACCAGCTCACAGGCAAGAGCATAAGTGTCATCATACATAAGATCACATTCCGTTACCACACTGAGCATATATTGATAGGAAGCCATTGTTTCTTCAGGGAGAGAGATTGCGTTGCCAGCTTTGATTAACATTATATTGTCGGCATTTAAGTTATAGTGGGTGGCAAGATACTCAACGTTATACCTTTCACGAAGATTATAGATTCCCCAATATTCTCCATTTAAAAAAACCACACAGGGTTTTGAACTTTGGGTGGAAATATTTCGCTGGCTCGCGATAGTTTCTAAAAAAGCATCCAAAAATTTCAATCCGTAGGAATTTCCCCCGCCATTTCGTATTTTGATGGATGAATATTCCATGTCATTATCAAAAAAATCACATGGAAACAGTTGAATATCATCATAAATATCTCTTGCAAAAATGTTCAATGATTTTTGCGGATTGCTGCGAGTTGAATTTCCGGAAATGCGGATGCCAACGTTTTGGGTAAAGAGGCAAGAATGATTCTCATCAAAGTAAGATATGGCTGCTTCCCTTTCCCACTCTTTTCCATCATGAAAAGCATTGGAAGCCATGTAAAGATAACATTCATCCCCGTTAAAATCCGTATAGCTGTCAAGAACCTTTCCGTCTGCCATACCGCCGTTTGCCATGTATTCTTCATATGCCGCACCATTTCCGTAAATACCGGTCTGGGGATCAAATAAATCTTTTGAATCCACGGTCAGTGACAAAATAGCCATTTGCTCATATTCCGGTTTAGTATGATAGCCTATAAAATAAGTTTCCGTAACAATGTCGCTTATTTTGTTTGTAATAGGATTATAACAGGCTGCACGTACCACCACGGCTTTATCTACCGGAAAATCGGGCGTGTAATCCCTTGTAGGAGTCAAATCGGTTCGGCTGGCATATTGATTTTCCTGCGAGGTGTTGTCCGCAATCCAAAGTGGTTCTTTGTAAACAGGGGAATCTGCACAAGGTTCACTGCCATCTAGGGTATAATATATTTTCTCTCCATTTGGAGAATATAAATGAAGTGCAAAAGCTTCATCATAAAATCCACTTGTTACTTCAAAAATGGGTTCATCCAGAGAAACGGCTGGGAGAAGAAGCGCCTGTTCGTTGGTGCTGCCAAGAGTAGTATCCATGACAGACCATTTTTCTTTTCCATCGTGTATCCGTCCGTAACTGGTATCGTAAGAAAGTTGGGGAACAATCACTTGATCGAGATAGGTACCTTTGGTAGAATCTGTCAGGAAAAGCTTTTCCCCTTCTTTAGAAATGCGAAATGGAGAGTCATTGTCCAGCCAAACCAGAGCATATCCTTTTGCAGGGATTGAGATACCGTCTAAAGGATATTTTTCCGGTTCTTTTTCATCATCGGTAAGAAAACAGCCGTTTAGAGAAACACTTTTTTTACTTGGATTATATAATTCTATACAATCAGGATACTCGCCGGCTTCATTTTGCTTGGCTGCAAAATTATTGCTGCAAATTTCATTGATGACAACATGAGGTGCTATGTAGTAGCTGCAAAATCCAATTGTAGCCAGGGCAAAGGGAGTAATAAGTAGAATGATTCTCTGTAAAGTTTCTTTTTTCATGTTGATTTTCCTCAACTTGTGAATTCGGGAGTAAATTATGTGCAATTTTTTGAAATTGCGCATTTATAAAAAGTAAATCTAATAATATCATATAGTGAAATAAATGACAAGCAATGAAAAATGAATTGTAGAATCTTCGTTACTTTTACACGGTAGCCAGAGGACGCTTGGAAAAAACAAATACTCCAGCGTCACCGCGCTTTCGCTCTGTAAAAACGTAACAGACGCTAGGTTCGAAAGGACCTTACCTAAGCGCACACGCATAAATGCGTGACGTTTTTCCAAGGGTTCCTTTTGGAATATTTGTTTTTTCCAAGCTGTTTATTGGCTGGCCTTTGAAAAGTAACAAATCTTCCTTTTGTTGGAAGATTGTTTCATTCAGTTTTTAGCATAATAGCCGGACATACTGTACAAGCCGTATTTCGTATACTGTTGTGAGAAATAGATTTTGCGGGGAGATGGTTAATCTGAAAGAAAGTATCTCATTTCAGGCAGCATGGTATATTAGGCTGTCAAGGGAAGACGGGGATAAAGCGGAAAGCGATAGTATAGGAAATCAAAAGAAACTCATTACCGATTACATGAAAGAAAAAAAGGAGTTTGCACTGTACAATATCTATGTAGATGATGGCTTTACGGGAACAAACTATAATCGTCCTGCATTTGAGCGGATGATTGATGATATTGAAAGGGGAAAGATAAACTGTGTGATTGTAAAAGACTTGTCAAGGTTTGGACGTGACTATATTGATACCGGAAGATATTTGGAACGGTATTTTCCGGATAAGAATGTCCGATTTATTTCTATTACAGATCATATAGACAGTTATGAACAGGCATATGATATGCTGCTGCCGATAAAAAACATTTTTAACGAACAGTACGCGAGAGATATCTCAGGGAAAATTCATGCTGCAATTTTGACGAAGCAAAAAGCTGGTGAATTTATAGGAGCATTTGCATCCTATGGCTACCAGAAATCACCGACTGATAAAAATAAACTTGTGATTGATACATATGCGGCCAAAGTTGTAAGAAGAATTTTCGAAATGTATCTAAAGGGTTATGGAAAAAACAGCATTGCCAATATTTTAAATCATGATCAGGTCCTGTGCCCATCTGAATATAAAAACCTAAAGGGAGACAGGTACAGAAATTCTAACCGTCTTGATAGTACTTCTTACTGGACTTATTCAACGGTTAATCGCATTCTTCAAAATGAAATATATATAGGAAATATGGTTCAGGGAAGAAAAAAGCAGCAAATGCGGAGCAGGGCTAAGGCGCAGGAAAAAAAGGACTGGCTTATTGTAAAAGGGACGCATGAAGCGGTTATTGATCAGGAAACCTGGGAAAAGGTACAGAAGCTTTTAAAGTGTAGGACGCGAACCCTTGATTTAAATACGGTTCCTTCGATTTTCGCAGGCTTTTTAAAGTGTAGTGACTGTGGGAGAGCGCTGGTAAAAAAGAGTGGGAAAAACGTTCGTTATTGCTGTGGGACATATGTGCGCTGCGGTAGCAGGCATTGTACGCCGCATACGATATCACATCAGGCTTTGGAAGATATCTTATTGGAGGATTTAAAATCAATCTTCCAAAATATGGATAATTTAAAGGAATTAGTGGAAAAACAAATAGCTGAGAGAGCAGGTATAGAGAGGGAGTATGAAAAAAAGAAAGAACTGGCGAGAGCTTTATCTGAACTTGACAGAGTCCGTAAGCGAAAAAAGGCTGTCTATGAAGACTACTGCGAAGAATTGATTTCTAGGGATGAATTTATTGTTTACAGACAAGATTATATGAAGAAAGAGGAATTCTTGGAAAAACAATTGGCATATCTGAAGGAGGAAGACGAAAAGGAATGCAGGGATATTTCCGAAGCGCCTTGGATCAAGCATCTGCTGGAGACAAAAGAAGCCGGATGCCTTGACCGGAACACTGTAATGGTCATGCTGCAGGAAATTAAGGTTTATGAAGAACATAAAATTAAAATTATATATAATTTTGCTCCTGAAAGTGAAAAGCCGAAAGAATCAGAAAAAAGAGAAAAGTGAAAAGCCGCAATTAACTACTCCCACATGGGGGCGTTGATCCTGGCAAGGTAGGAGTGAATGAGCAGTTAGAAAAAGACATTAATTTAAAAATTGCACACAAATTAAAGATGTTTTTGCAGGCAGAGGGAATTGAAGTGGTGATGACCAGAGAAGGGGATGGAGGTTTATATGACGAAGGCGCTTCCAATAAAAAAGTACAGGATATGAAAAAGAGGCTGGAAATAATTGAAACAGCCGACCCGGTACTGGTAGTAAGCATTCACCAGAACAGTTATCATGAGGAATATGTAAAAGGGGCTCAGGTTTTTTATTATGAAACCAGCGATAAAAGTAAGCAGCTTGCAGAGCTTTTGCAGGAACAGCTTCGCAGCCTTTCCCCTGAAAATAAAAGGGTGGCAAAAGGAAATGACAGTTATTTCCTTTTAAAAAAAACAACCAAGCCGATTGTGATTGTAGAGTGCGGATTTCTGTCTAACAGGGAGGAAGCTGAACAGCTGGCCACAGATCTATACCAGGAAAAACTGGCGTGGAATATTTACATGGGAATTGTAAAATATTTAAACGGAGTGAAAGCCGAGGCATAAGACATTTGAGCCATTGCCCTTTGGATGGCGCCGAATATATGGTTTGGGCGAATCTGGGAATAAGTATTGACAGTCCGGTCCTTAAATGATAAATCATATAGTGGAGAGAAGAAGAACGTTAAAAGCGGGAATCTTTTACTAAGATATGGACTGCCATAAAAGGGGCAGTATGAGGACCGGAATGAAAAGATATGAAAAAAGACGCCGGAAATCCGGCTTTAAAAAGGTTATTATTTTTTTGCTTGTATTTCTGCTTGTGCTATTGGGCGGCTGGTATTACATCGTGGGCAGACTCTATGAGAAGATGAACTATCTGGAAGCGGAGGACTATAGGACCCAGCCATGGAAAAAGGATGGAGTTGTCAATATACTGCTGATTGGAAATGACTCGCGGGAAAATGGGGAGGATGGCAGATCGGATGCCATGATTTTACTTTCTCTCAGCGATAAAACAAAAAGCATTTATATGACCTCTATTTTGCGGGATATCTATGTGGACATTCCAGGACACGATGGCAACCGGCTGAATGCGGCCTACGCATTTGGAGGGCCTGAGCTGCTTATGGAAACCATTCAGCAGAATTTTGGTATAGATGTAAACCGATATGTGCTTGTGAATTTTGAGGCGTTTGCCGCCTTGGTAGATGCGGTAAACGGTGTGGAGCTGGAATTATCCGGGCAGGAAATTGAATACGTCAATGCTTATCTGGTTGAATACAATATGCTTACAAACCGGGCGGAGGGAACAGATTATATGGATACCGGTGCAAGCGGTATGGTGCATTTGAACGGTCCTCAGGCACTTGCTTATAGCAGGAATCGGTATATGGGAACGGATTTCGGGAGAACGGAAAGACAGAGGAAGGTTTTAGGAGCGGTAATTGAGAAATTACCAACGGCAGTTTTGTCCGGGCCGGAAAAAATAGTGAATGGTATTTTACCCAATTTGACCACAAACCTGACGAAGGAGGAATGCTTTCGGCTGAGCCTTCAGGCGGGGAAGTTTTTGCTGTATGACAATAACCAGGGAAGTATTCCGCTGGAGGGAACCTACACGCCGGCAGAGATTCGGGGAATGGCAGTATTAGAAATTGATTTTGAGAAAAATAAAAACTGGCTGCGGGAGCATATTTATCATGACATGGAGAACTGATTAATAAGTAGCCAAATTGAGGAAAATGTGATAAAGTAATGATGAAATGATGGTTTGTCCGATGAAACTGTCATAAAATGAAGGTGTGGGACAACACAGAACTGTCCGGAAGCTTACGTGATGAATACAGAGATTATTAAAATAGATGAAGAAAATATGGATATGCAGGCAATCGGCAGGGCCGGTGAGATTATTAAGACAGGCGGACTGGTTGCATTTCCTACGGAAACGGTATATGGGCTCGGAGGGGATGCGTTAAATGCAGCTTCCTCGGAGAAAATATATGTAGCCAAGGGAAGACCCTCTGACAATCCTTTAATCGTGCATATTGCAAAGCTGGAAGAACTTTCTTTTTTGGTAAGGGAGGTTCCCGAAGTGGCCTATAAGCTGGCAGAGAAGTTTTGGCCGGGGCCGCTTACGATGATTTTTCACAAGTCAAAGGAGGTTCCGGCCAAGACAACAGGTGGGCTTGAAACAGTAGCGGTGCGGATGCCATCTAATAAGGTGGCGAAAGCTTTTATTGAAGCGGCAGGAGGCTATGTAGCAGCGCCCAGCGCTAATCGTTCAGGGCGGCCAAGCCCTACGGTGGCGAAATATGTAATTGAGGATTTAGATGGAAGGGTAGAAATGATTCTTGATGGAGGAGAAGCGGTGATTGGGCTGGAATCCACCATTATTGATTTGACAGAAGAAAAACCTGTGATATTAAGACCTGGATATGTGACAGAGGAAATGCTTGAAAGTGTGATAAAGAATGTGGAGGTAGACAGGGCGATTATAGATGAGGCTTGTTATAAAGCGCCTAAGGCGCCCGGCATGAAATACAGGCATTATGCACCTAAGGGAGACCTGACGATTGTGGAAGGACAAGCACAGCAGGTGGAAGCGTATATCAATGAACAGCTTAAGGAATGTAAAACTGAGGGGAAAAAGACAGGTGTGATTGCCACGGATGAAACGGCCATGCACTATCAGGCGGATAGCGTAAAAAGCGCAGGAGGACGGAATGAAAAGGAGCAAATTGCCAAACACTTATTCCGCATCCTGAGAGAATTTGACGATGAAGACGTGCAGGTTATTTATGCGGAAAGCTTTGAAAAGCAAGGTGTGGGAGCAGCAATTATGAACAGGCTCCTAAAGGCAGCAGGCCACCGGATCGTTTCTTTGGATCAGGATAAAAATAAAGTTTAAGGTAAGAGGAGGAGAAAGAAATGTTGGCATTAGGTAGTGATCATGGAGGATATGATTTAAAATGTCAGGTTATGGAGCATTTGAAGGAGAGAGGAATTGCGTATAAGGATTTTGGATGCTATGATAAGCAGTCCTGTGATTATCCTGATTTTGGAAAGGCAGCTGCAAAGGCGGTTGCTGAGGGAGAATGTGACAGAGGGATTGTGGTATGCACCACAGGAATCGGAATATCGATTGCGGCAAATAAGGTGCCGGGAATACGCTGCGCGTTCTGTACGGATCCTTATCTGGCAAAGATGACAAGGCTGCACAATAATGCCAACATGCTTGCGCTTGGCGGTGCAATTACCGGGAAAAATCTGGCACTTGAAATAGTAGATACCTTTTTGGATACGGAATTTTCACAGGGAGAAAATCATATACGGAGAATAAATAAAATATAATTAACGACATAACAAATTTCTGCTTTCGGTTCTTGCCAAAGCCATATACGAAAGCCTTTGCAAGACCGAAAGTGAAATTTTTCATGTCGTTAACGATAGAAAATGAGGTGTAAGTTTGAAAGGGGCTTTCCAATCATTTATTGATACGATATTGCAGGCAGGTTTGCGACATATGGAGAAAACAAAAGTAAGAAAAACGGGAAAGAAAAGAATTGCGGCAATTATGGCGGCAGTATTTTTGGTATGCGCTTTTCCTTTGACGGTGTATGCTGACAAGATATCGGATTTGGAAAAGGAAATCAACGAACGGAAAGAGGAAAAAGAGCAAACAGAAAGTGAAATCAAATCAAAAAAGAACGAGCTGGAGGATTTAAATGAGGCTGCAGACAGGCTCAAAGGCCAGCTCAACAATTTAAATTCAGAGCTCACCGCTGTCAGCAATAATTTAGCTGAGCTAGAGGAAAAGATAGCCAGTAAGAATGCGGAGATAGAAACCACTGAAAAGGAATTGGAGGAAGCCTGGGAAAAAGAAGGCGTTCAATACGAAGCCATGAAAAAGCGAATCCAGTTTATGTATGAAAAAAGAGATTACATTATGATGGAAATGCTTTTTGGTTCAGCCAGCTTTGCAGAGCTTTTAAATCGCCAGGATTATATAGAAAAGCTCTCGGAATATGACAGGAAACAGCTTGATGCGTTTATTGCCATACGGGAGGAAATTCAGACAAAAGAAGCGCAGCTTATGCAGGAAAAAGAGGAACTGGATGAACTGAAAGTTTCTGTGGAAGCAGAGCAGAGCCGTTTCGAGGGTCTGGTGGGCCAAGTTTCCGGGGAAATAAATAGTACCCAGCAGGAAATGTCCGAGGCAGAAGCGGAGATGCTGCGGTATGAGAAGGAGCTGGAGGAACAAAAAAGCGATATAGCCAGACTGCAAGAGGAGTTAGCCGAGGAGAGAAGGCTTTCCCAGCTGGCGGCACAGTCGGCATGGAGGGATATATCAGAGATTTCTTTTGCCGGTGGAGACAGGTATCTGCTGGCCAATTTGATTTACTGCGAAGCAGGGAATCAGCCCTATGAAGGACAGGTTGCCGTGGGCGCAGTGGTTATGAACCGTGTTATGAGTTCCGTATTCCCGGATACGGTGGTGGGCGTGATTTATCAGAACAAGCAGTTTTCACCCGTTGCCAGCGGACGTTTGGCTTTAGCCCTTGCGGAAAACCGTGCCACGGATGCCTGCTACAGAGCAGCGGACGCCGCTATGACAGGAGCCACCACGGTGGGAAATTGTCTGTTCTTCAGAACGCCTATTGAGGGCCTTACGGGAACCAGAATCGGGGGACATATTTTTTATTAATTCAGTTAGCCAGCTTACAGTAGACAGAGGGGCATTGACCTTCATGCTGCCCCATAGGGGCAGCCTAAATCCGGACGAAGAACACCTGTTTCTTAAGGCATTCTTCTGAAAGTGAGACTTAGTACTTCTTAGCGAACTGCCTTCTGGCATGCGCTTTAGAAGTACTTTTCACATCATTCCGCTTTACGCTGTTTTATGTATTTTCTATGTATTTTTTCAGCGTATCAAAATTGCCGGAATAAATAATTCTTAACAGTTTGTCCAGGCGGTTAAGGCTGGACTTTAATGTGTCCAGGCTGATGGAACGGGATTCTAATGCTGTGACAAGCTCGTCTAAATCCACCACTTTAACAAATCCATCGGGATAAATGATTACATCCGCCAAAAGATCGGTTACCATCAAACAATTATCGGAAAAATGGTAATCAAAATCTACAATATCACAATACCAATAAAGAAGTTTATCATCTGCATTACAAAATTTGCTGACCTTAAACCCTTCCTTTAAAAAATAGCAGGAACTGCCGTGATGAAGGTCTTTTTTGGGGCGAAGGGCGTGCCAAGAGGTGATAATATGTGCCTCATCGCAGGAAAGGATGATGTCGTCCTTAAGGGGAATGCATTCTTCGGGGATAATGCGTCTGCGGTATAAAGTGGGAGTGGTCATAGAACCTCCTTTGCGGGAATGAATTCAACGGTTTTACTGAAAATTTTACTCTTAGTCAGGGGGAAAGTCAACGAATTTAAACTGTGATAGCTTGTAACGATTCATCTGTTACGGCAGCTGAAAATTTCCCTAATTATTTTCTAGACAGGAGAGAGAAAAATAGTTATAATTAAGGGTGAGTGTAAATGGGAATAGGCACATGGAAAGGGAGAGATATGTGAAATTTAATCGAAAAGTATATCAGGCATTGACAATGATAGGACAATTCGGAATCAACATGCTGGTCCCTGTTTTTCTTTGTTCCTTTTTGGGGATATTTCTGGATGGAAAATTAGGAACAAACTTTTTCGTGATCGTATTTTTTTTCGTAGGTGCGGTTGCGGGAGGCTATAACGTTTATCGTTTCGCCAGAGGAATTTTTGCAAGTGACAGTGAGCAGTCGGCTTACCTTCACGGGAGCAGAAAAAATACGGGCAGGGGGAATGTGGATGAAAGAAAAAATCATCAGGATAAACAGGACTCTGTTTGAACTTGAGGTAGGCATTCTGATTTTTGGAGTGGTATGCCAGCTTTTTGCATTTCTGACGAAGGATAAAGCGGGATACAGCCTGGGGCTTTGGCTGGGGATATTGACGGCGGCCGTAAGCGCATTTCATATGTGGTGGTCCTTGGACCGGGCCCTTGAATTTCCCGAAAAAGAAGCAGTTAAGTCCTTAAGTACCCATAATATACTCAGATACGGCTTCATCGTAGCTGTATTTACGTTGATTGCCATAAGCGGGCGAGCGAATCCCCTGTCTGCGTTTTTGGGGATTATGGGGCTGAAAGCGTCAGCGTATATGCATTTTCTTACCCGAAGGGTAAGCGGAAAGATTTACGGCGAGGAAAGTATTCCGATGCCGGCAGAAGAATCTGTCGAAGGACAGAAAATGTAAGGAGGTGAGGATATGGGGCAGGGAATTTTGTTGTCCGGCAGCACGGAAGTGGATTTTATGATTCATGGGGTCTTCTCCTATGAACTGTTTGGCCAGACTGTATGGATAACCACAACGCACATATGCGTGCTGATCGTTATGCTGATTATCATAGGCTTTTGCATAGCGGCAAATCGGGCGGTCAAACATGCCACGGAGGTGCCGGGGGCATTTCAGAATGTGGTGGAACTTATCGTAGAGATGCTAGATGGGATGATCACCGGCGTAATGGGCAAGCAGGCGGTCAGATTCCGGAATTACATTGGGACGATTTTTATTTTTATCCTAATCAGTAATATTTCCGGGCTTTTAGGATTGCGCCCGCCTACAGCGGATTATGGTGTGACTTTTGCGTTGGGAATTATCACATTTACATTGATCCATTTTAACAAGTTTAAGTACCAGAAGGTATCCGGCGTGCTGAAGGGGCTGTGTGAACCGTGGCCGATCTGGGCGCCGATTAACATCATAAGTGATTTGGCGGTACCTGTGTCACTGTCACTTCGTCTGTTCGCCAATATTTTATCGGGAACAGCGATTATGGCGCTCATATATGCACTGCTTAGTAAAGTGGCGATTATATGGCCGGCAGCGCTTCACGTATATTTTGACCTGTTCTCAGGTGCAATCCAGACATATGTATTCTGTATGCTGACAATGACGTATATTACAGATGCATGTAATACAGGCGATTAAGGCCTGAATGTATTTTTTAAATTGTATCCTGATGTGGCAGCGCAGGTGTTTCCTGAAGCAGAACCAAAAAGTAGAGTAAAAACAGGTCATAAATTTGTTTATGCCGCTTGACGGTAGATTTAGAAAGTCTAAAATATATTAATATTAAATGATAAGTATTTTAAGGAGGAAACAAAAATGGATTTCAATTCAAACTTTATCTTAGGTTGCTCAGCAATTGGCGCAGGTTTGGCAGTTATCGCCGGTATCGGACCTGGTGTAGGTCAGGGTATTGCGGCAGGTCATGCAGCAGCAGCAGTGGGAAGAAATCCCGGTGCAAAATCAGATGTCACTTCCACAATGTTACTTGGGCAGGCAGTTGCAGAGACAACTGGTTTGTATGGTCTGCTTGTGGCAATTCTTCTGTTATTCGTAAGACCTCTGATGGGCGCAGCACAATAAGGAGAAGGATTCTTTTGGCTGTGGCAAGCCGCCGCTTAGGAAGATTTTCCGGAGAGAACCTTTATGGGGAACCGATAGGGAGACCCTTTAGGAGGGCGGTACTGACAGTACAAATTGTGGAAAGGAGGTTTACGGATGGAACCCAGATTGTTTGACCTTGACCTGCAGCTTTTGGCTGATTCGGCGCTTATGATCATTGCAGTTATGGTGCTCTTTGGAGTGGCGTCTTATTTCCTGTTCAATCCCGTAAGAGAAATGCTGGCAAAAAGACAGGCCAAAATAAAGGGTGAGCTGGACAGCGCGGCTAAGGATAAGGAAGATGCGGCTATGCTTAAAAAGCAGTATGAAGAAAAGCTTAAGAACATCGACAGGGAAGCGGAAGAAATTTTAGGCGATGCCAGAAAACGCGCTTTGGAGAATGAGAACAAAATTGTAGCTGCGGCAAAAGACGAAGCTGCAAGAATTATTGAAAGGGCCAAAGTGGAAGCTGATCTTGAAAAGCAAAAGGCAGCGGATGATGTAAAACGCGAGATGGTAGTGCTTGCATCCATGATGGCCGGTAAGGTGGTAAAGGCATCTATTGATACGACCATACAGGAAAGCCTGATAAATGAGACATTGAAGGAAATAGGTGAGAGCACATGGCAAAGCTAGTTGGTACAACATATGGAGAAGCTTTGTTTGAACTGGCAGTGGAGGAAGGAAAGGAAGCGGAGCTTTTTGAGGAGATTGTTCAGCTGAAAAAAATGCTCCTTGAAAATCCTGATTTCGGTAAACTTATGAACCACCCTAAGATTTTAAAAGAAGAAAAACTTAAAGTTCTTGGGGAGGTTTTTGGCGGCCGTATTTCAAAAGAACTGTTGGGATTTCTGCATTTAGTAGTCAGTAAAGACAGATATGGCGAGATTTATGCCATACTGGATTACTTTATAGATGCGGTGAAACAGCTTAAGGGAGTAGGGGTTGCATACATAACCACGGCCTTTGATTTAAACGAAGCAAAAAAGAATGAAATAGAGGCAAAGCTGCTCTCAACCACGTCCTTTAAGGAGATGGAAATGCATTATCAGGTGGAGGAAGACCTGATTGGCGGCATGGTGATCCGTATTGGGGACAGGGTAGTGGACAGCAGCGTAAAAAATAAGCTGTCAGGCTTACAGCGTGAGCTGCTTAAGGTACAGCTTTAATAGTAACCAGAAAAGAAAGGTGCGTAAGAACCATGAATTTAAGACCGGAAGAAATCAGTTCTGTTATCAAAGAGCAGATTAAAAGATATGCTTCAGAGCTTGAAGTTTCAGATGTCGGTACCGTTATTCAGGTTGCCGATGGTATTGCCCGTGTACATGGTCTGGAAAACGCAATGCAGGGTGAGCTTCTGGAATTCCCTGGAGAAGTATATGGAATGGTGCTGAACCTGGAAGAGGATAATGTAGGCGCCGTACTTCTTGGAAGTCAGAAAAATATCAACGAGGGCGACACGGTAAAAACTACCAGCCGCGTTGTTGAGGTTCCTGTAGGCGATGCCATGTTGGGACGTGTAGTAAATGCCCTTGGCCAGCCCATTGATGGCAAGGGTCCCATACAGACAGATAAGTATCGTAAAATAGAAAGAGTTGCATCCGGCGTTATCACCAGAAAATCCGTTGATACACCGCTGCAGACAGGTATTAAGGCAATTGACTCCATGGTGCCCATTGGAAGGGGACAGCGTGAGCTGATCATTGGAGACAGACAGACAGGTAAGACTGCGATTGCCATTGACACCATCATTAATCAAAAAGGACAGGGCGTAAATTGTATTTATGTTGCCATTGGCCAGAAGGCTTCTACGGTGGCTTCTATTGTTAAGACATTAGAAGAATCCGGCGCTATGGCTTATACTACGGTAGTAGCGGCAACAGCCAGCGAATTAGCGCCCCTGCAGTATATAGCGCCTTATGCAGGCTGTGCAATTGGCGAGGAATGGATGGAACAGGGCGGAGACGTATTGGTTGTTTATGACGACCTTAGTAAGCATGCGGCTGCATACCGTACCCTTTCCCTGCTTCTGAAACGTCCCCCCGGACGTGAGGCATACCCTGGCGATGTATTTTATCTGCATTCAAGGCTTCTTGAGCGTGCGGCAAGGATGAGTGAAGAATACGGCGGCGGTTCCCTTACTGCGCTTCCGATTATCGAAACCCAGGCAGGGGATGTATCTGCCTATATTCCTACCAATGTTATTTCCATTACAGACGGCCAGATTTATCTGGAAACAGAAATGTTTAACTCCGGTTTCCGTCCTGCGGTTAACGCCGGTTTGTCTGTATCCCGTGTAGGTGGTGCAGCGCAGATCAAGGCTATGAAGAAAATTGCGGCTCCTATCCGTGTAGAGTTAGCTCAGTACAGGGAATTAGCGGCTTTTGCACAGTTCGGATCGGAATTAGATGCGGATACGAAGGAAAAACTGGCACAGGGCGAGAGAATCAAGGAAATCTTAAAGCAGCCTCAGTATAAGCCCATGCCGGTACAGTATCAGGTTATCATCATCTATGCGGCAACCAACAAATACCTTTTGGATGTGCCTACCGGTGATATTACAAGGTTTGAAGAAGAATTCTTTGAATTTATCAATACCAAATACCCCCAGGTACCTAGTGCGATTGCGGAAGAAAAGGTGATTTCCGAGACAATGGAAGAAACATTGAAGAAAGCAATTGAAGAGTTCAAAGCAGCGTTTTTAAAATAAATTGAAAAATCAGAGATTTTTCAATGAACAAATTTGTGCTGGCGCCCAAATTTGAGGGCGTTGGTAAGCATGGAGGATAAATTGAAAAATCGGGGATTTTTCAATTGACAAATTTGTGCTGACGCCCAAATTTGAGGGCGTTAGACAGCATGGAGGATTTAGTAAATGGCTTCAATGCGTGACATAAAAAGGCGTAAGGGCAGTATTCAAAGTACCCAGCAGATTACCAAAGCCATGAAGCTTGTTTCCACTGTTAAGCTGCAGAGAGCGAAACAAAATGCAGAGAAATCAGGGAACTATTTCCATTGCATGTTTGATACGGTAAATTCTATCCTGAAAAAGACCGGCAGTCTGGATCATAAGTATTTGAAATCCGGCCAGTCGGGCAAGAAAGCTGTGATTGTAATCACATCCAACAGAGGATTGGCAGGAGGCTACAACTCTAACGTAATCAAGCTGATTACAAGAGGAGAGCTGGCCGGTGAGGATTTGGCCATTTATGCAGTGGGTAAAAAAGGCCGGGAGGCGCTGCAAAGGCAGTATGAAATCAAGGCCGATTATTCGGACGTGATTGAGGAGCCTGCTTATGTAGATGCCATGGTAATCAGCAAGGATGTGCTTGAAGCCTTTTCCAAGGGTGAGATCAGCGAGATTTATCTTGCTTATACGGCGTTTAAAAATACGGTTGTCCATGTCCCGACTCTCTTAAAGCTTCTTCCTGTGGCAATCAGTGAAGAATCGGAGAAAATGGGGGAGGAAACAGCCGTAGGTGACGACAGAGCGCCTATGAACTTTGAGCCGGAGGATGAGGAGGCTTTAAATCTGCTCATACCCAAATATATAACCAGTCTGATTTATGGCGGTATGATCGAGGCGGTAGCCAGCGAAAACGGCGCCAGAATGCAGGCTATGGATTCCGCTACCAGCAACGCGGAAGAAATGATAGAAAATTTGACACTGCTGTACAACAGAGCGCGTCAGGGCTCCATCACACAGGAGCTGACGGAGATTATTGCAGGAGCGAATGCAATTTCTTAAAGGCGGCATGAGAGCAGTGAGAAAATAGCAGCCGTTCAGATGGCTGGAAGTGCTGCGAAAATCAGGAATAAAATTGGACCGGCTTAAGTTTGGCCGGACAGGAATGGAGGAGAAATGGCAGATATAAATACGGGCAAGAATAGCTGCTCGGGAAAAATTACACAGATTATCAGTGCCGTTCTGGATATCAAATTTACAGATGGCAGACTGCCGGAAATCAACGAAGCGATTAAGATTCCTCTGGAAAATAATGAGGAGCTTATTGTGGAAGTGGCGCAGCATCTGGGTGATGATACGGTCAGATGTATTGCCATGGGCTCTACGGACGGTCTGGTAAGGGGAATGGATGCAATTGCAACAGGCGCGCCTATCAGCGTACCGGTTGGGGAAAATACCCTTGGACGTATCTTTAACGTTCTTGGCAAGCCCATTGACAATAAGCCTGCACCCGATGGGGTGACTTTTGAACCGATTCACAGACCTGCACCTGAATTTGTGGAGCAGTCCACACAGCAGGAGCTTTTGGAGACAGGTATTAAGGTAGTAGATTTGCTCTGCCCTTATCAGAAGGGTGGTAAGATTGGCTTGTTTGGAGGCGCCGGTGTTGGTAAGACCGTCTTAATCCAGGAGCTGATTCGTAACATTGCTACGGAGCACGGCGGATATTCCGTATTTACCGGTGTTGGAGAGCGTACTAGGGAAGGAAATGACCTTTACCATGAAATGATGGAATCAGGGGTTATTGATAAGACCACCATGGTGTTTGGCCAGATGAACGAGCCCCCCGGAGCCAGAATGAGGGTTGGACTTTCAGGATTGACTATGGCGGAGTATTTCCGTGACAAGGGCGGTAAGGATGTGCTTCTTTTCATTGATAATATTTTCCGTTTTACACAGGCTGGTTCGGAGGTTTCAGCTTTGCTTGGACGTATGCCTTCTGCGGTTGGATATCAGCCTACTTTGCAGACGGAAATGGGTGCCCTTCAGGAGAGAATCACTTCCACAAGAAATGGTTCCATCACTTCCGTACAGGCCGTATATGTGCCTGCGGACGACTTGACCGACCCTGCGCCTGCGACTACATTCGCCCATCTGGATGCAACCACCGTTTTGTCCAGAGCAATTGTGGAGCTTGGTATTTATCCTGCGGTAGATCCGCTTGAATCTACGTCCAGAATTTTGGATCCCAGAATCCTTGGCGAGGAGCATTATCAGGTTGCCAGAGGCGTACAGGAAATTCTTCAGAAGTACAAGGAACTGCAGGATATCATCGCGATCCTTGGTATGGATGAGTTGTCAGAGAGCGATAAACTGGTGGTTTCCCGTGCAAGAAAGGTACAAAGATTCTTATCACAGCCTTTCTTCGTGGCAGGGCAGTTTACCGGACTTCCCGGGAAGTATGTGCCGATTAATGAGACTGTTCGCGGCTTCAAGGAAATTCTGGAAGGTAAGCATGACGATGTACCAGAAAGCTATTTCTTAAATGCCGGAGGTATTGATGACGTACTTGCCCGCATGAAATAATTACGGGGAGGAAACAGATGGCAGACAATAATTTATTTACCTTAAGAATCATCACTCCCGAACGGGTATTTTATGAGGGAGAGGTTTCTATGGTGGAGTTTAACACCACCGAAGGTGAAATTGGTATTTATAAAAAACATGTTCCCATGACAGTTATTGTAAATCCCGGTATCGTGACGATCACAGAGGCGGAAGGGACGAAAATAGCTGCCCTTCATGCCGGCTTTGCGGAAATTCTGCAGGATAAAGTGGTGATTCTGGCAGAGATTATCGAGTGGCCGGAAGAAATTGATGTGGAACGTGCCCAGGCGGCAAAGAGCCGTGCTGAGGAAAGGATTCGCAGCAAGACTCCCGAAACAGACATACTGCGTGCCGAAACAGCGCTGCAAAGGGCGCTGGCGCGTATTCATGTTATAGGGTAAATGGGCACAAGCGCCGATGCAAAGCAAGGATCCGATGCAATCGGATGGCAATCGGGCTTGCGAGTTAAAATGCAAAAGAAAAATTGGTGGCTTTGAAGGAGCAGCCATAAGGGGCAGGAGAGGAAGCGTACTGCCCCTTTTTTGCACATGAAATCCTAAAGACGCATATGATAGTCATAAAGAAGTTAAGGAAGCTATTCATATGTATGAACGCAAAATTTTGCCCTTCTATATGACATATCCGCTGCCCGTTTATTATGAGGAAGAAGATTCCATTATCAGAGATTTGGAATATTTACAGCAGATGTATCCATCGGAGGCTAGGCGGTATCAAAAAACCATAAGCAGTATTTTGGACAAATTGGATTATGAGGGCAGCATGATTTATGATGAATATCCGGATAAGTGGCAGGTATATAAGCTGTCCAAAGATATAGCAGACCGAATTAAAAGAGAAGAAGAAAAAGAAAATCCCGATCAGAAGTTTCCTGCTGAAAAATGGCAGTGGCTGGGGGATTTGGTTCAAATATTACTGTGCTATGAAATCTATAAAAGAAGACACAACACGAGGCGGGGAATTCTTAAGTTCTAATAAATTTCCGGTTGTGGTTTTGCAGTTAAATAAGTAAAATATAGTCATGACGCTAAGTTATGGCTATATTTATGTAAGGGAGAAGTAACGTGGAAGAATTAAGAGAACAACTGTCCGTGTTTTTATCGGACAGGCTGTATCAGATAATTATCAGCAATCCCAGGAAAAAAGAGGGGGCTTTTAAAATAAAAATACGCCCGGTTATGGTAAAGGGCGCTTTATGTTTCCAGGAAACGATTTCAAAGGGAACACAGGTTTTTCATGAAAATCATAAGAAGGATGAATTAATTTTAAAAATAATTTCTTATATGACATCAGACTTTAAGCAATTAGAAGCAGAAAGTATGGACGGCAAACTGCATGTATTGGTGAGTAAAAAAGGAAGAATGATGGTAAAGCGAAAAGGTAACAGCCAGGAGGGATTGCTGCAGCGCCCGGACATGTCTCATAACCGGGCTAAAAAATATATTTTAGAAGAAGGAAAGGCAGTTCCTTTTTTGGTGGATTTGGGTATTCAGACCAAAGAAGGGCGGATTGTACATGCTAAATATGATAAGTACAGGCAGATTAACCGTTATCTGGAATTTGTGGAGGATATTGTACCTGCATTTTTAGAAAAAGAGAGGGTGTACATTATTGATTTTGGGTGTGGAAAGTCTTATTTGACTTTTGCACTTTATTATTATTTGCATGAGCTAAAAGGACTTGATGTATATATAACGGGGTTGGATTTAAAAGCGGATGTGATGAAAAGATGTGGTGAGTTGGCAATAAAATATGGATATGAGAATTTGCATTTTTATCAGGGAGATATCAGCACCTTTGAAGGAGTAGAACAAGTGGATATGGTAGTTACACTTCATGCCTGCGATACGGCCACGGATTATGCAATTAAAAAGGCGGTAGACTGGCAGGCAAGGGTGATTTTTACCGTGCCCTGCTGTCAACATGAGGTGAATAAGCAGATTGAAAGCGCGGTGCTTAAGCCGGTTTTAAGATATGGGATTTTAAAGGAAAGAATAGCGGCCCTTCTCACAGATGGGATTCGGGCAAATCTGTTGGAGGAAGCAGGGTATGATACCCAGGTATTGGAATTTATTGATATGGAGCATACGCCTAAGAATATATTGATAAGAGCCGTAAAACGCCAGGGAGAAGGGGAGAATATGAAAAAGAATACGAAGGTGGAGGATATGACGAGAGAACTTCATATAGAAACCACTTTGCAGAAATTGATGGTGAAATAGGTGGTAATGCGATATGCAGGAGGATAATTATGAAAAAAGCAATTATGAAAAGCGTTATAGTTTGCATTGTGTTTATTGTCACCTTGTTTGTTGTCAGCAGCATTATGAATAAAGGGAACACAGACATGACAATTGAGATGGGAAAAGCTACCTATCCGGTCATTTCCCTTACGTATGAAGGGTTTCATATCAATGAACTGCACGGCTATGCGGATGTGATGGAGGTAAGCCAGATGCGGGAGAGCATCACGCCTCTGGAAACCGGAAGAAAGGTTGAGATGCACATTAATCCCTATGGAAGAACCATAGAGGGGATTGGGTTTGAGGTCAGAAGCCTGGATGGCAGCCGTCTGATTGAAAACACGGAGATTGGGGACATTAAACAGGAGAAAAATGAGGAGATTTCGGTATCCTTTGGGCTGAAGGACTTAATTGAAAGTAACCAAGAGTATATGCTGGTTATTCTGCTCACTTTAGATGACCGAAAAGTGGTTCGGTATTACACAAGAGTCGTGAACACAGAGGAATATCATGTAGATGAAAAGTTGGAATATATAGCAGACTTTTCCAGAAGGACTTTTAATAAAGAAGATGCCAAGGAATTAACGAAATATTTGGAATCCAATGCGGAGGGAGATAATACTACTTACGGAAGAGTTACAATTCACAGCAGTTTCAAGCAGGTGACATGGGGAGATCTTGAAGTAAAAAAGGAAAGCCGGTCAGAAATCACGATTAAGGAGTTAGGGCCCGCCACCGGCAGCTTTTTAATGGAATATTATGTGTCCATTCCGGAAACGTCATCTTCCGGAGAGAGCGATATAAGCGCATCCGTTCAGAACGAGGAAGCCTTGGAAGCGATAGAACAGGTAGAGGAAGCTTTCAGCGCGCCTAACACAGATGGGGACAATAAGAAATATTACAGGATTAAGGAATTTTACAGAGTCCGCTATACAACCGATCGAATGTATCTGCTGGATTTTGAGAGGACCATGGATCAGATGTTTGACGCTACGGAGGATGTGTATGCGAATAACAAAATTATGCTGGGTATTACCAGCGGAGAGGTACCTCTTAAGGAAAGTGATGGGGGAAATATTTTTGCTTTTGTAACAGGAAACCGTCTTTTCAGTTATAATATTGTGGACAATAAAATGGCGCTGCTGTTCGGATTTTATAACAAGGATAATCTGGACGAGAGAACCCTTTATAATGGTCATAAAATTAAAATCTTAAATGTGGACGAGGGCGGTAATGTAACATTTTTGGTATATGGATATATGAGCAGAGGACGACATGAAGGGCAGGTGGGGATCTCTGTTTATTACTATGAAAACACAGTAAATACAGTGGAGGAGCTGGTATACATTCCCTTTGAAAATTCACAGACCCTGCTCATGGAAGAAATAGATCAGCTTTCCTACATTAACAGGAACAATATGCTGTATTTAAAGTGGGGCAGCAGGATATATGGAATTAATCTTATGAGCCGGACCTGTGAGGTAGTGGTGGAGAATCTCTCCGAAGGAAGCTATAAGGTTTCCAACAGCAACAGGATGGCCGTATGGCAGAAGGGAGGGGACTCTTATGGCGGGAAAGAGCTGGTGCTTATGAACCTGACCACCGGAAAGCAAAAGAGTATGGAAGCAGGAAAGGGAGAGGTGATTGCGCCTATTGGATTCATGGGGGAGGATTTGATTTACGGTGTTGCGAGAGAGACGGACATCGTAAAGGATGCCGCCGGAAATACGGTTTTTCCCATGTACCGTGTGAGAATTGAGGATGAAACAGAAGGGGTGTTAATGTCCTACCAGCAGGATAATGTGTATATTACGGCCGGGGAAGTTATGGGGAATCAGATTGTCTTATCGCGGGTTGAGAAGACAGAGGAAGGCACTTATGTGGCGATTAAGGACGACCAGATCATGAACGCGGAGACGGAGGCGGAAAGTAAAAACTCCGTTGAAATGGCAGTTACGGAAAGATTTGAGAAGTTGACACAGATTGCGGTTAAAAATACCATAGATGAAGTGTCAATGAAACAGCTTACTCCCCGGGAAGTGCTGTTTGAGGGTGAAAGAACTATCACCCTTCCTGCATTTGACGAGCAGGAGGACCGGTATTATGTGTATGGAAAAAGCGGACTGGAAGGCATTTGCACCAATGAGGGAAGTGCGGTTAATTTCGCGGATGCTGTTTCAGGAGTGGTGATTGACGAGGGCGGTTACTATGTGTGGACCAAGGGAAACAGGGAGCTGCGGAATCAGATTATGGCAATTCAGGGAGAAACTGTAACGGAGGATAAGGATTCTCTGGCAATTTGTCTGGATACCATGCTTGCATATGAGGGCGTAGTGCGAAATTCCGAGTACATGCTAAAGAAGGGGGAAACGGTGGTTGATATCCTAAAAGACAGTCTGCCTGAGGTGCAGGTACTGGATCTTACGGGCTGTTCTCTGGATGCCGTGCTTTACTACGTGAATCAGGATATACCGGTACTTGTTATGTTAAACGATGGATCGGCAGTGCTTCTTGTAGGCTTTAATGAAAAAAATACGGTTGTTATGAATCCACAGAGCACAGATTTGGAAAACGGGATAGTTTATAAGGTTGGTATGAATGATTCCAGAGAATGGTTTGAACAAAACGGCAATTGTTTTATTACCTATATCAGGAATGAAAAGTAAAAACGGCGTATTTTGGAGGTTTGCAACCAATAGTTGCGGCAACTCAAACTAAAGTTGGTGGTAAAAGCAGAATGAGATTCATTACAATCTTTCTATCAGGCAGGTGCACGATATCGAGTTTCTAAACGGTCTATTCATAAGGTATCGCAAACATAGCCTGCAATACATGTAGGACATGATTCCCGTGAGCAAAGCTTGCGGTATGTAGGAGGTATGAAATGAATATTGAAATTGCAAACCGACTTGTAAATTTACGAAAAAGCAACAACCTTTCTCAAGAGGCCTTAGCCGGGAAACTGGGGATTAGCAGACAGGCGGTAAGTAAGTGGGAGCGGGCGGAGGCATCTCCTGATACCGATAATCTCATTCTCCTGTCCAGGCTTTATGGCGTTTCCCTGGATGAGCTTCTTAAAACAGAAGATGAAATTTCCATAGCCGGGACAGAGCCATCTGACGAGGGGCAAAAGGATGAGGAAGAAAAATTGTCAATTCAGGAGGACAAAGGAGAAAATTCATTTGAGGAGGCGCAGAAAAGTTATATAGAAGAAGATAGAGATGAGGAAAACCCCTCGAAATTGGATGAAATCTGCCACCGCATTCCTATGTTTTGGATTGTTATATTAGCTTATTTCATAACGGGATGGGTTTTTGGTGCATGGTATGTGAATTGGATTTTGTTCCTGGTGATTCCTATCTGGAATTCTCTGCTGACGGCAATTAAGAGAAAGAGCGCCTATTACTTTGCTTATCCGGTATTGGTAACGCTGATTTATTTATTTTTGGGCCTATATTGTTATGCCTGGCATCCAGGGTGGATGATTTATCTGACGATACCTGTATACTATTCAATCGCAGGGCGCATTTGAGAAGGGAGAAAGGGCAAAGACCGGCACGCTCTGCGGGCTGGCTGCTTAATAAAAGGGGCTGTCGGAAAATGATTCTGTTTCCTCAATATATATGTGACTCATATGATGTCACGGCAATATATTGAGTACAAATCTATTTTGCGGCAGCTCCTTAAAGCATAGTAAAAATATTTTTCCATTTGTTGTGGCCTGTGGATGAACAGTCTGCGCAATGCATGTACAAAAGTGTATCCGCCAAGCCTAAAATTCCGCAGGGAATAAGGTATTACGATATTTGCTAAGTGTAAATAAAAGCAGCATACCTAACACACCACAGGATATAACTTCTCCAACAGCAATCGTGATAAAGGAAAACCATAAAGGCTTTACCCCATAAGCATAAAGAAGCACGAAGGGTACGATAATAACATTGGAAAGGATTGGGGGAACCGGAGCAAGCCATTTATTTTTGCGAAGCTTGTATGTAAAAATTGCTCCGATGAGGGTAGCAAGACTGCCAAAGACAATGTCAGGTACTGCGCAGCCTGTTAAGATATTGGCAAGCAGACATCCGATAAAAAGTCCTGGTATTGCGGCCGGGGTGAAATAAGGCAGAATTGTGAGAGCCTCTGAGAAACGTACTTGAATTACCTGACTGGCAATTCCCATTGCGTTTGCAATGTAGGTGAGCACCACGTAGAGCGCGGCAATCATGGCTGCCTGGACAAGCAGCGATAGTTTGAGTGATTTTTGCATATTCATTTTATTCTCCTTTAGTTTTTTTTAACGAGTGGAAGGTCTCGAACACTCGGCGTTTTTTAGTATAGCATGGAAAGATGAAATGTCAAGGTTTCTTTTTGGGGATGGGAGGGCCTTGCAGAAGTTTGTCCTACATGATACAGTATAGATTGAAAAATCAAAGATTTTTCAATCAACAAATTTGTGTTTGCGCCTAAATTTGAGGACTATTATGCCCGAAGTATGGGCACACTCCGTTAAGCTTTAGTTGTGTGCAGCTGCAAAGCAGTGCATAGATTCGTAAAAAGTATCCGGGCGATTCGGGATTGTAATAGCAAAGGTTAAGGTAAAGGAAAGGGTTTCTGATGGGGTTATATCGTATTATGCTGGTGGACGATGAAGAAGAGGTCCGCAAAGCAATTATGCGCAAAATGGACTGGGAACAGCTTGGCTTTGTTTTGGTGGGGGACGCCGAGAATGGCGAAGATGCGCTGGAACAGCTAGAGCAGTTAGAACCGGATGTGGTTATGACGGATATCCGCATGCCTTATATGGATGGACTGACGCTTACAGAGAAGATACGTGGGAAATATCCTTCTATCAAAATACTTATTTTTTCCGGATATGATGATTTTGAATATGCCCAGCGGGCAATTAAACTGAATGCGGCCGAATATATTTTAAAGCCGGTAAATGGTGAAGAACTGGCAGCCATTTTAAGCCGGATCAGAAAAAATCTGGATGAGGAGATTGAGCAGCGCCGGAATATTGATATATTGCAGGAGCGGTATCTAAGCAGCCTGCCTATCTTGCGTGAGCTGTTTTTGAACGATTTGGTACGGATGACTGCAAATGTGGAAACCATCGTGCCAAGACTGTGCGAATATGGAATAGATATTTTAGACGCCCGTAAGTGGCTGACTGCGATGATTCATGTGGATCAGGCAGAAAGGATGGAGAATCAGGTACTTTCTGAGCATCGGGAACTGATTCTTATCTCCGTGCGGGATTTTGTGGAGGATTATCTAAGGCCTTATTGCCGTTTTGCGACTTTTAATTCTGCGGATGGAATTACGATCATTGTAGCGGTGGACGAGGACAATACACAGACAGGGCTTATGAATCTTCTAAGCGATGTCTGTAAGGAAAGCAGGCGCCTTTTAGATGTGCCGATAACCATTGGCGTAGGAAGAAGCTGTGATACACTGCAGGAGATTGGGCGTTCTTATCAAACCTGTGTGGACGCTTTGGGCTATCGGGCCATCGTAGGGGGCGGTAAAGTGATTTATATTAACGATATGGAACCGGTGAGCCGCGGGAAACTACAATTGGATGATAAAGGGGAGGCGGAGCTTACTGCGGCGATTAAGTTTGGGCCAAAGGAACAGATTGAACGTGTTATCCGGGATCTGGCAATAAGGATGGAGGATGCGAAAGTGCACGCCAGCCAATATCAGGTCTATATGCTGTCTATTGTCAACAGTATGATTCGCCTGATGCAGCAGTATGACCTGAATATAAGCGAGATGTTTGACGCCGGGAATCAATATGCGGACATGATGGAAAGAATTTATGTCAGGGAGGAGTTTGCGGAAAGAATTATACCGATTGCTTACAGGATGAATGAAGCGCTCAACCGGGAGAGAGATAATACGACTAAAAAAGTTATCAGACAGGCAAAGGAATATATCAGGGAAAATTACGCAAATCCTGACCTGTCCGTGGAAATGCTCTGCCGGCACCTTCATATGAGCCCCGCTTATTTTTCTACTGTTTTTAAGAAGGAAACGGGACAGACCTACGTGAATTATCTTACAGAGGTGCGGCTGAAAAAGGCAGTGGAGCTTTTGAATGAAACCGATGATAAAACATATATGATTGCCCAGAAAGTGGGTTATCAGGAGCAGAATTATTTCAGCTATGTATTTAAAAAGCAGTATGGGGTGTCACCGACCAAATACAGGGGGACGTAAAGAATGGCGAAAGGGAGAAAGGCTACCCAGTGGAAAAAAATCAGCATCCGATATACCATATTCATTTATTTTACGGTCAGTGCACTGGTAGCAATGCTTTTGAGCGGAATTGCACTTTATGTACAGCTCTCCCACCAGTTTGTGGCGGCCATGCAGAAAGAGAGCCAGGTGGTCTTAGGGCAGGTCAGCCAATCGGTGGATTCTTATCTGCGCACGATTATGAAGCTTTCCGACAGTCTGTATTACGGTATCATAAAAAATGCCGATTTGTCCGAGGAATCCATAAACAGCCGCATTACGCTGCTTTATGATAATAACAAAGACAGCATTGCCAATATTGCCCTTTTGTCAAAAGAGGGGGAGTTATTAGAAGCGGTTCCGGCAGCACGCTTAAAGACAGGACTGGATGTAACCAAGGAAGAATGGTTTGAGAACACGCTGGCCAGGACGGATAATCTGCATTTTAGTACGCCTCGCGTACAGTATATTTTTGATAACAATGAAAACCAGTACCGCTGGGTCATTACGCTGACAAGGGCGGTGGAGATTACCCACGGCACGTCCACGGAACAGGGAATACTGCTGATGGATATCCGCTATAGCAGTCTGCAGCAGATTTTGGAAAATATCGTGCTGGGCAATGAAGGTTATCTGTATATGGTGAACGGCGGCGGAGAGCTGATTTATCATCCGAAAATGCAGTTGATTGAAACAGGGTGGATGGCGGAAAATATTGCGGCGGCCGCGGGATACCGGGACGGAAGCTATCAGGAAGAATACGAAGGGGAAATGCGCAGTGTCAATGTAAAAATTGTGGGCTATACAGGATGGAAATTGTTGAGCGTTACGCCGGAGAAAGGCTTATCTTTAAGTAATTTGAAGATGCGGCTTTTTGTGGCCTTTGTGGTAGCTTCGTTTTTGCTGGCTTTGATTTTGATTAACGCATTCATTTCGTCCCGCATTACGGATCCAATCCAGGAATTGGAAAAGACGGTGAACGCTATCGAAGCAGGTGAACTCGATACGGAGGTATATACCGGCGGCTCTTATGAAATCCAACATCTCGGGCGTTCTATCGGAGAGATGGCAAAGAGAATCAAGACCCTGATGCAGGATATTGTAACGGAGCATGAATCAAAACGGAAAAGTGAATTTGACACATTGCAGTCACAAATCAACCCTCACTTTTTGTATAACACGCTGGACATCATTGTGTGGATGATTGAGAATGAGCAGAAGCAGGAAGCCGTGAAAGTGGTAACGGCCCTTGCACGTTTTTTCCGTATCAGTCTCAGCAAGGGAAAAAGCATTATTCCGGTCAGGGATGAACTGGAACATGTACGCAATTACCTGATGATTCAACAAATGCGGTTTAAGAATAAATTTACTTATGTGATTGAGGCAAAGGAAGATGTGATGGGGCTTGCATGCTTAAAGCTCCTTTTACAGCCTTTGGTGGAAAATGCCATTTATCACGGCATGGAGTTTATGGACGGAGATGGGGAGATTCGCGTGGAGGCATACAGGCAGGAGGACAGCCTGTGGTTTAAAATCAGCGATAATGGTTTGGGAATGACGAAGGAGCAGGCTGAGAGTCTGTTGAACGAAACCCCCAAGGTGCGTTCGGGAAAAGGTTCCGGTATTGGAGTGAAAAACGTAAATGAAAGAATCGGGTTATATTTCGGAAAACCATACGGACTTTTTATAGAATCGGAGCCGGATGAAGGGACGGTTATCCGAATCCACCTGCCGGCAGAAATCTATACCGAAATGATTGGTACGGGACCGCAAACATAGCTTGCGATATATGACAATAGTCTTTGCCTATTGTCATGCAGAGGGTATAAGGATGATAGGAAAAAAGGGAAAGCTGCTGCTGTTTTGTTATATGCTGCTTTTAGTGGTTTTATTCCTGATGTGTTCAACAGATTTGATCATACGGGAACCGGAGCAGGAAGTTTATCAGATTGCGGTGATTATCGAGGACGCCACCGATAACAATTACGGTAATTTCCGAAAAGGTATGGACCAGGCGGCGGTGGAGCTTAACGCTGATGTCCGTTTTATCACATTATATGGAAAATTAGAACCAAATCAGCAGATGGAATTTATTATGCGCGAACAGCAGGACGGCACCGATGCGGTAATTGTAGCGCCGGTTGATGAACAGAAACTTTTTGATGCACTGGCACAAAAACAAATCACGATTCCTATGGTGCTTCTAGGCTCTGAATTAGCAGAAGAAAAAATCATTGGAACGATTACGGTAGATAATAAAAAGATGGGACAAGAGCTTGCCCGGCAAATGCTGGCTCAGACGCCGGAGGAGGTCTCGGTTGTGATTTTATCACAACAGGAAAAGCACAGTATGGCGGAGAAGGATTTCCGAGAGGGAATTACGAAAGAACTAAGCGGAAGAGGGCGCGCCTATCAGACAATTTATTGCAGTGAAGATGTGAACTTAAAGGAAGTCCTGAAAGGGGTAATGGATTCGGGGGAAAGACAGATTGTCATTTTGACGGAAAGCCCGGAACTGCTCACGCTGACCGCAGCCATAGGGGCGGAGGATTCGCTTTTTTGGGAAGAAGTGCGCGGACTTTATGGGAGAGGCGATGCGATTCCAATTCTGAATTATCTGGACCGTGGATTCATCACAGGAACCTGCGCAACGGATGAATTTAGTATGGGCTATTATAGCGTTTGTATGGCAGTGAGGGAACTGGAAGGATTAGAGGGGGATGTATCTCTTAGGATGGACTATCATTATATAGAAAAGGAGGATCTGCGAAAGAAGACATATGAAAAAATGCTATTCCCGATTGAATAAGGAAGGCTTAAAAGTTGGAAGGAAACCTTCAAACAATCTATTTACGCAGTACCGCAGGCACAGCTTGCAATACATGACAATAGGCTTTGCCTGTTGTATGCAGGGGGTGTAAGGATGAGAAGAAGAATATTTTTTTTGTTGCTGGCAGTATGCATGCTGCTCACATCGTGCGGCCATAATCAGAAAGACGAGCAGAAAACATCCATTCGTATTGGAATCAGTTTGTACCGTGGAGACGATACCTTTATCAATAATATCCGAAGCGAGCTTGAAGAAAAAGCAAAAGAATACGAGAGAGAAAACGGTATTAAAGTGACGCTGGATATCCAGGACGCCAAAGGAAGTCAGAATACACAGAATAATCAGGTGGAACGGTTTATTTCCCTGGGATGTGATGTACTGTGTATCAATCCGGTAGACCGGATGGAGGCATCGGGAATGATTGAGAAGGCTATGGCAGCAAAAGTACCGGTTGTCTTTTTTAACCGCCAGCCGGTGGAGGAGGACATGAACCGGTGGGAGCAACTTTACTACATCGGGGTGGATGCAAAAGAAACGGCTATTTTGCAGGGACAGATGGTGGTGGATATGTACCAAAAGGAGCCGGAGTCAGTGGATATAAACGGCGATGGCGTGGTAAATTATGTGCTTCTTGAAGGGGAGAGCAGCCATCAGGATTCGTTGATTCGGACGGAATGGTCTATCCGGAGCCTGAAAGACGGCGGAGTGCCTATTGAGAAAATCACCGGAGGCATTGCAAACTGGGAGAGAAGCCAGGCCTCGGCATTGATGGAGCAGTGGCTTTTGCAGTATCCGGGCACCATAGAGCTGGTGGTCAGCAACAATGACGATATGGCTTTGGGAGCCATTGACGCGCTGGAACGCGGGGAAGTTACCGGCGTGAATGTGATTGGAATTGACGGAACCACGCCCGGACTGGAAGCGGTAAGGAGCGGTAAAATGCTGGGGACGGTTTCGGCCAACAAGGAGCTCTATGCCAGCGCAATACTGGAACTGGCGGCGGGATGCGCTTTAGGGAAAGAAGCGCCGAAAGAGTATCCGCTTGTGGATGGAACCTATTACTGGACACCCCAGGAAATTATCATTATGGAAAATACAGACAAATAATCAAAAAAAAATTATAACTATTCAAAGAAAATCTTATAGAATATTGATATAAAATCTTTTATAATGAGTCCGTAACTAGCCAATATACATAATGAAGTGTGTATAAAACGGCGGAAAAAAACAAATTTGCTCAATTATGAGCGGAAAAGGGAGGAATCATACATTATGAAACTAACAAAAAAATTGACCGCAATGGCAATGGCAGTCCTGATGGCAGCGTCTTTAATGGCATGCGGCGGACAAGGAGCTGCTGAACCGGCAGCAAGCGATACTGAAACGCAGGATACACAGGATGCGGCAGCAACTGATGATGGCGCGGACGCAGCGGATGCAGCAGATGCGGAAGACGCAGCAACAGACGCGGCTGAGGATGCGGCAGACCAGGTATCTGATGCAGTGGCAGCAGGCGGAAACATTGGTGTGTGTATTTACAAGTTTGACGATGCATTCATGACAACATACCGTAATGCCCTTCAGGAAATCTTAGAGGGCAAAGGCTACACAGTAACCGTTATGGATGGTAAGAATGACCAGGCTGAGCAGAACAATCAGATCAACAACTTTATCGCACAGGAGGTTGACGCTCTGATCATCAACCCGGTTATGACTTCCGCAGCAGACCAGATCATTGCTACCGTAAAAGATGCGGACATTCCTACTGTACTTATCAACCGTGAGCCTACTGCAGAGCAGATGGCTGCATATGACAAGCTGGTTTATGTCGGATGTGACGCACGTCAGTCTGGTACCATGCAGGGCGAGCTGATTCTTGATACTCCTAATAAGGGTGATATCAATGGCGATGGCAAGATTTCCTACATTATGATTCAGGGCGACCCTGAGAACATTGATGCACAGTATCGTACAGAGTACTCTGTAAAGGCACTTACAGATGCAGGCATGGAAGTGGAAGAACTTGACTTACAGCGTGGTGACTGGGATCGTAACAAGGGCCAGGAAATCGCACAGAACGACCTTGCAAAATTTGGTGATGAAATCGAAGTTGTTTTCTGTAACAATGACGATATGGCAATCGGCGCACTGCAGGCAATCCAGGCAGCAGGCCGTACTGTAAATGAAGATATTTATCTGGTAGGCGTAGATGCACTTGACGCAGCGCTCAACGAAGTAGTAAACGGTAATATGACCGGTACCGTTCTTAATGATGCAAACGGTCAGGCGGCAGGCGCTGTAGAGGCTATGGAAGCTCTTTTAGGCGGAAAGACTTATGCAGAAGGCGAACAGTCCATTTATGTTGACTATGTAAAGGTTACTCCGGATAATGCTGCTGATTTTCAGTAATAGAATGTAAAGTTCAGATAATCTGAAAAGTAAACAGCCGGGAAGTGCATGTACTTTAATGTACGCACTTCCCGCTTTATGATATGAGAGTTGGTAATGAGAAGGTAAACGGAGCCTGCGATATATGGCAACAGGCGTTGTCTGTTGTTTCGCTCGTCTCCTCAGCGCAAAGCGCTTCGGAATGGAGGAAAAAATGAATGGAGGGAGGCAGTAAAGTGTCAGAGTATCGTTTGGAAATGCATGATGTTGTAAAGACATTCCCAGGGGTTAAGGCATTAGACGGTGCACAGCTCAAATTAAGGCCCGGTACGGTTCACGCCCTTATGGGTGAAAACGGCGCCGGTAAATCGACCCTGATGAAATGCATGTTTGGTATTTATCACATGGATGAAGGGGAAGTGCTTTACGAAGGGGAGAAAGTACAGATTAAGGGGCCGTTAGATGCTTTAAACAGAGGCATCGCCATGGTTCACCAGGAGCTTCAGCCGATTCCGGAAAGAAGCATTGGCGAGAATATTTATGTGGGACGATATCCCACAAAGAAGGCAGGACCGCTGACGTTGATAGACCATGAGAAAATGTATGAGGATGCGGCAAAGGTGCTTGAGGAGGTTCATTTAAACTTTGAGCCCAAAGCGAAGCTGGGAAGCCTTTCCGTATCGCAAATGCAGCTTGTGGAGATTGCAAAGGCTGTATCCGCCGACTGTAAGGTGCTGATTTTGGATGAGCCTACTTCTTCCCTGACAGCCGCGGAAGTGGAAGCACTGTTTACGATTATAGGAGAGCTTCGGGAAAAGGGAGTTTCCATTGTATATATCAGCCACAAGATGGATGAGATACTGCGTATCAGCGATGAAGTCACGATCATGCGTGACGGACAGTATATAGGAACATGGGCATCAAAGGATTTGACCACAGATTTTATTATTACGAAGATGGTAGGACGGGCGCTTTCGGAATTGTACCCTGCCCGTGGGAACACGCCGGGGGAAGTGGTGTTTGAGGTGGAAGATTTCACATCCATCAATCCCAAAAGTTTCCGCCATGTATCTTTCCAACTGAAAAAAGGGGAGATCTTAGGGGTTGCAGGTCTGGTAGGAGCACAGAGAACGGAGCTGATGGAAGGATTATTCGGACTTCGGGCCCATACGGCAGGCAGGATAAAGTATAAAGGAAAAGAATTAAAGGTTAACCAGCCCAGGGATGCAATCAACAACAGAATTGCCATGCTCACGGAGGATCGCAGGGCCACAGGCATTCTGGGCGTGCTTTCCATAGCGGATAATGTGTCTATTGCTTCTCTTGACCAATATTTGATTGGCGGCGTGATGTTAGATGATGCGAAGATTGAAAATCTGGTTCAGGAAAATGTTGCAAAGCTGTCAATCAAGACACCATCTTCCAAAACACAAATTCAGTCTCTTTCGGGAGGCAATCAGCAGAAGGTGCTGATTAGCCGCTGGCTGGCTAACAATCCGGATATTTTTATCATGGATGAACCGACCCGTGGTATTGATGTAGGGGCAAAATACGAGATTTACTGTATTATTGCGGAGATGGCAAAACAGGGTAAAAGTATTATCATGATTTCTTCTGAAATGAGCGAGCTGATTGGTATGTCAGACCGTATTATGGTCATGTGTGACGGCCGTGTCACCGGAATTATTGACGGAAAAGAAGCAAATCAGGAAAATATTATGACGTTGGCAACCCAGTTTGAATAAGGAGGGAGAATACTATCATGCAAAAATCTTTTGATGTAAAAAAATTCATGTCCAATAATGCTATCATTTTGTTGATTTTGCTGCTGTCTGCTTTGACCGGGTTTACCACGAAGAATTTCATAACCTGGACAAATTTCGGCAATCTGGTAGTAAATGTATCACCGCGTTTTATCATTGCCTGCGGCGTATCAGGATGTCTGATTACCAAAGGCACAGACCTTTCAGCAGGACGTGCGGTAGGTCTGGCAGCCTGTCTGTCTGCTATGATGCTGCAAAGCATTGACTATGCAGCGCGTATGTTTCCGTGGATGCCGGATATTCCATGGCCGATAGCGCTTCTTATCACTATGGTGATTATGGGAGCTTTCGGTGCCATTAACGGCGTTGTGATTTCCATCCTTAAGGTTCCGCCTTTCATTGCAACATTAGGTATGCAGACAATCATCTATGGTCTTTGCTCCCTGATCACCAACAACCAGCCTATGGGCGGATACAAAAAGAGCTACCTGACCATCGCAAGCGGTTCCATAGGACCGATTCCCTATCTGATGATTTTTGCTGCAGTTGTGGGAGCATACTTCTGGTTTTTGTATAACAAGACACGGCATGGCAAATATATGTATGCAATCGGCGGTAATGAAAATGCGGCCCAGGTTGCCGGCGTTAATGTGCAGGCTTCCCTTATCCGGATTTATATTCTGGCAGGCTGTATGTATGCACTGGCAGGCTTTCTGGTAGGGGCAAAGGCAGGCGGCGCTTCAACAGCAACCGGTATGGGATATGAGCTTGAAGCCATTGCGGCATGTACCATCGGCGGTGTATCCGCAAACGGTGGTGTAGGTAAAGTCGGCGGTATCCTGATTGGCGTATTGGTATTTGAAATCCTGAAGATATGTCTTCAGTTCCTGCGTGTGGATCCGGCATATACCTACATTGCGCAGGGTCTTGTAATTGTAATTGCAGTTGCTCTTGACCTTAGAAAATATTTGCAGAAGAAATAATGGGATGGCTCCGGAATTTTGCGCTTTGCCGTAAAGTTTATGAGGACATCAAATCAGAAAGGGATGAAACAGTATGACCGAAAAGCAGGAAGACAGGATACAGGAAACAAAGGAAGACACCGTAGAGGAAAATAAAGAAAAAGACAAAAAGCCATCTTCTGGCAGCGCTTTTGAAGGCATTTATGAAAGGCTGCCCGATATTTCCGTACGGTCGGTGGACAGATTTATCATACTCTGCGTGATTGCACTGATTGTAGTTGTTCTGATCGGCGTGCTGAAGGCCAATCATTTTTTCTGATGATAAATCTTAGCGCGGCAAAGAGACAGAAGGCAAAACCGTTTGGTAGGAGCAAAAGTACGGTAGATATATATGACAAAACAATATAACTGAGAAGAAAGGACTATCGGGAAGGGAAGACTCTTTCCGGTAGTTTTTTATGCATGTTCTAATGCAGTGCACAGCCCGTGCCCATTCCTGCTTCATGAAAAATAACTGAACCGTTGTTACTTTTCACGGGTCAGGAATGCGCATTTACTACGCACTGCGTGAGAACGTGATTCAGGTGTGAGGGGCGATTTTTGCGATGCGAAACTTGGAATATCGCCCCGAATGTTACTATGAGCGGCTCCCAGGCCGTGAATAATAACGAACCGTTCCTGCTTTCCGTGTTGTGTAACTGATACTGCTTGCATTTTATAAAACCGTGTGCTATTATCATAGCGGACAGTATCCAAGGGAACTGTACCAGTACATGCAATGAAAAAGCATAGGCCGCTAGTTTGGCGAATTGCCTTTGCGTTAAATAAGAGTGGGTCCTTAAGAGTGAATGGCTGTACCGATGGACAGCACATTTTCAGATAAGGATTTTAGATTGTATGTCTGGACAGTAAGAGAACTGTTCAGATTTTTTATTTTATATAGTTTTGCGGAGGCGCTGTGATTGGCAAAGAAATAAGCTTGATGGTTTGTCAGTTTGCGGCAGGTGAAAGGCGTTGGCCTTTACGCAAGTATGAAAAGAACACTTATGTAACAGCTCTGAGCACACGTTGCGCGGCGCTTATATGCGCCATGCAGCTTGTCCGCATGGGTGCATAATGATATTTGCGCCGCGCTTTTCATAGGAATTTGTGTCCGGGAAGATATGGAGGCGCAAGTATGCTTGCAGCTAAATTTAGGTTGGCAGAGCGTGTTTGGGTGTTTGAAAAATGTGTTGGTAAAAGGGAGGATTGAGATGGAAATTACAGGAGCAGTTGATGAGGTAAGAAAACAGGTGAAGGAATGGAGAAAACAGGGTTTAAGCGTAGGGCTTGTGCCGACTATGGGTTATCTTCATGAGGGACATAAGAGCTTGATTGACAGGGCGGCAGCCGAAAATGATAAAGTAGTGGTCAGCGATTTTGTCAATCCTATCCAATTTGGGGTGAACGAGGATTTGGCCACATACCCAAGGGATATTGAAGCGGATAAAAGGCTTTGCGAACAGGCCGGGGCAGATTTGATTTTTCATCCGGAACCTGAAGAAATGTATGCACCGGATTTTTCCACTTATGTGGAAATGCAGAAGGTAAGTGAGAGATTATGTGGAAAGACCAGGCCCACTCATTTCCGTGGAGTTTGCACGGTGGTTTGCAAGCTGTTCCATATTGTGATGCCGGACAGAGCGTATTTTGGACAGAAGGATGCACAGCAGCTGGCGGTGATCCGCAGGATGGTCCGTGATTTGAATATAGATATTGAAATCGTAGGATGTCCTATTATACGGGAGAAAGACGGCCTTGCAAAAAGCTCAAGAAATACTTATTTAAACCCGAAAGAAAGGAAAGCGGCGTTGGTGCTCTCCAAAGCGGTTTTCTGCGGTGAAGATATGATGAAAAAGGGAGAACGGGATGCGGACACCATTTTAGCGGCAATGCGAAAGCTGATAGAAGCAGAGCCGCTGGCTAAAATTGATTATGTGGAGATGGTGGATGCGGACAGAATAGAACCTATCACAAAGGCAGAGGGCAGAGTTCTGACAGCATTAGCAGTTTACATCGGGAAGACCCGTTTAATTGACAACTTCATTATGGAGGTGTAAAGAAAAGCTGCAGGGTGCCAAAAGCGCAGCTTTAGAATTTTTTAACTTTACATGTACAAGAACGTCTAAGCGGCGGCATTTTATTATAATTTGTAAAAGTTAGGGGGATGGATATGATTTTGGAAATGTTAAAGAGCAAAATTCACCGGGCAACGGTAACGCAGGCGGAATTAAATTATGTGGGCAGTATTACCATTGACGAGAGTCTGATGGAAGCAGCGGGAATATATGAATATGAAAAAGTGCAGATTGCAGATGTGGATAACGGGGCAAGATTTGAGACTTATGTGATTGCAGGGGAAGCAGGGAGCGGGACAATCTGTTTAAACGGTGCGGCAGCCCGGATGGTTTCTACCGGAGATAAGATTATCATTATGTGTTACGCAGGAATGACAAGGGAGGAGCGAAAGGCCAATCCTCCCAGAGTGGTTTTTGTGGATGAACAAAATAAAATTACATCTATAGCGCGCTATGAAAAGCATGGAATGTTAGGGGACATTTCAGAAGAAATAAACATGGGATAGGGGATTGTGATGAGCCAGATTAAAAAAATATGTAATTTCATGTCTTCCAATATTGCAGTATTAATTATTATTTTTTCCGTGATTGCGTTTTTTTATCCCAGAGGCTTTGCCTGGGCAACCAAGTATACCACACTGTTTTTGGGGGCTGCCATGTTTGGGATGGGACTTACGATTAAAACGGAGGACTTTAAGGTGGTTTTTACCAGGCCCAAGGATTTATGTATCGGGTTTTTGCTCCAGTATACCGTTATGCCTGTTACTGCTTTTATGCTGGCTAAGACATTTGGACTTTCTGCGGATTTGGCGCTGGGGGTGATTCTGGTAGGGTGCTGTCCGGGCGGCACGGCAAGTAATGTAATCACTTATGTGGCAGGAGGAGATGTGCCTTTGTCTGTGGGTATGACTATTGTATCTACCATACTGGCGCCTGTATGCACACCGGTATTGGTCTATTTATTGGCAGGTTCCTGGGTGGAAGTGTCGCTGGTGACGATGATGATGTCGGTGGTAAAGGTGGTGCTGATACCGGTTCTTTTGGGAATACTGATTTACCGGATTTTCCCTAAGCAGATAAACGCTGTCAGAGAGCTGCTCCCACTGCTTTCCGTCATTGCGATTGTGATGATTATTTCAGGGATTGTGGGCAGCAATGCGGAGAAGATTTTATCTTGTGGCGCACTGGTTATGGTGGTAGTGGCGATTCATAACGTGGTTGGCCTTTGCCTGGGAACAGGGGTGGCAAAGGTGTTTCAATTAGATGAAAAGAAAGTGACTGCCATAGGAATCGAAGTGGGGATGCAAAACAGCGGCCTGGCGATTTCCCTTGCTACGGCTAATTTTGCAGCGAATCCGCTGGCTACGCTGCCGGGAGCAATTTTTTCTGTATGGCATAATATTTCAGGAACCATCTATGCAGGGATTCGCCGAAAAAAATGATGGCGGAGCCTGCCGGTATCTTAATTTGCAGAAGTGGCGGCTTGAAGGGGCTTAGTAAACAAAAGGCGATTTGCTGAACATGGCATGGATGGAGGAATGTATGATGCGTTTAATCAGTCCTTATACAAATCAGGGAATCTGGCTGCGGGGCAGTCTGCATATTCATTCAAAATTCAGTGCATGCGGGTTTCACAGTCTGCCTGAGATTGCATTGGCCTATCGGGATTATGATTTCCTTGCCATAACGGACCATGACCGCGTGACGGATAGGGAGTCGGCCTTCCCGGATAAAATCCTGTTTCGGGGTTATGAGGCCAGTGGGGCAAGGCATATGCTGCTGATTGAGCCGCCTTTTGGGGATGAGCTGCCTGCGAACAGTTTTTCCTGTGCGCACTATAATAATATGGCAGCAGAAGCTGCCGCCTGCGGCGGATTTTCTATAATCAATCATCCAACGCGGATTTCTGGACAGGCCTGGTCTTTTGAGGAAATTTTGCAAATGCCTTCTGTTCATGCAATGGAAATCTATAGCGGCGATGGAATTCACATTGAAGAGGACGTAGCTGTCCGCCTTTGGGACAAGGTACTCAGTGCAAAGCGGCAAATCTGGGGTATAGGAAATGACGATTTCCATCATTGGGGACAGGAGCGGCGGGTCTGGAATGTGGTACAGGCAGAGGAACGTACGCCCACCGCTGTTTTGAGGGCGCTGCGAAATGGAAATTTTTATGTATCTACAGGATATGGGTTTGATGCCATTGAGGTGGATGGTGCGGATATCTTGTTCCGGCTGAAGTCGGGCTCCTCCCTGTTTACGGAAGCCTATAAATACTTTACACTATTTGGCAGGGATGGAAAAGTTTTGGCGGAAAAGACAGGATATTTTCAGGAATTTCATTATCAGGCTTCTGGTGATGAGGGGTATATACGGGCAGAAGTCTATCTGTCAGGAGGATATTGTGGAATTTCCCAACCAATTTTCGTGGCGTGAAAGATGCTGTGTGTAGTGGGGCTGCAGGAAATACCGAATTTGGTGAGGGTTATTTCCAGTCTTTTACAAGGCATATGTTTTCTGTCATAACCCCTCAGAATACTTCATACAATGTAAAAAAGTATTCTGAGGGGATTTCCTTTGAAAGATTATATCGAGGAACGTGCAATCGATATTGCAAATTATATTATTGAAAATAACGCTACGGTGAGGCAGACGGCAAAACAGTTTGGGATTAGTAAAAGTACGGTACATAAAGATGTCACAGAAAGATTGATGCAGATTAATCCGACATTGGCAAAGGAAGCAAGAAAAGTATTAGATGTAAATAAACAGGAGAGGCATATCCGGGGAGGAATGGCTACTAAGGAGAAATATCAACATATGCATAAGGATTGAAGGCGACAGGCAGCAGGACAGTAGTTTGATTGAAAAATCAAAGATTTTTCAATCATCAAATTTGTGCGTGTGTCTAAATTGTGGGCTGCTGGCAAGAATAAGGAATGATTATGGGAATTGTGATTAGAGCAGTTTTATGATATAAGCTGCTCTTTTTCTGTAGGAGGTTGACGGTTTAGCGTAAGTGTCAACTTCCTATAAATATTTAATATTTTTTCCAGAGGTAATTGATGTATTTGTAATTCGTGCTATAATAAACTCGAAAATCTAATAATTATGTATTTTTGAATTAGGTCAGGCAAAATGAAATATTTACATTACTTATATCCGGTTTTCTGTGACCATGATGTAAAATGTAACATTGACAATCGGCGGAAATAGCCAAGGAGTTCAAAATGTTATACACGAATAAAGATTTAAGAAAATTAATCATACCTTTAGTGCTTGAGCAGCTCCTTGCCATATTGGTGGGCATGGTGGATACAGTGATGATAGCGGGAGTGGGAGAAGCAGCAGTTTCCGGGGTTTCTCTAGTGGATACCATCAATATTCTTATCATCAATATTACTGCGGCATTGGCCACGGGCGGCGCGGTGGTTGCCGGTCATTTCCTTGGACAGAAGGATTCTGCAAATGCCAGTAAGTCGGCGTGGCAGCTTGTGTTGTTTTCCATTTGGCTGTCCGTAATCGTGACGATTGTTTTCATGGCGGCACACAGGCCTTTGCTAAGCGCTATTTTTGGGCAGGTGGAAGCAGAGGTCATGGAAAGTGCAACGACTTATCTTGTTATAACAGCAATTTCAATTTGCCCTTTGGCCATTTATAATTCATGTGCGGCGCTGTTCAGGGCTATGAACGATTCTAAGACAACTATGCTCATTGCAATTGTCATGAATTTAATTAATTTAGTGGGGAATGCAATCCTGATTTACGGGGTAAAAATTGGCGTGGCGGGAGCGGCTATTGCAACAACCCTTTCAAGGATAGTGGCCGCAGCTATTATTTTGTTTTTGATGTTTCATATGGAAAAGGAAATTAATTTTAAAGGCCAGGCTACCTGGAGAGTAGATTTGACCCTGGTCAAAAAAATCCTTTATATTGGAATTCCCAACGGGATGGAAAATAGCTTATTTCAGTTAGGGAAAATTTTGCTTCTAAGCCTGATATCCACCTTTGGAACCTATGCGATAGCGGCTAATGCTGTCTGTAATACCCTGGCAAGCTTTAATGTACTGCCGGGGCAGGCGATTAATCTTGCGCTTCTTTCCGTGGCTTCCATGTGCATTGGCGCCGGTGACTATGAGCAGGTGAGATATTATACAAAAAAGCTGATGTGGATTGCCATAAGCTTTACTGCGGCGCTTTCAGTGGTGATAGTCGCTTTTTCACCATGGATTTTGAAAATTTACCAGCTGACACCGCAGACCGAAAGCCTGGCCATAGAAACGCTTCGGTGGCATGCTGTTCTCGCCGTATTTTTTTGGGTGCCATCCTTTACCCTGCCTAATACGCTTAGGGCAGCAGGGGACGTAATCTGGAGTATGATGATTGCTATTGTTTCCATGTGGGTTTTTAGAATTGGCTTTGCCTATATTTTTAGTTATTATTTTGCCGGAGGACTATTAGGAGTGTGGATTGCAATGACAATAGACTGGGCTTTTAGAGCGATTTGCTATGGAATTAGGTATCATGGACATAAATGGGAGCGATTTGTTTAAGATTATTTTGACAAGCTTTTGGTCTGTCTATATAATAATGAGTATATTTTAACAGCAGTTCAGCTAAACCGAGCTGTTACATAATTTTAACTAATGTTTATGTCGCTTGCATAGGGCGCCTGAAATGTCAAATACAACGGATAGGAGTATTTATGGAAAAAGAAGTGATTATCGTGCTTGATTTTGGCGGCCAGTATAATCAGCTGATTGCCAGAAGAGTCAGGGAATGTAATGTTTATTGTGAGGTACAGCCTTATACGCTGGAACTGGAAAAAATAAAAGAAATGAATCCGAGGGGAATTATTTTTACCGGAGGGCCTAACAGTGTCTATGCGGAAGAATCCCCAAGATGCACACGGGAAATCTTTGAATTGGGCATTCCAATTTTAGGAATCTGTTATGGCTTCCAGGTGATATCTTATCTGCTTGGAGGAAACGTTAAAACGGCGCCGGTTAGCGAATACGGAAAGACAGAGGTGGAGGTAGACAGAAGCTCTGTTCTTTTTTCAGATGTTTCCGAAAAAACAATCTGCTGGATGAGCCACACAGATTATGTCGAAAAAGAACCTGCAGGCTTTAAGGTTACAGCGCATACACCTGTCTGCCCGGTAGCAGCAATGGAAAATGTGGAAAAACAGCTGTATGCAGTGCAGTTCCATCCGGAGGTTATGCATACTCAGGAAGGTATGAAGATGCTTTCCAACTTTGTATATAATGTCTGTCACTGTAAGGGGAATTGGCGCATGGACTCTTTTGTGGAGACCGCTATCAGCCAGATGCGTAAGAAGGTGGGAAGCGGCAAGGTGCTTTGCGCTCTTTCGGGCGGCGTGGATTCCTCAGTAGCGGCAGTGCTTTTGGCAAAGGCTGTGGGCAAACAGCTTACCTGTGTTTTTGTAGATCACGGACTGCTCCGGAAAAATGAAGGCGATGAGGTGGAGGCCGTATTTGGTCCGGAGGGGCCTTATGACCTTAATTTTATCCGCGTAAATGCGCAGGAAAGATTTTATGCTAAGCTGGCAGACGTGGAGGAACCGGAAAAAAAGAGGAAGATTATCGGAGAAGAATTTATTCGTGTATTTGAGGAAGAAGCAAAAAAAATCGGAGCTGTTGATTTTTTGGTGCAGGGAACTATATATCCCGATGTAATCGAAAGTGGGCTTGGAAAGAGTGCGGTTATCAAATCTCATCATAATGTGGGTGGGCTTCCTGACTATGTTGATTTTAAGGAGATTATTGAGCCTTTGCGGTTGCTGTTTAAGGATGAGGTCCGCAGAGCGGGTTTAGAGCTTGGGATTCCGGAGCATCTGGTGTATAGACAGCCTTTCCCAGGACCGGGGCTTGGCATTCGTATTATAGGCGCTGTTACAGCTGAAAAGGTTCGTATTGTGCAGGACGCTGACGCGATTTATAGAGAAGAAATAGCAAAAGCCAGATTAGATAAAGGGCTTGGACAGTATTTTGCTGCGCTTACCAATATGCGGAGCGTTGGGGTAATGGGAGATGAGAGGACTTATGACTATGCGGTTGCGCTTAGGGCGGTGAATACCTCTGATTTTATGACGGCTGAGGCGGCACAGATTCCCTGGGAGGTGCTGGGGGTGGCTGCCAGCAGGATTGTGAACGAGGTGCGTGGGGTTAACCGGGTGCTGTTTGACTGCACGGGGAAACCGCCGGCCACGATTGAGTTCGAGTGATGAAATGGGATTTGAGAACCCAGTGTTTATGCGGTTTCCAAACAAATTTGTTTAGGCACTGGCAACGATTTGGCAACATTTTTATCATCATGCACTAAATAATTACATCAATGGCATAAGAAAAACCTTGCTGATTTGCGCGAGCAATGAGGAAAATGGGAATGCTTGCATTTCCATTTGACGAATGCCGCGACAACCGCACGACAGTGCGGGTTCAGATATGGAAACTGAATATCGGCAAGGTCTTTTTATGCTTATTTCTGCTTTTTCTTTTTAGCTGTTTTCTTTTCTTCTTTCTCGATTTTCTGAAATTCCTCCATAAGCATATCACTGACCGCCTGTGAGGGGACTTTTGCCCAATGCGTTGAAGTGTCCAGTTCGGGGTACTTGTACCGCCAATGGTCGTATTCCTCTCTGCTTATCTCGCCCTGTTCCAGTTTGGCGGCTTGCTCCTGCCATGCGTGGAACATATCGAACATGGACGTATAAGTGGAATAGTCGGACTTGTCAAGGCGCAGGCAGATTTCCCCGTCAATCTCCCCGATTTTCAGCCCGTACATATCTTCCAATGCAAAGAGCGTGTGCATAAGCCCGATATAGGTGTCAATATCCGGCACGGTAAGGGCGTGGGTGCTTACATCAAAGATACCCGCCATTTCTTTTACAAGGTCATGCTTTGGTGTCCTTGCTTCGGTTTCATATTGTGCCATGCGGACATCAGAGGTCTTTCCGAGAAAGCCGAGGATTTCGCCTAGCTGTTTCTGTGTCATGCCTTTTCGGTTGCGGAAAAAGCGGATACGTTTGCCGATTGCCATAATAAAACCTCCGTTGTAGTTAAGCTGATACAGTCATTTTTTGACTGTACTTAAACAAATTTGTTGAACTTAGTATAACATGGTGCAATAGAAATAGCAAGAATAACTTAAATAAAAAAAGTTAAGATTTTCTTACAAACCACTTGACTTAACGGAATTTATTTAGTACTATAACCATACAACTTAAACAAAAATAGTTAGACGTTGAAAGGAGAGGGTATCTGAATGACAGAAAAATCATTTATGACGGTGGAGGAAGTGGCAGCGGAACTGCGTGTGTCGAAGTCAAAAGCCTATCAGATTGTAAGGGAACTGAACGCAGAAATGCAGAAGCAGGGCTATCTGACGGTGGCAGGACGTGTGAACGCTACATTTTTTCATAAAAAGGTATGTTACAGCGAATAGAAAGGAGATGGTTTAGATGGCTGTATACAAAGACAATGCCACGGGAACATGGCGGGTAATTTACCGCTTTACCAACTGGAAAGGAGAGAGGAAACAGACACAAAAGAGGGGCTTTGCAACCAAAAGGGAAGCGCAGGCGTGGGAACATGAAGCAATGCTCAAACAGGGTGCAAAGCTGGATATGACTTTCGGCAGTTTCTTTGAAGTGTACGAAGCCGACAAGAAGCAGCGTGTCAAGGAAAGCACTTGGGAGTCCAAAAGCCATGTGATACGGACAAAGATTTTACCATACTTTGAAAACCGCAAAATCGCAGAGATTGAAGCAAAGGACGTGATAGCGTGGCAGAATGAGTTGATGGCGTACCGGGACGAGAAAGGCAAGCCCTATTCCGCAGATTATTTGAGGACGATACACGCACAACTGACGGCGATATTCAACCATGCGGTAAACTTTTATAACCTGCCCTACAATCCGGCAAGACGGGCAGGGACGATTGGGAGCGAAGCCGTTAAGGAAATGGACTTTTGGACGAAAGAAGAATACTTGAAATTCTCCGAAGCCATGATGGATAAGCCCCGTTCCTATTATGCGTTTGAAATGCTCTACTGGTGCGGTATGCGTTCCGGCGAACTGCTTGCGCTCACGCCTGCTGATATTGATTTTGAGAAGCAGACGGTCACAATCAGCAAGACTTTCCACCGTTCCAAAGGGCGTGACATTATCACAAGCCCTAAGACGAAAAAGAGTAACCGCACAATCAAAATGCCGCCGTTTCTCTGTGAGGAAATGCAGGAGTATATCAAAATGCTTTATGACATTAAGCCGGACGAAAGACTGTTTTCGGTCACAAAATCTTATCTTAGCCATGAAATGGAGCGTGGAGCAAAACAGGCAGGAGTAAAGAAAATAAGGGTGCATGACCTACGCCATAGTGCAGTATCGCTCTTGTTGGATATGGGATTTTCGGTACTGGCGATTGGGGAGCGCATGGGGCATGAAGCGGAAAAAATCACTTACCGTTACGCCCACCTGTTTCCTACGGTTCAGACGGAAATGGCAGAAAAATTAGAAATGGAGAGAATGACAAAGGAGGAAAATCCTCTGCTCCTGCAAGGGCAGTCGCATTTTCCTGCGGAAAACAGGGAGGATTAAAAGCATGGAAAAATCACTGGATTACAAGGGAAGATGGCGCAATCATACGGTGGCGTTTCGGATATCGGACGAAGAAGCAAAGTTATTGAATGATTTGGTGGCATTATCGGGGTTGACAAAGCAGGACTACATCACAAGGCGGCTCTTGTGCCGGGACGTGGTAGTGCAGGGCAATCCGAGGGTGTATAAAGCACTGAAAAATCAGATGGCGGCAATTTATGAGGAATTGAAACGCATGGAAAGTGTAAGCCCGGACAATGACGAACTGCTCTACACGTTACAGGTAATTGCAACCACTTTGGACGGACTGAAAGGGGAAGATGAATGACAAACAAAATAAAAACGACTGTTCCCGTATCATCTGTTGGCGCAGATGGGGAACAGCCGGACATTAAAAACATCAATGAAATTATAGCAAATGAAACAGCAAAAAACAATCTGCAAGCCACTGTTTTTCGTGGCTTTGACACAAATTGCCCGGAGAAATCCGGGCAGGGCGGCGGGCTTCAAACCGTTTCCATGACGGAATTATATGATACGGTCTACCCGCCTAGAACGCCTGTTGTGGACGGCTTTCTGTATGGCGGCACTTATCTCTTTGTGGGTGCGCCGAAAGTGGGAAAATCATTCTTTATGGGGCAGCTTGCCTATCATGTGGCAATGGGGCTTCCGCTGTGGAATTATCCAGTAAGAAAAGGGACGGTGCTATATCTTGCACTGGAAGATGATTATGCAAGGCTTCAGCGGCGGCTGTCCGTCATGTTCGGCGTGGAATGTGCAGACAATTTATTTTTTGCAACGCAGGCAAAGACGCTGAATGAGGGACTGGACGGAGAATTAGAGGGTTTCATCAAAGAGCATAAGGACGCAAGGCTGATTATCATTGACACGCTCCAAAAGGTGCGTGAGGTCGGCGGGGATAGGTACAGCTATTCCAGTGACTATGAGATTGTGACAAAGCTGAAATCATTCAGTGATAAATACGGTGTCTGCCTGTTGGTGGTTCATCATACCCGCAAGCTAGAGTCCGAGGACAGCTTTGATATGATTTCCGGCACAAACGGGCTTCTCGGTGCGGCAGACGGGGCGTTTATCATGCACAAGAAAAAGCGCACGGACAATACGGCGGTCATGGATATTGTGGGGCGTGACCAGCCCGATCAAGAACTGACGATAGAGTTTGACCGGGAACAATGTATTTGGAAATTTCAGAAAGCGGAAACGGAATTGTGGAAACAGCCGCCGAACCCGTTACTTGAAGCAATCAACGAATTTCTGACAGAGGAAATGCAGGAGTGGGAGGGGACAGCAACGGAACTTCTGAAACAGTTGCCGGATATGCAGTTATCGGCGAATGTGCTTTCCCGGAGATTAAATGTAGTGAACAGCCAGTTGCTTAATGACTACGGTATTTTCTACGACAACAAGCGGGGGCATGAGAGGAAAATCATTCTGAAACGGCTAGAGCAAAAAGAGTAAAGTGCGACGATATGCGTCGGTTGCGACGGTATTTTTGATAGCGGGGCGGTATAGAAAATATCGACGCTATCGACGCAAACCGACGCATGGGGGAGCAGTGAAACGGCGAGTAGCCGCCCACCGTCCGCAAGGACGATATGCTGTCCAACGGACAGCTTGCCCCCGGCAGGGCGCAAAGGCACTTTTGATAGAGCGTAGCCTGTCGAAAGTGCTTTTGCGTTACTTTCGGGAAAGTAACAAAGCCTTGTGCCTGTCGGCGCAGTAAAATCAGTATATAGAATATGGAGGATATGCCTATTGGAAAGGACGATTAGCGGCATGATGGGGAAAGGTTCAGTTAATCACAATACAAGAGCCTTTACAGCTAAAAATGTAGATAAGGAGCGAAGTCGGGACAACGTGGAATTTTGCCACTCGGATATAAAAGAGGTCTACCACAATCTTTTTGATGAAGCACTGGAACGCTACAATGCAAAGCAGAAACGGAGTGACAGAAAGATTGATGATTACTATGAGAAAATACGCCGGGGAAAGCAGGAGAAATTATTTTATGAGGTAATCTTTCAAATCGGCAACAAGGACGATATGAACGTGCAGAGTAGTGAGGGGAAGTTGGCGAAAGATATTTTATGTGAGTTTATGGAACAGTTTCAGAAAAGAAATCCGAACCTGTTTGTATTCTCAAGCCACTTGCACATGGACGAGCAGACACCGCACATTCATATTGATTTTGTTCCCTTTATCCGTAACAGCAAGCGTGGACTTGATACGAGGGTTTCCCTTAAAGGTGCATTGTCGGAACAGGGCTTCAAAGGCGGCACAAGGGGAATGACGGAATGGAACGAATGGATTGAAGCGGAGAAACAGGAACTTTCAAAAGTTATGGGGCGGTATGGCGTACAATGGAAACAGTTAGGCACACACAACAAGCACTTGTCCGTACTCGATTTTGAAAAGCAGGAGCGGCAGAAAGAGGTTGCGGAACTGGAACAGACAATTTCCGGCAGTAAGGAAGAATTATCTTCTATTCTTCATCAGCAGATAGCGGCAGGGAAGGAAACGGAGCAGATACGGAAAGAGGGCGAAGCGATCCAGCAGGAAGTGTCGGAACTTACCGCTACAAATCTTCTTTTGAAAGAGCAGACGGAAATACTGGCAGAGGACAAGGAAAAGCTGTTATCCGAAAATGAGAAGTTGGAAAAACAGCAGAAAAAATTACAGCAGGAGATTAACAAGATGGTGCAGTCAAAGGAAGCCATGGAGCGTAATATTTACGCCTATGATGAAGATGTAAAATGGCAGTTGGTAGAGCCGGGGGCATTGATGAGCGCAAAGGCATACCGGGATAAAAAGGCTTTACCGCTTGTAGAGAAATTAAAAGAGGTAGTAAAAAATCTGACTATCAAATGCGTACAGCTTACGGAGCAGGGAAAGAAGCTGACCGCCAAAGTGGACGGACAGAAGAAACAGATTAGCCGTTTGACGGATAAGGTCATGGAGCAAAGCGACGCCATAGAGCGATTGCAGGAAAAAGCGTATGATTTGGGGCGTTTGGAGCGTCATTTAGGCAAAGAACAGGTGCAGTTGATAGTAGAACGGTCAAAGGCATTAGAGCAGGCAGAAAGGGCAAATAAACGCCCGAAACGTGCCTTTGAAGTGAGCCGATAGGAAAGGGGATTGATATGATATGACGGACATGGAAAAGAAAGTGATGATACGACTGTGTGCTAAAATAGTGGCAGATACAGACCTTTACAAAACAGACAAGGAAGTGCAAAATCTGATAGACTGGGTATGTTTGTCGGAGCAGATAAAGGAAAACAATAATACAATCCGCAATCTGACTGGGGAATATAAAAAGATAGAGCCGGATTGCCGGGAGGGAGTGCGGGCGCAGTTGGAGCGCATGAAAGAACTGTGCAAAGAGCGAAATAATCTGTATGAAAAACAGAATGATTTGAAAGGACAGAAACAGCAGATAGAGAGGGCGTTAGAACGATAAAAAATGTGGGGCATGGCGGTTGCTATGCTCTATATTTTTATAGAAAATGAAGAGGGAAAGTGATATAATAAAACTTACTAACTGGAATTTATATGGAATGAAAAACGGAAGAACTTACCCCATATGTTTGGCTTGTAAGTAATATAAAGGAAAGGTGAGAAAATATATGGATAAGTTTCTGATAGTTGATGGCAGTAATTTGTTTTTTCAAATGTTTTTTGGTATGCCAGCGAGAATTGTTAATGGGGAGGGAAAGGCAATACAAGGAACACTTGGATTTGTAGGAGCACTGTTAAAAATTATACGAAAAGTTGAGCCTACACATATTCTTGCTGTATTTGATGGAGAACATGAAAATAGCCGTTGCGAAATAGACGCAGATTATAAAGCGAATAGAATCGATTACAGCATGGTCAATGAAAAAGAAAATCCGTTCTCACAGTTGCCGGATGTTTATAAAGCCTTAGATTATATGGGGATAAACTATATAGAAACAACCAACTGTGAAGCCGATGATATCATAGCGAGTTATGCACTGTCATTTTGCGATAACTCTGATATTATTATATGCTCTTTTGATAGCGATTTCTTTCAGTTAATTAGCGAACATGTTTCCGTATTAAGGTATCGAGGGAAAAACACGATGTTATGTTCATCTCAGCATATTATTGAGAAATATGGCATTTACCCTAATCAGTATGCATATTTTAAATCCTTAGTGGGTGATACTGCGGACAATATAAAAGGAGCGGAAAAAATTGGCATAAAAACGGCGGCTTCGCTTTTAAGGACATTTGGAACACTGGAAAATATTATTTGTAACGCTGAGGATATTGATAAGCCTTCTATAAAAAAATCAATAATAGAGAATACAGAAAGAATTAGAAAAAATTATGAATTGATACGGTTAGAAAAAAAACAACTTTTACCATATGATAAATGTGACTTGGAATTTATAAATACAAGCAAAACAACAACCGAAGTCTTGAAGGGAATAGGAATAAAATGAGTTTTATGGGAATTATTATATGTGGTTTAAATGGCACTGGAAAGAGTACGCTTGGGAAAGCCCTTGCAGAGAAGTTACATTTCCATTTTATTGATATTGAAAATTTGTATTTCCCTAAAACAAATTCTAATTATATATATGCTTCTCCACGTACCCGTGAGGATGTAGCGGAACGGTTGCTCTGTGAGATACGAACACATGAAAACTTTATTCTTGCTTCTGTTAAAGGAGATTATGGGGAAGAGTTATATTCGTTTTTTCAGTATGCCATATTGCTTGATGTTCCACGGGATATTAGACTGCAACGAGTTAGAGAGCGTTCTTTTCAGAAGTTTGGTAGTAGAATGTTATTAGGAGGGGATTTGTTTGAGCAGGAAGAAAAATTTTTTCGCTTTGTTGAATCCAGAGATGAGAATACTGTTGAAGAATGGGTAAAGTCCTTGAAATGCCCGGTTATGCGGATTGATGGAACAAAGTCCATTGATGAGAATACGAACTTGATTATAACACTTATGCAGGGTAAAAATTTATTTGTTAAAGAAATGGGGAATAAAAAATGATTTGTAAAATAAGAAAATGGAAATTATCAGATGCAAAAGATTTGGCAATGGCTCTCTCCAATAGAAAGATACAAGATAATCTTCGGGATGGATTGCCCTATCCCTATACAGAGCAGGACGGATTGGATTATATTTCTTCTATGATTTCCGCAGATGAAAATGAAACTTTTGCTTTTGCTATTATAGTAGATGACAAGGCGGTGGGGAGCATTGGTGTTTTTCGACAGGAAAATATTCATAGACAGACTGCCGAATTGGGATATTATATTGCCGAGAAATACTGGGGTAAAGGTATAATGACCGAAGCAGTAACGCAAATTTGCGAATATGTTTTTGAAAAAAGTGATATTATCCGTATTTATGCAGAGCCATTTGCATACAATGCAGCGTCTTGCAGAGTGCTTGAAAAAGTGGGATTCCAGTATGAGGGTACATTGAGAAGTAATGCTGTAAAAAATGGTAAAGCTATCGACATGAAGATGTATTCTCTACTGAGAACGGAAATATAACTTCACATAATAGTGTAGTGGCAGTGGCGAAAAATCGTTCTTCCTTATTGATTATATATACATGGTGCTAGCACCATGTGTTAAGGGTAGATAAGGAGAAAAGGGATGTTGTGTTACGCAATAGACGTTTTGAAAGCCTTATTTTGTGAGAACTTTTAACAATAAAATGAACATAGGAGATATTCTGTACTTTTATCACAAAAACGGCTTTTATTGCGTAACATTTCAAAAATAGGTTGCCAAATTACCGGGATTTGCTATAATAAATGCGTGGCAACATTTTGGCAACAGAAAATCAGCAAGCCATAATAAATGATGTAATTGAAGTAAAAATGGGCGTGCATTTGCATAAAACTTAAACAAATACAGTTAAGAACAACAAAGAACACGCCGAGTTCGAGTAACGGATAAAATCCCGGAAATGCTGATAAAATGGGCATTTCCGGGATTGCTTTATGCCTGTTGGCTCTAAAATGGCTCTAATTATTTGATGAATACTGGATTTGGGACGGGTATCGTGATACCTGCTTTTTTAATACAGAGGAATTTCGCCCTCATAGTTGTCGGCTCTTTCCAACAGAGGACCGGTTGCGCCCATTGTAAAAGCTATATCACTGCTTCGGATAGACAATAGTTCCATTCCAACATTCAGATTAAGAAAGTCTAATATCTGCTGATTAAGCTGAATTATACCATTCTTTGAAATATTTACCCAACAGTATGACCGCCCTTTGTATTTGATAAATTCGCCCTCTGCGGTCTGATAACTTTGTAAAGCCGGATTATCAGTAAGAATGTGTCCTAATTTTGACGGTTCTAACAATTCTTTTCTTGTTACACAAAAGCCGCCAGTGACTTTGCTTCCAGTAAAAAGATAGACTTTTTCCTCTACTGTGGCGTTGTACTCTGTAAGAGCCTGGGCTGGCAGATGGATTGTCAAATCATTTCGTATCAGTGATTTTCCGAAAATAAATTTACCGCCTTTATTCATCTGTGGCATATATCATCAACTCCTTTTCCTAAAAGTGGAAGTCCACTATACCACAAGAAAATTCAAATGTCACTAAGGCTCTCTAAAGTGTGGCAAGCTATTTTTCAGCATAGCGAGAATGATTAGTTGCCGGGATATATTTTTTAGAGAGAGTGCCTGTTGCCTCTAATTGTTTTCGGAAACGTTGTTCTCCGAGTAATAACGGAACGCTTTTACAATATAATCAGAAGCCCCTTTTCCATATTGACTGTCAGTCATGCTTTTAATATAATCGCTTGAATATGTGTCGATAAGAACATTGATATAGGGCTTATCAAGGGATACGTTAGAGCTGTTTTTCTGTATAAGCTGCAACAATTCATCTACAATGGATTGTATTTTAGGGGAGGAAACATCTTCTGACAAATTAGTGGTTAGTCTGCCATACAGAATATCAGATTGTTTTCCAATTTCTTTCACTTCTTCCGTTAGTTGTGTTTCCATGAGTTCAGAGAAATGCTCTAAATTATGTTTCATGGCTTTGGTGTATTTTTCAATACTGCCGAATTGGTGAATAGCAAGTTTAGCTACCTCTGCTTCATCATCTTTAATTTTTTGAATAAACATATCAAAATTTTCAATACTTCCCCAGTGCTTGATAACATCATCAGTGCTGTTATTTTTAAAATCCTCTAATGCGGCAATGTAATCAGACAGGTCAAATTCTTTAAAACTCATACATTGCTCTCCTTTCTCTAAGCGGCTAAGAAGCTGTATAAGTTTGTCTGTCCGATTGCGCTTCAGCAAAAGCAATTCTTTTTGTCTTTTGAAAGCATTGATCTTGTCAAAGTCGGGTTTTTGCAGAATTTCTTTAATCTCTTTCAGCTTAAATCCCAATTCCTTAAAAAACAGGATTTGTTGTAGCTTTTGCAAGGCTTCATCATCATATAGGCGATAGCCGGATTCGGTCAATTCGCTTGGCTTTAACAATCCAATCTCGTCATAGTATTGTAGTGTTCGTGTGCTTATGCCTGTTAATTCTGCAACTTGGCTTATGGTTCGCATTCTTATCAGCTCCTTAAATTTGTGAAGAAGCAAGACAGAGATTGCCGGCTTATATCTATTCTGCTCCTATGAGAAAAGAATACAGTATCACGTTACGTGGAAGTCAATACTTTTTGCTCAAAAATTTTTCATTCATTTTCGGGATAAATTTTTACAGATATACCCCTAACCCCCTTTTTGACAATCTTACTGTCGTCAAGAATACTCTGCTTAACAGCGTCTAAATCCTTTGAGAGTGCTTCAATCGCCCGTTGGTGTTCTTCTTCTGACGAGAAGCGTTCCGTATCATTTAAAAGGTTCTCCTGCAATTCTCTTGCTTTCATGTATACGCCTAATTTATGATTGAGCAGAGAGTTCTTGAAGGATATTTTAATTGTAGAGGGATTGAAACTTCCGTCCTCGTACCTTTCTGCTTCAAAGTTCATATCTAATTGCTCGTCCATTTTCAAAATCAAAGACAATACATCTGATACTGTTTCTATATCAAAGTCCATGAAAACATTGATACTGATACCCAAAGCATTTGCAATTTTCATCAGTTGGTCGGGCTTTGGATTGCGGATGCCATACTCATACTTTTTAATTGTGGCGGAATTGATGCCGGAAAGCTGACCGAGCGTTTCCTGTGATATGCCGCGCAAATTCCGAAAGTGTTTAATCTTTTCCCCGGTAGTCATGCCAATACCTCCGATTTTTGTGATATTCGTTAGTGCCTAGTTAAATTCTATCACATCAGGACACATTTGTGTATAAAAATTTAAAACAAATACTTGACGTTCACAAAAGTGTACCGTATAATAAAAACATAAAGGTCACATATGTGTACCTAAAATAAAAAAGGAAAGGACAGGACTATATGGAGAATGGAAAGAAAATGTATGTAACGGCAGAGGAAGCGGCTGAAATGCTTGGTGTATCAACGGGTTATGCCTATAAGATTATCCGGGGGCTGAATGAGGAACTGAAAGCAAAGGGCTATCGGACAATCTGCGGCAAAGTCCCGACAAAATACTTTGAAGAAAAATTCTACGGTCTGACCGTAGCCATGTAGGAAAGGAGAGATTTTATGTCAGCGACAAGGGACGGAAAGATGTGGCGTTGCCAGTTCTATTATAAGGACTGGCAGGGAGTAAGCCACAAGAAGAACAAGCGGGGATTTAAGACAAAAGCGGAAGCGGAGCAATGGGAGCGTGACTTTCTGCAACAGCAGCAGAGAAATTTAGACATCAATTTTGAAAACTTCGTACAAATTTATTACGAGGATATGGAACACCGTCTGCGTGAAAATACCATGCGTACAAAGAAATTCATTATTGACTTGAAAATCATTCCATATTTCAAGAAAAAGAACATGAATGAGATTAAGGCTTCCGACATTCGGGCGTGGCAAAATGCACTGATGAAAAAAGGATATTCGGAAACATATCTGAAAACGGTCAATAATCAGTTGTCGGCAATTTTCAATTATGCGGTTCGGTACTATGATTTGAAAGATAATCCATGCAGGAAAGCCGGGAGTATCGGAAAGAGCCACGCCGGGGAAAAGGAGTTTTGGACAAAACAGGAATTTAAGCAGTTTCTTGTGACTGTGGAGAACAAGCCGGAAACAAAAATGGCGTTTCTGCTTCTTTACTGGACGGGCATGAGGATTGGGGAATTGCTTGCTATAACCTATAATGACATTGATTTAGAGAAGCGTACCATTTCCGTAAATAAATCTTATCAGCGGATAGAGGGCAGGGACATTATCACACCACCTAAAACACCAAAGAGCAAGCGTATCATAACGATACCGCCATTTTTGACGGAAGAATTAAAGGAGTATATTTCACATTTATACGGAATTATGGCAGACGAAAGAATGTTCCGTTTTACAAAATCTTATATGGAGCATGAAATTATCAGAGGTATCAAGGCTTCCGGGGTAAAAAGAATACGTTTGCACGATATTCGTCATAGTCACGCTTCGTTACTTGTGGAAATGGGATTTACGCCATTAGCGATTGCGGAACGGTTGGGGCATGAGAAAATCGAAACAACATTAAATACTTATTCACATTTATACCCCAATAAGCAGGGGGAACTTGCGGATAAATTGGAGATTGAGAACAGCAGGGAGGAAGAAGAATGAGTGGAGTGCATAAATACCCGACAATCAGCTTTCGCATTTCCCCCAGAGAGAGGGAAGAAATCGAAGCAAAGATTTTAGCAAGCGGACTTTCTAAGAAAGATTATTTTGTCCGTTCCTGCATTTATAACCGGGTGTGCGTGGTTGGTAAAAAAGAATTGGTTTATCAGTTGGTAGAGGAACTAAAGATAATGCAGACAAATATCCGGGAAGTGACAGAACAGTTTGAAAAGACAGAGATTGATTTAACGCCGGAGGGATTGGAAGATATGCGGAATGACTGTCTTGATATGCTGAAAGCTATCCTGTGGGTGTTGGAAGGAGCAAAATATCTGTGGCAGGGAAGCACCAACGGAGAAGAAAAAAGCCCCGACAGCGGCAACTGTTAGGGCTGTGATAACTGGAAAACCTCTGTTATCAACCTCACAATTTAAGTATAGCAGAGGTTTCTTCCAGTGGCAACGATTTTTCAGAAATGGAGGGCATTATGGAAGAAACAAAAATCGAATTACAGTTGATTAAATTGTCGGAGATACAGTCGCAGGAAGTTTCTTGGCTGTGGTTTCCATTTATCCCCTATGGCAAGCTGACAATCATTCAAGGCGACCCGGGCGATGGAAAGACAACATTTATACTGAATATAGCGGCGAAGCTGTCTAAGGGAGAGAGTTTAGACGGAGGAATGAATTTTATAGAGCCTTTGAATGT
>NZ_QZDT01000024.1 GCF_009917485.1 Parablautia muri
TCGACATACAATCACCTCGTCATGTTTATACCTCCATCATAAAACATGACGATGAGTTAATCAAGTGCAAAATGGTGGTTTTATCAATAAAATTCAGGGAATTCGGCTAAGTGTGGCGAAAATTCATCGTCACGTTTTCGAGAATCCGGGTTGACTCTTACCGAATGGGATTTCCGCCCATTAAACACTATACCCTTTGCTGGGCGCACGCTAACCATCAGACATTGCCAATTTATTGGTAAAATACCTCTCAGTCCTGCATCCACTGCCGTCACCCCATCCATAAGGAACCAAACAGGGCAATAATCTTTCCTTGGGCTATGCTCTCCACTTCCGTTACAAAAAGCTTCATCTTTGACTCCCAAGCACCTCTGCCCCATTGCGGGACATCCTAGTCCAAACGCCTTTGCATCTATTAACAGATCTGCAGACGATCTTCCTACCTGAAGCACTTCTGCCTACCTGCCTGTTTCCATAATACCCTGTCCGATGGCTTCTTCCCTGTCATCGCTCCTTAACAATATTTAATGTATCTTTTTCCCCAGCTCGTAGGCTTCTTTGAGCTCCGGTTTCCCTTCAATATCGCCCACTGCCATATTCCCTCCGGCCAGGACATGACCAAGATTTTCCCATTGTAAATGCTCCATCAGATGGTCATAGTATAGCACTACATCCTCAAAACCACTGCCTTCCGCAGCCATCAACAGGGCAGAAGTTCTTCCATTCCCACGTAGAAGATTGCCGTCTCCTTCCTCTAATGCAAAGAGCCGGTCTACAGCCGTCCGGAGCTGCCCGCTCATATTCCAGTAATACAGCGGCGTGGCAAGCACCACAACATCACATTCCTTTATCGCCGGGTAAATCCGGCTCATATCATCCTTCTGTACACAGGGGCATTCCCTGCTGCTTTTGCCCCCAAAGCATCCCAGACATCCATGGATATCCATACTGTTAAGGAAAAACTCCGTAACTGTGTTGCCCGCGCTTTCCGCACCTTTTGTAAACTCCCTGACTAAGGCAGATGTATTTCCTGCCTTGCGTGGACTTCCGTTTAACACCACTATTTTTTTACCCATATTTCCACTCTCCCTCCTGTTAAAATTTTTCTGCCAATGCAGCCGCCTGACTGCACCCATCAGTTTTTTCGATATCTCCGGTACTCAAAACACCCGGGACAAGTACCTCCCCCACCATTTTCCATTTCAGCAGTGCAGCCGAACGCTCCACAGGAATGCGGACACCATCCATAACAGACATATCATCTTCTTCACAACAGGTTATCAGTGCACACTCTTTCCCTGCCACCTCCTTGCCGGCAACGCAGAAAGAAAACAGCCTGTCAATGACACCCTTGATCTGTGCCGGAATGGAATACCAGTAAACAGGCATTGTAAATACAACTGCATCCGCCTCCATGATTGCCGGTGCAACAGCATTAAAGTCATCATCAAAAGAACATGCCTTTCCTGTCTTAAAGCAGGTTTCACATGCATGACACCCACCCACGTTTTTCATTGCGGCATCAAACCGGGTAACCGTATGCCCTTTCTCCTCGGCTGCTTTGATAAATGCGTCTGTCATAGCAAAGCTGTTCCCATTTTTACGCGGACTTCCTGTAATAACAACAATTTTTTTACTCATAATTAACATCCTCCTCTTTTTTCCGCAGGATTGGCTTTTCCTGCTTTTGATATTATAACTATAGCAAGAATATAATATAAAACAAGTACGCACCTTTAGGTGTGTTACTTGTATTTAAGTTATATACTTACTTAAAAGAAAGTGTAAAAATGGATGAACGCTGTATATCAGAGGCGTGTTTGGGAACAATTGGATTCAGCTATACATTTTACCCAAACTGAACTTTTGGGCAGAAGTCGGAGGTTTGCCAAATTGTGTCCATCCATCCCATCGTCCCTCTATCATCAGTATCAAAGAGCTCAAAAAAAAGGGCTCACCACCCACTATGATGAAACCCCATCAAGCCCAAAATCCCTGGCTGAAAGCCCTGCTTTCAGCCTTTTCAGGCCATTTTCTTATCCTTTCGACAACTTCCGATTTTCGCTAAAACCTCTTGCCCTTTGTGCGGAATCCGCTGTAGAATGAAGTCCGACTGTTAACCGGCCGTGCAAATAAAGACAATCAGTAGTTATGAATCAAATTTTCCAAAAGGAAATTCCGCAAGGCTTTTTGCCGTGTGTATGATTTACCCGGCCTCATGCTTAACATAAGAGTAAACCGTTAAAAATAGAAACAGTGGAATTTCAATTATATATGCGCCAAGCATGACATGAGGGAGCCATATTGAAATAGTTCCGATATTCCAAAAGTCAAAATCAATGGCGGCGTACAAAACACTGGTTTGCAATCCATTGCCGCCTGCCGGAAGAATGCTGTAAATCCAACTGCCGATTTCGGCAGGCAGAAGCATATAAATGATGGTGGGCAAAATGCAAAACAAAAGGGCTGCGGAGAGAGATGCAGTTAAATTTTTAAACCTTGAAGAAAGGAACAATGTAAAACTTACGTTTGATAATATGCAAACCAATCCGAAAATAGCGATAAAACACTGTAATTGTCCGATATTCATGTTTGGCAGATTTACAATAGAATACAGCATTTGAATAGAAGTTTTGGTACATTCCCAGCCCCATAAGTTATTGGATACAGTGATATAAATGACAGCACAGAGGGTGAAGGTGATTCCGGTGATGAAAAGCATGGATATCATTTTAGTAACAGCGAATTTTATTTTTCCGCATTTGGTACAGCGCAATATATCATCGGCCCCGGTTTGATAGTCGGAAGTAAAAACAGGCGCAGCGATTATGGCGCAGAAAAGAAGAACTAAAAACGCAAGGATAATCTGATAATCCATCGCATCCGTGCTATAGCCCGGGAAAAACAAATATGGCTTTTCAACCTTCTCATACATAGTTACCGCCGCTTTTTGTGCCGCGGGATGTTTCTCCTGCTCCATTTGCATCAAAGAAACCAGGCGCTCCCTGCAGACCTCATAGTAACGATCCACTTCTTGCGGCGCGATTTCCATAATGGAAGGGGCAATTCCGGTGCTGCGGTCAGCAAAAGCTTCTCTGATTCCATGTAAAAGAGGGGCGTATGGAAATATTTCCGATTGATAGACGCCCTCCGGCAAATCATAGGAATTTTCCACGCCGTATTTTGTCAGGCAGGCCTGGTAACTTTCAACCGCCTGCCGTACTTTTTGCGGGGTAACGCTGCCGGCTATATCTGCCTGCAGCTTTTTTTCGTATGCAATGGACGCAAGTCCGGTGAGCTTAACGGTATCTCCGTTTGCATCGGTGTAACTGTTATATGAAAAAGTGATAGGCAGATAGGCCATAACAAAAGAAAGTCCCAAAGCTAAAAACAGAAGGACAAGAGTTGCCCTGGTCTTTAAGATTCGTTTTATTTCCAACTTGAATAAACGCATATAATACCTCCGATCATCATCTTTGCTTTTCTTTGGTTAATCATTTTTTCCCGAAAAAGTTTTCTTTGAAACTGTATCCGTGGGAAACAGCCACAAATACAAATCTTCTAAATGCGGTGATACAGGCAGAGAATCCTCTGTAAAAGGCCGCCCAGCCAGATAACGGATGGCTATTTGTCCGTTATCTTCATTACGGATATTTACAATTTGAAGTTTCTGTTCATATTCCGGCAGGCGGTTCATGGGGATACGGGCGGACCATACTTTGCCCTCAACCAGTTTTACCAACTCCTCCGTGGTTCCCTTTGCAAGCAGTTTTCCTTCTTTCATGACAGCATTTTGTGTTGCGATATATTCAACATCGGAAACAATATGGGTTGAAATCAAAACAATACGGTCATGGGCAAATTCGGAAAGCAGATTGCGGAAACGCACCCTTTCCCCAGGGTCAAGCCCGCTGGTAGGCTCGTCTAAAATTAAAACCTCCGGTTCATTTAGTAATGCCTGTGCAATTCCCACCCTGCGCTTCATTCCACCGGATAATTTTGTAATTTTTTTGTTTTTAACATGGGATAAGGTCATTTGCTCAAGAAGCTCGTTTATTTTCCGCTTACTGTCCTTTGGGGTAAGGCCTTTTAAAACCGCTATATATTCCAGATAATCTTTTACCGTAAATTCAGGATAAAAACCAAATTCCTGCGGAAGATACCCGAATACATCCCGAAAACTTTCTTTCAGTTCATGAATTGGAATGCCATCATATAAGATTTGTCCTGAGGTAGGTTTCATAATACCTGCAATCATTCGCATAAGGGTGGTCTTCCCGGCGCCATTGGCCCCTAAAAGCCCCCATACGCCAGGTGTGATTTGCAAAGTAATATCATTTACCGCCGTTAAATCTTTGAACTGTTTCGAAATATGCTTAATGTATAATTCCATAATGATTGTCCTTTCTTATCTGATTAAGAGATCTGCATTTCCGTATAGTGTGAGTAATAGATAATATAGTGGAACTGCTGTATGCAGAAAGCAAGCAAAAGCGCGCATAACAGAAGCCAGCCCGGGGAAAAAGACTGCCGAAACAAAAGCGCATGCTGTTTGGGAATGGCAGAAAACAGTAAAAGGGTGCATATCCCCATGCTACCAGCCAGAAAATGTTTTGGGGTAAAATGCCCAAGCATAAACAGGCAGACGCCGCATACGAAAAGAAACGGAAAGCCCAAATATAAAACTGTGCTGCCAATCCCTAAGGATGTTTTGAAGATGGCAGCTAAGAAAATACCGCTTAACATGAAAATATTTCCGAATCCGATTACAAGGAGTCTTGCAATCAACAGTTTTACAGATGAAAAACGGGATGCGGCTTCAATTTCCTGCATGTGATAACGGGCCGAACGATAAAGAAACGGTATGGCCGTCATCAAAAGCAAAACCGAAAAACAAAACAGCAGTTTTGCCATATACTGCGGATGAACCGCATTATGGAAAAAATGGGAGAATGCGTAAAGGACAGCTAATAAAATGCCCCCTTGTATGCTCCAGATTTTCCAGCCGGTAAATTTGATTTGCAGGAACAAAAAGTGTGTAAATGAAATGCGGACCCTGGATTGCTTTTGGCAGGCCTGGTTTCTGGCGAGCAAAAGCGTTTTTCCGAAATGGTTTTCGTCTGGCCGAAAGGGGGACTGGTGCAGCGCCTTTGTTAAGCGCTTTTTGAAATTTTGCTTTTTCACAGTGAAGCTCCTTGCATAATGTATTTAGGTTGTTTAAGGGATACCTATAAACCCTGATATCTGTTTCTTTACATCTTCTTCTCTATATATAATCTTTTTTGAGTTTCCTTAACGCGGAACGTAATCTTGACTGAACGGTTCGCAGCGGCATACTTGTCGCTTTTGCGATTTCGCGCAAGGTAAGATCCTGACCAAATCTTAAAAGAACAATTTCCTGTAAATCTGACGGCAAACTGCTAACAAGCTGTTTTAGCGCCATATCTGATTGAACACTCTCAAACCCCGGTTCGGAATAGGCAAAATCAATTTGCAATTCTTCTAAAGACACATCCTCATGTCCCTTTTTTCGCCACATATCCCTACAGGTATTTGCAGCCACCTGATATAAAAACGGTTTGAATTTGCCTTTGTGGGTATAGCGGTCAAAATAGCGTATGACTTTCAAAAATGTTTCCTGTGCCGCATCCTCTGCAAGAGAACGGTTTGGAGCGTGCCAAAAGCAATAACGCAGAATTTCAGGGTAGAATATTCCTATCAATTCATCAACTGCCCTTGTATCTCCCTGTCCGATTCTTTGCAACAATTCATCTTCACGTGTCAAGATTATTCCTCCTAAGGGTGTCCCCCTCATAAGTATATAACGAAGCACAGGCCTTCCAATGATTTCATATTTTGATATTTTTGGTGTTTTTAGTAGAAAATTTTTTTAGATTTTAGATGCTGCGAAGCAGCACATAGAAGTTGTGGAGAAAATTTGCAGCAGTGAAGCTGAAGGCCTCACTGCTGCCGGTTCAATTACTTTTGTGAATATACATTCTTGACAGTGTAGGTTCCCCATCGCCTTGTACCATGCAAAAAAATTCCCATCCATAGCGTTCATAAAAAGAAGTATGATCTGTTAAAAGATACAGCGTATCAATTCCTTTTTCCTTCATATCAGCGCATGCATAATACAATAAGGTACCGGCTACCCCATTGCACCGTTTATCTTTCTCCGTATAAACTGCGCATACATTAGGTGTCAGGTCTTTTCTGTCATGAAAATCATTTTCTATAACGCCTAACCCGCCAATGATTCTTTCCTGATCCATAGCCAGATACCATTGCGGAACAGGATTTCGTTTCCACAGACATTCTTCCATGCTTTCCTTATAGGCATCCAAAGGAATACCCCATTTTTCATGAAACCATTGTGCTGCTTGCTCTTTGAGCCCAGGTTTATCTGTTAACCGTATGATACTATAATCCATAAAAAATTTACCTTCCATATTATTAAAACGAACCGGGGCGCGAAAGATAACATCCTCATACCCTCTAAAGTGACTGGTCAACATTTAATTTAGCATATACATACGTATCTTTCCAAATCTTTTCAAACACCAAATCTTTTGCTTTTGATACCCAAAAAGGACAAATCATTTTAGTCTTTGAACTTCATTTGCCCCGAATCTGAACTTTTTAATAGACAGGCTCGCCGTACAGCAATACAAATGCTGCATAGCACTCCATTCACAATCATGAATAATATTGCCGCGATCTGTGTTTTCTCTTGTTGTTCTTCCGTTGGTATCATCTCAAAAGAACCCCTCTGATACCAAAACACTGCGAAGACAAAACCAAGTAAAAAAATCACAATTAATATACTGCAGATAAACCGAATTATTTTAGCTTTTCGAATCATTTAATATTTCCTTCTGCTCTTTAGTTCTTCATACAGCATCTTATAATTCTCATAGCGCACTCTGCTCACCGCTCCTTCTGCAAGGGCTCTTTTTACACCGCACATCGGTTCACTGATATGAGAGCATCCCCCAAACCTGCATTCTTCCTCATAAGCTACAAATTCCGGATAGCACTCTTTTAATTCTTCCTTTTCCATATCCATAAGATTTAATGAGGTAAAACCGGGCGTATCCATGATAAAGGTATCATCCGAAAGGGCAAACAGCTGTGCATGTCTGGTCGTGTGCTTTCCCCGCCCTATCTTTCGGCTGATTTCCCCGGTCTCCATATTGGCCTCCGGGCAAAGACTGTTGATAATGGTTGACTTTCCCACTCCACTTGGCCCTGCCACCACTGTAGTCCTGCCCTGCAGGCATTCCCTGATTTCTTCCATCCCCTCTTTTGCAGCTCCGCTTACGAACAAAACCTGGTACCCACATTCTCCGTAAGCATCCTTAAGCTCCGCAAGTTCCTTATCCCCAGCTATATCCCTTTTATTAAAGCAGATAATAGAAGGCAGTCCTTGTTTCTCCATTGTAATCAAAAAGCGGTCTAATAAATTGTAGTTGGGGTCCGGTCTTGTCATGGCAAAAATCACCAGCGCCTGATCTATATTAGCAGAAGCCGGGCGTATCAGCGCATTGTTCCTTGGTATAATACCAATGATATTCCCAACCAGCTCATTCTCATCTACCAGCTCTATTTTCACATTATCGCCAACCAAAGGCTTTATTTTTTCTTTTCTGAATATTCCCTTTGCTTTACACTCCACCAGCCCAAGAACAGTGTGCACATAATAAAAGCCTGCAATTCCCTTTACGATCTTCCCCTGTATCATTTCCAATCTACTCCTGGATAAACTGTATCGGGCGTCTCACCTCTTTATTTTCAGTACTTCCCTCCACTGTCGCTACTGACCCGTCCTCATTGGTAACGCTGGTTGCTTCAATGGTATTTACATACTGGAACAGTATATACCCCGTTTCGCATTTGATCCCCGTTATATTTTGCTGCTGAACAGGGAATGATGCTGTCTGGGTGCTAAAAAGCTGGGTTCCGTCATCAGCCATCAGCGTCACTGTAACGGTAGTACCTGCCTGATAATGAGGGTCTTCCTCCGGCGTGGGAGCTGAAATACTCTCCAAAAACATAAACATAGCCTGTGCCGGCCCTATGCTAATACTGATGTCCACCGTAGTTCCGGCATCTACATAGGTACCTACCGAATAGCTCTGGTAGCATACCAGCCCTGACAAATTCGGATCCTCGTGGTTGACCTCAGATACAACCCCAAGTGTAAGTCCATTTTCTACCAGGATAGCCATAGCCTCCTCTTCGCTTTTTGCCATCAAATCCGGCACTTGGATTTTGGCTGTTTCTTCCCCCTGGCTAATGCGGATGGTCACTGCCGTACCGCTTGGCGCCTTGGAGCCTGCTGCCGGTGACTGGGTGATGATATTTCCTGCCTTTATATACGCATCATATCCTTCCGTCTTGTTGACCACAAATCCCTTATTACTCAAAGTAGCAACGCCTTCTGCCTCTGTCATTCCTACAACATCAGGTATCTCCACACCCTCTGAGCCGGCGCTGACTGTTAAGACTACGTTGGTACCTTCTAAAACCTTGGTTCCCGGTTTCACACTTGTACGCATAACAATTCCCTGCTCGTACTCAGTGCTCTCCTCATATTCTATTTCCGGGGTCAGCCTAAGCTCTAGCAATGCCACCTTCACATCATCTACGTTCTGACCCACCACTTCTATCATTTCAACTTCTTCCTTGGGTTCCTCCTCCTGCTGCTCCGTCTTTTCTTCCCCAAGACCAAAAAGCTCAAAATCAAACAATCCCACGGCTCTCCCTACCAGGAAAAGTACAATACATCCTACAAGGATAGCCGCTATGACAGCTAGAACTGTGGTAAGTCGCTCCATTTTCGGATCGTAATCATCCTCCTCTACTTCCTCGTCCTCATCTTCTTCCTCATCTTCTTCCTCATAATACTCATATTCTGTTTCGTCTATGTCATCTTCTTCCTCGTCTTCCTCATCTTCTTCCTCAATCACGTACTTTTTCTTCAAGGATCTTTTTACATCCGCTTCTGTTCTAAGATGCATCGCTTCCTCTAAGCTGTCTCTGTGCCTGACCTGTCTTTTGATATTTTCCATTTCCCTGCCGCTGAAATGTTTGGTGGCGCCCTCCTCGTCAGGGTTTACCACCTTCACAAAATCCTCATCCGGCGTCATCAGGGAACGCTTTAAATCTGCAATCAGCTCGCCCATGGACTGGTATCTTCTATCCGGGCTTTTTTGACAGCATTTAAACACAATCTGCTCCACACTGACCGGAATTTCAGAAATATATTCACGAGGGGAAGGCATCTCCTCCTGAATATGCTTAATTGCAATGGCAACAGTTGTATCTCCATTAAAAGGCACTCTGCCGGTAAGCATCTCGAACATAGTGATACCAAGAGAATAAATATCACTTTTTTCGTCAGAATAACCGCCTCTTGCCTGCTCTGGAGATGTATAATGGACTGAGCCCATCACATTAGAGGTTATGGTATTGCTGGTGGCTGCCTTGGCAATGCCAAAGTCAGTGACCTTTACCTTTCCCTCCTTGGAAATAATAATATTCTGAGGTTTGATATCTCTGTGAATAATATGATTGTTATGGGCCGCCTCAATTCCCATACACACCTGAATGGCAATGCTGACAGCCTCCTTTACAGACAGCCTTGCCTTTTTCTCAATATATTTTTTCAGGGTAATTCCCTCTACCAGTTCCATAACAATAAAGTAGATTCCATTTTCTTCCCCTACATCATATACATTTACAATATTGGGATGCGCAAGCCCTGCTGCTGCCTGGGCCTCAACTCTGAATTTAGATACAAAATTTGCATTTTCACTGAACTCCTGCTTTAATACCTTTACGGCTACAAGCCTGTTCAGTTTATGATCCTTTGCCTTGTACACATCTGACATACCGCCTGTGCCGATTTTTTCCAGTATTTCGTATCTATCTCCGATTATCATTCCTATTTTTATCATAATTACCTCTTAAATATATTTACCTCTAATCTTATCATTCTTTAGCGAATATACGGTCTTTTAAGCTTTTCGCAGCAATTCAAGTATGTCAAACCGTTATGTTTTTACGCAAATGCATTGATTAATATCACTGCAATATTATCTTTTCCGCCATTGTTATTGGCCGCCTCTACCAGCTTCTTTGCCTTCTCCTCAAGGGAAAGCCTCTCTTTCATAATACTTTCAATTTCTTTATCCTCAAGCATATTGGTTAAACCATCAGAACACATAAGCACTATGTCCCCTGGCTTAAGCTCCTCATGAAAAAAGTCAATCTCCACCGTATCAAGCGCACCAATAGCCCTGGTGATAATGTTCTTATCCGGATGATTCCGGGCCGCTTCCCGGTCAATGGTTCCTATCCGTATCATTTCCTCTACCAGAGAATGGTCACGGGTAATCTGTCTGATTTCATCGTTTACAATATAAAGCCTGCTGTCACCCACATTCGCCACCTGCAGATAATGTCCTAAACAGGTTGCCGCAACCACTGTGGTTCCCATACCATAAAGACTTAAATCCTCCTTCGCCTTACGCCTGATCTGATCATTGGCAATACGGATAGCCTTTCCAATTATCCGTACCGGATTTTTTTCAAAGCATCCCCTGATTTCCCTTATCATGGTTTCCGCTGCGCATTTGGAGGCATAGTCTCCCGCATTGTGCCCACCCATACCATCGGCCACAATAAAAACATTAGGAAGGTTCCCTACCGGCGCCTCCGATACATACACAAAATCCTGGTTCAGTTTTCTCTTTTTTCCTATATCCGTCACAGAAAAGGATCGTAACACGGTTTTTCCTCCTACTGTAATGCCATTTGCCTTTTCCTTAATTGTCCGCAGGCACCGTCAATATCTCTTCCCATTTCCCTTCTAATAGTAACATTAATTCCATTTTTTTCAAGTTTATTTTTAAACGCAGCAATGTAAAGTGCTTCCGGCTGCGTGAAATTCCGCTCTTTTACGGGGTTTACCGGTATTAAATTCACATGACAATTTAAGTCCTTTAAAAGCCTTGCAAGAGCCTCCGCATCCTCGTCCCCGTCATTGACACCCCCTACCAGCGCATACTCAAAGGTAATCCGCCGGCCTGTTTTTTCAAAATAATAAGCGCAGACTTCTATCAATTCTGCTATCGTATATTGATTGGCAATAGGCATCAGCTGCCTTCTCTTTTCATCTGTTGCACCGTGAAGGGACAGAGCAAGCGTTATCTGAAGCCCTTCCTTAGCCAACTGCCGCATCTGCGGCACCAGCCCGCAGGTGGATACAGTCACACTCCGCTGGCTGATATGTAAACCATTTTCATCCTTTAATAGTTCCAAAAATCGCAATAGATTATCATAATTATCAAGAGGCTCCCCACATCCCATAACCACTACATGAGAGACCCTCTCCTTCGTAAGTAAAGTGATAGCATAAATCTGGTCAAGCATCTCCGATGGGGTAAGGCACCGCTCTAACCCGCCTATGGTAGAAGCGCAGAAAGCGCAGCCCATACGGCATCCCACCTGAGAAGATATGCATACGCTGTTGCCGTGTTTATACCGCATCAAAACACTTTCCACCAACTTCCCATCTCCCAGCTCAAAAAGATACTTCCTGGTGCCGTCTATGGCTGACTTTTGCACACGCACCTGCTTTAAGGCAGTAAACTCATATTTTTCCGCACATTTTGTTCTTAAGGAAATCGGGAGATTACTCATTTCTTCAAAGCCCCTTACCAGCTTCTGATGCATCCACTGGTACATTTGTTTCGCCCGGAAGGGTTTTTCCCCCATCTGCTGCATTTCTTTTTTTAATTCTTCTAAAGTCAGTGACTTAATATCCTGCACCATTCAATCCGCCTTTCCATCTTCCTTTCGGCGCAGCCTTGCCAAAAAGAATCCATCTGTCTTGTGTATGCCCGGAAAGAGCTGCAGCATGCTGCTCCTCCCCTCCTCCTTAAGCGCATCTGGAAGAAATGGAGACAAATCCTCCGGTGTAAAAGGATAATGTTCCAAAAACCATTCCACCATATGTTCATTTTCATCAGGATTCATGGTACAGGTGCTGTAAAGCAGCACTCCGCCAGGCTTCACATACTGCCAGATGGTATCAAGTATTCTTCGCTGCAGGAGGATAAGCTCCTCTAAAGCCTCCTCCCTGGCCCTGTATTTGATATCCCTCTTTTTCCCCATACTTCCAAACCCGGAGCAGGGCAAGTCGGCTAAAACCAAATCAGCCCAGCCTCTCATCTCCTGATCGAACTGCCGGGCATCTGCCACCTGGGCTTCTATATTGGCATATCCCATTCTTCCTATATTATCTCTAATCAAAGATACCTTATACTCTGACAGGTCTCTGGCAATCACTTTTCCCGTGCCATTTAGCTTCTCCGCAATATGCATGGATTTTCCCCCAGGGGCCGCACACACATCCAGCACCATTTTTTCTTCAGGCGCTCCCCCATCTTCTTCCATAGTGCCCACTGCTGCCTCCGTCACCAGCATACTGCTCACATCCTGCACTGTAAAATACCCTTCCGCGAAGCCAGGCAAATTTCTGATTCCTTCCGCGCCCGAAATTTCATAAGCGTAAGACAGGTAAGGATGCTTTTTCAAATGAACTTTGGTCTTTTGCATTGCCGAAATCCAGCCCTCTTTTTCCTTCTCCCCAAGGGATTCCTTAAGCCGGACGCTCACCGGACGCTCCTGCAAAAGCCCTTCCAAGACACGCTGCGTTTTCTCTTGTCCATAAGCGTCAATCCACTTATAGACCAACCACTCCGGCATGGAATACTGAACAGAAAGATATTTTACTGCATCCTTATCCCTCTCCGGATAAGGAATCCGTTCTTTTTCCCTTTCAATATTCCGAAGCACACCGTTTACAAAACCAGATAAGCCCTTTAGCCCCCTTTTACCGGAAAGCTTTACCGCCTCGTTAATGACCGCGCTTGCAGGTATGCTTTCCATAAAAAGGAGCTGGTATACGCTCATGCGAAGCAGATTTCTTATCAGAGGCTTCATTTTTGACACAGGCACTTTTGAAAAAGTATCTAAAATATAATCTATTTGAATCAGCCGCTCTAAGGTGCCCTCCGTTACCCTTTTTACCAAGGACTTATCCCTTGGATCGCTATAATTATATTTATCAAGCACATCCCTGATTACCAGGTGGCTGTAAGAACCCTTTTCCAGAATTTCCATCAGCATATCAAGAATCAGTTCTCTTGTATTTCCCACTATCAATATCCTTTCCTGTCTAATCCCGTCTTCGGCTGTTGCTCAGGTAGAGCAGCCGCAAAAGTTGTAACAGGGATGAAGCCGCTGCCGCCACATAGGTAAGCGCGGCGGCACTCAACACGCGCCTGCAGCTATTTACTTCATCGCTGCCTAACATACCATAGTTTCCAAGCATCTTAAGAGCCCTTCCTGAGGCATTGAATTCTACCGGCAAGGTAACGATCTGAAACAGCACTGCAAAAGCAAATACCCATACACCAATTTGTGCCAGAGAAAAGTAACCTCCTCCCGGCAGCCTGAATCCAATCCCTAAAATCATTCCCAAAATCACTAACGGGAGGCCAAGCTTAGAACCGATATTCGCTGCCGGAACAAGCATAGAACGGATTTTAAGCGGAGCATACCCTTCCTTATGCTGAAGCGCATGACCGCATTCGTGGGCTGCCACTCCAATAGCCGCCACCGACTGGGAACCGTATACTGAATCTGACAGGCGCAGCACCTTATGGGCAGGGTCATAATGGTCCGTCAAGTTCCCTGCTATGTGCTGAATCTGTACATCATGAATACCGGATAACTGCAAAATTCTCTGTGCTGCCTCCGCTCCTGTCATGCCGCTGCGGGATCGCACTTTAGAATATTTCCTGTAAGTGCTGTTTACCCGGGAGCTTGCCGCAATGCACAAAACCGCACCAATGATAACTAAAATATAAGTCGGATCATAAAACATATTTACCTCATTTCCGCGCTGCTTTCTTGCGCATAACAGAGTTTGTGGATGCAGCGCAGACGCAAACTCTTTGGTGTGAAAGGTTTCTCTTTCACTCTGCTTCCTGCTTTAGCCAAATTTTAAGCAAGCTTTAACCCAGGATCCACTTCATATCCCAAAAGAAATTCCTTCACGGTCATACGTCTTTTTCCCTCAAGCTGCAAAGCATAAATCCGCAAAAAGCCATCGCCTGTAACCACATCAAAAAAATCCTTCCCCACAAGGGCTACCTGCCCTGGCTCAGAAAATTCTTTCTGTAAAGGCGTGCCTTCCTCCTGTCCACTTACACGCTCATTTTCCTTTATCACATCTGCCTCCCAGATTTTTAAGGTTTTCCCTTTATAATGGGTGTAAGCGCTGGGCCATGGATTAAGCCCCCGTACCAACCGTTCTAGAGCTGCCGCATCCTTTTCCCAATTTATCAGTCCCATAGACTTATCCAGCTTGCTTGCATAGGAAGATAAAGCATCATCCTGTTTTTCCGGCGTAAGCTCTCCTCTCTCAATTTTAGGAAGGGCCTCTACAATCAACCTTGCTCCTGCTTCCATCAGCTTATCATGCAGAGTTTCTTCGGTCTCCTTTTCTTCTATCAAAACCTTTTCCTTCAAAAGCATGTCCCCGGTGTCTAGCCCTTTGGCCATCTGCATAATCGTAACCCCAGTGTGAGTCTCTCCATTGATAATCACCCAGGAAATAGGCGCTGCCCCACGGTAGGCGGGAAGCAGCGAAGCATGAATATTGATACATCCAAATCGGGGCATATGCAATATCTTCTCCGGCAGCAGCTGACCAAAAGCCGCAACCACAAAAATATCCGCCGGATAAAGAGAAAGCTGCCTTATGGAATCCTCCTCCCTTATTTTAACCGGCTGAAAAACCGATATACCATATTTCAAAGCACATTCTTTCACCGGACTCATCTTAACTTCCCTGCCCCTGCCCCTTTGCTTATCCGGCTGTGTAACCACCGCGCTTACCTGGTGTCCCGCCTTTATCATTGCCTCAAGAGGCCCCACCGCAAAATCCGGTGTTCCCATATATACAATCCTCATCTCAACCTCCATGATTCCGCTTTGCGGAATCTCAAATCGGTGCGGAGAATGCCCGTATTTTAGGCATTCTCCTGTGTGAGACTTAGTACTTCTCCACGAAACAGCCCCTGCTGTGAGTGGCTAGAAGTACTTCTCACACTAATCCCCATGCATATCGCAAGCCTGCTTGCGATACTGCTTAAATAGAAGATTGATAAAATCAGCCGCCAGGATGATTTTTCAATCTATTCTTCTTCTAAATCTTCCACATCCATCAAAGGGCCTTCCACCTTTTCCACATACAAGTGCCCTTCCAGATGCTCCAGCTCATGACAAATCGCTCTGGCAAGCAGCTCTGTTCCCTCTAGCTCAAAGGGCTGCAAATCTATATCATAAGCTTTTATCTTCACATAGTTGGGCCTGGTCACAATGCCAGTTTTTCCCGGAACGCTAAGGCATCCTTCATTTCCGCTCTGCTCTCCGCTGGATTCCAGAATCACAGGGTTAATCAGCATAATCGGATCTTCTCCTGTTACATCAATTGCCACAATCCGTTTTAAAACTCCTACCTGAGGCGCTGCCAGTCCCACACCCTCAGCTTCATACATAGTGTCAAACATATCGGCAATTAATTCCCTTGTCCGATCCGTTATTTCCTTTACCTCTTTACAGATTTTATTCAGAACCGGATCACCCATTTCTCTTATGTTTCTGATTGCCATTTTCCCTTCATTCCTTTCCTATGTTTTTAATCTGTCTAAACAATATATTTTACGGCTTCTAACAAACGCGCCGGCAGCACAGCTTAGCATATCTGTCTTGCAGGCACTCTCCAACGCATAAAAAGTTCGCTCAAAATCGATGTTTGCATTCTTCCCTCTTTAGCAGCTGTCTATTGGATTAAAATCAAACTGCACACTCTCCTGTTTTAGTGCCAGCGGCTGTACATACGCTTCTATTCTATCCTTTACGAATGTAAGTTGTCTATAGTCAAATGCCTTGCAATAAACCACATACCGGTAAATGTCGTTGATTTTTCCGATGGAAGCCTTGGCCGGGCCTATCGTTGGCACGTCCTCTTTGGCAAGCCTTGCAAGTTTTCCGGCCAGCGCTTCGCCTCGTTTTTCATCCAAGGCTAAGATGAGCACCGCCATCATATGAGCTGCCGGCGGATATCCCCCAAGTTTCCTGTAAAGAATCTCTTCCTCATAAAAAGCTTCATAATCCTGACTGGCAGCCCGGAGAATGCTGTAATGGTCGGGACGGTAGGTTTGTATCACCACTTCCCCCGGCTTTGTGCCCCGTCCTGCCCGCCCAGCTGCCTGGGCAAGAAGCTGGAAGGTCCTCTCACCAGAACGGTAGTTGCTGTCATTTAAAGACAAATCAGCCGCCAGCACCCCCACCAGCGTCACATTATGAAAATCATGTCCCTTAACAATCATCTGCGTACCCACCAGCACATCCGCCTCTCCACTGGAAAATGCAGTGAGAATCTTCTCATAGCTGTCTTTCGTGCGGGTTGTATCCCCATCCATCCGCAATACTCTGATACCGGGAAAGCTTTTGTAGAGCTGCTGCTCAATCTGCTGCGTTCCTGCCTTAAATCCCAGCAAATAAGGAGAACTGCAGGAAGGGCACTTATCCGGCTTTGCCATTTCATAACCGCAGTAATGGCAAACCACCTTGTTTCCCAAATGCTGGGATAAAGAAACATCGCAATGGGGACATTTCATCACATATCCGCAGGAGCGGCAGGATACAAACCCTGCATAGCCTCTCCTGTTTAAGAAAAGCATGGTCTGTTCGCCCCTGCTTTTCCTATCCTCAATCAACTCCTGTAACTTTCTGCTGAAAATAGAGCGGTTGCCGCTTCTTAATTCTTCCCGCAAATCTATAATCGAAACATGCGCCAGCTCCCCCCCTGTCAGTCTGCGGGTTAAGGTAAACAATTCATATTTTCCCTGCTTTGCCCTGTAATAGGCCTCCAAAGAAGGAGTTGCCGAGCCAAGTACCAGACTGGCATTTTTAAGACCGGCAAGATATTCGGCCGTCTCTCTTGCATGATAGCGGGGCATGGTCTCGCTTTTATAGCTACTCTCATGCTCCTCGTCCATGACAATCATTCCCAAATTAGGAAAAGGAACAAACAGTGCGGAGCGGGGGCCTATAATCACATCAATTTCTCCCTTTTTTGCCCTCTCACACTGGTCGAATTTTTCTCCTGGGGACAGACTGGAATTCATAACCGATACCCTGTCTCCAAACCGCTTATAAAACCGAAGCAGCGTTTGATACGTAAGGGCAATCTCCGGTATCAAAACAATACACTGCTTTCCCCGCCTTATCATACCATCAATTAAAGATAAATAAACCTCTGTTTTTCCACTTCCGGTAATTCCGTGAACCAAATAGGTTTTGCGTTTTCCTCCGTCAAAATCTGTAAGAACCTTATCACAAATGGCCGTCTGCTCCTTGCTTAGCCTTCTGCTGTGTTCTCTGTCTGTTTCGATTTTTACCGGATTTCTATAAAAGCTCTCGCTTTCTATTGCAAGCACCCCCTGCTCCTGCAGGCTCCTTAAGGTTGCAGGGGACACATTCAGCTTTCCGGTCACCAGCTCATAGGGCAGCACCTGTTCTTTGCATAGCTCCTCAAGTACCCTTGCTTTGGCGTTTTGGTGTTTTCTGATACACTCTCCCAGAACAGAGCGTGTTTCCTCCACCGTCAAAAGGCGGCGCAGCTTTCTTTTTTCCTTAAGCCTCATCGCCTTTTTTACAGGCAGCACCGTTTTCAGCGCTGCAATCATAGTAGAGCCATAGGTTTCCTTCATCCATGCCGCAAGCCGGATGGCATCTGTCTCCACCGATATACCCTGCATTACAATTTCCACAATCTCTTTTTGTTTTTCATCCGGAAATTCCGCCTGATCTGTTACCTCAATAACATATCCGCTTCTCAAATGGTTTCCCTTGCCAAATGGAATCTGCACGCACATTCCTGCCGCAATCTTTCCCCGCAGCTTTTCCGGTATTTTATATTGAAAGGGTCTGTCAACTTTTTCATGGGAAATATCCACAATAATATTTGCGTATCTGCCCTCTGTCATATCCGCCTTTCTTTTATCCGCGTTCTCCACGTTTCTCCTTCAGTATTTCTGCAATCAGAACTCTTTCATCCATGGGGTATTTGACCCCCTCGATTTCCTGATAATCTTCATGGCCCTTGCCTGCCAGCACAATAATATCTCCCGGCTGCCCGTGTGAAATGGCATAAGCAATGGCTTCCTTTCTGTCACAAATCTCTATATATTCACCGGTTGTCTTTTGAATCCCGATCTTAATATCTTCTATGATATCCTGCGGCTTTTCAAACCTGGGATTATCCGATGTAATAATTGTAAAGTCCGCATAGTTTCCACTGACCTCCCCCATCTCAAACCGGCGTATCTTAGAACGGTTTCCTCCGCAGCCAAAAACGCATACCAGTCTTGTAGGCTGATACTCCCTTAAAGTGCTTAAAAGACTTTTAAGGCTCATGGCATTGTGCGCATAATCAATCAGAAGCGTAAACTGATCGGACACCGGCACCATCTCAATTCTTCCTTTTACATGGGCTCCAAGCAGGGCTTTTTGAATCTGAGGTATTTCCACCTTAAAATGCCTGCATACCGCAATCGCTGTGAGTGCATTGTAAACACTAAACCGCCCTGGTGTAGGTACCTCAACCGAAAAATCACCCGGCCAGGGACTTTGGTTTTCTTTTTCCTTATCCAAATGGAATCGGTTAGCTCTCACCTGAAAGGCCACTCCCAGCTCTCCCGGCTTATTCACCAGCTTCAAATCCTGCGCATAAAGATCAATAGAAGGGTTCAGGCTTTCCTCCAATCGATTGCCACCTGCCATATGAACCGCCCATTCCTCTGCACCTGGTTCTATGGCTCCTAAGCCTATAGTTTCTAATCTGCAGGTATGCCCTTTTAACACCGCTTCCACATGCGCATCATCCCGATTTACAATTCCCAGCCTGCACTGCTGAAATAAAAGCCCCTTGCAGGCCTGATACTCTTCAAAATCCGCATGCTCATTGGGGCCAATATGGTCTGGCTCTAAATTTGTAAAAATACCTATCTCAAAGGTAAAGCCCTGGGTTCTGTGAAGTTTCAGCCCCTGAGAGGCCACTTCCATTACAACAATTTCACACCCTGCCTCCTCCATCTCCTTAAAATATTGCTGAAGCAAAAAGGATTCCGGCGTGGTATTGTTGGCCGGAATATGCTTATCTCCAATCATCGTCTCAATGGTTCCCACAAGCCCTACCCGGTAACCGGCCCGCTCTAAAATAGACTTTATTAAATAGGTAGTTGTGGTCTTTCCCTTGGTTCCCGTAATGCCGATCACCTTAAGGCGATCGGCAGGATGCCCAAAATAAGCCGCCGCAATAAAAGCCATAGCGTATCTGGTATCCTCCACCAAAATCACAGCAGTGTCACATGCATCCGGAAGATTCACCTCTTTTTGTACCACAATTGCCCCGGCGCCCTTACTGGCTGCCTCCGCGGCAAAACTATGCCCATCCACCTGATAACCGCAGATACAGATAAACATACAACCCTCTGTTATCTTCCTTGAGTCATATACAACTTCCGTTATCTTTTTATCCACACTTCCTCTTACGCATTTATAGGAAAGTTCCTCTAACAACTCCCTGCATTTCATAACCAGTTTCCGCCTCCAAACTATTTTTCCTTATATAAGAATATCATGATTGCATGGTTTTTTCAATCTACTAACTATTTTACCCTGTTTAGGTTAATATATGGCTATTTTCAGGACGTATGCTAAAAAGCGGCCATCTGTTTTCAATTTCTTTTGACGTGCTTAATTTTTTGTTTAGAGGATTTTAGACTTTTATCATAAATCGGACACATTTTAAACACATTTTACCATTATGATAAAACCTAAGATAGTTGAACAACTCACTATCTCCCCCCTCATAAGAATGCAAGGCCCCCGGCAATCCCGGGGGCCTTTGCATGTAAAGCCTATCAAGTACCGTCTCGCTTCACAAGCCAGCCAATGAACTATCAAAAGCTTTAATATCGTATTATCTTCACCTGTTCCATCAACTCCTCAGCCTTATCCATAGGAATCACCGCACTCTCTAATGTAGTGGCATTGGCCGCTGATATTCCCACACAGAATTTAAGAAGCTCCTCATTGCTCATTTCCTGCTTACAGGCCATTGCAAAAGCAGCTACCACACTGTCTCCACAGCCAACCGTATTAACAGCCTTCACCTCCGGCGCCTTTGCATACATAATTTCCCGATCGTTGATATACAGAAGGCCCTTTGCTCCCATGGAAACCATCACGTGATGAATGCCCCTTCCGCCGATTTGAAGGGCTGCACCTATGGCATCCTCTATTCTCTTGATCTTCCGTCCGGACAATATTTCAAGCTCCTTGATATTGGGCTTAACCATATAAGGGCAGGCATTGATACTTTCCTTCAAAAAAACACCGCTGCTGTCCAAAATAACTTTCTTCCCTTTATTTCTCGCCCGCAAAATCAAATCATGATAAACGGTGGCAGGAACCTGCTCCGGCGCGCTGCCTGAAAGTATCACCAAGTCGCTGTCAGCAATTCCCTGTTCGAAATCATGAAAAAATAAGCTTAATTCCTTTTCCCTTATATCCGGCCCGGGCTCTAAAAGCTCCGTTACATAACCATCCTGGGAAAGAATATTGATGTTGACTCTGGTCTCCCCATTTACATAGGTAAAAAAGCATTCAGCGCCAATTGATCTCACATAATCCTCTATGAATTTCCCTGTATAGCCCCCAAGAAATCCCAGCGCCCGTACATCATAGCCATATTGGCGGAGCACCTTCGATACATTAATCCCTTTTCCCCCTGCAATGTTTTTCACACTGTCAATTCGATTGACCTGTCCCTGAACCAATCTGGTCACAGTAAAGGTTTTATCTTCTGCCGGATTTAACGTCACAGTTGTTATCATATCCTCATCCCCTTTCTTTTTGTACATATTTGTAAAATCAGCCTTCATAACGTATCTAATAACACGCTGAATTTAAACATCCATTCACAACAACATAAATCCTGATTAAGTGATGATCGCCCTTTTTCTTCACGCTAACAGTAGTGCTGCATAACAATCTGTATGCTTTCCCTCCCGCCATAAGAATTTAAGTCCGGATAATAAGCCATACTGATTGTGATCTCCCCGGAAGGGATACCATCCGCATATAATCTTTCCACCGGCTTTCTTCCAAAACGTCCCATTAAAAACGCATCAAATTTTATCAAATCTCCAAAATAAATCATATCATAACGATTGTTATACTCATCCGCTATTTGGTATTTCCCAACATTTTTATTTTTCCCTATCTTTCTGCCAAAAAGAAGACTGATTCCTTTTCTTGCAAAAAGTGGTTTGGGATTTCCCACCCCAAAGGGCTCTAAAAGAGAAAGCTCATTTATAAAATTGCGGTCTGCACAGGCAAGGGGCATCGGGACATCAATATGTACAATTTCCTCAAAATCCTCTTCCGTCAATTTACAGCTTTCATTCAGCTTTTTTCTGAATAACTCTGCTGACTCCTCGTCCGGCAGGGAAAGCCCCGCTGCCATCTTATGTCCTCCAAACCGTGTGAAAAGCTCTTTGCAGGCGCTCATTTCCTCATACATATGATAAGCCTCTATGGAACGACCACTCCCCTTGATGCCTTCTTCTCCTTTTGTCAATACAAACGTGGGCTTTCCATACTTTTCTCTGATTCTTCCTGCAATAATGCCGGCAAGACTTTCATGACACTCCGGCAGATAAACCACCAGAATTTTATCCTGTATGTCCTCCCTTTCCACCAGCTCTATTGCCTTCTGTACCCCGTCTTCCGTCATCTGCTTGCGGCTCTCGTTCAAATTCTTTAAATCGCCTGCTATCGTTACCGCCTCTTTCCAGTCATCTGCCTCAAATAAAGAAAGGGCCCGCTTTGCCGTATCCAACCTTCCTGTTGCATTGATACAGGGACCAATGATAAAGCCGGCATGATAAGGGCTTAACGCTTTATCCTCTAATCCATTCACCATAAGAAGCGCCTTGAGTCCAATATTACTGGTGTTATTCATTCGGGCAAGTCCCTTCTTTACAATAATTCTGTTTTCATCTCTAAGCTCCATCACATCACAGACGGTTGCCAGGGCGCTAAAGACCAATATTTCATCTAAAATATTCCTGTATCTTCCTTCCTCCATCTGCGTTGGTTTGTTCCGTTCAAATAACACCTGTATCAGCTTAAAAGCCACCACTGCACCGCAAATCTGTTGAAAAGGATAGGCGCATCCCGGCTGCTTAGGGTCTACCACCGCATCAGCCTCCGGCAAAATATACCTGCGTTGTCCCTCTTTTTCTTCAAAGGGCACCTCATGATGGTCCGTTATCACCACCGTCATTCCCATCTTCTTTGCCATTTGTATCTGGGAGAACGCCGCTATGCCATTGTCACAGGTGATAATCGTATCAATGCCATCAGCCGCCGCTGCCTCAATCAGACTTTCATTCAGCCCATATCCATCCTTAATTCGGTGGGGAATGTCCGTATCGACCTTTCCGCCAAGCGCCCTGATGCCTGTCAGTAATATATGCGTGGAGCAAATACCGTCCACATCATAGTCCCCTATAATCCGTATAGGCTTTTCTTCCTGTATCTTACTTAAAATAATCTCCGCCGCCCGGGACATATCCTTCAGAAGAAGCGGATCATACAAATTTTCTATGTCACCGTGTAAATATCTGTGAATTTCTTCATCTCCTACGATATCCCTGTTTCGAAGGATTCTTGCCAATATAGGTGTAATCTGATATTTTTCTGCTATTTGATTAAAATCCGCCCGTTTAGCGGCCACCATCCATTTTGCCATCTTGATACCCCTTGCCTATCGCAAACATAGCTTTCGATATTGCCACCTGTAAAACTTTGAAAAAAACGTTCCAAAAAGCACTTTGCTTTCAGGAACGCTTTTATTCATTATATCAGATTTTATCTTTTTAGAAAACACTGAAATTATTAAGCCGCCTTTTTCTGTGGGAAAAATTTCCGCAATACCAGCCACAACGCACCTGTAATACATACGGACGAATACGTGCCACACAAGATACCTGCCATAAGAGGCAGCGCAAATTCCTTAACAGAAGATACCCCAAATATATATAATGCGGCTACCATAACAAAGGTAGTCAAGGAAGTAAAAATACTTCTGGAAAGCGTCTGGGTGATACTCTGATTTACCATGTCATCCAAAGAATCCTTCCGTCCCATATTTTGCATATTCTCACGGATACGGTCAAAGATAACGATAGTCGCATTGACAGAATATCCTACAATCGTCAGCATACATGCGATAAATGTATTGCCCACAGATACTTTAACAATCGCATAGAAGGCAAGCACCACCAATACGTCATGAATCAACGCGATCACAGAGCTTGCGCCAAAGCGAATGTCCTTAAACCGGAACCAGATGTAAACCAGCATACATAAAGTAGCAATTACAACCGCCTTAACTGCGTCTGTTTTCATCTCACCGCTGATAGTGGAGCTGATGGTTTCCGTGGTAATTTTATCTGCATCCACAGCAAAATTTTCCACCATTACATTTTCAAAGGTATCTCTTTCCTCCGTGCTCAAAGTACGTGTCTTAAAGATTACCTCATTGGTGCCCTCCACCTTCTGGGTCTGTACGTTGCCATCTCCGGTAATATTTTCAATCAACGGCACTATATTTGCATCAATATCCCCTAACGGCATATCCTCGTTAAACACCACATTTGTGGATGTTCCTCCTACGAACTCAAGGCTGTAGTTCAAGGCGCCGCCGATTTGGGATTGATTGATTCCCATAAATACAAAGCCTGCCAAAATAGCCAAAATAGAGACGCCAAAGAAAATTTTCTTTCTGGAAGTAAAGTCAACCGCCTTTCGTTCCTTCGCGCTGCCATACCATTTCACATCCTGCAGTCCTACCGCATAAAAAGATTTCAGCAGCATTTTCGTGATTACCATAGCTGTAAACATGGAAAGCACGATACCAAGCGCCAGTGTTGCCGCAAAGCCCTTAATGGTACCTGAGCCCAAAACGCCCAGCACAAACGCTGCAATCAAGGTGGTAATGTTCCCGTCAAAAATAGCAGATGCTGCTTTTTTAAATCCTGTATCAATGGCTGATTTAACGGTTTTGCCCTTTGCAATTTCTTCTCTGATTCTTGCAAAGATAATTACGTTTGCATCCACCGCCATACCAATCGAGAGGATAATACCTGCAATACCTGGCAGGGTCAATGTAATTTCGAAGGCATCCAAAAGAATAACGATCAGCTCCACATAAAGTCCAAGAGCCAGGCTGGCCGCCAAGCCTGATAAATGATAGACAGCAATCATAAAGATGACGATAATCGCAAATCCAACCGCTGCCGCCTTAATACTGGTAGAGATAGCCTCCTCGCCAAGCTGAGCGCCCACTATCTTAGAATGGAGCTCCTCTAGCTCAAGCTTAAGGCCGCCAATACGGATTGTGGAGGCAAGCTGCTCTGCTTCCTCATAAGTAAAGCTTCCGGAAATCTGCGCGGAGCCATCTGTAATTGCCGCATTAACGCTGGGTGCGCTTACAATTTCCCCATCATAATAAATTGCTATGGATTCTCTATTCTGATAGGCTTTCGTAGTAGCTTCCGCAAATTTAGCGGTACCTTCCTCCGTCATGGTTAAGTCAACCACTTCCTCACTGTTCTGCATCTGGTTGGTGATATTTCTTGCCTGGGCAGTTTTTACATCCGTACCCACCAGCACAATAGAACCCTCTGCTTCAAGCTCCTCAATGGATTTATACAAAGTGTACACCGGTTCCCCGGCATCATCCATTCCCATCAGTGCATAGTTTAGGTTCCCCTCCGGGTCATGCTCTGCTATAAAATATAAGGAACCGGGCTTTCCAAGATCCTCCAAAATGGCATTGGCATCTGATACACCCGGGATTTCGATATTAATTCTGTCCGTCCCTTCCTTATATACCACTGCCTCCGTGCTATAGCCCTCCACACGCTTTTGCAGTTTGTAAATGGTATCAGCCATGTCCTCATCGCTGGGCGCTTCATCTCCCACCGCCTGATAGGTGATGCTTACACCGCCCTCCAAGTCAAGGCCTAAATTGATACTGGCCGCGGATCCTGAACCATCCGCTCCGATTCCCACTGCTGCAGTGTAGCCAAATCCGGCAAGCAGCAATACGAACACCAGTAAAATGATAATTGCTTTATTCTTCTTCATTTTATCCTCATTTCTGCGCTGCTTTTTTGCGCATAACAAAGTTTGTGGATGCAGCGCAGACACAAACTCATTAGATTGAAAGATTTATCCTTCAATCTTTACATCCCCTTGCATACAATAGGCAGAGCCTATTGTCATATATCGCAAGCTCTGCTTGCGATACTGCCACCGATAAAGAGTTTGGAAGTTTACTTTCAAACTTATTCTCCCTCTAAATCAGCCAAAGCTGCTTTTATCATAATTGCGCACTCAATACGCTTTCTCTGCAGCTCGCAGCCCAATTCGTAGACATCACTAATCTGTCCATGGAAATTGTAGGAATTGGCCGCACATCCGCCGCTGCAATAAAATCTGGCAAAACAGCTTCTGCACTTCTCTTTCGCGTAGACATTACAGGATTTAAAGCTATCTCTTATATCCGTTCTGGTGATACCCTCGTCCACATTTCCCATAAGAAATTCTTCCTGTCCCACAAATTGATGACAGGGATATAAATTCCCCCAGGGTGTTACCGCCAGGTACTCTGTTCCCGATCCACAGCCGGAAAGTCTTTTGGCAACACAGGGCCCGCCCTCCAAGTCTATCATAAAATGGAAGAAATTAACACCCTTTCCTTCTTTTCTTCTATTTAAAAGTTCCACCGCCAGACGGTCATACTCCTCCAAAAGCGCCGGAAGATCTTCCTGCCTAAGCGCATAATCATCCGTAGGCTGCGCCACAACAGGCTCCACGGAAATCTGTTCAAAGCCTAAATCTGCCAGATGTGCCACATCCTTTGCAAAATCCGGATTATTCCGTGTAAAAGTGCCCCGCACATAATAATTCATCTGGTTTCTGCTTTCCGCCACCTTCCGGAACTTAGGAACAATCGTATCATAGCTTCCCTGGCCTCCTCTGTATGGCCGCATCAAGTCATTGATTTCCTTTCTGCCGTCAATACTAAGGACAATATTTGCCATTTCACGATTGGCAAATTCTATTATTTCATCATTCAGCAAAACGCCATTGGTCGTCAAAGTAAAGCGAAACTTCTTATGATAGGGCTTCTCAAGGCTCCTGCCATATGCTACCAGCTCCTTTACCACCGGCCAGTTTAAAAGAGGCTCCCCGCCAAAGAAATCCACCTCTAGGTTTATACGATTTCCGGAATTCTTCACCAGAAAATCCAGTGCCTTTTTTCCGGTCTCCAGGCTCATAAGCGCCCGGCGTCCATGATACTCCCCTTCCTCTGCAAAGCAATACTTACATGCCAGGTTACAATCATGAGCAATATGCAGGCATAGAGCCTTTACCACGGTTTCTCTCTTTTTAAAATCTACGATATAATTTTCATAAATATCAGGCGCATAAAGCATGCCTGCTTCCTTCAGCTCCATAACCTGTGAAAGCGCATCTAAAATATCCTCACCGGTATATCGATCTTTCAGGCGCTCTAAAACCTTATCTTTTGTTTCTTCTTCTCCACAGTTATTATTTTGCAGTTCTTCCACAAGGGGAACCACATCATATACCACATCATCCACGACATGTACAGACCCACTGTTCACATCCATCACAATGTTATAGCCGTTATTTTTATACTGATGTATCACTCTAACCTCCATGCTGCCGCCAGTTCGCAATTTTTCATTTTTTAGACGCACAATAAGCAGCGACATAAAGCCGCTGCTTATATTCGCTATCCTATTTTTCTGCTCCCTGGACCATTCATCTAAAATCGCTGCTTATTTTACCTTTTCGCAGCTCTGATTTCCTACTGTACAGGAAGTCTTGCACGCTGACTGGCAGGAAGTCTGGCACTCGCCGCAGCCGCCCTTTTTCATGGACTCTTTCAGGTCTCTGGTTGCTAATGTCTTAATACGTTTCATATCTTAATCCTCCATGTCTTAAACGCCCGGCAGGTTTGTACCACAGGCACAAATTCACTGGCGTTCCATATTGATACAGTATAGCATAGTTACTTTTCATCTTCAACAATATTTTCTTCCGCTTCTTCGTCCTGCACTAAAGCGGTATCTTCACTCTCTATCTTTTCAGGCAAAATCATCAAAACCTGCACCACTCTGTTCTGGCTGACTCCCTTCACCTGAAGGGTAATGCCCTCTTTCGTGACAATGGTTTCTTCATCCTCCGGCAGACGATCCAAATTTTCTATAATAAGTCCACCAATGGAATCATAATCCTCCGATGCAAGCAATGTGCCAAGCTCATCGTTGATATCGTTTAGCTTCATACCGCCTGCCACCAGATAAGTCCGTTCGTCTGTCTTACGAATCAGTTCTTCCTCGTCCTCATCATATTCATCCCGGATCTCACCTACAATTTCCTCCAGCAAATCTTCTAATGTTATCATACCCACCGCAGCGCCATACTCGTTTAGAACAAAGGATATGTTAATTCGCTTTTCACGCATTTCCATCATAAGATCCGCTGTTTTCTTAAACTCATAAGTGTAATAAGCCTCGCGCATAATATCGCTTATTTTAAACTGCTCCCTGTTATCCACCAGTATAAAATCCTTGATATTAATCAGACCGATAATATTATCCTTATCCTCCTGATAAACCGGGATTCTGGTATACATATATTGTTTAAAAAGCGCAAGAACTTCCTCATAGGTGGCTTCCTCGTCCACTGCCGTCATGTCAATACGGGGAATCATAATATCCTTAGCGACAGCATCGCTAAAGTCAAACACATTATATATCATTTCCCTTTCTTCCGACTCAATAACGCCGTCCTCATGACTGACTTCAACATAAGTACGCAGCTCTGTCTCTGTCATGGCGGTTTTTTTGCTGGTATCAATATGTAGCAGCACCATCAGCCCGCCTGCCAGCTTATCCACTAAAAAAATCAGTGGCGTCATCACCTTCATAAGCGCTGCTATGATAGAGGCATAAAAAAGCGCAATCTTTTCCGAATAAATCATTGCTAAATTTTTCGGAATAATTTCCCCGAAAATCAAAATGATGATGGTCAGAGCTCCTGTTGCAATCCCGACTGCAAGATGAATCTTAAGGGCCAGTGTAGTCGCAAGTGCGGAAGCAGATATATTTACAATGTTATTTCCTATTAAAATAGCGCTCAACATCTTGCTGTACTTATCCAATACATTAAGCGTTGTCTGCGCACGCTTACTCCCTTCATCCGCCATAGACTTAAGCCGCACCCTGTTCACTGTGGTAAGCGCTGTCTCCGCAGATGAAAAAAAGCTGGAAAGTCCCACCAAAATCAATAAAGCAAACAATTGTATGACACCATCGGTATCCAAATTAAAACCACTCTCCTTATAAAATATATTTTTCAACAGCTTAAATTTTTTAGCATTCTAGGCTGTTTCATTTTCCGCCTCGCAAATTATATTTGAAAAAATTTCCTCCGGACGGCTTATGCAAATATTACAATATAGGGGTATTCTCTGTCAAGTTCAGACATATGATTGTAGTATAAAGAAATTATAAACTCTTTGTAAAAAGAATGGGGGAAGACATGTTAAAGAAACTCAACTTAAGCGCAAGAATTACTTTCATATTAAAATGCCTGCTAATATCCTATCTACTGACTACCGGACTGCTCCTTTTGCTTGCCCTGATGCTGTACAAATTTGAGCTGTCCGAAAAAATTGTGTCTATCTGTATCATCGGAATCTACATACTGGTCACCTTTCTTGCCGGATTTCTTGCCGGAAAACGTGAAGGCAGCCGGAAATTTCTGTGGGGGCTACTCATGGGTGCCCTTTACTTCGCCATATTAGCAGTAGTTTCCATTGTGACCAATCAAGGCATTGGGGAGATCTCAAGAAATTTTATTACTGTACTGATGCTGTGCTGCGGCAGTGGTATGCTTGGAGGTATGATAAGTTGATTCGAGCTGGCCTTCGTACAGCCAGCTCTAAATCCCCTTTTACACATCACCCACGCACAGCTCGTGTACCACTTTCAGTATGTCCTGCACGCGTCCCATCTGATTTGGGCTGAAACATTCAAGCACATCTACCATTTTCTCTGGTATTTTGTTGCTCTCGTTCCCGGTCAAGATATAATCACTACTCACATTCAAAGCCTTGGAAATTTTATATAAAATTTCCACTGTAAAGCCTTTCTTCCCCACCTCAATTTCATATAGAAATTTTGCAGATATATCAACTTTCTCTGCCAGTGCATCTCTTGTGTAACAATTGGCTTCACGTAGACTACGTATTCTGAATCCTATGTCTTTATATGACATTTTTACCTCCATCCTGAAAGTCTTCAAACTTTCCAGTCCTGTTCCTGTTAACCTGTTTCAGGCACGCATGCTTTACCATAAAAAATTTTAGCATATTTTGTCGGAAAAGCGAATTAATTTTGCTGAACTGCATGTTATCGTTACTCAATTTAGATTATTTGACAATTTGTGACAAATATCGACAAATTAATACAAGTTTTATATCATTTAATCAAAAAGAAGCATAAATTTCAAAAAATAATATAAAATTTTTTTGTGGTAGAGAAAGGACAAAAATATGAAAAGGAAAACAATATGAACGAATTTTTAAAAGAACAGTATCAATTTAGTGATTACCAAATTGCACAACTGGCATTTACGTTTAAATCAATAGGCTCTGAGCTGAGTAAACTGTTGATAATGGGAATTATTTTTCACAATGATTTGGGAAGATATGTTTTCGCAGTGGCGGTGATGATGCTTTTGAGAACGGCTACAGGAGGGCTGCATTGTAAGAAGTATATTACTTGTTTTCTGGTTACGTTTTCTTATATGTTTTTAGCATTAATGGTGCTGCCCCTTTTCGAAATAAACAAGGTGTTTCAATTAATCTTTCTATTTATATGTATGCTTGGCAACTATTATATTGGGCCGGTAACTTCTAAGGTGCATCGCCCATTAAATGAAAAATGCACCAAGCGGGTTAAGGTGCAGGCATTTGTAATTATTTTCTTTTATTTAACTCTCACGTATATAGTACCTGAGAATCCTTATGTTACTGTTGGGTTTTGGGTTATTATATTAAATACTTTGCAGCTTGTTACTGCAAAAATACTAAAGAAGAAAGGAGAATTTCATTATGAAGGGGAAACTTGTGAAAATTTCTAAGCCTTTATTGACGGCTTGTATGGCATTAGGTATATTAGTTGGCTACGATATTGCAAGCATGATTTTTTTTGGAGAATATGAATATCCAACAGAGCAATAATTAATTGCTCTCAAAATGTAATTGGTAGTGTTTTTAATTTTGTGTCTTTACCCTTCCACCTTATTCCAGAGGCCGGGTGTGGGCAGAGCCCACAAGCCCTTATAAATGCTAGGTTTCCGGCTAATTATAGTTGGTAAAAATCTGCTAAGGAAAAAATCCAAAGACACATAATTATTTACACCCTCATGTAATTTATTTGTTATATTTCTTTTACGATTCTTTATGTAATAAAACATCATCCTATAACTATATTCTAGTCATAGGATGATGTTTTATCTTTTACCACTTTAAATGATAACCAGTTGGCATCATCTATTTTAACGTTCTCGCAATAAATATTTAAAGTATATTCATCGCAAATTTTCTTAACATTATGTAGTCCTAAACCTCTGTCTTTTCCTTTACTACTGAATCCTTTCACAAAGAACTTATCAATCTCATTATAATCTATATAAGGACTTTCATTTCTAACTTCAATTTCAAGCTTTGCATCTTCCGTCAAAGAAACGTAAAGTTTATTTACCCCATCTGTCTTCTCTATTGCTTCCACCGCATTATTTATTAAATCACCTAAAATTTCCACAACTTTATAAACAGGGATTTCTATATTTGACTCTATGATTTTAATACGGTAGTCTATGTCAATGCCTAATTTGTCTATTTCCATAAATTTACCATATAAAAATCCAGCAACAATAGGATTAGAAGCCTTTAAAAGCTTATTAAACTGGTTCTCTTTTGATATTATTTTACAATATGTATCCTGAGCTTTAACTAACTCATCATATGTATCATAAATATAATGTTGACTATAAATGGTATTAATATGATTATCAAATTCATGCTGTCTTAACCTAATGTTTTCAATCAATCCTTGAAAAGAATCTGCATATAATTTATGCATTTTCAATTCGGTTTCAACTTCTTTAGTTTTTATCTTGTATTTCCCCACTTGATCCGCTAATATCAAAGTACAAACTATACTTATGAACAACAACATTGCTTGATCAATAAAAAAAACATTCGCTTCTTTATATCTAAAAAGCAAAAAAGCTATCAATACTATACATATAATCAATATAACATTTTCTATTTTCTCTTTACTATGTAAAAAATTCATAATTCTGCTAATTTTACATTTTGGCAGTAAAAATGTTACTAACACAAATGCAAAGCAATTGATAAATAATAATCGATAATTTTCAAACCAATTTAAACCTAATATATGTAAAAATGGTATCGAAACTACCATTTGAATGCTGCCAACAATTATAATACAAAGTACCATATTTATTAATATACATGCAATTTTAAATTCAAATCTTATTCCACAATATATAAACATAATAGGATACATAATTAGAGTATACTGTTGAGGTAATTCATAATAATTTACCATCGTTAAAATTATCATATATGTAGCCAAAAAGCTTACGGTAGAAATATCTAGTCTAAATTTTTCGCCATACAAAGCATGTACACAAAAAACTATCGTCAACACTTCCAACAACAAACAAATATTCGTAATCATAACCCATACTCCGCTAATATTTTCTTCTTATAAGTAATCCCGATTTCAACCTGTTCTTCCACACCTTTCAGCGTTATAAATCTATTCGCAATGTCCACATTTAAAACATAATCTTTATTGACAATTGCATATCTGCTGCACTGTATCAGACAGTCCGCATCAACCTCATCCAGGAGCTGTTTGCAGGTTTTATAAGAAATGGACAATGTACCGCCTTCTACCATATGTATATCAACTGCGCGGTTTCGGCTTTCTATATAAATAATGTTCTTTACTTTAACCGGATATAAGATTCCGTCTTTTCGAAAGCAGAATACTTTGCCCTCCTCCTTGCAGGTAGAAAAAAATAAAGCCTTCTCCACAAGCTGCTTAACGTTCTCTGGAGAGAAAGGCTTTTCTACATAACCCAAACAATGCAAGTCGGTGTAAGCATACTTGGTCGTATCTTCCAGGGATGTGATAAACACGACAGGGGTAAACATGTATTTCGGAATCGTCCTGACTCTTTCAACCAGTCTGATTCCTGATGTATCTCCTGACCGTGTTGTATCCAATATGATATCTACCAGGAAAACATCAATTGTCTTCTCCATGAGAATTTTATAGGCTGTCTTTACATCCGATGCCGTATAAACCGTTATCCCTGTGTTTATCTCCAACACCAGCTTCTTAAGCATTTCTATTTGTATCTTGTTATCTTCAATAATTAATACTGTCTTTTTCATAAGTACTGCTTTACATTCTGATAAACCATAATACCTGTTCTGTAAGTGATAGTATTTTACTCTGGATAGGTACTGTTATCTGAGTCCAAAGATCATCTATTATGATATTTTCCACATGATCATTATGTAAAATCAGGCTGGGCTTACACCCTGTAACCTCATATATCCGGAACAATAGTTCCACATCAGGACATGCCTCATTCTTTTCCAGCTTACGATATTTTTTGATATTTACACCAAGCTTTTCTGCCATGATCGCCTGCGCCACGTCCAACATTTGTCTAACCTCGTACAGTACCGAACAAGGGCTTTCACTATTTGCGCGCATTTGCAATATTTCCATCTCACATTTGCACTCAGAACTCAGGTTCGGACAGCATATGCCGATACCCTGCTTTAAAAGCCATGCAACTGCGCTTAGAACTTCCCTTTTATTTGTTTCTTCAACCTGCTGCAATATGGTATTTAGTTCTGAAGCACCTCTATCAAAATTTTTACCTGTAACCAGGTAGTCTACATCCCAGCCCATGCCCTCAAGAAGTTCCAATGTCTTGTAGGGCATAATTGTTTTTCCAAGCTCTATTTTGCTAAACTGGCTTTGTGTGATGCCAAGCGCGTTACTCAGCTCATCCTGTGTCATATTCAAACATAGTCTATACTGGTTAAGCCGCCGCAAAAAATCATCATAACGTTTACGCATGAAATCGTTCCCTCACGAATCAATTATGTACTGCTATGATAGATTTTACGGGATTAAACTATTCCCACCTTAGACCTATATTTGACTATTACGCATTATGTAATAATATTCAATACCGTATATGGAATCATTTTATATCGCAAATAATTTTCCTTCGCTATTTTTCTGCTGTTTTGTAAAAAATTTCTCTCTGTTAAATAGCATTATGTATAATTACAAACCTCGTATTATACAATTTCTATATTTTACATTCATTATTTTTAAAATATGGTAACAGTATTACAAAATATGATTCCCAATTATAGTATTCTTATTATGATGAAACATGAAGTTAAATATATAAATTTAAGAGTAATTGCTTCTATGTTGATCTCTGTCCCAAACCCTTCCTATTGCTCTCTGCGGGCCGGATCAGGAAATAAAACAGGAAAACAATCATTCATCAATCATTTTCCTGTCTCATAGTTAGCAATATAAATTTCAATATTTATGTGTAAATTAGTTTTATTTATGTGCCAGCCACTTACATTCTGTCAGCTCCATACACGAAAACCTTGCTTCAAAGGAAGATTCCTCTGGCGAACAGGCGTATATTCCAAACCTGATTTTCTCCGCGCCCTCCCATATATGGCAGATTCTCATTTGTTTAAATTGAATACCATCCTGTGAGCACTCTATACAGTAGTCTGATTCTCTCCTGCTCAATCGATACCACATTGTTTTGATGGACGCATCAATATCCGTTGTAGCCCAGTCTGAATATCCGTGATTTGTTGCAACGCTTCCTAATCTCTGGTATGTATCATTTTCATATTCAATGGAAGCCTTCAGCCAGTTTTCGCTGTCAAGATACATTACAACCCCGCATTGGTCAAATCTGCGTTTACTGTCAAATTCTGTTTTTACAACAAAAGAAAAATATTTTTCCTCTGTCCACATTTGCAGGACAGGAGCGTTATCATTTTGAAAACCGTAATAAGTTCTCTGCCACAGATCAGTACCTGGCTCTGTCTGAATTGTTATTTTATCCTCGCTGACAGAAAATGTTTTTGGCTCCCTTGTCCATGTTAAATCTGTTGTGTTAAAGTTCATTTTCATACCTCCCGCATACTGCAAGCTATGCTTGCAGCTCCTTTCTATTACAATATATTTATGGTTGATATGCCTAACAGCCAGTTAGGCTATTATCCATCTTGTTGCTTTTAAGATTGTTTATTCATAAATACATTTTTGAAATCTTCCTCCGTAATTGCTCTGAGCACTTTGCATGGATTCCCCACCGCAATCACATGGTCTGGAATATCCTTTGTTACCACGCTTCCTGCTCCAATCACTACATGATTTCCAATTGTCACACCGGGTAAAACCTGCACACCTGCCCCAATCCAAACATTGTCACCTACCCTTATCGGATAAGCGTATTCCAGTCCTTTGTTTCGGCGTTCTGCATCAATTGGGTGTCCCGCTGTGTGGAAACCGCAGTCAGGTGTAATAAAAACATTGTCACCAAATGTAACCTTTGCGCCATCCAAAATCATCAGATTGTGGTTGGCGTAAAAGTTCTCCCCAAGCTCAATGTTATATCCATAATCGCACCAAAAAGGAGCTTGTATTGTAAATTCCCCTTTTGTTTTTCCAAACAGCTTTTTAAGTATTTTTTTCTTATCTCGAAGCTCCGAAGGCTTAGTATTGTTATATTCGAAACAAATATCCTTACAGATTTGCCTTTCCTGTATCAAAGCTTCATCATAATTTGCATCATAGAGCATGCCTGCCGCACATTTTTCTTTTTCCGTCATAATCGTCAAATCTCCTTTCTGTCCACTGCTAACTGATACATTCCTTCAACATAAAATTCGTCAAAGCTGTCCACTGCTTTAAACTTCGGCATATATTCCGGTGGAATACTCTCTCCGCATTTTTTTTTGATACATTCCAGCATGCCCGGGCTAATCAGGGAACCTGTCAGGACGATTAGACCGGGATTTAGTAACACAATAATTGCACTCAGCGACTGTGCGATAAAGGGCATGCAGCGTTCAGGTTCCAGCATTGTTAATAGCTCTTTACGGCTTATATTGTATGGAAGAAATCCTGTCATACCGGCAAAGCAATTTGCGCCTTTTATAATCGTACCTTTATGAATCGTGACTGTCCCCGGAAGGATATGCTCTGGGAAATATGCCAGCGTAATCACTGCATCCTGATCGTCATGTTTCATATAATACCCATATGCTTTATGATGCATATCATTTTCAATCAAAACATTGATGTGAAACCTGTCTTCCAATTTTTCTTTAAGAGGCGTATTTTCCAGTTCCGGGATATCACAATGCCTTATAATCCCGTTTTCCGCTATGCTGGGGGTTCCGACAACAATACGGGTAATATTGGGAATCTGCCCAACACTTTTGGCAATTACTTTTTCAATTTCTTCATAATCTACATATTCAGGCATCTGCTTTTCGCGGAAAATAATACGCCCCACAGCGGAAAACACCAGCGTCTCAATAAAACGCCTTCCTTGCTCCATGTAAAAATGAACTGCCAGGTAGGATTCATGATCCTCCCTAATCCGGTAAAGAATGGAGCTTCTTCCCACTTCACCTGGAAGTTTGTCCCCTCCGAGGATAATTCCCTGCCTCTGCATATCGTTCAGCAGCGTATTACATGTGGCCACACTAAGCCCGGTCCCAATGGCTACCTGCTGCTTTGTGTATGTCCCTCCACCCAGCATAAGACGATAGATTGTTTTTTTGTTTTCTTTGCGTATGTCAGCTGAATTATTCATAGTTATACTCCCTGCATACCGCAAGCTATGCTTGCGATACTGCCACCAATAAAGAGTTTGGAGGTTTACTTCCAAGCTGCTTTTATTACAATAACCTGGCTCACGAAGCGTGACAGTGTTTATCCTCATTATTATAACCATTATAATAATCATTGTCAAATACAAAATCAGGGATTAATTGGCACTGTCTTTTTCCCAACATCTCCTTTATGATGCAAAAATGATGCAACACAGGTTTATAATAAATGTGTCTTATATACAGCAAAGGAAAAGGGGACAGACTATGGACAAACGATTAAAGTTCGGTATAAAAGCCATCATTTTTATTATAATGCTGCTTAGCATCCCACTAAGCAGTCACGCTTATATGGGTCAAAATAAAGATTACATTTTGACAGACGAAAAACCTGAGAATCTTGAAGAAACGCACTATCTTGAATTTGTCAGTAAAGAGACATACTCTGTTAAGGCCGGTGATACTCTCTGGGATATCTCTGAGTCTTATTGGGGCGATGGCACATATTATCAGAAGATCCTGGATGATAATGCGGATGTGGTCAGTATGCCGGAGCATCTCATGCCAGGCTCACAGCTCCAACTGGAGAAGACTCTGTACACAAAGGCTGGAATCGAAGATCATATTTCGCAGAATCAATTCAGGTATGACGTCATTGTAGGCAAAGATGCCTTTAAGCTTGAGGATTCCTATGGCAACAGAAATTTTAATTCTCCTTATTGGATCTATGCAAGTGTACCTTATGAAAATGACCTGAAGGAAGCAGACCCTTACGTACACTGGGAAGAATTTAAGGATGAGGTTCGCAGATGCAGCAAGAAAATCTGCGGGGAATTGGTGTCTGACCTTTCTTTTGAGAGATATCAGGTGACCGGCATAGGCAGTCTATGCGGCTATCATTTTACTTTTGATGCCGGAGACAAGGAATATATCATCATGGCTTATTTTTGTTATAACACGACCACCCAAAGCGAAGCCTTTGCCCTGTGTGAGAAGCAGCGCTGTACAAAAAGTATGCTTGGGTTAATCAGAGGAAAAACCTTCTATGCGGCAGTGCGCTTTTTAGACCCGGGGGTATATTACGTGAAAGCGCAGGATTATGTGGGCTCAGAGGATTGGAAATACCCACAGCTTCGGAATCCCTTCGTGAACGCCATGCAAAGGCTCTATTCGGGACCGCTATTGCAGGCAGAGGATTACCCGAATGATGATGTGATTAAGTGGAAGGCGCCGGAGCTTGAAAAACTGGTGCGGGAAGAACTGTCTAACCTGTGGCAGCTTACAGAGGAGGAAAAGCAGGCTTTCATGGAAAGAGATATGACAGCCGGTGATCTTGCGGGAATTGAGGAAATGGATCTTTCTTATTATTCCGTTGACAATGGCACCGAAGAAGAATACATGCGTGTGCAGCTAAACGGAAGTGCGAACAATGGGACGGATATAACCCTGTATCCGCCGGTAAAGGAACGGCTTCTTAACACCCTGGAGGATTTAAAGCACTTCCGTGAGCTGAAAAGTCTAAATGTCATACTGCGTACTCCCTGTATCACAAATTTATCCTGTATTGAAAACTTAACCGATTTAAGGGTTTTAAACCTGGATATCCAATCTGCCGATACACAGGTAGAGAATGTAGATTTTTTAGGAAAGCTTACAAAACTTCGTTCGCTGCGCATGGGCGGCTGGTATTGGAAGAAGCAATATAACGAATATTTTGAAGGAATCACAGATTTGTCCATACTCCGCAACTGTCCCCATCTGGCTTATCTGACACTAAAGACAGGCAATGTGGAAAGCTATGACTTTTTGGCGGATTTGCCTGAGATACACTATTTGTTTCTGTCCAGGATATGGGGCGAGAAAAATTTAGTGCCTGATGAGTCATTGCTTCCCAATGCCCGATTTATTGAAATATATGGAGAACAAGTACGTTTTGAAAATGGAGAGGGATATGATCCGCCTTATAACCTGCGTTAATCCATTTTGTGAGTTTTTACTGCTCTGTGTTTCTTGATGTCCACGTTATTTGGACATCTCTAAATTCTCTGTCTCAGACTCCACTGCCTCTCCGGCCAGTCGCATCAGTGCGGACTCCGATATTTTTCGTGAAGTGTCCGTACTGAGCCCCAAAAACGTCTGGTCATACCGTGAAAAAGTGATATTGACGATTTCTCCGTTCTTGCCAATGACATCCATCGTAATCGCTGGATCGTTTCCGGAATAGCCCTGGCAATTGTACTCAACCCTCTCTACCGGGCTATCCATCATCTTACACTCCTCCGTTTTCTTTTGGGCAAGCTCCGCATAGAGATGATAGTCTTTTTCCAGGGCCGAATCATAGCCAAGGGGGACGCTTACATCTAACTGTCTGCCATAGCAAATATCGAAAAGCTCTCCTGTCACAGCGTCTATCAAATAGTTCCATCTTGTGCTCTCAGGTGTTTGCTCCTTCTCAAACAGAACATCCCCTACCCAAAAAGCGCGGGGGAACGTTTCAGTTCCCGGAGAATAACTCATGTATACATAAGCGCCTTCCAAATCCAGTCCGTAAATATCTCGTAAATATTGGGCTCCTATTTCAGCTGCTTCTTCCATCGTCAAATCCGTATCCGTGGGCGTTCCGGTATTCAAACTATCCATACTTACGAAATAGTTTACTTCTTTTCCGCCTCCTTCCTCTTTTGTTTCGGACTTTGGCAATGATGTTTCAGGGATGTCCGAAACCTGATAGCTGGTCGGTACTTTCTCCACTTTTCCATTGTTCGCCGCCAGAGTTACCTCTCCCGCTGCATTAAAAAGGATAGTGCCTGCGCCAATTATGGCAAATGTTGCTGCTGCTAATTTTAAAATGTTCTTTTGTTTCATAGTGAAACTCCTTTCTGCTATTTGTTTTGACAGATACACTATAAAACCTTTCCGTATCAAAAAAGTATCCGAGTTATTACGGACTTGTAAAAAATTTATTTACCTAAAAATTTCTCTTTATACAGGAAAAGACAGCTTCACCCTTGTCCCTGCTCCCGGTTTGGAGATAAATGACATATCCGCATGATGAATCCGTATGATTTTCTCGCAGATAGCAAGTCCAAGCCCTGCTCCGCCTGCGGCGCGGCTGCGGGCCTTATCAATGCGATAAAAAGCCTCTGTGATATGGGATACCTGCTGCGCCTCCATACCAATCCCATGATCCTCCACTTCCACTACAATATTAGATTTCTCCGAATAAGCCAAAATACGGATTTCTTCTTCCTGCCCGCTTGCTTTTATTGCATTATCAATCAGATTATTTGTCAGTATCAGAAGCTGTTCCATGTTTCCCCTGACAATGTAATCGTCAGATAAATCATAAGTCAGCTTTACCCTCTTTTCCGCCGCCCTTAAATGCATGATCTTTTCTGACTGTATAAAAAGTTCTTTCAAAGAGCAGTCCCCGTCTTTCATTTCATCCCTGCCAAGTAATGCCATATTAAGAAGTTGATAAGCCATATTCTGGAGCCTTCCGCACTCTGACATGATAAACTGCGTACATTCATAACGTTCTTCTTCTGAACAAAGCGCCTTTTGAATATATTCCGCATATCCGTAAATTGCCGTCAGCGGAATTCGTAATTCATGGGAAAAATTGTCAATAAACTGCTGCTTTTGCTCCGCGGCATCCTCAAGCTGGCGAATCTGCGTTTCCACCTGCCCGGCCATAAGGTTAAAATTATGCGCTACACTGGAAATTTCATCCTTTCCATGTACCGGAATCCTGCTGCCATAATTTCCGTTTGCAATCTTGGCAGATGTACTGGAAATCTGCCTTAACGGACGAAATATAATATTCAAAAACTGAAACAGAAAAAACGACATCACAAGCATTGTCCCAGCGCCGGTAAGAAAAAGAATATTTTTCGTATGACGCCATGACCCAACGATATCGCTCAGATCCCCCATATACATCAGTCCGTAATCCTGCCACGGAGCCGGAAAACTGCCATAAACGCAAAGCACAGGGCGGTTCCCATTTTCCATATATACAAGCCTTTCCTGGTTGTATCCTGTATCCGGCAAACGTATCGTATTTTCTTCCGCCGCAAATGCAGGACTTTCGTAAATCCATTCCCCCAAAAAAGCCACCCCAAGTCCGTTTCCCTTTCCTTGCAGATACCGGGAATACAAACGCATCAGATTATCTATATTTTCTTCCACATTATTTCCCCTCTGTTCTAGCGCCTGCATATCTCCAATCAAAGAGGAAGCGATAACATAGTGCTCCGCCAGACATTTATCACGGAAAACAGAAAGTTTATCCTTAAGGATAATAATTGAAACCATCAGAATCATAGAATTGAGAAATACCATAAAGAGAACCAACGCAACAAAAAAAATCTTTTTTTTCATTCATGAACCTCCAAACGATATCCGAGCTTATATACTGTTCTGATATGCTTTTCCAAATGCAGTTTATGGCGCAGCCTTTGTATATGGACATCCACGGTACGGGTGCCTCCGTCAAAATCATATCCCCACACCATATCTAAAAGCCTTTCTCTGGAAAGGGCAATGTTACGGTTTCTGATTAATACCTCTAGCAGCTCATATTCTTTGGGCGTACATTCCACAGCTATTCCATTTAGGAAAACCTGGTGTCTGTTAAAATCACATTTCAAGTCACCCATTCTGAATTCTGTCTCAACTTTTTTTGTCCGCCGCAGTACTGCTTCCACCCTTGCCGCCAGTTCCAGCATCTGAAAAGGTTTTGTCAGATAATCATCCGCTCCCATAGCCAGTCCTTTCAGCTTATCCGTCAATTCACTTTTTGCTGTCAGAAAAATGGTCGGAGTCCCCAAGGCTCTTTCAAACACCTGATAACCGTCTAGTCCGGGCAGCATAATATCCAGTACAACCAAATCAAAACCTCCCTTTTCCAGCAAAGCAGCCGCAGATAGTCCATCAAAAGCCTGCGTGCAATGATGCCCTGTAAGGCTTAGATTTCTGCGTATCAATTCATTGATGGAAAGCTCGTCCTCCACAATCAGTATTTCAGCCAATTTTTATCCACTCCCTTTTCAAACTTTCATATTATAAAAAGTATACATCAGAAATGTTTCAAAATTGTAAAATTAATTTAATGTCTCTTTGATTTATTATACTACTTTTGGGTAATGCAGCAACCATTCTCCTTTTTCTTTCAGATTTACTTATAAAAATTTGCCCTTTTTTCCTTTTAAGATCAAGACTGTTCTGGCCTTCAATTTCGCTTTTTTTAGGTTCTGCCCAGGAACACTTTCAATTTGTCCTTCGGAAACCAACTGTAAATATTCTCTTTGTGATAAATGTAGTTTTTCTCTCACAGCAGAAGATATCCTGATGGGCAGGGAATACTGATTTTTTATTTCTACCTCTGTATCTTCACTGAATGAAAAGCGCTCTCCTAAAATTGAGTATTTTGGCAAACCTGCTTCCACACCATGGTTCTGTAAAAAACTGCTGTCCATGGCATATTGCTTCACTAGCTCCTTATCATTTTTACAAAATCCATCTAGCAAGGCTTGGGGAATGGCCTGTGGAACAACCCGGGAATAAACGTCTGCATTCCATGTGGTGTTGCAGCTTGAACATTTATAGATCAGCCAAACATCCAAACTTTTCCGCTGGGCATTTATCCTGAATTGCTCTGAGCAAACAAATACATTCTTTTTACCGCATTTCTTACAGTATTTTAATACTGGCAGCAAAGAAAGGCTTTGTATCTCCCAAGCTACTTTTTTCATCTTAATCCCCCATTCTTGCCAATGTCCTCAAATTTGGGTGAAAGCACAAATTTGTTGTGTGAAAAATTTATTTTTCACACGAACCTCCATGTGGCTGCTTCGCAGGCCGGCTAATAGATTCAAAAATCTGTAGAAAAATTGTAGCATTCCCTTTAGATTGCTCCCAACCTAATACTCTTTTCATAAGCAAATATAAGATAGCTGTCCATAAAGATAACAAGCACTGTCACGCTTCGCGAGAGAGCTTATTATAACAAAATGGACTGATATTTTATCATCCATATCAGCCCATTTTATTATTTATATTCTTTTTTTAACTGTCCGATAATTCTCTGAATACTTTTTAAGGATAAAAAATATTTGTCAGCCAGAAAATCCATGCTTTTCCCGGCCAGATAGTCATCATAAATACATTTGTTTCTATCCCGTAATTCCTGACGGGTGGAGGTTGCCGCACCCCAGCTTTTTTTGTGTTCCGAAACTCTGGGAATGTAAATAAATTCTCCATCGACATATTCCTGAACCTTCACAAGCAGTTCTTCCGGCAGAACATGTGTTGCTTTCTTATAGCCCATTTTGCACTCCTATGATAAACTTACTTTAAGGAACTGCAAGGCCTGCCACAACACTTATTCACATTTTAGTAATAAAGTTGCGATAGCCCTGCTTACGCAACCATAACGATAGGATTAAGCATAAATTCACCAGTCTCCTTTCTTTCAGCTTTATGGAATCTCTCTGCCCTAAGAAACTGTTAAAATTAACTTTACATTCTTTAACAGTTCCTAAAATATTAGCATAACATACACAATGATGAAACCTCATATTCCTTTATGAATTAAAAATGAGGACAAAAAGTATCAGTCCTACACATATCAATAAGCAAGCGCAGCTTCCAAATCAGCAATTAAATCCTCTGTGCCCTCCAGCCCGCAATGAATACGGATAATGTTCTGGCTTCCCCGAAGCTTTTTGCATTCTTCTTCTCCTGTTCTCGCATGGGGAAGGAATACAAGGCTTTCAAATCCTCCCCAAGATACACCAATTTTAAAGATATTCAGCCTCTCGGCCACCTTCGCTGCATCCTCTGTGCTTCCATCTATTTCAAAGCTTAATAATCCTGTATTTCCCTGTTGCTGGCGCTTCATCAGCTCATACTGGGGATGAGAAGGAAGTCCCGGATAATTTACCTTTCTCACCCTGGGGTGCTTGTCTAAAAACTCCGCCACTGCCATAGCGGTTTTTTGATGCTGCGCAATGCGGACTTCCATGGTGCGCAGTCCCCTTATCATCAGCCAGGCCTCCATAGGGCCCACAATTCCTCCAAAAAGCTCCCGGTTTTCCAAAAGCTTATGAAACAGTTCTTTATCCTTTACCGCCAACATTCCCCCAATGAGATCGCTGTGGCCCCCAATATACTTAGACGTGGTGTGCATGACAATGTCTGCGCCCAAATCCAGAGGCTGCTGGTAAATAGGAGTACAGTATGTATTATCAATGTATACCTTAGCCCCTGCCTTCTTGGCCAGTTCAGACACACCTCGGATATCCTGAAGGGAAAAGACCAGAGAAGACGGACTCTCCAGGATAATCAGATCGGTACGCTCAGTCATACTTTCCTCAAATTCCTCCAAACGGTCTCCCTCCACATATGTAACTGTTATGTTCATATGTTCCTTCGCATATCCATTCAGGAAGCTTTTTAGCGGCCCATAAGCGTTATGAATGCAAATCACATGGCTTCCTGTCTTGCAGACCGTAAGTACTGCTGCAGTAGCTGCCGCCATTCCGGAAGCATAAGCTAATGCGCCTACGCCGTGCTCTAATGCCCCTATTTTATCTTCCAGAATACGGACGGTAGGATTTTGCACCCTCCCGTAACAATATTTATGCTTGTCTCTCCGGTCAAAATCATAATAGTCGTCCAAGGTCTCAAATACATTCAGCGAATTCATAAAAACAGGCGGTACAATGGCATTGTAATAATGTTCATACTCCTCCCCATAGTGCGCTGCAATCAGCTTGCTGCTCTTTAAATATTGGTTCTGATCTGACATAGCCTTTTCTCCTTCAAGGTAAAATTATTTGCTGGATTTTGTAGCAATGTACCATTTGAGGTCATTCTTTGATTCTTATGATAACACCCTGATTGAAAAAAGCAACCCTAAAGCCATCCCTATCTTACATAAATGCCAGTAAGACACATATCCTCATTATATGTCAACCGATAAGTGGCACTTACGTTTTCATACGTAACAACAATCTCTCCTACTGCATAATGCCTGCTTCCTTGCACCAATTCCACCATATATACTGCGCCAAACTGTTTACGTTCTCCCCAATCATCGGACAGCAGTTTTTTTGCATCATTCATTGTTTCTGCATTTAATATGGATTCCATCTGCGGGATGGCGCCTTCCTGTAAAGCAGCATAATCTTCTGCATCCAATAGCGCTACTGTTTCTTTCATAGCAGCTTCTACCTGCTCCTTACTAAAATATTTGCTCTGCTCAATATCAAAACTTTTCGGCAGCATCCAAAATACAAATACTATCAGTAAAACCAATATCACAACGATAGGAATTACGATTTTCAGTACTTGATTCCTAACATATCGCTTCTGCTCCTCCAGCGGAATATTTTCGTTAAATCCCTCTGCAATTTCCTTTACCGTTCCCATCTGAGAAATAATATCTTCCAGCCGTTCCCCCTGCTTCAACCGCAGATGAATATCCATCAATAACTGCTTCTTAATCTCTTTTTTCTTTTCGCCATTACATTTTATTTTTCTTGCAATAGCCTTTACGTACCTCTCTGCATTCATTGCTTAATCCTCCATTATCTTCGATATCCCATCAGAAATCCGTTTCCAGACAGCTTCTATTTCATCTAGTGTTTTTTGCCCGGCTCGGGTAATTTCGTAATATTTTCTTGGCACCTGCTTCCCCTCGGCCTCGCTCCACCTGCTTACCACCAGCTTATCATCTTCCAGGCGATAGAGGACCGGATATAAAGTACCATCCTTTAATAAAAATGTTTCTTCGCTCTTTTCTTTCATCTCTTGAATAATTTGATATCCATATTTAGGTTCCGATTTCAGCAGTCTTAAGACGAGCATATCCAAGACGCCTTTCTTCATTTGTCGTTCATATTTATCATTCATACTTTACCTCATATACTTTGTATTACAAGGTATATTATAAAGCAAAAGTTTGATAAAGTCAACCGCTTAGCATATGCAGGGAAAACCCTTCCCTTACACTGGGAGATGATACCACCAAGATTTTTTTGAATACAAAGGACAATCTGCACGATGTTGATCCGTACAAACACCAAAGGCATGGTTCTCCCACAGCAAATTTCTACAGCCTCTAATAAAGAGAGGATTCTCATAAAGAATCCTCTCCATATTTGCATTGAACCCTCCATATTGCCGCTTTGCGGCAACTTAAATCCGAAGGAAGAATCCTTGTTTTCTAAGGCATCCTTCCAGATGCGCTGCTTTCGTTGTTCTTAAGCAGCGTTTTTTGGCCCTTAGAACTTATCTTCACGTTATTTTCTATTCCTTTTTCTTTGCTCCGCAGGATTTGCGTTTTCTTCCTGCTGCGCTTTTTTCTGTGGCTGCGCTTTCATTTTTAAGGCGTTTCTTTTATTTACGCTTTCTCTAAGCAGCGCATAGCAGGTCGACATCAGCGGAATAAACATCAGCATTCCACTAACCCCAAACAGGCTGCCACCTATACTGACAGCCATCAGCACCCAGATTGAAGGAAGTCCTACGGAATTTCCCACCACCTTAGGATAAATCAGGTTTCCTTCTATTTGCTGCAGCACCAGAAACATCACTACAAACCAAAGAGCCTGTAAGGGATTGTTCATCAGAATCAGGAAGGCCCCCACCGCACACCCAATAAAAGCTCCCACAATGGGAATCAATGCCGTAATTGCAATCAATACTCCGACCACAAGCGCATAGGGCATACCGGCAATAGACATACAAACAACAAACATGGATCCTAAAATCACCGCCTCAAGGCATTGTCCTGTAATAAAACTACTAAAGTTTTTGTACAAAAGGCTGCAAATTTCTAATACCTTATCCCCTATACTCATCGGCAAATAGGCTGAAATGATTCTTTTTCCCTGATTTGAAAGCCGCTCCTTCTGGGAAAGAATGTATAAGGCAAAGACAAAGGCAATCACGCCGTTTACTACGCCGGAAATAATGCTGCCTGCTACGGTAAATGTAGAATTTATCATATTTCCTGCGCCATTTTTCAAAAAGGAAATGATACTTGCCACGATACTATCCCAATTCATTTCCATTGATTCCAATTGCTTTATCCAGTCCATAAGAATTGGCTCGTTCTTCGCCAGCTCCTCGAACTGATCCAACATGCTATCCATAAAAGCAGGAATTTTCTTTCCAATTTCCGAGACAGTCAGTGCCATCTGTGGCAGCACCATTCCAAAAACAATCGCAAAGACAAGCACAATCATCACAATGGAAAGCACCATGCTCAAAGGCCTTTTCAGCTTCTTTGCCGCCTTCCCCTTCCAGCCTTTTAGAAGCTTTTCCTCTATTGCTTTCATCAGAATATTTAAAATGAAAGCAACCACTCCGCCATAAAGAAATGGTTTCAAAATATCCACTAAAAAAGCTGCGCCTGAAAATATCTTTTCACTGTAAATGATCCCCAGCACTAAAAGAGCTGCTAATAGCATCAAGTTTCTAATCTGCCTTATTTTCTCCTTATTAAAGCCCATTCTGTGTACCTCCGTAAATGCAACTGTTCTTATTACTATTCCTTGATAGAATATTAGACTCTTTTTATCATTTATTCAACCCTAAATCATTAACCAATACATTCATTTTTATTTCAATGTTACTATGAATGGCCTAAGCTGTTACTTATTGCCACCACTCTTTTTCTTGTGATATACTATAAAGGCAATTTCCCGAATTCATCAACCTAATCCTATAAGCTTATAGGCATATAAACCGTATATGATTTCGTTCATTTCCAAAAAATAAATAATCAGAAAGGCTGTTAATATGCTAAATCCGGACAAATATAATCAAATTTTAGATGCGCTTCAAAGTCTTTTAAAAGACAAAGATATCCGCAAAATCTCTGTCAGCGAAATCGCCCAGACAGCAGGCATAGGTAAGGGAAGTATTTATTATTATTTCCCCTCCAAAGAAGCGATTTTAGAAGCCTTAATAGAACGGAATTATGAAACCACATTAAGCACGGCCAAAGCTTTAGCCAAGCAGCGGGAGGTTTCCCCCTTCACGCGGATGGCTATGCTCTTTCAGGCTTGCCGAAATTCTTCCGGGGCATTTTTAAATCAGGATACAACGGTTGCCGGAATCAGCACAAAAGACATGCTTCTTTTACACCATAAATATTTAAACTATTTAATCACGGAGCTTAAGCCTGAGCTGGCACTGATCATTCAGCAGGGAATTGAAACTGGTGATATCCATTTTGACCATCCCGCCGCTTTGGCAGAAATTGTATTGATTGTTCTTGCAATAAAGCTGGACAACTCGCTGATTCCCTCCTCATCGGAAGAAATTGAAAATACTATTCTGGGGCTGATTTCCTTGTTGGAAAAAGGAACCGAAAACCCTGCTGGGTCTTTAAATTTTCTTATGGCCATATAACGTCAACAACCCCGCTGCAAGCAGCGTAGCATCAAATTTGCAAGGCTGCAAGGCAACGGGGTTTGGTTCACAAATTCTTAAATATCAACTAAAGAACTGTTAAAGTTAATTCTTAACAGTTCCTTAAACTCTCATCAAGAGAATGTATGTACTCCATAACCTGTCTTTCCAAATCTTCTTTCGTCCCATCATTCACAATATAATGATCCGCAATTGCAATGGGCCCGCCCTTTTCAAGATTTTCAATTTCTGCTATATCACGCCCTGTGGCTTCGTCCACACTGAGCGGGCGCACCGGTCTGTTTTCAAGTCTGTCATACCGGTCTTTTCGATCCGAAATAATACACAATATCGTCAGCACATCCCCTAAATTTTCCCGCAGGTATTTATACTCAGACCAGGAATAGAGCCCATCCACAACTACATTCCCTTTCGAGAGCAGCTCTTTTATCCTGGGAAGCAGCTTCACCGCATATGCAGCCTGTCCATACTTTTCCCTTAATTCTTCCCGGACCATCCTTTCATTGTCTGGCGTAATCTCCATTCCTCTTTCCTCTAAGGTGTCAAGTGTAACGCCTCCGAAATATACTTTTTCCCAATTGTCAGCAACAAACAAATCTGTGGCTACGGATTTACCGGAGCCACACATTCCTACCACAGCAACAACTCTGTTCATTTATTCTACCTCTCTTATTGACACATCATAACAGTTTGGAGAATCCAAACTGCTACACATCTTCCTTCGGTTTCTTAAGTCTGATGGAATCCATATCCTGGACCAACTCTGTAGCCCGCTCCACGTCAGCCTCATTAATTCGAACCGTAAACATACTTTTTTCTTTTCTCTTTTCTCCTCCAAAAAGCCTGGAGAAGAAGGAACGTTCCTGCCATTCTATAAAATAAGATATTCTGTTTTCCAAAAAAACCTTCTCCAGCTTTTCCTTGCTGTCCATGCTATATCCTCTGCAAAAGGACACCTCCCTGTTAAACGTGATTGAATCGAAAGAAAGTGATGTCATACTGGTTCTCCACTCTTCTCAGCCCGAACTTAAATGTATGTGTAATTAAATATCATATACAAACAAACTCAGACGTGAAATTTTTACATACTCAATTATGTTAACTAAATGTATTATAATTCATTCTCCTCAATTTTTTCAACAAAAAAATGAAATTTCTTTACTTACAATTTTTTTCCGAAAGAAATTGCCAAACGCCTGTTACAACTTATTATACAATCTTCCAAAAAAGAGTTGACAAAATATGCCCTCAATGATATTATAAAATGCGTGGTTTACAAATAATCATTTCGGGGTGTGGCTCAGGTGGTAGAGCGCTACTTTAGGGAAGTAGAGGCCGCAAGTTCAAGTCTTGTCACTCCGATTACTTAAAAGCCTTTTAAAATGCGGTATTTGAGGTATTCAAGCATTTTAGGGCTTTTTTGTTACAATACGCTGGATACAGCGTTTGTTATACCCCTATTTCTTTGCTGTGAGCTGTTTCTTTTAACAATTCGTTTTGGACTGCTCCTACTTACAATACCGCCACAGAGAGTCCTGTTTATTGGTATCATGCAGTCGTTTATTAGACAAGTTCCCTTTTACACAGACAGGCTGGCCAAGCGGCCAGCCTGTCTAAAACTTATTCTTTATAGTGCCTCCAACAGGCTAAGCAGATAATGCCATACTCTTTCTGTAGATGAAATACAAAGTCCTTCCTCTGCCGTATGGATATTTCTCATATCCGGTCCTATGGACACACAGTCTAATCCCGGTATTTTATGTGCCAGCAGGCCGCATTCCACGCCCGCATGAATTGCTTTCACCACAGGCTCCTCATGATACATTTCTCTATATATCTCCACCATTTTATCGCGAAGAGGGGATTCCTTCTTATACGCCCATCCGGGATAATCACCGGTCACTTCCATCTCAGCGCCTGCCAGGTACGCCATACTTTTCAGTTTCCCAATCAAAGCCTTTTTAGAGCTTTCCAAAGAGCTGCGCACGGATATCCCTACATGGATGCAGCCTTCCTCTGTACTGAGAAGTCCCGGGTTTAAGGATGTTTCCACCAGCCCTTCCATAGCACTGCTCATAGCCTGAACGCCGTAAGGAATGCTGTTTAAAAGGCAGATTGCCTTTTGGCTGTCCTGTTCTCCTATTACCATATCCTCCGCCAGTTTAGCGGAAACCACTTCCAGCTTCACATCCTTATCCTTGTCAGAAAGCTCACTTTTAAATTCCCTTCCTAACTTCTCGCAAGTATGGCGCAGCAGTGCAACACATCCCTGCTCTGAAAATTCTCCCTGCATGATTTTATATCTGTTATCCCCATTTTCATATCCGGTAATCAGAATACGCGCTTTGGCGTAAGCGGGAATTGCGTTATCCGCAACGCCTCCCTCAAGATCTTTTATACAGATATCCAGTCTTTCAGAAAGCTTAAAAAGTGTTCTGCCAAGCAAACATATGGCATTACCGCGTTCTTTCTTGATTTCCTCTCCGGAATGCCCGCCTTTTAAACCGCTCACACAAATTTCACATAAAATGCCTTTTCGTTTTTGGGTTTCATGGTCAAGATTTATATTGACCCTTGCGCCGCCTGCACAGCCTGAGAGAAAGATTCCTTCTTCCTCCGAATCTAAATTAATCAACCGTTTTGCTTTAAGAGGGGCCACGTCAAGCGCTCTCGCACCATCCATCCCCACTTCTTCGTCCACTGTAAAGACCAGCTCGATCCTGGGGTGCTTATACTTATTGCTGTCTAAAAGTGCCAGACCATAAGCCACTGCGATTCCATCATCACCGCCAAGGCTGGTGCCGTCAGCCATCAGCCAGTCGCCTTCCACGAAAAGCTTTAGTCCTTCCTTTGTCATATCAATCGGACAGTCCGGCTTTTTTACCGCCACCATGTCCATATGTCCCTGCAGCATAACAGGAGCATGGTCTTCATAGCCGGGAGTAGCATCCTTAATAATAATGACGTTACCTATCCCATCCTGATAATGTTCCAAATCCCGCTGTCTGGCAAACCGTGCCAGATAACTGCTGATCCCATCGGTATTTCCCGATCCATGCGGCATTGAACATATTTCCTCAAAGAAATAAAACACATCCCCGGGTTCCAAATTACTTCGTGCTCTCATACTGTCCCTCCCTTAAGAAAAAAGACCTTATCATACGAATAAGGTCTCCGGTTCTTTTGTAACGATATGCAAGCTTTTCAAAAAATGTGACTGCGTTTAATTTATCTAAGGTCAGCCCGCAATGAATCCATATAACATTTATTCATTGACTAAGCAAGCTTGCTCTTTGCAACTTCTGCCAGTGCCTTAAAGCTCTCTGCATCATTTACTGCCATCTCAGCAAGCATTTTTCTGTTGATCTCCACCTCTGCAAGCTTAAGCCCATACATAAACTTACTGTATGATAAACCGTTTAATCTGGCAGCCGCATTGATACGCGCAATCCAAAGTCTTCTAAACTGACGCTTTCTCTCCTTACGTCCGGCATAGGAAGTAGCTAACGCTCTCATTACGGACTGCTTTGCCACTCTATACTGCTTGCTCCTTGCTCCTCTGTAGCCCTTCGCAAGCTTTAATACTCTATTGTGTTTTCTTCTGGCATTCATACCGCCTTTAATTCTTGCCATATCTAATCCTCCTTAAACTGATAAATGTCTCTGAAATCTAAATCAAATAAACCTCATATTTGCCTATCTCTTTTATAAATAAGGCATAACCTTCTTCATGTTCTTAACATTTGTCTGATCGGTGATAGCAGGTTTCCTTAAATTCCTTTTCCTCTTGGCCGTCTTCTTGGTTAAAATATGGCTTTTATAAGCTTTACTTCTCTTTAATTTACCTGTTCCTGTAGCTTTAAAACGCTTTGCAGCTGCTCTTTTTGTTTTCATTTTAGGCATAACTGATTCCTCCTGTATATTAATATTTGATTTCTGCCGACAGGCATGTCCCTGTCATCTATTTTAACTGGCAGGCTAACGCTTTTCAGTTAAAAACATTGTCATACTTCTGCCTTCCACCTTGGGAGCCTTTTCTACCACGCATATATCGGAAAGCGCCTGCGCAAAATCATCCAGAATATGCTTGCTGTTTGCCATATGCGCCATTTCACGCCCACGGAATCTGAGTGTGATTTTCACCCGGTCGCCCTTGGAAAGAAACTTTCTTGCCGCATTAATTTTCGTATTGAGATCGTTGGTGTCAATGTTTGGCGATAAACGGATTTCCTTGATTTCAATCGTTCTCTGCTTTTTCTTTGCTTCCTTTTCCTTACGGGTCTGTTCATATTTGTATTTCCCGTAATCCACGAGCTTACATACAGGCGGCTTCGCCGTAGGTGCAATCTTCACAAGATCAACGCCTGCCTCCTCCGCCATCTGCAATGCTTCTCTTGAAGACATGATGCCTAACTGCTCTCCGTTTTCTCCGACAACACGTACTTCCTTATCCCTGATTTGTTCGTTAATGAATAATTCGCTAATGGCTGTGTCCTCCCTACATAAAACAAAATACGACTTTTGGCCCAATGGCCAGCCTGCGGTCTTTGTCACTTTCTTATTTCACTCAACAGTGAATCCTGATCCTTAGATCTGCCTTTCCGTTTATAAATCAAACGTACCACACATCTTGAGCCGCTGATTCATTCTAACAATAGAATCTATGCTCTGCGAGGATTTTATTGTCATGCATAAAAAATGGATAGCATAACTATCCACTATGTTCCAAACCATATCTTTGCATACAAAATACAATGCATAAGATTCGAAAATTATGGACACCTGTAAGCCTAATTGCCACAGGGTGAGAGTGGATACTCTGCTTTCATGTATCTGCGATTTCTGCACGCTTTATTACTTTAGCATTTACAAAATCAAATGTCAATACTTTTTCATATTTATTTTACCGAACCGAACCATTCGTTGAATGGTTACTTTTCACGGGTCAGGAATGCGCATTTACTGCGCATTCCGTGAGAACGTAATTCAGGTGTGAGGGGCGATTTTTGCGAAGCGAAACTTCGAATATCGCCCCGAATATTACTACGAGCGGCTCCCAGGCCGTGAATAGTAACGTTGAATGATTGCCATGGCTCAATGCCTGGGATGAGCTCTTGCATACACTTCCCGTATCCTATTCTGGTTCATATTTGCATAAATTTGCGTTGTTGAAATATCAGAATGACCAAGCATTTCCTGTACACTTCTTAAGTCCGCTCCATTTTCCACCAGATGTGCCGCAAAACAGTGGCGCAGCGTATGAGGTGTGATATCCGCTGTAATTCCTGCTTTTTTCGCATAATATTTAAGCAATTTCCAAAAACCCTGTCTGCTCATAGGTTGTCCTGAGCAGTTTACAAACAAATATTCCGATTCTCCACCTGAAATCATGTCCATCCGGGTTTTCTCCAGATATCGCATAAGGGCATTTTTTGCCTCACTTCCAAAAGGAATTACCCTCTCTTTTTCTCCATCTCTGCAAAGAATATAGCCCACCTGTAAATTAACATCATTTACCATCAAATTTGTCAGTTCGCTCACCCTGATCCCTGTCGCATATAATAGTTCCAGCATAGCTTTGTCCCTGATTTCCTTAGGGCTGTCGCCTACAGGCTGTTCTAACAGCTTTATCACATCCTGGGCAGAAAGGATTTCCGGCATTTTTTTCTCAATTTTCGGCGCATGAAGTTCCTCTGCCGCATCCGTATTTACTATCCCCTCTCTATACATATAATGGTAAAATGCCTTTAAGGAGGCAATATTTCTCGATATGGTAGCCGCCGAAAATTTATTTTTTTCCAGATATAATATATAAGAATTGAGATTTGTGGATGTAATCTTCCTCACATCCTTAATTCCCTGTTCCTCTAAATATCTCTTTACCTTCACTAAATCCCTGCGGTAAGAGAGCACCGTATTTTCGGATGTTTTCTTAACATTATGTAAATAAATAATAAAACTGTTGATTTCTGTTTCCATTCTGAAAATGCTTCCCCTCTTATGCCTTTGTAATTGTGGTGCTTAGATTTATTATAATCAGAAAATGAGGTGAAAGCAAATGCATTTTTTCCTTGATTTATGCGGATTATTTGCATTTTTTTCTTTTTTATGCATTGAAATACAATATATGCAAAAACCAAATTCTGTTAATACTATATATGGTAAGAAAATTTTTTAAAAAATTTTTACCAAATCTGAAAGAAGGATAGGGTTTACATAACTTTCCAAAATACACCCGATAAAGATTACTATCACAATCCACAAAAGCCCAACCGCTTGTTTTAAATATTGCTGGCGGATATTTTTATGGTAAGGGGCTGTATATTTTCCAAGGAAATGTCCCTTACTACAATTTTCATAGCACCATCCAAGGAGCATAACCTCCGCTGGTATCAGTAACAGCTGATGGGGAAACAGGCTTCCCAGCAAAAGCAGCAGCCCTTTTATGCCGTAGCGGATTACCGCTGCCGTAATCGTCATACCGGTAAGAATCCCTTGCCAGATGATACAGGCGTAGATTGAGATTACCCCAAGTCCGGTACTCGACAACAAAAGAAGTAATGCCCCCTCTCCCATCCTGTGCTCCAGCACATAACGGAAAAACCGGCCGCTGTCAATCTCCATATACCTTAATCTGCCTACCGATGTCTGGCTGAAAATACCTCCTTCAGAAAGAAGTGTTTCGTTGCCCATGTTCATTATCAGGACGCCAAAAAGAAAGCTTCCCAAAAACAGATAAAACCAAAACGAATATGTACTGTTTCTCTCGGATTTGTTCATAATCATCATGTCGGTTCCCCTTCTTTCTTTAAACGCTTATAATTGTTCGGCCCAAAGCTGGCCTGCTGTGAATATTTTCGCTTCTTCTTTCCAAAGCGTGTTTGAATCATCCTTTCTGTTATAATGAAGGAAATGATTTTCCAAGCACGCTCTAATATATGAAAAACAGACAGCGCATATGCACTGCCTGTTCAAAAGAATTTAATCTTATTTATCCTTACAATATTTATCCTTATAAGCAAAAACCGCCGCAATCGTCTTTGCGTCCTGAATCTCTCCTGCGTAAATCATCTCTGTCAGTTCTTCCACGGTGTAGGCGATGGTTTGAACATACTCATCTTCATCCAGATGCTGCTCTCCGGCGCTAAGGCCGGTTGCAAGATAAATGTCTATTTTCTCATTGCTGTAAGCTACTGTTGTACAAAGCGTAAGCAAAAGCTCTATATGCTGGGCTGTGTAGCCTGTTTCCTCCTTAAGCTCTCTTATGGCTGCATCCTTTGTGGGTTCATTCTCACCGTTAAGGCCCCCTGCCGGTATTTCCAGCGTATCTCTGTCAATCGCGTTGCGGTACTGCTTTACCATAATGAGGCGTCCTTCGTGATCTACAGGAATCACTGCCGCCGCACCCTTATGTTTAATAAAGTCCCATTTAGCCACATTGCCGTTTGGAATCTGTATGGTGTCCTGGTAATAGTCTATAATAGCGCCATGTGCTACCAGATTCCTTTCCAATCTTTTAAATTCTTCCATACCTGCTCCTGTCCTTATTGCATTTCCCATTCTTTCCATTTTCTTATCTGAAATTTTGCAATAATTTTTCCACACTGACTAACTTCACACACAGCACAAACAAATCCGTAGCCATGCGCAGTTCTTCTTCCGAAGGGAAGGTAGGCGCGATACGGATATTGCTGTCCTTAGGATCCTTTTTATAGGGATAAGTAGCTCCCGCCCCTGTCAGCACCACGCCTGCTTCTTTACATTTCTCCACAATTTCCTTTGCGCAGCCTTCCATGGCATCAAAAGAAATGAAATAGCCGCCAATGGGTTTCGTCCATGCACCAATCTCTAATCCACCAAGCTCTTTTGCAAGGACATTTTCGATCGCTTCAAATTTAGGACGTATAATATCCGCATGTTTCATCATATGCGCTTTCATTCCGTCAATATTTTTAAAATATTTCACATGGCGCAGCTGGTTCAGCTTATCGTAGCCGATTGTCTGTATGGTCATAGCCGCTTTGATCTGTTCTATATTAGCGGCGGATGCCACAACTCCCGCGATACCTGCCCCCGGGAAAGTTACCTTGGAGGTGGAGCAGAACTCATAAACCATATCCGGATTTCCTGCCTTTTCACACTCGCTTAAAATTTCTAAAAGGTCACCGCTTTTATCTTCATATAAATCATGGATTGCATATGCGTTATCCCAGAAAATCCTGAAATCCTTTGCGGCAGGCTTTAATGCTGCAAATCTCTTTACCGTCTCATCTGAGTAAGTATATCCCTGAGGGTTAGAATATTTAGGCACGCACCAGATTCCTTTTACGGCCGGGTCTTCATTTACATACTTTTCCACCAAATCCATATCCGGCCCATCCTCTGACATTGGAATATTGATCATCTCAATTCCAAACTGTTCGGTAATTGCAAAATGTCTGTCATATCCTGGTACAGGGCACAAAAATTTCACTTTATCCAATTTGCACCAGGGCGTATTTCCAAGTACCCCAAGCACCATGGAACGGGCAACCGTATCATACATTACGCTAAGACTGGAATTACCAAATACAATCACATTCTCAGGCGAAACGTTCAGCATATCCGAAAGAAGCCTTTTCGCCTCCGGAATGCCATCCAAAAGTCCATAATTTCTACAATCCACCCCTGTCTCAGTGGTCACATCAGCATCAGATATAACCATGCCAAGGAAGTCCTTCTCCATATCCAGCTGGGCAGGTGAAGGTTTCCCTCTGGACATATCCAGCGTTAAGCCCTTTTCCTTTGCCTCCTCATACTGTCTGTTTAAATCTTCCCACAGTGCAAGCAATTCCTCTTTGCCAAGTTCCTTATATGCCTTCATAGCGCATATCCCTCCTGATCCTGTCTCAACATCTCTTAATAGTATGATTGGATAATTGTATACAATCCAATGCACATGTCATTGTACTATACATTTTACAGGCGCACAAGAAGTTTTTTTGTATTTATGTATTTTTTTTCATACATGAATGATTTACTATCCACTGCCCCAGATAGCTGCAAATAATCCCTGTCACCACTCCTGCCAGCACATCGCTGGGGTAATGCACACCCACATACAGTCGGGAAAAAGAGATAAAAATAGCAAGCGCCAAAAACCAAACCCCATATTTTTTCGGCAGGTTACGATACAGGACCCGGGCGGATGCAAAGGAACTTGCCGCATGGCCTGATGGGAAAGAAAATTCCGAAGGTTTTTTGATCAGCGGTATGAGCCCTTCCACCACATAATATGGCCTGGTCCTTGCCACAAGATTTTTCAGCAAAATATTATTAACCAGCAAAGAACCCAGAAGCGCAAAGGCGCTCATCATCCCCACTTTCCTTGTTTTTTCCGGGATAAGCAGGAGGATGGTTGCGATGATCCAAAAGATACCTGCATTTCCTAAAGTAGTAATCACCTTAAAGAAGGGATCTAAAATAGGATTTCTCAAAAATTCCTGTATCCAAATCAAAATGTTACCGTCAAGATTCAGCAAAGTTTCCATAATCACCTCCATATAAATTTCGTTATCTTTTTATAACTTATGCCCTACAAACTTCCAAGAGACATCATCTCCCAAACACTGCCGCACTTAGCAGTCCGGCTATTTAAGTGAAAATCCCCAAATCTTTATCTCTTTTTCATCCCCTGCAAGATTGATTCCAGGTCAAGTCCGTATCGGTTAGCTATATCCTTGGCATAGCTTAACCCATCCGGCGTTGTCCTTGAAACCTTATAGCTTCTTGTGCCGTCCTCCTTATTTTCCATAAGGGCCACCAGATTGTCAATTTTGCCCTTGTTCTGCGGATGGGAATTATATTCTGCTACCTTCTGGGGCAGGTCATGGATATGTGTCACATAAATGCCACAGCACCCTATAATGCCAATCCCTGTCAAAACCTCTGAGGCAATATAACCCGCTTCCAAACCGCTAGTACTGGAAAAGGATTCATCCATCAGCAGCATATCCGTATCCTTAAGCTCCTTCATAATCTCTGCAAGGCGGGCACATTCGCTTTCCAGTCTGCCCTTTCCGTAATTATCTTCATCCGAGGAGGGGAAATGGGTGTAAATGCCGGAAACCGGGCTCATGACAGCCCTCCTTGCAGGTACAAACAATCCCAGCTGGAAAAACGCCTGGGCCATCCCCACCGAATAAGCAAAAATAGATTTTCCCCCATGATTCGGTCCTGTCACCAGATAAAACCGCCCATTTTCATCCAGCTTAAAGGAGTTGGAGACTATGTTATCCTCAATCTCCTGTCTTGCCAGGGATGGATTATAAACCCCTTCCAGCTCACACTTCTTCTCACTCATCCTGGCAATCTCCGGTCTGCACATGGGAAAGCCCAGATCTTTCATACTCAATATAAATTTTACTCCCGCCGTAAGGAAACGTATCTCGTCCAAAAGCAAAACAAACAAGGTGGTGTTGACTCTGTAATATTTTTGAATCAAAGGCTCTAAACTTCGCAGAGATTTTAAGAAAATTGTGTTAAGGGAAGACCGGACGGAAGAATTAAGTGCCTTAAGCTCCTCCCCATGGAGTCCTCTTGTCAGGGGATATAAAGGAGAAATCAAGGCATGGGTATCCTTTGGGTTCTTCTTTAATAGCTTTTCCATAATAGTTCCTTCATGGAAAGGCTGGTCTTCAATTGCTATCACCCCTGCCTCCTTCACCCGCAAAGTTTCATCCAGATTCACACCTATCGTCAATCCCTTAATAAAACTGAAGCTGTTTTCCGTTTTGGATAGCTCGCTGCTGAGATTTTTAAATTCATCGCTATCCACAATAGCGGAAATCTGCTCCCTGAAAGAGCGCATTCCTTCTGAATGAAGCTCCAAATCCTTTAACCCGTCTGCAAACAAATTCACAATTTCCAGATACATTTCCAGATAGCGGATGGAGCTTAGCGCCGATTCAACGGTGAAATCGCTGCTCATAGAACGGCTCAGGTCATAAACATTATGAATGCTTGGTATCGCCTTGCAAAAAATCTCATACAGCCGCGGATTTTCCACCAAATCCTCCACCACGCACAGACGGTATTCCAAAACCTTTGTGTCCGTGGTATAAAAATTTTCCAGAAACAAATCCCGCAGCCCTCTATGGCTCTCCCGAACCAAAACTACCATCTCGTCAATTTTCAGAGAATGGATAAAATCAAAATCCTTCATTGGAATCTCTTTCTCTTTATCATATCCTGCCGGATACAGTAAATGAAAATCACTTTGCATAAATACCTCCAAATTCTCCTCCGCAAAGCCTGACCATTCCCTCATCTTCCTTAGAATCCCCCGCCGCGAAGGTTTCCCGGACTGAGATGCCAAGCCATTTGCAGATGGTTTTAACGCCTTCGGCCTTATCCGCCTTAGCCGGCACAATCTGCATACAATTTCCTTCTATCAAATACCGTGCCTTCTCTCTTCCTGTATCCGGCACGGCGGCAAACAGCTCCCCTGCCTCCCGGCCATTCCACGGTCTTAAAGATGGGCGGAAAAGCGTTATCTTATAAAGGCGGCCGTCTCTTTTGTAAGTGAAAAGCCGAAAAGAAAATTTTTGTTTCAAAGGCTCTAACCATTCATGCCAGGGCCCTTCCAAAAAATGAAAATATACCCTTTTACTATCCTTTTTCCCTTCGTTTTCCTCTAAAACAAGGTGGGCGCCTCCTGCAAAGATTCCTCCCCGAAATAAATGCCATATCCTGCCGCAGCGTTTCATGGCTTCTTGATAGGGCAGCGTAGTTGCAAAAAGCAGCCAGGTCTTTTCCCTGTAAAGAGCCTCCAGCCCTGCTAAAATATCCGGTGGACATTCCTTTTTTTCCTCCAAAGGCAACCGCCTCCCTCCATGGGCGGAAAGTTCCTTTGGAATCCCTTTCCCTATCAGCAATGTCCCCTCCACATCCAGAAAAACTGCCTTTGGATGCCGCGGGATGCGGAACAGGGGATATTCCCCAAACAGCATTTTGTTTAAAAAATCATTGCGTCCGCCATAGGCCAGAAAGCAGGAGCAGCGCTTGTTTCTGCATAACGGCGCCGGGAAAAATGCCTTTTCCCATTCCATCCGGCTGCTCCCCATTTCCCTGCTGATATTGCAGGTATGGATTTTGCCGTTTCCTTCCACCAAGAGCCGTCCCTGGCATTTTGCGGGGTCTGCCGGTACCGGTATCAGCTCCCTGAAAAAATAGGGGTCGATATCTGAAAAAGCCTTTTCTTCCTCCTGGGTGTACCGCCTTCTAAGACCATCCATTTTGTTAATCCAAAGATAAATTTCCCTTGGCAGTTCTTCCCTCAGCTGCCTTAAAAGTCCTATATTTTCCGGCGCCCCTACAGCCCCTGCACAAAGCTTTGCCCCGGTTTCCATAAGCGCCCTGCACTTTTTTACAAATTCCGAAACCGTAACCATTTCCGGGTGGAACGTAGCCCAAAGCCTTAACTTTTTGACATCTCCGCCTTTCCGCTGAAAGCAGGCAAGAAGTTCCTGAACCGGGAAACTTAAATTGGTCTGTGCTCCCACCGCATCTATTTCCGAAAGGGAACTAACCTGTGCCAATCCCTCCAAATACCATGAATGAATCAGCGCCTCTCCATAGGGGACTACCATCAAAGCGCCAATGCCCATAGATGTTCCATATTTTTCAAGGCCATTCAGAAAAGAAAGCCACTGGTTTTGATCCGTCTCCAGCTCCCGCCCGGACATGGGATGCTTGGAGAAGGGACAATAAGAACAATGGTAATTACAGCTTTTCAGACTCCCCCGATACAGCAGCATATATCCGCCCATGCTCATCCTCCCATCCTTTCATAGCCCTTTGAATCTGCGGTGAAATGAGCTGCGGCCCCAAATAATCTGAAAACGCAAGCCCCTTTTCCGTTAAGGCAAGATACGGCTCCCCATTGTTTTTGTCTATCCCCCTGCTCTTTTGCTGATTCAAATGCCTTTCCCGCTTTACATATCCTTCTTCCGCCCACTTTTTCAGCAAAGGGAAATCCTCTATGGCGTCACTGCCAAAATGCATCTGATACTGCTCCAAAGGAAGTCCCGGCCGAATCAGCAGATGGCGGATAACAAAACGGCGTTTTATTTCCTCCTCGGATAATAAAATTCCATGGGAAATCTCCCTATAGTCCTTACAATTTACATATTCCTCTATACCTGCAAGGCACTCCTTTTGAGTGACAGCATATGGTCTACAAAAATGCAGTCTGCCTAAGTAACTCCGTCCTCCGCATCCCAGCGAAAGGGAACTGCCAAATCCGCATTCTGAAAACGCCCGTTTTGCGTCCGTCCGTACAAATCTCCGCATAGAATCCTGCCGGAAACCATTTTCTTTAAGAAAAAAACTGGCCCTTTCGTACTGTCCCATTGCTCCCTTCCAGTCGGGAACTACTCCTGCCCACTCTAGTCCGGCTCCATGCTTTATGTATAACGGATACAAGAAAATCTCATCCGGCTCATAGTCTAAAGCCTCCTGCAAAGTCCTCAGCAGACTTCCTTCTGTCTGTCCCGGAATCCCATAAATAAAATCCAAATTCACACAGGGAAATTGATAGGATTTTAAAAGATTCAAGGCCTCCCGGGCGCTCTTAGCGCTATGCTGCCTTCCAAGGGCCGAAAGTTCTTTGTCCAAAAAGCTTTGAATCCCCATGCTTACCCTGGTTGCTCCGGCCTGTTTCAGGCGCTTAAGTTTCTCTGCTGTGGTCTGGTTAGGAGCCGTCTCTATTACGAATTCTCTTTCCTCATTAAAATGAAAGTGCTCTTTTAACATCGCAAACATACGCTCCATCTGGTCTTCTGTCAGGTACAGGGGCGTACCTCCTCCAATCACCAGCTCCGAAAACTCTGTCTTCTGGGAGTCCAAGAGTTCCGCATACTGTCCGCACTGCCGCTCTAAGGCATCCAAATATCTGTCCACAGCCTTACTTCCCTGGCCAGTGACGGAAAAAAGATTACAGTAGCCGCATTTGGCCTGGCAAAAGGGAATGTGGAGATACAGTCCATGCCCCGGCCCCTTAAGCCCGTGCACATGATCCTTAAGGTCAAAACCGGTAAGCGGACGGTAAGCTGTCTTGTGCGGATAGCTGTACATATATTGCACATATGGATTTATAGAATATAAATTCGCAGAATTTGTATTCAAAAAATTTAAATTCATAGAATTTGTATTCATAAAATTTGTATTCATAAAATTTGTACTCATAGGATTTTCATCTATCCTCCCAGGCTGCGCCTGATTGCATTTACCGTCATAATAGGCATATCATGCAGCGTTGCATCCCAATGCCGTTACAGGAAAAAGTGCTTATAAGGTACCGTATTTACCGCCGGATGATTGATTCCGTGAAACTGACAGCCGTCCTCTCCGTAACAGGTGCCATGGTCTGAGCAGCAAATCACAAAGGCGCCTCCCCTTATCGCCTTCCAATGTGTAAACAGCTGTTCTAACGCCCCATCTACATATCTAAGGGCCGCCCCATGGCTTTCGGTGCTGTCAAAAGAAGCTCCTTCCAGATAAAAATTGTTGGGATAATGTATCGCATCCACGTTCAAATATAAAAACAGTTTCTTTTCAGGCTCCAAGGAATCAATTTTTTTCAGGATAAAATCCACCTGATTTTTCGTACTTTCTTTCACAGGGCATCCAAAAGAAGGATTCCAAAAACTTTTCTGAAAATAAGATGGAAAAACACTTCCAAGATCCGATCGCTTATCGAAAAAGGATACCCCGCCTACACACCATGTTTCATAGCCATCCTTTTCCAGCCCTTCCATAATGGTACTGCCAGAAAAAGCGTAAACGCCCTCCGGAGCATTTTTCCCAAGTCCGATTGCCTTTGGGAAAAATAAAAGTTCCCTGTCCGCCAAGCTTTTAGCGTCAAAATTGCAGGGAAGAAAACCTGCAAACATGGAATGGTGGGAAGGATAGGTAAAATTGCCCGGCGCCTGGCGCTTTTCCCATTTGCCGTACTGATTTAAAACAGGGGTTCCTCCTTCCGCCTCCTCCTTTACCGCCACATCATAGCGTAGTGTATCCAGGCATATAAACAAAATATCCAAAGAACCTACTACCTTGTTCATATCCACGGAAGGCTTTTTGCGTTTCCCGGAAATAAACAAGCGTGCAGGAACCTCATGTGCCACATTTTTCATTTCATCACTCATTTTCCATTCTCCCATTGTTGCCGGTCCATGCTTTCTTACAGACTTTGCAGGAAAGCGAAAAATCCCAGGGCAGCTGTTGTCAGATACCTTTATACTAATGCGAATTTATTTATGTATTACCAATGGACTGCTCTTAGTTGCTATCTCAACTGCTTTCGTGCCTCAGCCAGTCCACCATAATTTCCGCCTGATGGCGGTAAATTAAATTTTCATGGTAAATATCCTGATAAATCAAATCTCCCTGCCCATTCATTTCAATAATTCTAGGATTCAGACTTCCCTTTTCCAGTAAAATGTCAATCCCGGCGCATCTTAATCCCTCAAAACACGCCATGGCCTTTTGGCAGATTGTCTTAACAGCATAAATGCTGGACTTTGGCAGCTGTAAATCTCCTATCTGCAAAGGGTGGTTGTTCAAATGCAGATTGGTAATAGGCCCCTTAGAAAGCCTTGCCAGCACAAAATCCATCTCCCCTTCCTGCATCACCACTCTTAAATCATAAGAAAAGCCCTGATACTCCGCCTTGGCATACCACCTCTCCCAAATACAGTCAAGCTCCAAAATCTCATCCAAAAGCGGAAAAATATCCTCCCGGCTTACAAAGTGCCGCAGCCGCTTGGTATTGACAAGGCCAATCCCCGGAAATATCATTGCACAAGTATAAAGAGCCATCCGCCCTGTGGCAGGCTGATAGCGGAAAGCCGACACACCCGCAGCTCCAGAACCTTTTACCGGCTTAATGAAAATCTGGTACATCCCTTTTTCTCTCATGAAGTCCAAAAGATTGCCGGCAGAAAACTTGGCATTTCTGTCTGATACTTTTCTATCTCCATCCAAAAGCTCTGTCACCGGCAGTCCCGCCTTCATCAGTTTTTGCTTACAAGTCCGTTTATCCAGCAGCAATGCGATGGCTCCTGGCGCATTAAAAAAAGTTACCCCTTGCTCCTTTTCAAGAAAAGACAGCTCCGCCAAGCGCTTCTCGTACTCACCCGTTAAAATCTTTAATTCTTTTAGAGAACTGCTTTTCCATAAAGGCGGCTCTATTTTTAAAAATACTTCTCCTTCTATCAATTCTTTCCGCCAGTCTTTCCAGTCTGCAAACAATAATCCATCCGTTTCATTTACTGTTTTTATCCGAGACTGCTGCGCTGCTAACGCCCCTTTTGGGAAATCAAAGTTCGGCTGCTGTGCTTCGCGGCACATCCCTGTGTCAAAAAAGACAGGCAGCCCTGCCTCTACTGCTGCCTGCCTTAAATAACTGTTTCTCTTAGTGCCGGGATTTCCCAGAACGATTATGCGCCTCATTCGGTGAGCATGGCGTACCTGTAAATTTCGCCATCATAAGCATCTTCTTCATTTGCATCAGAAGCGTCCACCTCTATGGGAAGTCCCTCAAGCTTATCTGTCATTTCTTTTGACAGATAATGATAGTGAATATCCAGCTTTTTTATATTAGGATATGTGGGTATTTTCTCTAAGAGAAGCGCGCCGCCCTTATCCGTCAAAGTACCAAGGGATAAATCAAGGACGCTCACCTGCCCTGCATATTTACTTGCAAGAACGATTTTTGTCAGTTCATCCTGCATCTCACTGTCCACAATCCCCAGATAATCCAGATTAGGGAAGTCTGATTTCTCCAAAAGCTCCTTCACAGCGCCTTCATCCCCGTCAAAGCCATAGTCCTCAATTCCTATGTACAAAAGCAGCTTTTTCAGATTTGGAAGGTCAGCCTTTTGTATGGACTTCATCACTGATTTGGGAAGTCCGCCGCATATAATCGTTAAGGACTCTAATCCCTCATGGCGGATTTCTCCTAATTCCAGATCCATACTGCCTTTAATGGTCAATTCTTTCAGCTGTGGCATAGACGCCCACAGTAAGCTGTAGTCTCCCTGCATGATCCATGATACTTCACATTCCTCAAAATCCATATCGCCTAGGAACAGCTTTTCAATATGGGAAAATCTATCCGCATTGGCCACAATCCCATTTATGACCTCCTGGCAGTTTTCCTCCCATGGATTCCCCCAGCATCCGATTACCAGCTCCGTTAAGTCGGTAAAATCCTTGTCTGCAAGAATATCCCCAATTATGTCTTTCGGTCCCTTGCCCTGTTCCTCATACTGCTCATAGTTGTAGGCATAGGTTTTTGTTTTTTTTCTGCTCATTTTGCTAATCCCTCCTTTTACCAAAATGAATTCCCCCAATTCTGCTTAATGCCGGCTTTTGGCCAAACTGTTATATTTATTATACTTCTCAAACTATATGTAGTCAACAATTCTACATGAACAGACACGGAAATCAATTTTCGAGGAGTTACTATTCACGGCCAATGTCATTAAGTTTAGCTGATTGAAAAAATCTCATCTTATGGTCTAACTCAAATTATCACTAAATTTCACAAAAGGGATTGACACAGAGCCCAAAATGTGCGGCCGCTCTCGCTACTGATTGTATTTTAAAAGGTAGCGAGAGCGGCCCTTGAAATTGAAAACAGAACTATCATTTCAATTTCAAGGAGGTACCTGTATGTCATTC
>NZ_QZDT01000025.1 GCF_009917485.1 Parablautia muri
AATCTGAATGGCTTTTTCATAATAGTCGAGGGGAAAGATTAAACCAGACAACAATAAATAGAGTATTTAAGCTATGTTGTCCGAAAGGATATGATATCACTCCACATACATTAAGACATTTTTATGCAATCAATGCTGTATCAAGTGGGATATTCACTATTCCTGAGATTGCTAACCAGATGGGACATTCCAGCATTAAAACAACAATGCGGTATATGAATCCGAATTTGGAAGAAATAAGGCGGAAAGTTGAAATGCTTTAATGTTTTAAGGATAATTTGCGGAAAAGTAGAGAAATACAAAAGTGTAAGTGAAAATTTAATATGATTGGAGGAATGAGTATTGAAGGAACTAATGGAAAATGAGGCATTTTGCACTGGCATGAATGTAGGAGTACATTTATATCAGCAAAAAGTAATTACGGCGCATAAGTGTAGGAAGCCATTAGTAATAGGGGACAGTTTATATTATGTGCAGGATGGACGGGAACGTCTGCAAGAGGTTTTAGAGGAAATATGTAAGTGAAGATGGAGGAATCGGCATGATGGGAAGAGGAAAACTGCCAATAGGATCAAAGAAGGAACCAGTTAAAAAAACAATCAGTAAGCAGGATAGAAAAGACTTAAAAATTCTGGCTGATGATTTTTGTATTCTGCATAGGAAAGATGTACAGGAGATTATTGAGACTTGTAAGAGTTATGCGGAAGGACAACAAAAGATTATGAGAGTGTACACGGCAGTATATTTACATTAGCTGCGAACAGAATAGAAATGGGGTAAAAAGTATGGTTATAGAGAATAAGCAATTATTAAACAGACTTTCTGATTTTCTGGAATTTAATTACAAAGATAAAGATAATTTCAGACAATTTTGTGATTTTATGTCGGACTTTAAAGAGAGAAGTATTTCATTTGACGAATTATCTATGGCAATAAGTAATAGTTTTCAACCAGAAAGCGAAAGAGATGATATTATTGAACTGTCAATATTTACTCAAAACAATAGATGTTATAAATATAGAGTAACCAAAGAAATCTATAAATATCTTTATAAATGTAAATGCCATTATTGGGATACATATGTTGTTACTAAAGATTTTTTAAATAAGGAATATTCTAAATGTAATAGTTTTTATGATTTTATATCTAATGAATACAAGACAATTTCATGTAGGAGTATGGATTATGAATCAGAATATACAGGCGAGAGCCTTTCATTTTTTGAGAATATCAAAAAGAATCAAAATATCAAAAAATTTTGTAAAATGATTGATAACCTAAATGTAAATGATGTAAATATGTTTGATGTTTTTGAAATGTATCATAGTGTATATAAGTGTCTATGGGGACGTGGTAAAAAATATCATATACAAAAGAGGGTTATATTTGACGCTGTTATATCCTTTTTTAAATATTCAGAAGCCAAACGAAAACAAGTAAAATTTTTTGATTTTCTAATAGTGGATATTATGAAAAAGTATGTAATGGGGCATAAAAAGTTGGATGTTACTGAAATGTTTCCGCATGATGATTTGCTTCCATGTCCATTTTGTGGCAAAGAACCCCACATTTATATGAAAACATTCTGGTTTAATTTAATTGTAACGATTGAATGTGACGATTGTTTTCATGTTATGAGTAAAGATGTGATTGAATCAAGCGGATTAAATCAGGAGGACAGGCTTTATATCAATTCATTTACGGAAGTGATTGACGCACTTGTTGAAAAGTGGAATCACCGTATAAGGAATGATGATATGTGGCTTGATGATGATACTTTACCTGAAGAACTTCCAGAGTGTGAGCCTAATACATTTCCACAAATTACATATGCAAATGGCTTGAAATGTTGTCCGTTTTGTGGAGCAAAAGCAGGACTAATAAAACAAAATAGCGGAACAAAAAGGGATGGGAAAAGAGATCCGGAGGGAATTAAAACTATAAAAGTTGTTTGTAGTAAACATTGTTTCTCTGCTTCACATTTTGGAACGCCTGAAAGAATACCTGATAAACTGACTATTGAATATATGGCTTATAGGTGGAATAAGAGACATTATAGTGAGATTGGAAATAGAAATTCAGCATAAGGGAGGATTTGATTAATGGCAACGGATAGACAAACACCATGCTTATATTATGTATGCGCCGGACTATGTAAGAAGGGAAGAAAAGCGGATCATGCTCATTACTGCCAGCATTGTAATAAATATAAGCCGAGGGCAAGGGTAAGATATAAGAATCAGAAGAAAGAAAAGTTGGAGAAGATTCGGAAGGAAGAGAGGTATTGATAATATGAGTATTGGAAAAAAAGATAAAAATGATAAAAGATATTACACTTTTGAAAACATTCCTAAAATCTATAAATTAGCAGAATTCTTTAAACATGGTTTCTGTATTGCCTTGGCTGTATGGATATGTGAATTTATTTTTATAGAATTTTACAATGGATCAGAGGTAATAAAGATATTTGTAACAATTGTTTTACTTGGTATTCATGAATCTTTTGTGATTGGGAAAGTAGTTGTAGAAAGAAAGTTTGAACAGAAATAGAGAGAGGCATTAGAGTAATGATGCAACAAGTTAATGCCCCATTAGATGGATTCTGGGACAGGCTGGATGAAGAAATCCGTAGGCAGAATAAAAGTAAATTAGAGATAGCCAGGAAGTGCAGATTTAACAGGAAGACATTATATAGGCCTAAACAAAATAATCGTTACATACGTGTTGTCTATCTTGCAAGACTTTGTGTTGAACTAAAGGTCAGTGCTGATTACTTATTGTTTGGAGAAGAAAGGAGAAGCGTGTAAATATGGCAATGCCAAGTCATTTATGGGTAAATGGATTATGGGAAAGGATTAATGATGAAATCTGGAAACAGAATAAAACAAAAGCAGGAATAGCGGAGAGATGCGGATTTGAAAGAAAATTATTAAACGGAGATTGTAATATTTCCCTTACTAACTTAGCAAAACTTTGTAAGGAACTGAATGTAAGTGCAGACTATTTATTGTTTGGAAAATAAGTAGATGGAGGAAAAGGTATTATGAGTATTGTTAATATAGAAGAAATCAGAAAGAGCAGCCAGCTAAAGAAAGAGAAGTGCAATGAAGCCAAAGCAGCAATGAGGGATATATTATCAGAAGAACAGTTGGAGAGGTTTGATAAGACTTTTGATGATATTGTGGGGAAAGTATTTAAAGGGGTCATGCTGAAGGAAAAGAAAGGGGATTAATAAGGATTTAATATAGGATTAATGAACAATTTGGAAAGCTGTATTCAGAAATGGATATGGCTTTTTCTTTTTTTGTGTGGGATTGTAGGGTGAAAAAAGTTCGGCTGAATATTCGGGAGAATAGGGAAAGAAAAAATTCTGGATATAAAACATACTATTTTAGTGGGAATTGAAAGGGAAAATTGAGATATGCTGTTTGAGAATGATAAATATATAAATATGCTTAAAAAGTATAGTTCGGTGCGGTGAGGTTTATTTTGGGTATGGGATGTGGAAATGCTTTGTTTTTCAAGGGATTTTGGGATTTGGATTGGAGTTGGAATGTGGATATTTATGGGAAATAGGATTGAATTTTTGAATTTATGATAGATATTCGAGATTATGTTGAAAAATAGGGTGGATGTGGGGATTTTTAATGGTGGGATTTTGGTGGAGATGGAATGTGGAGAAGTGTGAAAAGTATTGAATTATTGGGGGAATTTAGGGATATTGTTAAAGTTTTGTCAGTGTTCGGAAAGATTATGAAATAATAGTTTGACAATCAAAGCATTTATTTTATATAGTATAGTTGATTCTAAAAATATATAATGCTAAGATTATTTTAAATATTTAAACTAAAGAGGACTAATGTATATGAACATATTAGTAATTGGAAATGGATTTGATCTTGCACATGGATTGCCTACAGGCTATATAGATTTTTTAAAATGGACAGTAGGACAGTATAAATTTTTTTATTTTTTAAAAAAGCAAGATGCACAAATAACGAAGCCAATAAATAATATATCTTTAAAAGTACCAGAAAAAGTAAATGGAATTGAAATTTCTCAACGTGTAGAACATCAAGAAGAAGTTTGGAAGTATATTAATAATAATGTTTGGATTGAATATTTTTTACCCATATATGCGGATAGAAAAAAGAATGGTAAAGACGGATGGATAGATTTTGAAAGTGAAATCTCAGAAGTTATTCAATCATTAGATGATGATATGCATGGATTAAGTCAGATATATAATATAGAAGATATTGTGAATGATTTATCAAATGATTTTCTTAGAGAGATGTATTCTGATTATATTGACGCAGTACAGCCAATTAATCCAGTGGATAATGGTTTTTCAGAAGGGATTTCATTTAAAGAAATTAGAGATAAATTGTTAAAAGATTTAAACCGATTGATAAGAGCATTTGAGATTTATTTAACGGAATATGTAGAAAAAATTGATATTGAGATTATTTCTCAAGATATAGAAGAAATAGCTGCAACTATATATGATGATTGTGGACAAAAAGGTATTTTGTTTAGTAAAGTAATTAGTTTTAATTATACCAATATATACGAGCAGATTTATTTACGCAAGCATGATATTGATTGTAACGATTATGTAGATTACATTCATGGGAAAGCTAATGCTAATAACACAATAGATACAAATAATATGGTGCTTGGAATAGATGAATATTTGGGAAAGAAAAAACGAAATAAGTATGTGGAGTTTATTGCTTTCAAGAAATTTTATCAGAGGATACACAAAGAGACTGGTTGTAAATATAAGGAATGGACAGATACTATTAAAGGAGATTTTGCGGATTATCAAATTGAATTAGAGAAAAGTAAAACAGAAAAAAACATAGTGAATTTAAAAGCAACAGTTAATAAATTAAAGAAGCAATATTTGAATAAGCATAATGTATATTTTTTCGGTCATTCCTTAGATGTTACAGATAAAGATATTTTGAGAGACTTGATTTTAAATGATAACGTCCATACAACGATTTTTTACCATGATAAAGATACAATGGGAAAACAGATTGCAAATTTGGTTAAAATAATCGGACAAGATGAGTTGATCAAAAGGACAGGAGGAAAAGACAAACTGATTGAATTTAAACCGCAAAAACCTATGATAGAAAGAAAAGTAGAATAAATGTAGTGTGACCAAACACAACGAAAATAAGCCATTTTTTCACCCTCATATGTGCTAAAAACATTGAAAAATAGGTATTTCTTGATATGGACCATATGGGAAGTATTGATTTTACTGGATTCTTTGCAAAAATCATACTGAAAATACGCTATTTACAATAATCAAGTAACCATATAAATAAAAGCCAGCCTGATAAACGGACTGGCTTATTTTACGCCATAAATCCACAGGACTTGAAAACGGGATTTCATGGTAAAATCCCAATTTTATAGCAACAAAATAAATCAAGATAAAACTACCTGCATGCAGAGAATATCTGTATAAGGGTAGTTTTTTATATGTCCGGTTTATTGTACTTCTTAGCTGGTATTATATCTTTTACAAAGATAAAAATTAAATAGTGGTAAAAATCGGAACATAAAATACAAACAAATGTTCGAAAATGCTATTGACATGCACAAACATATGTTCTATACTTATCATCAGTAACACAAGAAAACCTATCAAATTATCCTCAAACGGTGCTGGCAACACCTTGAATAACTGACAGGCTTTCTCATACATACACACACAAATTCAAATGCCGAAACGGCTAAGAATTTGAAACGCAGAATGCGCTTGAAATTATTAAATCATATTCTTTGTTCTTTTTCAAGCGTTTCGCTGTGTTTCCCATTAGTAATTATTAGTATTTTGGATGTGCTTTTAGAGAATCATGTAATTGTATAGAGATATTTTGATGGACTTTATTATTTCTAAATGTAGAAAGAGATTATAAGGATCTTCTTTTTTGCTATGGAAAAGTTCATCAATGCAATGTTATTTGTTGTTTTCAGAGAAAGTGACATGGATTTTGGAGAAGTAGATAGTGGGAGGTGTGTTTTATTGAGTAAGAAGAGTTGGAAACGTAAAGAGTGTGACGGTTGTAAATCTTACAATCCAGAGTGTCGGATGAGTGTTTGTAGCATCTATCCGTACCAAAAGCAAAGGGAAACAGAAGTAAAAGAGAAAGAAGTACATGATACAGGCTAAAAGCTAATTATTTTTTAGGTTTTAAGAGAAACGTCAGATATATCTTAATGAAATGTCCTGACAATGCCAAGATAATATAAAGATAATGTCAATGAAAGGTGTGATATATGTGTATGAAATGAAACGTAGAAAAGGCAATGGATATGTGACACAAACATATGAATTAAACCGCTTGGATTACATAATTTTAGATACGTTATATGATGGCGGTTTTAAAGATTATTACCATGCAATAACTATTGCGGAAATGTTGGAATTAAATAATGGTGCTCTTAAAAGAATGACAGTGTATAAGAAGTTACAAAAGTTAGTAAAAGCAGAGTATATCGGTAAAGGAATCATTGATGACCATAGTGATACTTATTATTTGCTCGAAAAAGGAATAAAAACAGTTGAAGGAGGACGAGAAGCATGAGTTTAAAGAGTGATGTAATGTTTTTGGGGTTAGGGAATTGTGGATGTAAACAGGCGAAAGTGTTCTATGAAATGGGATATAAAGCTATGTTTGCGAATGGAAGCGAGCAGGATTTAAAAATATTGGGTGATGTTCCTAATATTTATCGATTAAAAAATTTTGATGGATTTGGTGGACATAGGGAGCGAGCATTGGATTGTCTTGCGGAAAATGAAGAATTTGTAGAAGCGTTACAAGGTATAAAAGAAAAAATCGTATTTGTGCTTCATTCAACAGGTGGCTCAACTGGATCAGGAATTGCACCATACGGCGAAGAAGTATTGACAGAAAATAAAGATGAAGATGGCAATACAGAAAAGATAGTATGTCCAGTTCCTACACTTCCATCTTTTGATGAACCGATTGGAAAAAAGAGAAGTGCATATAAGGCTATGTTGGATATACAAGAAATGAAGGATTTATTGGGTGCAACTTTCTTCATCAATAACAACGCTGCTAAAGATTATGACCGTATCAATAGTAATTTTGCAAAAATGTTAGACAGTTTTCTCACCAATGCTTCATATGGAAAGCTGAATAACTTTGATGAATCAGAGAAAATCGAAATGTTACGGCAATCAGGGGCAACGGTTTTAGGACTGTTTGGGAAAGAACATGATAAGGCTTTCATGTTGGAGCGATTGACAAAAAATGGTATCTTTGCACCAATAGAGATCAACAAAATTTGTGGTGACATTGCAGTTGTTCATAGTGGCTCGGATAGTTCTGATATAACTGTAGAGGATGTTATAACTGAATTTGGAAAGCCATTTAATATCTTTGAAGGGTATAACAACGGAAACTCTACGCTGATATGTGTAAACGGTCTTGATTATCCAGTGACACATATTAAACAGTTGGGAGAACTGGCACAACAGGCTTTTAATGAACGCAACAGGAATAGAAAGAGTGCTGAAAAGTTATCTGATTTGGATTTTATGGAAGAAAAAGCACCAAAGGTAACGCCTGAAAAGAAAACTTCTTCAAAATTAGACTTATTGCGTATGCGTATGAAGAAATGACAAGTAAACGTCAGGGAAATGTCAAAGCAATATCAAAGTAATGTCTATGAGATGTATATGCAATTTCAAGTATATATGGGTGGGATGTAAATATCCTGCCCAATAAATAAAATGATTTTGGAGGTAAATGATGTCACACAATAATGATTCAGTACGAAACAAGCTGATTGAGATTACAGATAAAGGCTTGATGCTAAAAGCAATTGCTTTAAATGTTGGCATAGATGTAAATGATTTATCCAGGTTTAAAGGTGGAATGGAATGCTTGAAACAATCAGATATAGAAGTGTTATCTGAATATTTGAATGCTGTGGTTATTCCGCAATGGAATAGTGTAACAAGAGAATTATCGCCAAAGAGGGAGATAAGTTTTGATTTATTGCGTGAACTGGATTGATAAAAAGCTAACTAAAAATAAACATTGGGTGGGATATCCCGTCTCACCCACCAACAAAACAGAAGGGAGAATTCATATGTTATTAGCTATGCTGCAAGCACTATTCAATTTCATGTTGAAATTAAGCGTAATATTTGGATTTATTTTCATGATAGCGTGTACTGTATTTGTGATTGTTTGCATCGTTCATGGTGATATCAAGATCAATATAGTCAGAGTCAATGGAGAAAAAGAGAATGGATAATAAAGGACGGTGATTACAATAATCTACAACGATTACATGTTCAATAGTAAATTCAAACAGAAAGTAGATGAATACTGCAAGAAATTGAAAATTTCCGTAAAAGAAGCATTGAAACATGAGTATGTGAAAAGGCTACATAAGCATTATACGGATGTTTGAACAGAATTGCAACAATCACAAGGCGGTGTATTTCTTATACCGCCTATAAGAAGGAGAATATCATAATATGGGTAAATCTATATGGGATTTAGTAGGACAAGAAGTAGAAATACCATGTTCAAATAAAAGCGGAAATATCCAAGGTGTAGCAAAGATTAGGGACGAAACCAAACTTAATGCAACAATGAGAGTAAGACTTGATTTTGTAGGACACATTGATCCAACTGTTAAGGATGAAATGATAAGAGAATTGAAAGGATTTGTAAAGAAGTATTATTTGTAAGCGGAGGAAATCATGAGAAAACAGACAACAACAAAACAATTACAAAATGCAATCACAAATAATCTGCTACAGATCACAAAATCAGAAATATATTATAAGACTTCCAGAAAGACAGAAATCCTAGATGCAGATAAATTTAAAGAGAATTTGGATTTCCTTTATGAAGCTGGTGTATTTGCTGATTTTGTGGATTGGCATTATGAGAAGAATATATCTACAAAAGATGAATACAAAGTTGATTCAGGTGCAATGAATCCATATTCAGAAAATGTTGTAACTGCATATTTGCGTGTTGCTGATGGTGTGGATAGAGAAGATATAGAGAGAACATTATTATTTTTGGAGGAGGAATAAATTATTACAAGAGATAGTAAAACGAAGATGTATATTATCAGGTCATTAGAACTGACAAACTGGCTATGTGGTCAAGGTTACAAGATTTTAAAGGTGGAAGATTCTGAAAAGAATCCCAAATATAAGATATTTCTTTTTGAAGATACAAAGCAGATTAGAAATAGTGTTGCAAAGTTCCTCTTACAAAAGGAGGTGTAGCCTAATTGACCAACGGCAGCAAAAAGAAACTATGGGTATCGGAACTAATAGGAAACGATTATGAAAGCTGGCTTGGAAGAATTATTTTACTGGCATGTGGAACAGGCAAAGGGAAAACAACTTTCGCATTAGGAACATACTGTAAGTTCCTTCTTTCAGAAGGAAAATCTGTTATTTATTTGTGTAATCGAACGACTTTAAAAGAACAGATACGATATGACATTAATAGGTATGGAATAAAAGATATTACCTGTATATCGTATCAAAAGTTTACTCAGATGCTTATAAGTGGTGACGTTATACCTGAATTTGATGTGTATATATGTGATGAAGCACATTATTTTCTTTCTGATTCAGAGTTTAATTTGTATACAGATATTATTTATGAGTATTTAATCAATAGAAGTCACGATAAAACTTTGTTGTTTATGACAGCTACATACAGAAATATTTTTAATAAAATAGAGCGAGATATAAAGGATCAGTCAAGACAGGAAGCAATTAAATATTTTCTGCCTACTGATTATGGTTATGTAGATAAAATATGTTGGTTTAGAAATGGAGATTTATACGGAATCATAGACGATTTGTTGAAGAATACAGATGATAAAATCATGTATTTTTGCAATAGTATCACCAAAATGAGAAAGCTATATAATCATTATTCGCCAACAAAGGGACATAATTGTGATGAAGACGAAAATGTAATACATGAAACAAAAATCCAGTATATGAATTTCTATTGTAGCGATACATCCGATAACAAAGGTGTAAATTTTGTAAAGAAGTATTGTTCAAAGGATATTATTTATAGAAATAAGAATACAGGTGGATATTCATTCAATAATAGACTGCTGATAACAACAAAAGTTTTGGACAATGGAGTAGATTTTAAAGACGGAAAAGTTAAACATATTATCTGTGATATTTTTGATTTGGAAAGTGCAATTCAATGTTTGGGAAGAAAACGTATCATAGATGAAAATGATACTTGTATATTTTATATAAGAGATTATCAGAGCTATGAATTAAATCTATTTCATAAAAAGGTTGTTGAACAATTAGAACCTGTGTTGCTGCTAAAGGATAATAGGACAGAGTGGATCAGTAGATATGGAAAAGATAGAGAATATAAGGACTATACGATATTTTTTGATTTTGATTATACGCATGATTGGAAAATCAATGAATTGCGCTTTGAGAAATTATTATCAGATGAAGCGATAATATTAGATATGAAAGAAAAGCGTACAAGTTATAGAGAAGAAATCCTTAAATATTTAGGCGAAACTGTTGCAGATAAAAGTATTGATATGTCAGATGTTACGCAAGAAAGAGTCCAAGATATTATTGAAATCTATCTGAAGAACAATGTAAATAAAAAATTGTCTAAAGAAGAGCAAGGGCAATTTGCAAATATCTGTGATATTAAAGATAGGTTCAATAGGCAACAAACATCCATAGGACAGATTAAAAAATATCTGGAAGTTAATTATGGATTTACTGTAGTAAGCAAGCAGTATAAAGAGAAGAAAAGATATGTAAGATATTGGATTATTAAAAGGATTGATGATACAAAAAATCAGGTGCTTATTAGACCGCCATAAATAAGTGGTTGTTAAAATGTGCAAATCCTTACTATATAGAGAAATTGCAGATTTTGACAACCTTTTTTGAACGTGGGGTAAGATTCACACAGATGTATTATATATCATATTTGTGGATTCTCCCCCAAAGAAAATTATCTGCTTACAAAAACATATCATTATTGGACAGATTGGCATATTGTGAAGCCGCGCTTTTTGCGGCGAAACAATGTGACAAGATGCTCCAATAATAATCACGGACTAAATTCAGAAAAGGACAGCTCTGCTGGACTTTGAGGAATTTAGGCTGTGCCTACTGTCAGAGACTACATAAAAGGAGACAAATTATTTATGACAAAACAGGATAAAGAGAATTTACAGAATAAGAAATTTACAGATTCATTATTAGTATCATGTTTAGCTGCATGTGAACCAGTGATAAGTAAGAATGCTTATCTTGAAAAGAAATGGGCAAATTGTGGACAATCATACAATGGATGCTATGAATATGAGCGTTTGGAATGGATGAGGTATAGGGAGAAGTTACGTTCATTATTGTTACCTGTATATTCTATGAAAATGATTATCCAAATGACTAAGAGTTGTAAGGATAAATCAACACAAAAAGAAGTATTAGAAGTGATTGGCTTGATTGATAAGAATGACTATGAGTTTGTGTAGTCTCTGACAGTAGGCAGCCACCGCAAAAAGCGGCGGTGACTGATTGGTTCGCAATCAAAGATTGCTCACCGCTTATGACTTGATTGAGTAAAGGAGAAAAAGTATATATGGCGTATAATATAAAAGATTTAACGATTGATAAAGAATTTGAAGAATTACTACCAGTTTTAACACCAGAAGAATTAGAAAATCTTGAAAACAGTATTTTACAGTATGGGATGCTAGACCCTATAAAGATATGGCAAGAACCAGATACAGGTGAATTGATTATTATAGACGGTCATAATCGCTACAATATTTTGAAGAAACATGATATTGAATGGCACTCTTGGCAGGATTACAAAATCATGGATGATTTAGAGACAAGGGAAGATGTTAAACAGTGGATGCTTGAGCAGCAATTAGGACGTAGAAATTTAACTGAAACAGAAAGATATGAGATAGTACAAAAGTTTAAGAGTGTATTTCAGAAAAAAGCAAAAGAGAATCAATCTTTAGGCGGAAAAGGTTCGGCAAATTTGCCGAAAGTTGATACGAGAAAAGAAATGGCAAAAGCTACAGGTGTATCAGAAGGTACATATAGTAAGTTGGATAAGGTTATGCAGTCTGGCAATGAAGAAGTAAAGCAAAAGCTACGAGAAAAGGAAATATCCATTGACAAAGCATATCAGGAAATAAAGAATCCAACGCCTAAAGAAAAAGAATCAATTACACCAGAACAGAAGATTATTGAGTTTGACAACCGTATGAATGAGATTGACAGGGAAATCTCTTCTTTGAGTTCTGAAAAAGAAACGCTGATGTGCAGGCGTAGATCTTTGTTTGAATCATTGGATATTCCATTTACAGTTAAATACAGATTTGATCAAAGAAATGGAAGCCCATTTGTTTGGGAGTGCCAATTTTATATAGAGTTTGATGGCAAAGAAGAAATTCTATATAAGGGGAACTGTTTTTTTAATGAAAGCCCTGATACGTTTGATTTGAAAAATATACCTGAAAAATATCAAAAAGATTTTGAAATGGCTTGGGATATGGCACATAAAGAAGTAGTCAATGAAAATAATAAATATGATGCAAAGGCAAAAAAAGATACTGCGAAATTAAATGAAGCTCTAAGTGATATTCAAGAATTCTATAATTTTGCCAAATTGGATAAAGCAGAATATTATGTGAGAAAGTTCTATAAAGATTTGATGAAAATTTATCATCCAGATAATATAAAAACGGGTGACAATGAAGCAATGCAGTTTTTGAACAAAATGAAAGAATTGTGGGGGATATGATATCCCTTACTTGCCTATAAGATTGTTATGCAAAAGTAAATTATTAAGGAGGACACAAGCAATTAACGATACAAAGATTCAATACCTATCAGTAGCAAACACAAAAATCTATAAGGTCACAGATATTGACTTTTGCAATCTGACCATAGAAGCAAGTGAAACGGATTTATCTATTAGTGATGTTCCTGGGAGTGAAGTGTTTCCGGTTGAAGAGTTTGGGGAATTTAGGGTTAGGCTGTGTAATGATGGTAGGATGGGAGCGATTGTTGATTTTGCGGAGTGGATAAAAGATAGAGGAAGTGATAAGAACTATGGAAAAAGAATATGAAAAAATGGAATATCAAATCAAAAATCTTAAAGAAGAAATCAGCATTCTGAGAGGGCGTCAAAGTACACTTTGGGGTGTATGTATTGTATTAACCTCTATAGTGACAGCTATGTTTATGCATATGTTTATCTTGTAAATATTATGTCAATAAAATCCCTCTTTCAATAGTTGGGTGATTTGAAGTGAAACAGGTATAATAATAGCCCTCTGGTAATAATCAGAAGGGCTAAATTTATTTACTCAATGTCAAAGAGTTCGTCAAATGTAATCTTGAAGTTAGGGAACATGACAAGCTGTAAATCGTCTTTGTTTTGTTCTGTTACGGTCTTATAGAGATATGGATAAGCAGTATCATCATCTTTCCAGTCAAACATATAAATTTCGACTTGTTTTTTGCGCCAGTCAACAATCCAGTATTCAGAAACGCCGACTTTACAATATATCTGCATTTTTTCATTCCGGTCATATTCCTCAGTGGAATCAGACAGGACTTCCATGACGAAACGGGGAATACCAGTAAATGACACATTTTTCCTGTCACGCATATTACAGATAATGGATACGTCCGGTATGACTATTTTATCATCATTTTCGCGCCATTGATATTGTACACTGTCACCAAAAACACGGCATAAGCTGTCTTTAATCTGGCTGCCTATTTTAATGATAAAATTGTGGATTACCATTGAATGTTCAAGGTAAGTTTTACTCATATCTTCTATTGGTAAGGTATTCATTGAGTTACCTCCGTTTGTTTTACGTTAATAGATATTTGTATTATACTATAATTGAGGTTTGGAGACAAGATTTTTGGAAGACGTAAGAATGATCCAGCTAAAGACCGTAAGGCATTAGAAACATATGTCGAATTAAGAGGATATAAACATGGAGAAATGGGAAATGGCAGAAAGAAGACGTGCCAAAATGGCACTTCTACTCTTGATGAAATTGCAAAAGAGCTAAATATGTCAAAGCGTAATCTTCAGAGAGCATTACGTATTGAACGTAATCTCACGGATTCAATGAAGGAATTATTAGATACTGGTGAAATCACAAAAACTTTTGCATCTGATTATTTAGTGTGTAAAGGATTTTGGGGTTGATTTGAGATTTTAGGAGTGGGGGTGTTGGGATTGGTAGGGAATGGGATTTTCTAAGAAAACATGTATTGCAGTTTGATAATCAGAAATTCTATGATAAAATAAACCTATTAAGCTATGGAGGTATATCATGGAATTAACTGATAAATGTCCTTTTTGTGGAGGAAAAGATTGTAAAAGAAGTCCTATAACAGAAGGCGAGTGGATAGGAACAGATAGTATTTATCTACAGTGTGAAAAAGGTTTTCAATGTACAATACACCCAAGTGTTTGGAAAGGAGATACAAAAGAAGTAATAAAAAGGTTTCATCAAATATATTTATTGTTAAATAAAGCACCTTTTGTAAAGAAAAATAAATATTTCTTTTTTTATGAAGAAAAATCAGTTGGTGATATTCGAGATAATTTTCAGAAAGTAAATGTTGCGGAGTTGATGAAGAATTATCCACAATCTTTTATGGATAAGATGGAAAAGGCTTTATATAATCTTAGCAAAGCTTATCCTATTTATGGATATATTTTTGGGGGAAATTTTGAAATGACGCATTTGCTTTACTGTGAGGGAGTGGAGTATACGGAGTATGCAACACAGGTAAGCGGAACATTAGATATATTATGTGAGTTAGGATATTTAGACCATGATCTATCTAATTATCGTATTTCTGCTAAAGGCTGGGAAAAAGTATCAGAGATGGAGCAAACAGAATCCAACAATCAAGGTTTCATTGCTATGTCGTTTAGGGATGAGACAAAGACAATTAGTGAATCTTTCAAAAATGCGATTAGCAGATGTGGTTATATTCCTAGAAGAATAGACGAAAAGGAACATAACAATCAGATTGTACCGGAAATACTATTTGAAATATCCAGAAGTAAGTTTGTTGTAGTAGATGTTACATATCCTAATTATGGAGCTTATTATGAAGCTGGATATGCGGAGGCGTTAGGAAAAGAAGTGATCATATGTTGCCGAGAGGATGTGTTTAATAGTGACAAGAAACCTCATTTTGATATTGCGCAGAAATCTTCAATTGTTTGGAAGGATGAAGAGGACTTGGAAAATAGATTGTATAGAAGAATCGAAGCAACTGTAGGATTAAATAATTGATTTTTGATTAATAGTATTTGGAGAAGGTGTTTATATGAACAAATATACTAAATCAAATTTAAGGTATGGAGATAAAGACGATGGCATGGCAGAACTTTATATTGATATATGTGAAGTTAAAGATGCTGAATTATATACTACATATAGGTTCTATTGCTATTTAATAAATTATTATACAGAGAATATAATGCATAAGGATTTCCCAATATATTCTTCTGATATTTGACCATATATAAATTATTATAAAACAGCTTTATTATCATGTGTCAAAGATCAGGATGATAAAGCACTAAAAAAAGTGAAAGATTTCGTGTTAAATAAATTTTCAAAAGAAAATGAGAAGTATTTGGATACTGTAAACAAAAAATATTTTGAACTCATTGAAAAAGTACCCAAATCTGAAGCGATAAGAATAGATTATGAGGGAAGGCGTGAGTGGAGTAGCTTAGAACCAGAATATGGAGTTGATTATAATGAAATATTTATGAGCTTAGAAATTATTAGAATGAGGACTTATTATAATGCATTAATGGAGAACATTTTAAGAGAAGGAATTATAGAAAAAAGAAAATTTGTATTAGGAATTGTTTTAGCAATAGTAGGAACTGCTTTAACGATATTTTTTGGATTGTTAACATTTCTATGATACTTACCAGCCATCAAAATAAAACAAGGTGGCTGGTATTTTTTACTCTTGACATGCGAACATACATTCGATATAATTACAGATATAGAACTGATGTTCGAAAATTGACAAAAGCAATTCATCGTATTGGCAGTACGGTGATTGCAAAACTGAGATGTCAAAGAAAGTGACATCCGAAAATAATATTTGATACATACAAACACACAGATTCAAAGATTCCATTATGTAAAATTTAATAGTGATTGAGAAAGTAGGATTGATTTAGAGCAGTTCCAGAATTGGGATTGCTTTAGGCTTTATTTTTGTTACGGATTTTTTGAATTTTTTTTCTGATTTTTGAAGAAAAATTGAAATTTTCCATGGAATTTTTGAGTTTTTTGTAATTTTGAAAAAATGAGAGATTGATATAGAGAAGTATAAGATAGAGAGAAAAATTTATGAATGAATTGGAGAATGTATTAGTGGAACTATAAGTGGAATGATTAATCTGTTGTTGTGGATTTTGATGTGGAGGTAATGGATATTGAGTAAAAACAATGTAGCGATTACAAATGAGCAGGAAAGCAGTGCAATAAAAATTAAGGGTATTCAGGCGGCAAGTTTATACAGAGTCACTAATAATTACAAGTTTGTAATAAAAAAGAAAAATGAAGATGGAAGCTATAATGGTTTAAAAGAATATAAAAAGCCTTTTCTTGATTTTGGGAATGCAGTTATTAATAATAGCTTGTTTGCAAAATATGTCCGTAAGCATGGTGTTATTGTCAATAAATTTAAAGGAAGTTATGACTTCCTGATGATGAAATTTGATTGGGGAGTAGATGAAGATGATTCCAATAAGGAAGATATAAAGCCAGCTATGACAACGCAAGAGTTAAGAGATTACTATTATGAGAATGATGCTACAGTGATATGGAAGACATATGATTCAAAAACTGGCAAAGAAATAAAGGCAAAAGAAAAGACCATAACATATCAAATGCTTTTAAGGACTCCAGGAAAGGCAAAAGAAGGGCATTGCCTCTTTATCAAAAAAGAATTACACAATAAGGTTTTCAATTATCTTACAATGGGACTATGGGAGAGAATGCCGAATGTAAAAGGTGCTAAGATTGTTGAAATGTCTGCATATGCGCCGCTGATCACTGCAACTGCAATAGATTACATACAGATTCCCATGGAGAACATTTTCGTACTGGAAGACCAAAAAAGTTCCTGTTATAAAAAGGCTATTATTGTAAAAGCCAAAGAAGTCGAGCATACTAGAAAAGCAAAGGACTATCCAGCGTTTGAGGAATATATCAATCAATATGGGTTGACATTCTATAAGAAAACCGCTGATGAAAATCCGCAATTAAAATATGTTGAGAGAAGCAAAAAGGCTTTAGCTGGATATGGAATTGATGCGGCTCTGTGTCCTGAAAAAGATGTTACATATTATAAAAAGGGATGTTGCTGTGATAGGGAACAGGAAAAATCTGAAATTGCAAATACCCTATGGGATGGAATGGGCATAATTGATGATTCGATTTTTCCTGAAAATATGGAAGGGTTCATATATTGCAGAAGCCATTTCTTTAAGTCATGTTTATTCCGGGGGAATATGCAAAGGTATTTCAAGGACTATTATGGTGATGATTATGATACAGCATATGAAACGGATATGACAGGGAGAAGGATGAAAGTAACAGATATAAAAGTGATCGTTACAGAAAACTCCCTGAAGTGGATAAAGTTCCTGGAATTAATGAGTAAAAGCGGAACGATAGAAGACGGTTTTAAATATTACAGTAGAGTGATGAAAAAAGATGGTGAAATGTTTGCAATTGTTAAGACTGCCCATAGTAGCAAATATGATGAATTGCAAAGAAGCTCTTTTCAGATGAATAATACACTGCTTACCACTGATAAGAGTGTGTTAGGGGAAATTGCAGCTCCAAGCATTGAATACTGTAATAAACTAAAGACGGATGATGAAGCTTTCCTGAAATATCTGGAGATTACCGGTTCTGCAAGGTATAGTATCAATAATGTTTTGATTGCTCTGTATAGATGGAATGATGAATTTAGGTATATGGAATGGTTTAAAAATAAGAAGAAAGCAAAAATCAATGAGTTTAAAGATCAGAGGCTTAAACTTGGGAAGCTGTTTCAGTATGCCGATAATTTAGTTATATGCGGAAATCCGGTAGCTATGCTGATGGCAGTTACAAGACAAAGTTATCTTGATGAAAATTGTTTTATACAAGCAGAGGATAGAATCCAATGTTGTACAAGCAGATTTGGGGAAGGTGAAAGGCTTGCAGGTTTCAGAAGTCCGCATAATTCGCCGAATAATATTGTATATTTAGAGAATGTATTCCCAGATGCAGTTAGAAAGTATTTTCCTGATTTGGGTGATAATGTCATTATCATTAATGGGATTGGAACTGATGTTCAAAGTCGCTTGAATGGGCAGGATTTAGATACAGATTCAATCTATACAACTAACCAGAAGGATATTGTTGAGCTTGCAAAGAAAGCGTATGTGGAATACCCTACGATCATTAATAACATAAAGTATGGGACAAATGAATATGACAAAAGTATGAAGTCATATTCTAAAATGGATGCCAATATTTCTTCAGCACAATATAATATCGGCTCTGCAAGCAATATAGCACAATTGGCTTTGAGTTATTGGTTTGATAGTGGGTGTGAAGATAAGGAATTGGAGGATGTTTTTATAATATGTAGCGTATTAGCGCAAGTGGCAATTGATTCATGTAAAAGGAGTTTTGAAATAAAAGTAGGAAGTGAATTAGCAAGGATTGAGAAAATGCAGTGCATGGAACATGATCCAAGATATCCTGTTTTTTATGCTGATGTGCAGGAATACAATAATAAGAAGAAAAAAGGTAATAAGCTGGAAATCAAAAAGAGTGATGTTGGATTCTTTAATTGCCCTATGGATTTGCTTTATCAGATTATTGAAGATGGGATTATTGACCTCCGAAAGCATAAAGAACTAAATACCAAGACCTATAGGGAAGGTGAATATGGTGTAAAACCTATCTTTGAATATAAAGCGGACAAGGTTAAGGTAGACCGAAAGCAATATAAAAAGGTGATTGATATAGTAAAGGAATATGACATGCAGATAAGTATTTTGAACAGGGAAGGAAATACTTATCATAATGAGCGACTTAATGAGTTTGAGATCTGCATGGAAAAATTGAAAAATCTTACTATTAAAGGCGATACTATGTATACTTTGATTGCATATGCGTTTAAGTCTGGAAATGAAGATTTGAGGGATAGCATGTTAACTGTTTTATATGATAAAGATAAAAAAGCGTTCTTGAACTGTTTCAAAAAAACTGAAAAAAGTTCACAAAAAGGGGCTGAGAGTATTGATTTTACGGGAGTTTTTATGATTGACTATGAAGAGAGGCGAGAAAAGAACGTAAGCTGAGTAGGGTCTCTCTAAAATGTTGTGAAATATCGTACTATCGGCATTGGCAGTATCTGGTATTGTGGAAAATCCGGATCATAGAAAGCTGTCAGTGCCACGCCAATAACTGTAATTACAGTTCAAATATATTTCTTCAAATATTCAGTTTTTCAGCCGGTATAAGCCTCAAAACTTATATCGGCATTCGTCCAGGACTTCCACAATCTGGATGTACCACAATAACAACGCATGCATCATACAACTTTTTGGAAGAAGGTTATATGATACAAAACCTACAGTCCGCATGGTGATTCGTTCGCACAGTTACCATGCGGTTATGTACAAAAAGATAATAACTGCTATAGCAAGGCAGATTATTATAAATACAATCTAGGCAATGGGATTGAAATATGGGATTAGGTGAATAGCAACATCTGATCCTATATAGAGGTTCCGATATTATTATTTTTTTATTGACAATTCAACAAAACAATTTTTAAAAAAAGAAAGGGTACAAAATATATGGATTTAAAGAAAAGAGTAAAATCATTTTTAGATGATACAGGTGCTACAGTCATGGCATTCTGCAAGAAAATTAATATTAGCAACACTTATTATTATAGGTGGATACATGGAGAAGTAGAATTTTCAAAAGATATCTGTGATAGAATCGAAACATTTCTAAATGAGGTTTATGCAAAATAAGCGTATTAGCATTTAATTATTTGTAAAGTAACCCATCAACCAATTAAACACATATTTAAAATTCAAATTAAAATCTAATATCATTCAAAGCGGCATAAAATCTAAGCCGCAACAATCAAATTAAAACAAGACAACTGAATAAAATAGAAAAACTGAATAGAGAAATAAGAAGTATGGAGGTAGTTAATACGGAGAGAAACCAAACAAATAGAAAAGAGATTGGAATGGACGTTATCTATAGGACATTACCAAATCTGAAAACAGAGCATCAGAATATAATTTCGGTTAATTACAAGTTATCTGATTTGCATAATTGGATGAATAATCAAGAGGAATTAAATCAATATTTGCAAGGATTGCTTGATGGGGCAAATACAAATATCCTGGCAATAAATGCTTTGATAGAGCTTTATAATGGAGTGACTATAGAAAGCAAAGACGAGAAAAATCATATCGTTAAAGGTGTGGGGATATTATATGATGCTTTGCCGGAAGAATCGAAACAAAAGGTATGCGAGGATTTGTTGAACAGGAAGAAATTTTATGAGGATGCCTGTCTTAAGATTATGGATAGTTTTAGCAAGGCGGTTGAAGTGAAAGGGGATGTGGGGGAGGTGTAAGAATAAGAATGAAAGACAAGAAAATATGTTCGATTATTGCTTGAAAATTTCTTGTGATAATCATACAGACATGATATAATGAACTGAAAGAAAGTTAATGGATTAATGAATTAAGGGGATTTGGGTATGGATAGAACTATTTTGTGTCCACATTGTAAATCAGCACTGAATGAGGATATATTAAAGCAAAGAAATAGTGAAAATGTGTGTCTGGTATGTGGAGGTTCTTTGCTTGGGGATGTAGAGAGTTCTGCTGAGCCTAGAAAAGTAACAACTAAGTGGTATTATTATAATGGTGCAGGAGGAATCTTGACAACTACATTATATGATGACGAAGAACCATTATATATATTCGATGCAATAGATATGAAAGATGCAGAAAAACAATTAAAAGAAGTTTTACCTAACAGCCCACTTGTAAATGATAATTCACCTGATATAGTCCGGTGTCCACGCTGTAGAAGTACACAGATACAGATGGTTCCTAGAAAATTTAGCCTTTTGACAGGATTTGCAACTAACAGGATAGATCGTGTTTGTGTAAGATGTCAGAAGAGATTTTAATAAAAACTAAATATCAAATAACAAATTTTAGGAGAGATTATTTACATAGTCTCTCTTTTATTATGTTCAAAATAAGGAGGATAAATATTTGAACGATAATTACATTTTAGATCTCGTCAGTGCTATTGATCAAAGTAAAAGCAAGAAGCAAGTTAATGCTGATATAAAGACGCTTGAGAAAACATTAAATATGTTACGCCTTACTGCAACATTGGCACAGGGAAGTAGCAAAAAGGAAATAAATACTTATATCAAGAATCTTTCCAACCAGCTATCAACAATAAAGCTGAAAGCTCAAATTGACAGTAAGAATATAAAGGATGAAGTTAATAAAGCATTAAATAATGTATCTTTCAAAGATATTGATGCCTTAAATATTGATGAAAACAAAACCAAATTAAAAGTTAAGAAAGTAATTGCAGATGCGAAAGCGTATGTAGAGAAAAATCCTATTTCCTTTGGAATTAATATAGAGTCTAAGAAAAATAAATTAGGAAATGACCTTACCACATACTTAAATCGGTATACTAAAATAAACGAGTCAAGTGTGCTTCTGAATGAAGCAAACAAAGTCAGGAATCTTATTGATGTAGTTAGTGATAAAAAATCTTTGAGGGATGCAACAGATGCATTTCAGCTTTTTAAGTCTGAGATCAGTGCTACCGGATTCGCTAGTAAGAGCACTGCTGACCGTATCAAATCCATGTTTGGTCATATTACAAAATTGGGAAGTATATTTAGTGTGACCTCATTAGCGGTCAATAATTTTACTAAGTCATTAGGGACACTGAAAGAAATTGATGATATTCTTACAGAAATCAGTAAGACTTCTGATCTAACTACTCAACAATTAGAAAAACTTGGCAATACCTCATTCAAAGCGGCAAGCAAGTATGGTAAGACTGCAAGTGATTATTTACTTGGTATTCAGGAAATGTCTCGCTCCGGTTTCTATGGTGAAAAAGGTTCTGCAATGGCTGAACAGTCTTTACTTGCACAGGCTGCTGGAGACATGACAGCAGATGTTGCAAATAAATATATTTTGGCAACCAACGCTGCCTATAAATACAACGGTGAAGCGGAAAAGTTAAATGCTGTACTTGACGGACAAAACAGCATCACAAACAGGAACAGCGTAGGACTTGAAGATATGGCTATTGCTATGAGTGAAGCTGGTACAGTAGCTTCCAGTTATCGTGTTTCAATCGAAGACTTATCAGCTATGATTGGTACTATGGAAGCAGTAACTAAGGCTGGCGGTAGCGAAATCGGAAACTCTATCAAATCTATTTTGATTAATTTGCAGAATATTACTTCTGATAAAATAGTAAGTACACTGAATCAGGCAAATGCATCTATGACAGAATTTGTAAATGGTACAGAACGTCTACGTAATCCAATTGAGATATTATGGGATTTATCAGCTACATTTAATCAACTTGACGAAAATGACACTTTAAGAGCCGAAATCCTGACTAATATTGGTGGCAAACATCAGGCCGCAAAATTAGCTGCCTTGCTTCAGAACATGGAAATGTTTGACAAAATGCTTGTTGATTATTCCGAAGGTTCTGGTTCTGCAATGGAAGAAGCCATGAAGTCTGCCAACAATTGGAGTGGGAAACTCAATCAGATTCAGAATTCCTGGGACAGTCTAGTCAATTCCATTGTAAGCAAAGATGCTGTATTAGGTGGCCTTACTTTCGGGGATAAGATGATCCAAGGAATCGAAGGATTGATTGAGAAATTTGGTGTAATTCCAACCATCTTGACCGCAGTTAATAGTTCCATGGTAGCAATGAATAAGGATTATGGGCTAACCAAGATTTGGGACAAAGATACTAAGAAGATTGATTTTGAGGGGAATCTCTTTGGCATAGACATAAGCAAAATCAAGAATTTAAAGAAACATTATTCACAAGCTAGTGAAGAAATAAAATATTGGAATAAGGAATTACACAGTGGTAAAGCTGATTTAGACTCTTTTAGTGGTAGTCTTGTAAAAAATAATGCACAATTTAAAGCATACTTACAGACAACCTCTAAAGATGCTCCTGCATCCCTAAAAGGCTATCGCCAATATCTCCAAGAAACAGGTCAGTCCACCGAAGACTTACGCCTGAAAACTATTTTATTAAATACTGCATTGACATTCTTAGGCGGTATTGCAGTACAAGCAATTATAACGGGATTTGCCAATGCGTTTGATAAATTTAATGAAACAGTCGTGGAATCCAAAGAAAAGGTAGATGATATCAATTCCAAGATTTCTGACCTCAAATCCCAGATAGAAGAACTGAATAACCTTGAATACAAGTCTGATTTTGACAACCAAAAGATTTCACAGCTTGAAAAGGAATTAGAGTTACAACAAAAGATTCTCGAAGTTGAACAGAAACGGTTATATCAAAACCAGATCGGTACAAGTTTTTCTGACTACTTTGATAAGGACAGCCTTATTGTCAAACAGCAATCCGAATATGACCGTTATAACAAAGAGGGATATAAGTATCTTTCTGTAAGGTTTGAAACGGATAAATCCTCACTGGCAGAAGTTGAAGCAGAATTATCTTCTTTACAGAATAGGCTTAACAGCGGATCGTTAGCTGGCCATGATAAGTTTGTGGTTGAAAACGATATTGCAAAGCTGACCGAAAAGAGAAATGAACTTCTAAAAGAACAGCAGTACATTGAAGAACAGCTAATAATTAATAGCGGCGAGTATTTGAAGAATTATCAGACAGCGCAAGAGGCAGTTGATAGTGGGCTTTTGACAGACAATGACTTAGAAAAAGCTAAATCCATGGCTGAATACTGGAACCAGCTTTATCAGAATTCTTTTAACATTGTAACAGAAATCCAGAAGATGAACGGCACATATGATAATACCAATGACCTGTTAGAAGGGATGTTCAGCGGTATTTCACGCGATGATTTAGTATCGCTTTCAGACGATGATAAGCGCATTGCACTTTCGTTTTCTCCGGATAACGAGATTGGCTTTGATGAACTTCAAAAGAGAATAGCGGAGACAAAAGGTGATATTGAAAGCCTGAACGATACCCCCGTTACCTTCACCATCTCCGAATACGAAGAATCCATAGATGATATCCAGTCAGCTATCTCTACTCTCCGCTCAGCTTTAGATTCCTTCAACCAAGGCACCTTAGATGAGTCAGCAGTCATTGACCTCATGCAGCAATTTCCAGCTCTTATCCCCTACATAGATTTAGCCGCAGATGGATTCGGGAACCTGTCAGAAGGGTTAAGCACTCTGATTGCACAACAACCTGAATCACTAATCCAAAGCCTCGAAGCCTTAAAAGAATCCCTTAATACAGAGGAAGAACGTGCCCAGGTAGACGCTCTTATCAATTCCTTACAGTCCCTAAGCTCCTATGGAGATACCGGCATGGAGGCATATGCTACTTCTATCGGTTCTACATGGAGTGATACGGCAAATGTAATCCAGAGTGTTACAGACCAGTTTGAAAACCTTGCAAAGGTTCAGGAGGCCGTTGCGGATGGTCTTACCATATCAACTACCGCTGCCGCTGAACTTGCAAAGATGTACCCCGAAATTCTTACCAATGCTGTATACGCTGGCAATGGTCAGATCCAGTTAAATGAGGAAGTTGTAAAGAGCATCCTTGCTGGCGATGAGTCTATCATCAATGCACAGATCACAAAGCTTGAAGCTGATAAGGCAGAATTAGAAGCACGTAAAGAAACCGCTATTGCAGAACTTGAAATTGCTAACCAGATTGGGACAGCGAAAGGACAGATCACCGAGGAGGAATTAAGGCTCCGTGTGGAAGCAATGAACCAGGAGCTTGAAAATGAGATCGCCAAGAATAACCAGATAAGCCAGTCCTTTGCAAATACAGCAGAAAACATGGCGCAGAATACGGAACAGCTTGGCAATTACAATGCAGAAGTTGCTGACAACATGGCTGTAAATATGAACACTGCCACTGCTTCCATGGCTGACGGTATGGCAGTCAACGCCGTAGCTTCACAGCATTCACTAAGCGGACTTGCCCAGAAAGCAACCGATGTGGCAAATGCAGTGCTTGGGATTGTAACAGGAAAGACGATCAGCGATCCGTCCGCAATATACCCGGGCAGGGGCGGCACAAACAAAGGCGGTATCAAAAAGGTAAGCAGTCCGGCTAAGTTTTCATCCGTAACCAATGATTATCTGAGCGGAAAACTCAGCCTTGATGAATTCAAAAGCGGTCTGGAAGTTGACATATCCTCATATGAAAATGCCATCTCCAACATCAACTCCCAGATAGATATATTAAAAAATCTACAGGCGACCTTCAATAATACTGCAAATTCAGCCAATGGCGGTATTGGTGGTCATAACTACGCTGATAAGATCAAAGACCTTGAAAAAGAGAAGGATAAGATAAACAGTGCCCTTGACGATGCAAAGAAAGGTTCCACAAAGGAAACAAAAGATGAATTTGAGGAATTATTTGACTTCTTTGAGCGCAGAGTAAAAGTTTTAGACAATGCCCTCTCCCTCCTGAAAACAAACCTTGATAATGTGACAGGCTCATTTGCAAAGAACAAACTGATAGATGCAGAATTAGGCATTACAGAAGAAAAGTTCAAGAATTATTCCGATGCCCTCAACATGTACACCCAGAAAGCCAATGAAGCATTATCCAAACTTCCTTCCGATATAGCCGCTAAAATAAAAGACGGCGCAGTTGACCTTACCACATTTATTGGTGATGGTAACGAGGAAGTTGTAGAAGCAATAAAGGACTATGAGCAATGGGCTGACAAGATAGCTGACTGTAAACAGGAATTAGCAGAATTACGGACAGCTATCAGACAGTTGGAATTAGAGAAATTCAACAACATCATGGAGGAATTTACTAACCAGTTTGACCTTCATGAGGACGGAAAAGGCCTGATAGAGAAACAGATAGCGTTACTCAAAGAAGCTGGGGAACTGATTGGCGAGTCATTCTTTACATCACAGATTGACCAGTCAAAGAAACAGCTTGCGCTTCTTGAAGAAGAAAAGACAAAATTAGTAGAGCAGATGACCTCTGCCGTTAGTTCTGGAAGGGTACAGAAAGGAACAGATGAATGGCTCTCTATGGTCAATGCCCTCTCCGATGTAGAAGGGAATATCCTTGACTGCAAGAAAGCCATAGAAGAATTTGACAATGAATTATTACAGCTCCATTGGGATGTATTTGACAGGATACAGGGGCAGTTTAAAGACCTTGATTCCGAATTATCCAATCTCCGTGGGCTGTTTGATGATTTCAAAGTAACAGACGGCAACTTTAACTGGTCAAAAGAAGGGCTTGCACAATTAGGACTCCTTACCCAGCAGTATGAGCTTGCGCAGTACCAGGTACAGCAGTACAATGCCGCTATTGATGATTTGAATGCTGCTTATAGTGCCGGTAAATATTCCGCTACGGAATATGTGGACAAGCTTGCTGAATTATCGTCAGGGCAGTGGGACGCTGTAAACAGTTCCGAGGCGATAAAGGATGCCATCATTGACCTTAATGAGACACGTATTGACGAAGAAATAGATGCGATTGAAAAGGAAATATCCGTTTATAAGGAATTGATAGACGCACAGATTGATGCTTTGAAAGCAGCGAAAGATCTACACGATTACCAGCAGTCCATTGCTGAAAAGACAAAATCCGTCACTGACCTTGAACGCCAGATAGCGGCAATGGAGAATGATAATACAGCTGCTACAGTCGCAAAACGCAAACAGTTAGAAGAACAGCTTGCAGAAGCAAGGAAAGACCTGGAAAATGCTCAATATGAGCATTCAATTGAAGAACAGGAAAACGCCTTAAACAAGCAGTACGAGGATTACAAAAAAGCGCGTGATGCCGAAATAGAAGCATTGAAAGCATCTTTAGATGAACGCGAGGGGCTTGTCGCTGCATCCTTTGAAACGGTCAAGGCCAATGCCGATATTGTAGGACAGGAAATCGCTTATATTGCTACACAGCATGGGATCACCATATCAGATGCCATTATCACATCATGGCAGAATGGCGAACATGCGATAGCCAGCTATGGGCAGGTGTTATCAGCAGGGGCAAGCGCATTCATCAGTAATATAATGGGTGTCGAAAATGAAGTGTATGCTTTACAGTATAAGGCAAATGAGACGGCAGATTCCCTTGCGTGGATGTTTGCCACCCGTGCAGACAATCTTGTAAGCGAGCTTGCATCATCTTATTACAGTGAAGAAAATTTGAACTACATGACACAGGCACTTCATGACAGTCTGATAAATACCCTTGAGGGCGGCTACAACATCAGCAGTATTCAAAGTGCTTTGGACGGCATAGCCAATGGATTAAACGGCGTTGCTTCGGCTGCCAATAATGCGGCTAGTGCTATGGCAGCTATGGGTGCGGCTCAGGATAGTGTTAACAGGAACTATGGAAACTATTCAGGAAAACATTCTGACACTTCTAACACTTCTAATTCAGCTGATTTCAAGATTGTAAGGCAGAATAGCGGCGAAATCCGTGAAGTAATGCAGAAAGAGAAAGACGGCAAGTGGCATAAATACGCTTATGCAAAGGGCACACGTAATGCAAAAGGCGGTTTGAGGGTCATCAATGAGGAAGGCCAGGAGCTTACACTCTCCAAACTACAGTCCGGAAATTATGCAATCGGCAATGAAGGCGACCAGATCCTTACCAAAGATGAAACAGATAATGTTTATGAATGGGCAAAGACAAACCCAGAGGAATATGCCAAAAAGGAAGGCCGTACAGCTTGGACTAAGGAACAAAGAGAAGCCCTTATAAAATTCGCAGAAAGCGTTGGCGGCGGGCTTGATGAAAACGGAAAAATTGTTTTCAGCTGGAAGAAAGGAGAGAAACCTAAGTTTATAAAAAGCAATAGTGACATGCCGGATATACAGCAGACAGCTATTGATGCAATCAATCCAGGGGCTTTAGACCAATCCTTATGGAATCTTGGCTCTCTGACAAGACAACCTGAAATAGCAAAAACAAACGCAACGAATAATAGTGTGAGCGTACATTATGACAGCTTGATTACGGTTAACGGGGATGTAAATGACACAAATCATTTCCTGAATGGCATGAAGAAAGTAGCAGATGATGCAGTCAAGAAAAGCTGGCATGATTTTGAGATGACCAGGAAGTATGGGATATATTAATTAAAGTGAAAGTCATTATAAACAAAGCACAAAGAACATAGTTTGCCTATCCAGGTGGGCTATGTTCTAACTAGTATAGATAGAATAAGATAAATAATTTAAAAACTGAATATGGGTTTTTGATTTTAAGGTACTGTTATGGGTTTGATTATAACAGTGCCTTTTTAAAATAGATTTTATATGAATTGGAGTGTGAAGTTTTATAAAAGAAAATAATGTAAATGAATTATTGAAATATATAGCAGAAAACGATATGATTGATTTGGCATATGTGCAAGAGCAAATCAAGATGAAGAAAAGAGAGGAGACATTAAAAAGGCATAACTATTCTATATGGCACAATGAGAAAGAAGATGTATGGTATAGTTATCTTCCTGACCAGTCAAAAGCAAACGGCAGGAAGAAAATAAAGAGAAAAAGGAAAAGAGATTTAGAAGATATTATATGTGACTATTACCTGTCAAATTTAAGTGATCCTATAGATAAAGAAGAAACCCCGAATTTATCGATAGAAAGCATGTTTTATGAATTTATGCGTCATAAAACAAATGTGGTCAATAGCGGCACAATTAAGCGCATGATGGCAGATTGGACAAGATTTTATGAACCTGAAAAAGAATTTATTTCTATTCCGGTAAAAAATCTTACTAAAATTAATATTGATGATTTCTTCAATGCAGTATTGGGGAAACATAATCTGAAAAAGAAAGGATTTTATAATATGTGCGGAATCTTAAAACAGACATTGGAATATGCTGTTGATGCCGAATACATAGAGAAAAACCCATACCGCATTAAAGTCAATAAGAAAAAATTTGCCAGCAGTAGTAAAAAGCCAAGTGAAAAGGAAGTTTTTCAAGCTAATGAGAAAGAACTGCTTATTAATGAAATGGAACGTAGGTTGAAAAATAATCCATCTAATACCGCTCCTTTGGCTGTTATGCTTGATTTTGAGATGGGAACAAGAAAAGGAGAAATCCTTGCAATCTGCAAATCGGATATCATTGATAATAGGATCCATATACATAGGCAGCTTGTAGAAGAATTTGACACAAGCGACCTGAATAATATGAAAAGTATGGGATTTCATGTTGTGGATTATACAAAGTCCGAAGATGGTGACAGATGGCTGCCTTTGACTGAACAGGCGAAAAGGATTATCAAAAGAATTGAGGCGATTAACGAGGAATACGGTCATCAGTATAAAGACTTCCTGTTTGTGAAGGATGGCAGGTGCCTTACACCGGATGCTGTAGACACACAAATAAAAAGAGGGTGTGAATACATAGGAATTCCAGTGAAAACAATGCACAAGATTAGGAAGACATATGCATCAACTTTGTTACATAATGGCGTTAATCTCAGCATTGTAAAGGATATGTTAGGTCATGCAGATGAATCTACAACTTTGAGGCATTATATCTATAATATTGAGAATAGTGCAGAAACAGATAAAAAGGTATTAAATGCATTAGACCCTCAAAATTATACAAAAAGTGACCAAAGTGACCAAAACATAGTATCATTCTCAAAAATAAAAAGAGCCAAAAACCTTGAAAAATCAAGGATTTCAGCCCTCTAACTAAGCTGCGGAAGATGGGACTTGAACCCACACGAGCGCAATGCTCACAAGATCCTTAGTCTTGCTCGTCTGCCAGTTCCGACACTTCCGCTTGACTCACGCCACAAAAGGTATGATATCATTTGTAAGGCGATAAGTCAATACTTTTTTTGCCTCTTATTGTATTTTTTATACTTTGATTGCTTTTCACTTCACTTATCAGAACGGGTTATGATATATATTAATATGATTTATGAAGGGAAGTAAATGGTCATTCCGTTAATTGTCATACCACTTACCATATCTCCATATCCGGCGAAGCCGCCCATTCCATCAGCAAATCCTTTTTGTCCATCCATTGTAACAATACACCATTGGTGTGAATTTTTGTTTTCATTAACGTGTTCCCATGAATAGCCCATGTAATCAAGAACTCTGCCTAGTGCCCTTGTAGAGCCTGCGCAGGTATAAACGCCGCCTACGAATACTCCGTAAGGAGAACGATACCATTTGGCGGAATCAGAACCATAGGGGAGCTGGCTGCATTGTGTTGCAACGGTTACGGCAGCAGCATTGACCCGCTGAAGATCTGTTGTGTATGCCTTGTTTGCCATAATGGAATCAGCAATTTGTTTTGCGACCGCATCAGCGGCAGCGGCCTGTTCAGCTGTGAGATTTTTGTAATAGTTATGCTTGGCGTTAGCAGCATCTATTGTGTCCTGGCTTACGTAGTTGTCGGCGCAGGGCTTTCTTCCTTCTGCCTTGCCAAATGAAACATAATGCTGATAAAGGGCAGCTTCATCCGTGCCTAGGGCCTGTGCCACATCAGGATAAGTTGCGGCATAGTATTCAGCGTCAAATATAGTGCCATCAGACATAGTTTTAGGGGCGGCAGAGACTGTAACAGAAGTGCCAAGTATGGCTGTAACCATTAAGGCTGTTACTAAGAATTTTTTCATGTTGTTATGCTCCTTGTCCTTTCATTTATAAAATTTATGGAAAGAATCAAATTCAGGGGCAGTTTATCTTTTGTATAAGTTGTTCTTTTGGCTGCTGCTCTGAATCTGATACTTTCCTTGAAAATTATACCATATGCATGTCAGGTCTTCAAATAAATACGAGGATTTTATCAAATATTTTAATGAAAGAGAATTGATTCTCTGATTAAAATGAGACATAATTATATCATAGTTGCTGGATGTTAATTTGTGCTTGCACATAGATGGCAGTACTGCAAGCAAAGCTTGCGGTATGCAGGGGTATAAGAAAAATGAAAATTGACCGGCTTATGGGGATAGTTGTTTATTTATTGAATCATGGACGCACATCTGCGCAGAAGCTTGCGGCAGAATTTGAAGTTTCATCCAGAACGATTATGCGGGATCTTGAATCCTTAGACCAGGCAGGTATTCCAATCCAATCTTTTTGTGGAATGGAGGGCGGATATCAGATTATGGAAGGCTTTGTTTTGGAAAAGCAGGCGGCTGCAAGGTATGAATATGATTGGATTGTAGCAGCACTGAAAGGAATGGCAAGCGCTTATGCAAACAAGGAAATAGAGCAGGTTTTGGCTAAAATGAATAGCTTGAATATAAAAAGTTTAAATCATGCAAAGGAAAGCGCTGTTTCCATAGACTTTAGTGTGGCGGGCGAGGATGGGAAGATAAAAGATGAGTTACTGCGATTGGAAGGGGCAATCAAGGAAAAGAATGTTGTTCGCTTTCTCTACACAAATAGTCGCGATGAGGAAAAGGAAATGGAAGTTGAGCCGGTACGGCTGCAATACAAATGGTATAGCTGGTATCTGATAGGATATTATGAAAAGTATCAGGACTATTGTATGTTTAAATTAGTCCGCATGGAGCGTTTGGAAGTAACGGACATAAAAAACAGAAGGAACCATGACCTTGCAGATATAAACCTGAAGGAGGATAGTGGTCCTATTGTTGAGATTAAACTTTATGGGAAAAAAGCTGTGAAGTCAAAGTGCAGGGAATATTTGAACGGACAGGTTACAAGAGAATTTGAGAATGGAGATTTTGAGTTTTGCTTTTCGGCGCCGGAGCATGAGACATATTGGTACGGGGTAGTTCTTTCTTTTGGAAATAAAGTCAAGATAATGAAACCGCAAAAAGTAAAAGAGCGTATTTTAAAGGTCTGCAAAGAAATTCAGATGTTGTATGAGGACAGTGTATGAGAAACCAGGATGAGGTTGTTGCGGGCATATTTTGTGGCGTTTACTGCATACCTACCCGGTTTTGGAGAAGCAGATTTAAAGGTGTAAAATATTACCTGCGAATCTTTGATAATTACTTGAGTTTCCGCAAAATGTAACTCCAAAAAGAATACAGTTTTACATAGCACCAATCTGCCGATTTTTTAAGATTTGGGGAATGGCAGTTCTGTGAATAGAAGCACTTTAATAAGCCCCGCCGGAACCGGACCCTGGGAGATATATTCTATTATCTATTCAAACAACCAGCTTAAGGCAGAGGTAACGGTACTTCGGACGTTTCGTCCGAAACCAGAGTCTGACGCCCTCTTTTGCATAGGAAAGTATGCCGTAGATGCCTTTTGCCAGCCGGTATTAGCAGAAGAAAACTTTTTCCTTTACGGGATTGGCTGTCTTTATGATGGAAACCTTAAGGGCATTGGTTTCTGATTCCATGGAAATCACTGCAGGAAACGCCATGCATAAGGAGATATAAAAGTTAAGTGCGTTGACTGCTTTAAGCTTGCGCACACGAAATTTTTCAAACTGGAACATCTGCTTTTTGCAGCGGAAATATTCTTCGACTTTCCAGCGCGAGAAGTAGGTTCTTGCCACCCGGATTACATCATCTTTGGATTTGATTTCTTTGTTGGTGGCAAGCATCATCGGATGCCCGGTAATGCCATAAGCAAGCACCAGATAAATATCTTTTTTGGATGCAGTAATCTGCACTTTTACATGGGAGAGATATGCTTCATGTTCTTTCCCTTTGTAAAACACACTGGTTTTGACTTTGCCTTTTCTGCGGTTGCGAAGCTCTGTAGCCATTGTCCATTTGTTATGATACAGCAGCTTACGCTTGGCGCTCAGACGAATGACATAATCCTGGTCAAGTTCATCCAGTTTCAGAAACATCTTATTGTCATCGTATTCTCTGTCCATGGCAAAAGTTGCTTTACCAAAAAGAGCAGCGCCCTGTTCTATGGCATGGAAGGTAATTGTATTTGCAGACTTATAGTCTTTTTCCAGTGAAGAATGGATGTGGGAGAAGATGCTGACAGGATGATTACTGGCTGTAAGGACACAGGCTTCTGTAACATGATAGCCCTTTTTATAAACATTTTTTGTGGCAGTACTTTCAGAACCATTCCTGACAATGCCCAGAGATTCGAATTTATAACCGTCAGGTTTTACAACATCACTGTCATCAATGTGAATCACAGGTTCAGCAGGCACCATCTTTTTTACCTGCTGGAGATAGGAAGCAGCGGCAAGCGCCGGGGTTCCTTTATCAAGGTGTCTGGATAAGCGGTCAACGACATTGATTTTTTTGGAAGGTTCGTGAAGCTGGTCAGCAATATCCGTCAGCAGGCAGCTTCCAGAAGCCAGAATGCCATAGGTGATGTCAGCGGTAAATTTCTTTTCGGTTTAGAAAGGTGTTTTGAAATCTTATTTGTAAAAGTTAAAATTTTTCGTTTTAAAGTGTAAGTATTTGATATAAAATAAGCCATAAGGAATCCTTTCTTTTTTTGTTTAGTAAGATTTTTGTATGATAGCTTAATTTTACATCAAAAGGGAATGAGATTCCTTATATTTTGGGCATTTTTTGAAAGTTGTTCACCACGATACTCATAAAATCAGGGGCTTCTGGATAAAACTGCGGAAACTCAAGTTGATAATTATAGTTGCAAAGGTATTTGGTGTATGCTACAATTTTTTCAAGTGCAGTATTATGATTTTAATTTGCAGATAAAAATGAAAAATAAAAGACTTTTGTTAACATTCCGGCTTTGCTTTTATGCAGGATAACCACAACTGTGATAGTGATTTTCTGCGAAAGTAAAGCCGAAATTGCATTATGGGCGGAACAGGAAAGTCTGGTTTACGGCCCCTTTCATTGAATTTGAAATATTGCTAAATTGTAACACGAAAGATTGGGCTGAGGAATACTGTAAGAGGTAACGAAAACAAAAAAGAAAGGAATATGTTTATGAGAAAAAGTGTAAACAAAATGGTTGGGTTTCGGGTAGCGGCGGCGTTTGCCTCTGTGCTACTGTTTAGCGTGGTGATGACGATAAACATTCTTAGTATTGAGCGTTCGGAAAAGCTGAACTCGCAAGTAAATGCTTTGCTTGACAGGGCCCAGAAAGCGGAAGTGGCACATTACAAATGGGCGACTAATTTGAGTAATGCATTATATGTAGGAACGGAGTTCACCGGCAGTACGGATCCCACGGGCTGTGTGCTTGGGCAATGGATTTATGGCGAGGAGGGAACGGATGATGAAGAAATTCTAAATCTGCGTGAACAACTTAAGCCCCTTCATGAGGAACTTCATCAATCGGCTGTCGATGTATTGGAATTGCTTGAAACGGATAAAGAGCAGGCGCAAAATTATTATCAGGAAACGATTCAGAGCAACCTTGGGGTTTTGGTAGGGCTTTTGGACGAAGTGGTGGAACGGGGAGGCGTGCTTAGGGAGAAAAGCCAGAAAAGTATGCAGGTCACACTGGTGTTTATGCACACTACATCAATTGTGGGCCTTACTTTAGCACTGGTTTGCCTTATCAGTCTTGTGCTGTATGTGTTAAAGCAGGTGGTGAAACCGATTCTTATGCTCACGGAAAAGACGCTTCCTTTAAAGGAAGGACATCTAAAGCTGGATTTGGATTATGACGTAGATGATGAGATTGGTGATTTGACCAGAACCCTTAAGGAATCTATGGAGCAGATACGTCAGTATGTGGAGGAAATAAACCGCATGATGTATCAGGTCTCAACCGGCGACTTTAATGTGGCTTGTTCCGTTCCTTTTATAGGAGATTTTTACTCTATTGAGAAATCTATGGAAAGTTTTACGGCTTCTCTCTCGGAGGCGATTTCCAATATTAATCGGGCTGAGGACAGCGTATTTGGGCATGCGGAGCATCTTTCCGGCGGCGCCCAGCTGCTTGCCCAGGGAGCAATTGACCAGGCTGCGGCTGTGGAAGAGTTGTATGCTACCTTAGATGAGCTTTCCAATAGTGCAAAGCAGAATATTGAAATGGCAGCCAGCGTGAAAGAAAGTGCGCAGCTTACCAGAGAGCAGGTTAGCTTAAGCGGTCGGGAGATGGAGCAGTTGGTTTCGGCTATGGCAGATATCAGTGATTCCTCCAAAGAAATAGGAAGAATTATTTCTACGATTGAGGATATAGCGTTTAAGACGAATATTCTCTCGCTGAATGCAGCGGTGGAGGCAACCAGGGCAGGCGAGGCAGGAAGAGGCTTTACGGTGGTTTCCAGCGAGGTACGTAATCTGGCGGCACGTTCCAATGAAGCGGCGCAGGCGACCAGAGAATTAATTGGAAATGCAGTGCGTGCGGCCGAAAAAGGGAATCAGATTGTAGAGAGGGTTTCTGAAACATTGCAAAAAACGCTTGAATTGGTACAGGAGTCCAACGAATCAATTGGTGTAATTACAGACGCAGTGCATGCGGAGGCTATCGCTATTTCACAGGTGACAGAAGGGCTTGGACAGATTTCGGCAGTGGTAGAGACAAACTCTGCAAGCAGCCAGGAATCGGCAACGGTGAGTACGGAACTGTTTGAGCAGGTACGGCTTTTACAGGATCAGACCAGCCGTTTCCAGCTAAAGTCTTAAAAAACTGGTAAAGGTTTGGCAAGGTAAAATGTAACTTTAACGAAAGGAATTTTGGCTTATTTATAATAAAACAGGCTGTCACAAAATGGCCGCTATATACAAGATGCAGCTTTTAGACTACATAGGCATCAGAGTATCTTGTATCTAGTGTACATTTATGGCAGCCTGTTTGTTTTCACGAGCAATGAGATAAATGAATATGCTTAAACAGAAACTTAATGATTTCCACGAAAAAGCAGGACATAACCGAAAACGGCAGCAGCCATGAAGACCGCCACCGTAAACCCCTTTTACATTTATACTATACCGAATAAATTGAAAACTGTAAAGCGTCAGTTACCGCGGAAATTCCTTTTATATTGCATATACCGCATATTTTGCTGAAAATAACCGATAAAATTATTTTGTAAAATTCTATGGGAAAGAGTGGAAGGATATGGTATGATTGACAGCATGGGGGATTAGATTGAAAAATCAGCCCAACGGCTGATTTTATCAGTCGCAAATTTGTGCTTATGCCCAAATTTGCAGGCTGCTGGCAAGAATGGGGGATTTTTATGGCGGGGAAATATTATGCAGTGAGGGTTGGAGCCAAAACAGGGATATTCAGAACATGGGAAGAATGCAAAAACAGCGTAAGTGGCTATTCGGGTGCGGTTTATAAAAGTTTTCAAACAAAAGAAGATGCCCTTGCTTATATGGGAAATGTGAAGGAAAGCGCTGGCACTGAGTCGGAGGGCAGCTTAGATGGACAGGCCCGTGTTAAAATCTATGTAGATGGGAGCTATCATAAGGCTACAAAGGAATTTTCCTATGGGATGGTAGTGCTTAGAGGAGAGGAAGAAGAAAAGTACAGCAGCAAGTTCAAGGATGAGGCTCTTGCATCCATGCGGAATGTGGCAGGGGAAATAAAGGGCGCCCAGGCGGCTATGCAGTATGCTTTGGACCATAAGATCCGGGCGATTACAATTTATTATGATTATGAAGGAATTGCCAGGTGGCCTCTGGGGGAATGGAAAGCTAACAAAGAAGGAACCATCGCCTACAAGGAATTTTACAATATGGCAAGTAAGCAGGTGGACATCCGGTTCGAAAAGGTGGCAGGGCACTCCGGAGATAAATATAATGACATGGTAGATGAATTGGCGAAGGAAGCTTTGGGAATACTTTGAAAAAATTCTGTAAGAAAATGATACAGGGAATTTATATTAAGAAATTTGAAATAAGGATACCGGAAGACTCCTTATTTATCAATGGGAGTTGTCTGACGGATATAGGGAGGAAGGAAGAGTGCTTCACTACTTTTTATTAGGAAACTATCCTGTAATCGCATCAATCGGATTGCTTTTGGCATTTGCAGGGACCTGTTTTTTTACGGCAAAATGTATTAATCTGCTGCCAAGGGATGCAGGGAGGGAGTTTGCGCATGATGGCAGGCTTTCAGCTGGAAAGCCCAGAGGGGCAGGGCTCATTTTTATTTTAGTTTTTGTGGGTTCGGCGCTTTTATTTGCTCCGCTTAATCTGGAAATTGTGATTTATTTAATTTTGACTGTGGCGGAGATGTTGACCGGCTACATGGATGATGCATCGGAGCATCCATGGGGAGAGCTGAAAAAAGGGCTGCTGGATTTGATAGTGGCAATCACCCTTGCCTTTACTTTTTTGAATTTTAATACCAGTACCATTGAGATTGTGACATTGGGAATCAGTGTGAAGCTGCCGGAGGTTTTGTTTGGGATTTTAACAATTATGTTGGTATGGGGCTCCATCAATGTGACAAACTGTTCAGACGGTGTGGATGGGCTCTCAGGCACTCTGGCGATTGTAACGCTGGGAACTTTTTATCTAATTGACCATATAAAGGGGAATCATGATGAATTTACCTTTTTGATTCTGCTGTTTATTATCTGCATACTGGGGTATCTGTGGTATAATGCGGCGCCCAGCCGGCTGCTGATGGGAGATGCAGGGAGTCGGGCCATGGGAGTTTTTATCAGTATTGTGGCCCTTAAAAGCGGGAGTCCGTTGCTTTATATTCCGGCGGCGATTGTGTTTGTATTGGACGGCGGATTGGGACTTTTGAAGGTGGGGCTGATTCGTGTTTTTAAAATTTATATATTGAAAAACATAAGGACACCGCTCCACGACCATGTGCGCAAAACCCTGGGGTGGTCTAACACCCAGACGGTTTTTCGTTATGCAATCATACAGATTGTAGTTTCAATGGCGGTAGTATATCTTTTATTAATATAGAATATATGGTCAAGCATAGGTAAAGTGTGGGAATCTTTTGCTGATAGATTTTACCCGAATTTTAGAGCTTTACGAAGGCTGCGGTTATCTGCATAAGGGGGAAGGAATAGGAGAGAGGATATGATTTTATCAGATAAAACAATTTTCAGGATGCTGAAGGAGAAAAGTCTTACAATTACACCGATTGAGGAAGGACAGATTCAGTCGGCCAGTGTGGATATCAGGCTGGGAACTACCTTTAGTATTATAGAGGATATGGCGGTGGGAATAATATCGCTGGACAATGAAATTCATTATAGAACAATTGAGACGGATAAATATCTATTGCTGCCTGGTCAGTTTGTGCTGGCTACGACTATGGAATATTTTGCACTTCCCAACAATATGACTGCATTTGTGGAGGGAAGAAGCTCTCTTGGCAGGCTGGGACTTTTTATTCAGAATGCAGGCTGGGTGGACCCGGGGTTTGAGGGGGAGATTACCTTGGAGCTATATAATGCAAACCGTTATGCGATTGAGCTGCAGGCTGGGCGCAGAGTTGGCCAGCTGGTGTTTGCCCAGTTAGATGAGGATGCTTTAAACCCTTATAACGGAAAGTATCAAAGACAAAAAGGAGCAACCGGTTCAAGAGTTTTTTTGGATGTGGATTCGTTGTAAAATATGAGTGATTTATATGAAAAGGCAAAGCCTCTTGCGGGTAAGGTCATGAGCTTTGCAAGAGACAATATTTTAGTTAATATGCGTTTTTTGGATGTGGCGTTGTCAGCGCTTGCGGTGGAACCGGAAAAGGAGAGCGGCTGCTTTGCCTGCAATGGCACAAAGATTTATTATGATCCGGTTTTTCTCTTAAAGAGGTATAAGGAGGAACCGGCGTTTGTGCTGCGCATGTATTTGCATATTCTGTTTCACATGATATTTTATCACAGCTTCCGGTTCGATAAGCTGGACGGGGAAAGTTGGAGTTTAGCTGCGGATATTGCTGTGGAGGCGGCTATTTTGGAGCTGGAAATGCCGGGTATGTCACTGTTCCGGGATGAAGAAGCCAAAAGGAAGCTGCGCGTTTTGCGTGAGGATATTGGCGCCCTTACTGCGGAAAAGGTCTATAAATATTTGAAAAATTTTGAGGTAAGCGATAGGGAGCGGGGAGAACTTTCACGCCTCTTTTTTATGGATTCCCACAGACTTTGGAAACCGACACAGGATCTGGTAATCACACAGCAACAGTGGAAAAAGTTAAGCGAAAGGGTTCGGGCCGATTTAAAATCCTTTTCCGCCAAAAAAAGTAAATCTGAAAGTATGGAAAAAAGTCTGCTGGAGGCGGTAAAAGATAAATACAGTTATAAGGAGCTGCTTCGAAAGTTCATGGTTATGAATGAGGATATGCGTATCAACGATGAGGAATTCGACTATATTTATTACACCTATGGGCTTTCTACCTATGGAAATATGCCTCTTGTAGAGCCTCTGGAGTATAAAGACAACAAAAAGGTCAGGGAATTTGTCATAGCCATAGATACTTCCGCTTCCTGCCGGGGAATACTGGTGCAGGCTTTCCTTCGGAAAACCTATGGGATGCTTTGCGGGGAAGATAATTTTTTCCGTAAAATGAATGTACACATTATCCAGTGTGACCATGAGGTGCAAAAGGATACGAAAATTACCAGCAGGGATGATTTGGAGTACTTTCTTTCGCATGAGAAGCTCACCGGATTCGGCTCTACGGATTTCAGGCCGGTCTTTGCTTATGTGAATGAGCTTTTGCAGGAAGGAGAGTTTGAAAATTTAAAAGGGCTTTTGTATTTTACGGATGGCTATGGAGTGTACCCTAAGGCAATGCCGCCTTATGATGTAATGTTTGTATTTATAGATAATGGCGATATGGGGCCGGAGGTGCCGCCCTGGGCGGTAAAGGTACTTTTGGATGATGAAGAAATATAAAGCGTTTTCTCATAGCTTGATAGGCGATAGGCGAGAAAAATCAAACAGGTTCCATTTAAGGGCTGCAAAAAGCAAAAGTATGAAAGATAGTACGGAGGTTTAGAATGAATATAAAGCAGGCAAAGGATTATATTGAAAATACGGTTCGGTTATATCTTAAAAAGGATGAATTCGGAGAATACAGAATACCGGTGGTGCGCCAGAGGCCCATCTTTTTGCTTGGAGCGCCGGGAATCGGAAAGACTGCCGTCATGGAGCAGATTGCACAGGAGTTAAATATTGCGCTGGTTTCTTACTCCATGACCCATCATACCAGGCAGTCAGCTTTAGGCCTTCCTTTTATCGCTCACAAGGAATACGAGGGTATGGAAATTGATGTATCGGAATATACCATGAGCGAGATCATTGCATCTATCTATGAGGTGATGGCGGGGAGTGGTATCAAGGAAGGGATTCTTTTCCTGGACGAGATTAACTGCGTGTCGGAAACATTGGCTCCCTCCATGCTCCAGTTTTTACAGTATAAGGTGTTCGGGCGTCACAGAGTACCGGAGGGATGGGTGATTGTCACTGCCGGAAATCCGCCGGAATATAACAAGTCGGTGCGGGAGTTTGATGTGGTTACAATGGATCGTCTTAAAGTGCTTGAGGTGGAGGCGGATTATAAGGCGTGGCGGGAATATGCACAGTATAAAGGGCTTCATGCGGCCATTGTAAGCTTTTTGGAGTTGAAAAAGGAGTATTTTTACAGGATTGAAACCACGGTAAATGGCAGAAGCTATGTGACAGCCAGAGGCTGGGAGGACTTGTCGGAAATCATAAGCTTATATGAGGAAGAAGGTATGAGGGTGGATGAGACCCTTGTGGAACAGTATATTCGGAATGAGCGGGTGGTCAAGGAATTTACTGCTTATTATGATTTGTTCAATAAATATAAAAAGGAGTACCAGACAGAGGAAATTTTAAACGGCACGGTAAAGGCCCAGGGTGCAGAGCGGGCCAGGATTGCAGCCTTTGACGAGAGGCTCTCCCTTCTGGGTATGCTGGCGGATAAGGTAATTAGTGAAATCCGTGATGTGATGGAGGTTAGTGATTATCTGGTAGAACTATTCAAAAATTTGAAGGCTGTGAAGATGGCAGTAGAGAAAGGCGCCGCCGGGAAAGGCGAAGGCCAAATCACGGTGACGCAGATGCTGGAAAATCAGATACAGGGACGGAAAAAGCAAATGGAATCCGCCAGGATGGCGGGAAGTTTGTCTGACAGGGAAAGACGGAAGGACAGACGTATTCTGCGCTTTTTGGAGGAAGAAAAAAAGCGGCTTTTTTTGGAAGGCGCAGCAGATGGAAAGAAAGAATTTGCGTATCTTAAGACGGCCTTTGATGCTGAGACTTTGGGGTTAAGGGAGAAGACCAAAAGAACAGGGGAGAGACTTTCAAATTTGTTTGCCTTTGTGGAGGAAGCCTTTGCGGAGGGGAATGAAATGCTGATTTTGGTAACAGAGCTTACGGTGAACAATGACAGTGCACGTTTTATCAGTCAGTTTGGATGCGCGGCTTATGACAGACATAACAAGGAAATGATGCTTTCGGAGCGGCAAAGTGGTTTGCAGCAGGAGATTGCGGCGCTTGATTTATGAAAAGCGCAGAAAGGAAGCTGCGAGAGAAGTTTTGATGCCATGAGCTGACCTGCGGGAGGCGTGGGTATTTGCGTGTGTTGGTGACAGAAATGGGGATTGATATGGAAAAGGAGCTGGAAATAGAAGGCGGCAAGTTGTGCTATCAGGTGTGCGGAGATGAAATTACGGTTAAATCCTGCCAGGTACATAACAGCAAAGTAAAGCTGCCGGACAAAATAGAGGATTTGTCTGTGACAAAGCTGCATAAGAAGGCGTTTTTGAGCAGCAAATTATTAAAAGAAGTATGGCTTCCAAAGGGGCTTAAGGAGATTGGCGATTGGGCTTTTGCCTATTGCAGCGCTTTAGAGAGCGTTTGGGTTCCGGGAGAGGAATTTACGATAGGAAAGGATATTTTTAAGGATTGTAATCAGCTTTCACGTATCTGCCGCCTTGGCGCTGATGGCCTTATGGAAGAACAGGTTGGAAGGCTTCTCGGCGTTGTGCCTGTAAGGTTAGAAGCCGATTATCTTTTTACCCCTGCCCAGGCAGGAGATGAGCAGTGGCTTAAAAGATTTGATGATAAGCTCAAGGAATTTCTTGCCCTGCCAGATGAGGATGGGTTCACCAAAATGGTTTACTGCGGTGAGGAAGATATTGTGGCAAACGTGGAATATTATTTGGCGGAAAGGCGGCGGGAAAAGGCAAGGCTTTGCTTTTTAAGGCTGATCAATCATGTGGGCCTTGATGAAAAATTTGCCGGGGAACTTTCTGCTTATCTTGCCGGAAAGACTAAGGGATGCCCTTCGGAGGCAGCCTGGGAGGTTGTATTTGGGGAACATGGCAACGAGCAGGCTTACTATGATGTTTTCACAAAATCAGGCTGTCTTACGGAAGAAAATTATGATGTGCTTTTGCAGCAGATGGGGGAGAATTATCCGGAAATGAAAGGATATCTGATGCGCTACAAATCCCAGGAGATGGAAAAAGCTGATTTTTTTGACGCGCTGTCCTTATAAATTCAAGTTTTTTGCGGGTGCACATATACTAAAGTAATTGTGTCATTAAGGGGAAAAAACTTGAAAAAAGTGTTGATTGCCGGACAGAAGGATAAAACGGTAAATTATGAAAATGCAATGAAGGAATTGGGCGTCCACACAGAGACATCTCTGCATGTGCCGGATATAATATCTTACGATGGATTGATTTTGCCGGGAGGAGGGGACATAGACCCAAAGCTTTTCGGACAGCTTCCCTGCGAAACAGGTTTTTTTGATCCGGTGTTAGACAGACTTCAGCTTGCTATTTTGAGGGCCTTTGTTTTGAGCCGTAAGCCGGTTCTTGGGATATGTAAGGGAATGCAGCTTATCAATATTTACTTTGGCGGGGATATGGTGCAGCATCTTAAAACCAGTGAAAACCATGCATATGTGAAGGAAGACCAGATACATAGGTCTGTTGCAAAAAAAGGTTCCTTTTTGGAAAAACTGTATGGGGAGCAGTTTGTGGTAAACAGCGCGCATCACCAGGGGGTAGACTGTCCGGGAAAAGGAATAGAGTTTGTACAGTTTGCCGAAGATGGAGTGGTGGAGGGACTAAGACACAGGTTTCTTCCTGTCTGGGGAGTACAGTGGCATCCGGAACGGCTTTGCTTTGCGCACAGACGGGAGGATGCGGTAGACGGGGCTTTGCTGCTTTCATTTTATACCGGCGTTTAGAGCGTTTGAGAGGTATTCAAATTTAATCTATAGAAATAAATTGACATATCATTTATGGAATGATATAATTGATATATCATTTAAACGGAAAGAGATGAATGGATAGAGAACTATTATATCAGAAAATCTATAATGACCTTTTAGAAGGCATTGAAACAAAAAAATTTCCTCCGGGGAGCAGGCTCCCTTCCGAGAAAGAGCTTGCAGAACAATATCATGTAAGCCGCATCACCAGCAAAAAAGCGCTGGAGATGCTGGCAGACCGGAATTTAATCACGCGAAAGCCCGGAAAGGGTTCCTATGTGTTGGATTTTGCCAGGCTGGAGAATGAAAGACCGGTGAATCCATTGCCGGAGAGAAAGGACTATGGCGGAAAAGGGCTGATAGGGGTAGTCTTTGACAGCTTTGGCCCGGCCTTTGGCTGTGAAGTGGTAGGCGGCATTGAACGGGAATGCAGGAAACAGAATTTTCATATGATTTTAAAATGTACCTATGGAAATATGGAGGAGGAGACGAAGGCTTTTGAGGAACTGATTGCCCTTGGCGTAGAGGGAATTATTCTCATGTGTGTGCAGGGAGAGCATTATAATGAGCATGTACTGAAACTGTCTTTGGAGAATTTCCCCATTGTACTGGTAGACCGTGAGATGGCGGGACTGCCGATTCCCTGCGTGACCACCGATAATTTCCAGGCGGCTAAGGACTTGATAAGCCTTTTGATTGAAAAAGGGCATAGGAATATCAGCTTCCTGTCTCATCCGATTACCCAGACATCCTCTGTTTCTGCGCGCTTTTCCGGTTATTTGGACAGCCTTTTAGAGCATGGCCTAAGGACTGGCGAGGATATGTGGCTGAGAAATTTAGGCTCCATACTGCCCAGGCTGGACGAGAATGAAGAAGGAGAATACGATGATAGGAACCGCATTGAGAATTTTATCAGGGAACATCCTGAAGTGACTGGTTTTTTTGCGGTGGATGAAGCGCTGGGAATTACTGTTTACAAAATTCTCTGCAGGATGGGGCTGGAGCAGGAGAAAGAGGTTGTTTTTTTTGATGGCATTGATGAAAGCTATGACCCCAATCCCATGTTCAGCCATGTAGTACAGGGGGAATATTTGATTGGTGTCATGGCCGTTAAATATCTGCGGGATAGAATGAAGGGAAAAGAAGTTCCGAAGAAGTACTATGTTCCCTATGAAATTGTCAGAAGTACGGAAAAAAAATAAAGTCTTGCCATATTGCAAGGAATATTGTTTGATATATCATTAGATGATATGTAATATATAAAATCACTTAGCGGTAATTTGCTAATTGCTTATAATTTAAGATGTTAGAAGGAGGTAAGACATGAATGTACCCGAAATACTGGTAAAAAGAGCGCAAATATTGGAGGATTACTATAAAGCCCATTATCCTGCGCTGGCGCCATTGGTGTCACAGTGTTTTTTGAACACTATGGAGACAACGGTAAAGGAACTTGAGGATGGTTCCTATTTTGTCATCACCGGGGATATTCCGGCCATGTGGTTAAGAGATTCCACAGCACAGGTGCGACCTTATGTAAAGTATGCAAAGGAGGATTTGGGGCTGCAGAAAATCTTAGAGGGCATTATTGCCAAGCAGGCAGAGCTGGTATGCATTGATCCTTATGCCAATGCCTTTAATGAGAGCGCCAACGGGGCAGGTGCTAAGGATGATACCCTTTTAAACGACCATGTGTGGGAGCGGAAATATGAAGTAGATTCCCTGTGCGCGCCGATTTATCTGGGATATCTTTATTGGAAAACCACAGGAATTAACAGGATTTTTACACAAACCTATCACGCCATGGTGACTGCAATTGTGGACACCTTTACTGTGGAGCAGGATCACAGGAAGTCAGACTACAGTTTTCAGCGTTATGATTGTGTTAAGACAGACACGCTACCCTGCAAGGGAAAAGGGCGCCCGGTGAATGTAACGGGTATGACTTGGTCGGGATTTCGCCCTTCCGATGACAGCTGCAGCTTTGGCTATCTGGTTCCGGCAAATATGATGGCGGTGATGGCTATGGAATATGCGAAGGAAATTTGCCTGGAATGTTATCAGGATAAAGCGCTTGCGGACAGATGCAGTCAGCTTGGGGAAGAAATTCAGGACGGTATTATGGAATATGCCATAGTGGAGCATCCCAAATACGGGAAAATCTATTCCTATGAGACAGACGGCTTTGGCAATTATAAGCTGATGGATGACGCAAACTCTCCTAGCCTGTTGGCTATGCCTTATTTAGGGTACTGTGACAGGGAGGATGCGCTTTACCAGAATACCCGCAGATTTATTTTGTCGATGGACAACCCATATTATTATGAGGGAAGCCTTGCCAAGGGAATGGGAAGTCCGCACACGCCGGAAGGATATGTGTGGCATATTGGTATTGTGATGCAGGCGCTGACCTCCGGCAGTCGGGAGGAAATTCTTTCGTGCCTGGCTATGCTTTCAAGGACGCATGCGGGGACCAATTATATGCATGAATCCTTTGAACCCTCAAAACCGGAAGAATATACAAGAGCATGGTTTGCCTGGGCAAACACACTTTTTGCAGAACTGCTTGACCGGTTGATGGAAGAAGATTTTTTCGCATCAAAATAAAAATTATGATTTCATATAAAAATAAAAGTTGAAAGGAGTAAAAAATGAAACTGATGCATTCAGAATGGCAGGGGCGGCTGGAACATTGGATCCGCACCCTGAAGGACGATTTTTATGAACCCTTAGGAGAGATTTCCTGGGAAGCATTTCGGACCATGGATCATCTTTTTTTGGAGGAAGTGCAAAACAAAGCTTTTGAACCGGTAAGCCCCGGCTTTACATGGGGAAATATCTGGGAGTACTGCTGGTTCAGGGGAAGTGTATGTTTGCCGGAAAGAGCAAAAGGGCAGCGGATTGTGATGGATTTGCAGCCCGAAGGAGAATCCACCCTGTTTGTAAATGGAAAATCCTTTGGTACTTATCGTGCGTCCTGGGTGCTGGAGCCACATCACTATATAGAGGATAATGTGCTTACCGCCTGTGCCCAGGGAGGAGAATGCTTTGAGGTAATGATGGAAACCTATGCAGGGCATTATTTCCCGGATGCAGCTTCCGGCGGCTGCGCTACAGGACCGGTTTTGCCCGGCGCATATATGGACCCTGCTACGGAAGGAGCTCGCAGAACTCTTGGAAAATCTACCTTTGGAATTTGGAATGAGGCAGCCTACCAGCTTTATATGGATGTGGATACCTTAAACCGTCTGCTGGGCACTTTGGATGAAAAATCCCTGCGGGCAGCAAAGATTGCCAAAGCATTGGAACAGTTTACACTGACGGTGGATTTCGAGCAGCCTAAGGAGGGGAGAATTGCTTCTTACCTGAAAGCCCGGGAAGAACTGCGCCCTGTGATGGAAGCAAAAAACGGTTCTACGGCACCTGTATTTTATGCAATCGGCAACGCGCATTTAGATCTTGCGTGGCTGTGGCCTATGCAGGAAACTCATCGTAAGACAGAGAGGACCTTTGCCGCTCAGCTGCGGTTGATAGAAGAATATCCGGAGTATAAATTTATCCAGAGTCAACCGGCCTCCTATGAGATGTGCAGAAAGTATTATCCGGAGCTTTTTGAGAGAATCAAGGAAGCGGTAAAAGGCGGACAGTGGATTGCGGACGGCGCTATGTGGGTTGAACCGGATACCAACATGGCAAGCGGTGAGGCGCTTATCCGTCAACTGGTACATGGAAAACGTTACTACAAAGAAGTATTTAATGTGGACAGCAAGGTGCTTTGGCTGCCGGATACTTTTGGCTATACGGCAGCTCTGCCGCAGATTTTAAAAGGCTGTGGAGTGGATTATCTGGTAACACAGAAGATTTTCTGGTCATACAATGAGGGAGATCAGTTCCCTTACCATTATTTTACCTGGCAGGGGATGGATGGCTCTGAGGTAGTTTCCTTCCTTCCAACTAGCTATACTTATCGTACGGACCCCACAGAGGCGAACCGTGTCTGGAAGGAGCGGACGCAGCTGCAGGATCTGGATGCATTCCTGATGCCTTACGGCTATGGAGATGGCGGCGGCGGTCCTGCAAGGGATTACGTGGAATATGCAAAGCGCCAGGAAGATTTAGAGGGCAGCGTAAAAATGAAGATGGCAGGCCCTATGGAATTTTTTGAGGATATGGAAAAGCAGGGCGGTCCTGCCAATACCTATGTGGGAGAATTGTATTTCAGCGCGCACAGAGGCACCTATACCTCCCAGGCGCTTGTGAAAAAGAATAATCGCCAATGTGAGCTGGCTATGAGAGAGCTTGAAATGTGGAGCAGCTTGGCACTGTGCCATGGTCTCCAATATGAATTATCCGAGGCGGATGCGCTGTGGAAAGAAGTGCTGCTGCATCAATTCCATGATATTCTGCCAGGCTCCAGCATTGGGCGTGTTTATGAGGAAGCGGCAAAGGCGCAAGAACAGATTTTGGAAAAGGCCGATGGGCTTAAGGCTAAGGCTTTTGAAAAGTTAACCGACCAGACGAAGGAGCGTGCGGTAACGGTGTGGAACTCTTTAAGCTTTGAAAGAGAAGCACTGGTGGAACTGCCGGAAAGCTTTAAGGAAGGTGCACAGACCTTAGAAGGGGAGTATCTTCCGGTACAGCAGACAGAAGACGGGGTAAAAGCTTTGGTCCGCATTCCTTCCTGCGGCGCTGTTTCTGTGGTGCCATTAAGCGGAAATGAGTCTAAAGAAAAGGCAGCTGAAAAAGCGGTAGCCGTAAAAATAGATGGAGCAGATTTTGTGCTGGAAAACAGTAAGGTAAAGGCCAGGGTTAACGGTAAAGGTGAGGTAATCTCTTTTGTGCGAAAAGAATCCGGAAGAGAGTTTGCAGCCGCTCCTTTAAACAGCCTTCATTTATATAAGGATGTTCCACGTCTGTTTGATGCATGGGATATTGACTCTAATTATATAGATCAGGAGGTGGAAGCGCTGAGGGATGCGAAGGTGGAGATAGCAGGCGAAGGTCTAGAGGCTGTGCTGAAGGTAAGTGGGAAGATCAGTGAATCCTCCTTTGTACAGTATATTCGCTTGGCAGCGGACAGTAACCGGCTTGTGTTTGAGACAGAGGTTGACTGGAAAGAGCTGCACCGCTTGTTAAAGACCGCTTTCCCGGTAAATGTATATGCGGAAAATGCTATCAATGAGATGCAGTTTGGCTACGTAGAGCGTCCTGCCCATCGCTCCAAGCTCTATGATAAGGACCGCTTTGAGGTGTGCAACCATCGCTACAGTGCATTTTGTGATGGCTCTCACGGGGCAGCAGTGCTTAATGACTGTAAATATGGCATCAGCATGAATGGAAATGCGCTTGAATTGACTCTACTTCGTGCGGCGTCAACTCCGGAAATGCGTGCGGATAATGGTGTGCATACATTTACCTACGCTTTTACAGCATGGGAAGGAAGCTTTGCGGAAAGTGATGTGGTCCGCCAGGGCTATGAGCTTAATGTGAAGCCGCAGGTCAGTCCAGGAGCTGTGGAATCCTTTAGCGGAGTCAGCATAGACCGTGAGAACGTTATTCTGGATACAATGAAGCCTGCTGAGGATGGAAGCGGCGATGTGATTTTGCGTTTGTATGAAGCAAAAAAGGCAGCCGTGGATGCTGAGATAAGTCTTGGATTTAAGGCGGGCAAAGCTTACCTGTGCGATATGCTGGAAAACATCTTAGAAGAAGTGGACATTGCAGACGGGAAGATGAAATTACCGTTCAGGGTATTTGAGATTAAAACAGTCCGGGTGGAATTGGCAAAATAATCAATTATTTTGATTTTAAACGAAAAGGCTGTCATAAAAGGCAGCCTTTTTTGGCAGGATTTCAAGCCTAATATGAATAGAAAAATTTTGGATATGGAATTTTTTTGGAAAAAGTCTTGACAAGTATGTCTAAAAAATAGTATACTAGCAAAGCAGGTTAGGGAACTGACCTACATAATGGGATCTTAGCTCAGCTGGGAGAGCATCTGCCTTACAAGCAGAGGGTCATAGGTTCGAGCCCTATAGGTCCCATTTTCCGGGAAATCCGGTTTATATTTATGGCGAGATAGCTCAGTTGGCTAGAGCATACGGTTCATACCCGTAGTGTCGAGGGTTCAAATCCCCCTCTCGCTATTTAAAAGAAGCCCAGAAACCTTGTAAAGTCAAGTGTTCTGGGCTTTTCGTATTTTTCAGGTAATCAAAGTAATCTAACATACTATAGAAAACAAAGTAAAAACGTGTTACAATAGGCATAACAGGAAACAATTTTCTTTCTAAATCAGGAGGTGAAATAGGATGCCGATAAATGAAAAGGAATACAATGGCATTTGTTTGATCAACTGTCTATATTAGAACGCATAGAAGCCGTAACAGATGATGAAAAAGTATTAAAATAGATCGCGATAGAACGGCGGCAAATTGAAAGAAAACGATACCAAAAACTGCCGCTTGTAAGTGAATAAGTAACAGCAGTTAAATAGCGGCAATGGACGCAAGTTAATTATACATAGCTTACGTCCTTATTTTTATAAAAGGTGATAAAAGTCTGTAAGGACAGCAAATAGCAAATGATGGATAGGAGAAAAAAGAATGCAGAGCGAATACGAAATCAAAGAACAAATTTGTGACATCGGCAAAAGAATTTATAACCGCAACATGGTTGCAGCAAACGATGGAAATATTTCTGTTAAGTTAAATGACAATGAATTTTTGTGCACGCCAACAGGTGTGTCAAAAGGATTTATGACCCCCGACTATATCTGTAAAGTGGATGCAAAGGGGAATGTGCTCCAGGCAAATGAAGGGTTCAGGCCATCTTCTGAAATGAAAATGCACATGCGTATTTATGAAAAAAGGCCTGATGTGGGGGCTGTTGTACATGCGCACCCTATCTTTGCCACCAGCTTTGCAATTGTGGGCATCCCCCTGACACAGCCAATTATGCCGGAGGCGGTTCTTTCGCTTGGATATGTGCCGATTGCACCCTATGGAACCCCTTCTACTATGGAAATACCGGATGCGGTGGAGCCTTATTTGGAGCATTTTGATGCTGTGCTTTTAGAAAACCACGGAGCTCTTACCTGGTCAGGAGACCTTCTGGCGGCCTATATGAAGATGGAATCCGTTGAATTTTACGCAGAGCTGCTTTATAAGGCAAGGCAGCTTGGAAATCCTAAGGAAATCAGTCCGGAAAATGTAAAGAAATTGTATGAGATCAGGAGGAAAATGGGGCTGCCGGGACGCCATCCGGCAGAGACGATGACAGAGGAGGAAAAGGCGTAAAAAAAGGGTCGGCAAGCTGTGATATCCATAAGGCTGCCGGCTTTTTCTTTATCATAAGGACATTATGCAAAGTGTGGTTTGAGGTATATCTTCCTAATTTTTTTAAAATTTTTTATACAAATGTCACCTTTAGAATATTTTTTGCGTATTTGATGTAAAGGAAGCAGGGACAGAAGAAATTATAATTCCCATGGGCAACGAGAGAAAGTCAGATTTGGAAATGCTTCGGAAAGGAGGAGAAATGGAGATAGAAGAAATTGTAAGGAAGTATAGCAATATGCTTTATAAGATTTGCATTGTTATGCTTTGCAATGAGCAGGATGTACAGGATGCAATTCAGGAGACCTTTTGCAGGCTGATGGAAAAAAGGCCCAGGTTTGAGAGTGAGGAACATAAAAAGGCATGGTTAATTCATGTGGCAACCAACATCTGCAAGGATATGCTGCGGTTTAGAATACGGCATCCGAAAGTATCCATAGAGGCCATAGGCTCCATAGAAGCCATAGGTTCTACAGAATCTGCAGGAAGGATAGAAAAGCTGTCGGCATATCTTGTAGCACCCGAGTATAGGGAAACGCTGACAGAGCTTTTAGAGCTGCCGCTGAAGCAGAGGACCGTCATTTACCTTCACTATGTAGAAGGATATCAGATAAAAGAAATAGCAGAGATTGTAGGAATTACGCAGTATGCAGTTAAGAAAAGGTTACAAAGGGGAAGGGAACAGCTGCGAATTCTATATCAGGAGGTGTAAGAATGGAACATAAGGATTTGATAAAAGCAATGGAACAGATTCATATACAGGATAAAATGCAGGAGGATATTATAAACAATCTTCGCAGACCAAGAAAAAGAAATTCGTTTAAAAAAGCAGGTACATTAGCGGCAGCCCTGCTGTTGACGGTTGTGATAATTGGTATACCTACGCAGGCGGCAATCCAATATTTTGTACGGCAGCGGATGGAGGATATGCCAAAGGAGGAGGTAGAATCGCTTGCGGAAATGTTAGATACACAGGAGGTTCAGGCAGACAGTTTTTCAAGAGATTATTCTGAGAATGAGAAAGAGCGGATGGGGCAGTTATATCGGGATTATCAAAATGGTACCTTCCCTGAGGGAGAAATTCTCCGTTTAGATAGCCAGGAGCAGGTGGAGGAAAACATGTTTTGCTATGTGGAGGAGACGAGCTGTTTCTACTTCCCCGACCGTGAGCTGACGGATGAGGAGCTTTTGGAGGTGATTGATTTTAACTATAAGAGGGATTATGCCTTAACACAGAATCCTGAAACAAAGGCGATTATAGAGCAACGGGAGCAGGAGCAAAAAGAGCAGGAGGCACTTTTGCGGGCAGAAGGAGGAATCAGCCAGCAGCAGGCAATAGAGATTGCAGAGCAGTGGATGGACACCTTGTATGGGGTGCCGATTGACGGAATGGAGCAGAATGCATATTTGGGTGACAGCGGGGAAGGCACAGGGCGGTACTGTGTAAATTACAGTGTTAGGAGCCAGTGCTATTATTACTTTTTTGTCTCTGCATTAGACGGCAGTCTGGTAGAGGTGGATAGCAGTTATGCAGCCGATTTGGATAAAGAAGGAGTAGAGGAAGCTAAGGCTACAAAGCAGATAGAGGAGAATTACAGGGGAGCTGAAGGTATTTTGGAAAAATTGGGAATCCATGATACATATAAGGAGATTTATTGCTATTATGTAGTGGAAGATGGAAAGGTCAGGAGGAATAATCTGGCGTACTATTTTATTAAGGATGATGAAAGCGGATACCGAATCGACTTTTCCTGTGAGGGAAATTATTTCCGGTCTTATCGGGAGACGACTCTTGCGGAGTATAAAATGAAGATGGATCCCGAATATATAGCGGAAAGAATAGAAGGAGCGCAGGCAAGGACAGTTTCTTTGCATGAGTAAAGTCAAAAAAGAAGGACGGATAGGAATAATTTGTAGATAACTGATTGGCAAATGAACCCAATTATTTAGAATGAACCTTGTAGGAGGGAGGCGTTGTGGTATAATCCTTAAGGGAAGTGTCCTATTCAGGGCAACCATAAAAAGAGCAGGTTATACAAAGTAAACTGCCCTGAACAGGATGCTTTCTAATAATGTGCTGATGCTCTGAACTGTGGGGATTGGCAGAAATGAGGATGAAAATGAAAAAAAAATATGTTTGGAAAGGTATTTTGATTCTGCAGGTGTTTTTATTGCTCCTTTTAGGGATGGAAAGAATGAAAAGCAGTGAGGATGACAGAATCCAGTATACTGGGGATATGCTTTCGTTTGCCCAGGAGACTGAAAGCGGGCTTGACTTACGGAGGGGGTGTAACAGAATAGAAAATATAGATCAGGGTAAAAACAGGAGGATTATCACCCCTGATATTACTTTAAGACGCGGCGTATATGCTGTTACGGTACAGTACCACGCAATTACCTCATCTGGCAGCTCGGTGGGGTGCCGCTCCAAGGCAGTATATGATGGGACGCATCCCTGGATACGCTCTGAATCGGTCTTGTTAACCAACAATGACACAAATATTGAGTATTTTGTTTATTCTTTTAAAGATAATACGAGAGTCATCATTAAAAATATAATGGATAATGATTTTTTCGACCCGGTTCAGATTGATCAGGTTACAATTACCTATCTGAACGGACGCTCAGCGGCTGCAGATTTGATACGCCTTTTGCTGGTGTTTGGAATCGTAGACGTAATATTGTATTTCTATTTGTATCGCAGACAGGTGGCAGGGATATGGCTGCAAAAAAATGGTCTGATTGTGATTGGGCTGGCAGCGCTTTTATTTATAGTAGAACTGCCTATGCTCATGAATTATCTTCCGAAAGGATATGATTTGAGATTTCATTATTATCGGCTTTATTCCATTGCGGAAGGCTTAAGGAATGGGTGCTTTCCGGTAAAAATACAACCGAAATGGTTTAATGGCTATGGTTATGCAACCGGAATCTTTTATGGGGATATCTTTCTTTATTTTCCTGCTCTTTTATATTTGCTGGGATTTCCTCTGGGAACGGCTTATAAAGCTTATGTATTTGCAATCAATGTAATAACAATCGGAAACGGATATCTTTGCTTCAAAACGATAGCAAAAGATAAATATATTGGTCTGTTTGGAACTGTAATTTATGCATCTTTTTTACACAGATTGGTAGCGCTTTTTACAAGGGCGGCATTGGGCGCTTATACGGCACTGGCTTTTCTGCCGTTGGTTGTGTTGGGACTTTGGGCCGTTTACTACGGGGATGATAAGGAAAATAAAAAGAGCTGGATTTATCTTGTAATTGGGGCGACCGGTATGATACAATCGCACCTGCTTGGGACGCTTATGACGATTTTATTTGTGGGGATATTTATGGTAATTTCCCTAAAGCGTACGCTGCGGAAAAAAACACTTATGGCCCTTGGGAGGGCGGCAGCCGGCTGTCTTATTTCCAACCTGTTTTTTGCGGTGCCTTTTTTGGATGCATATAGCAACATGACATTAGCTGTAGACGACTACAGAGGAAATATGCCTGTTTATTACAATTCGGCTTTTTTATCTCAGCTTTTTTCCAATGTCTTTAATGCGGTGGCGGACGTTAAGGAAGATTTATATGGAATGTATCAGGATATGCCAATGTCAGTGGGGCCCATGTCGGGGCTTGCCATTTTGGCGGCCATCTGTTACCTGATTGTCAATCACTCAAAAGAGAAAAAAGAAAATGGTCTGTTGCCTAAGCTGCTGGCTATGACGATCCTTTCTCTTTGGATGTCAACCAATCTATTCCCCTATATGTGGCTGGAAGAATTTTGTCCTTTTTTGTATGCCGGTCTGAAAAAGTTTGAATTTGCCTGGCGTTTTTTAGGAGCGGCGTCAACCTTTATCACGCTGCTGTATGTGATATTGATGACGAAAGCAAAAGAAATGTTTGCCGGAAAAACCGCTATTGTGGCAGGTGCTGTGATCTGTATGCTTTTTTGCTATCAGGGCGCCGACTATCTATTCCAGTATAATAACCTGATGATACCATTTGAATATGAATATAATGTTCGTGATTTAACGGTAAGAGCCATTTATGACGGAGCATATCTGCCTCGGGGAACAGACTGGCAGGCAATGACAACAGATATTCAAGTATCTGATACGGAGTTTGTTAATGTGGCGCTGGAGGCGAGAAAGGGGACTTCTATTTGCATTTCCGTTGAAAATAATTCAAAAAATAATGCATATGTGGACTTGCCCATACTCTACTATAAAGGATACCGGGCCCAAAGTGAAGGAAAGGACCTGCCGGTATCTGCAGGTACAAACAATCGGGTAAGGATAGCGCTCCCGGCAGGCTTTCATGGCACGATAAAAACATTCTTTGCAGAACCCTGGTATTGGAGAGGAGCGGAGATAATTTCTTTCTTATTTTGGTGTGGTTTGATTGGATATGCTATGATTAAGAGTATAAGAAAAGGCTTTTACTGCGCCGGGGCACGTTAGAAATCTGCTCCACCGCAGGCGATCTGGAAGGGCAGATTTGGTGACAGTGAAGCCGAAGGCCGAACTGTTTACGTTACTTTTCACACGTTGGCCAGAGGACGCTTGGAAAAAACAAATATTTAGGCGTCACCACGCTTTCGCTCTGTAAAAACGTAGCAGACGCTAGATTCGAAAGGACCTCACCTAAGCACACACGCATAAATGCGTGACGATTTTCCAAGGGTTCCTTTTGGAATATTTGTTTTTTCCAAGCTGTTTATTGGCTAACGTGTGAAAAGTAACCTGTTTACCAAAATTTTCGGGATTTCAATGAAATGGGATTGATAGCAAGTTTAGTTTCTGGTATACTATGAGCAGGAGACATAAGGTGATGGACCGGAGAAAGGAATAGGGCATTTTCACCCCAATTTATGCATCCCAGAGCGGTGGTATGAGGAAGTAGCTATGAAACATGGAAAAAAGATGATAGCGCCAATTATTATTACAATCATTATACTGCTATATTATATTGGAATGGCGGTACTTTTTATAGTCATAAGAGGTATTCCTTTACAGGTAAAGGCTTTGATGGTGGCGGTACCGCTATTTTCAGGAGCTGTGATGGTGGGTGTTCTGGCAAGCAGAATTAAGGAGATCGAAGGAGGAGAGGAAGATGATCTTAGTAAATACTGATTATATCAGTGGGAAAGAGTTGGAGATGATTGGGCTTGTAAAAGGCAGCACAATTCAGTCTAAAAATGTGGGGCATGATATTACCCAGGGATTTAAGACTTTAGTGGGAGGAGAATTAAAGGCCTACACGGAAATGATGAACGATGCCAGGGCGCTTGCAACGAAGCGTATGGTAGAAGAAGCGGAGAGGATGGGAGCCGATGCGGTGGTGAATGTCCGTTATGCATCTGCGGCTGTTATGCAGGGAGCGGCAGAGGTAATGGCATATGGCACTGCGGTAAAATTCAGATAAATTATGGAAAAAACAAAAAACTTTACAGAGGGGAATCCGGCAAAGCTCCTTATTTTCTTTGCATTGCCATTGATGGTGGGGAATCTTTTCCAGCAGATGTATACGCTGGTAGATACCATCATTGTGGGACAGGGGGTGGGAGTGGAGGCCCTCGCTTCCTTAGGGGCCGCTGAGTGGCTTAGCTGGTTATTTTTTGGACTGGCAACAGGCCTTACCCAGGGCTTTTCGATTTTATTTTCCCAGTATTATGGAGCCGGAAAATTTGAAGATTTAAAAAAGACCATTGGAAATGCGCTGGTGCTTTCAGCAGGAGCCGTATGTCTGATGGTTTTTTGCGGGCAGTTAATGATTGCGCCGGCCCTTAGGCTTTTAAAGACGCCGGATAATATTTTTGCAGGATCGGAGCTGTATTTAAGAATCTTGTGGGCCGGGATTCCGATTACCCTGCTTTATAATTTTGCCTCCGCGCTTTTAAGAGCGCTTGGAGACAGCAAAACGCCCTTGGTGGCTATGGTAGTTGCGGCGCTGGTAAATATTGGTTTGGATCTTTTGTTTGTGATGGAGTTCCATTGGGGTATTGCCGGAGCGGCCGGGGCTACTTTATTTGCCCAGGGATGTGCGCTTTTTGCATGTCTTTTGGCTATGAGGTCACTTGCCTGTGTGCAGATTGGCCGGAAGCATATTGTGCCGGAAGGAGATATGTTAAAGCGCTTATTGCTTTTGGGTGTGCCAGTTATGTTCCAAAACACAATCATTAGCATTGGCGGGATGGTAGTGCAGTCGGTGGTGAACGGATTCGGCTTTCTTTTTGTGGCAGGATTTACAGCTACCAATAAGTTATACGGGCTTCTTGAGGTGGCGGCTACTTCCTTTGGCTATGCAATTACAACTTATGTGGCCCAGAATTATGGAGCGGGAGATTATGAGCGGATCAGGAAGGGGATCCGAAGCGGAATTGTTATTTCATCGGTGACAGCCCTTACGATTTCTCTGCTTATGCTGGTTTTTGGAAGGTCGATTCTTTCTCTGTTTATATCGGGAAGTCCCAAGGAGACAGAGCAGGTACTTCAAATCGCCCGCCATTACCTGAATGTTATGAGTTATTTTCTGGTTGTACTTTATGCATTGTATGTTTACCGCTCTGGGCTGCAGGGACTTGGAAATACAGTGATTCCCATGCTCTCAGGATTAGCGGAATTTCTGATGCGCGTTACGGCAGCTATGGTTTTTCCGCATTTTTTGGGACAGGAAGGGATTTTTTATGCGGAAATTCTTGCATGGACGGGGGCAGCGGTGCTTTTGGCAGTGTCTTATTATGTAGTGATGGGACAGAAAAAGGGGAGGGTGTAACGCTTGGAGCGTTTGCGGAAGATGAGGTATCTTCCGTCACCCTCCTTCTCAAAAAAGAAGAAAATGCTTCGGTTCAAATGGACGCAGCGTCTGCTATTAACACCCTAATCCAAACTTTTTCCATAACTTATGCTGCCCGTCTTTGGATAAAAAGGGCATAAGACCTATCAGAAGTTCCAGGCTGATATTTCCTGTGAGTCGCATAGCAAGCGCATCCATACAGTCCCTGTTTAGAAAAGGTGCAAGGGCGATGAGCGCCTCGGGACTTATTTCTCCTTCCACCTGGGTAACAAGCGCATCCAGATCTTCCTGCGTTAAAAAGGGGGCAAGGCCCATAATGGTATAATAGTCGATTTTCCATTCTTTTTTATTTTCCGATTTATTTTCCGAATCTTTTTCCGTCTGGGAATTATTTTCCTGTTTTGACTGATGGTTTAAATTTAAAAGTTCCTTTACTTTCTGGGGAGAAAGAAGCGGTGCAAGGTTTTTGATCACATCTATGGTGATGTCAGATAAGGAAATTCCATTTCCATTTATGATTTTAGCGATGGTTTTAGCTTCTTCTTCCGTTCCTAAAAGTTTGTCAAGGCTGATTTTTAAAATTTGGCAGAGCTGCTCAAGTTTGGCAATATCGGGCATGGAATTACCTCTTTCCCAATTGGACACCGCTTGATAGCTTACCTCCATGGCATCCGCTAAATTCATTTGTGTCATGTTTTGGGCAATTCTTGCTGCCTTAATGTTTTTGGCTACTTTCATGATATCAAACATAGTTTGCACCCTTCTGTTTTTTCTGCTTTCTATTATGGAATATATTCCATAAAACTCCGGACAACTGTTAAAAACTGAAAACCGGCCGTTTTTTCATGTAAGACAATTATAGAACATAAAAGTTTTCTTGGGAATCAATCAGTGTTTGAAATTCTTTTATTCTCTACTAAAGGAATCGTTGAGTTCTTGTTTTGTTTTTCTATGAAAACGCTTACTTTGCTTGTTGGGAAGTATCCCAAACCCTCTTGATAGTTCTCTCACTACCTACAACCCCGTACAAGGCGATTTTAACGAAGCTTTGAAAAAAATTTCTCAAAAAATTTTTTTAATCTATCTATAAAGAAGTTTGGGAAATACCAAGTATCATTTAATTTCTTGAATTTATTCGGTTAACCGTATATAATTATGGTGATAAAACTTATAGAAAGCGAGAGAGACTGAAAATGTTAGAGTATATTTCTGCCCCGGAAGCGGCACAAAAATGGGGCATTTCAGAAAGACGGGTGCAAAAGCTATGTGAGGAAAACCGCATACCGGGTGTAGCAAAATTTAGTCGGCTATGGCTGATACCAAAAGACGCAGAAAAACCAACAGATGCCCGGTTGAAAGCAGAAAGGAAGAAAAAACATGAATAAAGTTTTGATTATTGATGATGATAAAGAGCTTTGCGCACTTATGAAAAAATGCGTAGAGCAGGAAAACCTTGCTGCGATTGTCGCAGGCGGCGGTATAGAAGGCTTGCATATCTTGGCAGAAAACAAAGATACCTGTTCACTTATCATTCTTGATATCATGATGCCCGATTTAGACGGTTTTCAAGTATTGCAGCAAGTACGGCAGACAAGCAATGTCCCCGTTCTTATGCTCACTGCAAAAAGCGATGAAGAAGATAAAGTGTCCGGCTTACGAATGGGGGCAGACGATTATCTGACAAAGCCATTTAGCATTAACGAGCTTATGGCGCGTGTCAATTCCCTTATCCGGCGTTATACCCTGCTCAATCCAACTTCCAGCACCGAAACGGATTGTATGGTGTTTCAGGGAATGACGATTGATAATCTTAATCGTCTTGTTTTTATGAACAACGTACAAGTGGAACTTACAGGAAAAGAATTTGATCTGCTCTCTTTTCTTGCGGCGAACAAAGGGAAAGTATTTACGAAAAAGCAGATTTATACCCATGTATGGGAGGAAGAATATGCTTTTGATGATAGCAATATCATGTCTTTTATCAGCAAATTACGAAAAAAAATTGAACCAGACCCGGAACACCCTTTTTATATTTTAACCGTCCGCGGCGTTGGTTATCGTTTTAACAGGGAGGCATAAAATGAATGTTAATCTGTTTTTATTGATTGCGTTTTGTATCGCACTTTTATTTATCTTGTTTCTTGTCACAAAACTTAGGCGTGTACGGGGACAACTATCTATTATCGAAGAAGCCCTTGAAGATATAAAATCCGGGAATTTAAACCGCCGTATGCTGACTAAAAAGAACGATATGACAAGAAAAATCTGCTATGGTATAAACGATATTGCAATGAACAGCCAAACGCAGCTTATCAAGCAAAAACAATCTGAACAGGCATATAAACGGTTAATGACAAGTATTTCCCATGATGTAAAAACTCCCCTTGCTTCTTTGGTTGGTTATTTGGAAGCAATAGAATGTAAGATCGTTGCAGGAGAAGAAAAAGACGAATATGTTCATGTCGCATTTGAAAAAGCGGATTATCTAAAGCATTTTGTGGAAAATCTTTTTGAATGGGTAAAACTGGACTCCGGGGAACAGATTTTTCATTTTGAAGTTTTAGACCTAAACGAGTTATCACGGAATATTATCGTTGACTGGATTTCTGTTTTAGAAAACAGCAATTTTGACTATGTGTTTGATATACCAGAAACAGAGTATCTTATGCGTATAGATGCAAACGCTTATAGCCGCATCCTCAATAATCTGTTGCAGAATGCCCTTATCCATAGTAAAGGAAGCAAAATATCTTTCCATATTTTTGAAAATGATCTGCAAGCCAAAATCACTATGACAGATAATGGAAAAGGAATATCTCCCGATCATCTTCCGCATATTTTTGAAAGAATGTACCAATGCGATCAGTCACGGTCTGCTGGTGGAAATGGATTAGGCTTATCAATCGTAAAAGAACTTGTAGCTGCTCACAAAGGAACAATCACCGTTGACAGCACTCCCGATAGGGGGACTACATTTACCTTATTACTTCCGAAATCCCTGTAATAATACAGGGATTTTTCAGTTTGTCAAATTTCGCTTAACTGTAAAAGCATGAAAAAAGCAAGGTTTCGGCAAGGTTTTGGCAAGGTTAGCGTGATAGAATAGCAAATATGAAAAGGAGGTTTTGCAATGAGCAAATATGTAATTGAAACAAAAAATCTTACCAAACAATACGGAACACAGAAAAGCGTTGCGGATTTGAATATCCATGTAAAGCAGGGACGCATATACGGTCTGCTTGGCAGAAACGGAGCCGGAAAGACAACGACCATGAAAATGCTGCTTGGGCTGACACAGCCCACTTCCGGGGAAGTTACAATCTGGGGACAGCCTTTACGGACAAATGAGAAAAAGCTCCTGCCCCGGATTGGCTATCTGATTGAATCCCCCGGATTTTACCCGAATCTGACCGCCACAGAAAACCTGCGCATTTTTGCAACCCTGCGGGGAGTGCCGAGCCGTAATGCAATTAAAAATGCGCTTGATTTAGTGGGGCTTCCCTATAAAGACAAAAAGCTGTTTTCCCAATACTCCCTTGGCATGAAGCAGCGACTGGCGATTGCCCTTGCCATTATGCACGACCCGGAGCTTTTGATTTTGGACGAACCGATTAACGGTCTTGATCCGATTGGAATTGCGGAAGTGCGCTCTTTTATCCGTGACCTCTGTACGGAAAGAGGGAAAACAATATTGATTTCCAGCCATATTCTTTCCGAGATTGCATTGCTGGCTGATGATATTGGAATTATCGACCACGGCGCATTACTGGAGGAAGAAAGCCTTGCAGAATTGGAAGCAAAAAGCAGCAGACATATCCGTTTTACCGTTTCCAGCACAACACAGGCGGCAAGGATTTTAGAACGCAATTTCCATGAAACGCAGTTTACCATACAGGACGATTATAAGATGCGTCTGCATAATTTAGGCATTCCTGTCGGTGAAATTGTAACAGCCTTTGTCGAAAACGGGCTTACCGTGTCAGAAGCCTATGTCTGCGAAGAAAGCCTTGAAGATTATTTCAAGCGTGTAACAGGGGGTGAAGGGATTGCTTGATCTTGTAAAGTGTGAGTTTTGGAAATTGAAACGGAAAAAGTTTGTCCTTTTCGTAATATTTTCTGCGTTGCTTTTTCCTATCCCGTTTACTGCACTTGTACTAAAAGGGAATGTGGGCGATTTGAACGCTTTTGACGGCTTATATGATTTGCTCATTTGCATGGCTGTTCCTGTCATGCTTCCCTGCATACTTGGCATTATAGGGGCTATGCTCTTTTACATGGAAAGAGATAATGCAACTCTGAAAAATTTGATAGCTATTCCTGTTTCGGCATGGGAAATTGCGACTGCAAAAATCATAGTATTATACTTTATCAGCTTTTTATTCACCTGTATAACATTGTTCTCTGCAATTATCGGGGGGATAATAGCCGGATCTGATTTGGGCAATATTTGGAACAAACTTATAACCGCCATTATTACGGCTATTCTATATGCCACGGGTACACTTCCGATTATAATTGCGATTGTAAAATTTAACCGCTCTTATATATTTGCAGTTATTTTGACATTCTTCTATACAATGTTTGGATTTTCCCTTGCTTTTACAGGGCAGTTCACATCAGATAATCAAGTGATGAAAGTGCTTACCAGTATTTTACCAACGCCTGTTATTTATCGTTGGCAGGCTTCAAGAATGATTGAGCAGGGAACAACTGCTTTTGAAAACTGGCAGCCCTACTTTCTGAAATTAGGAATTGTAGTATTTACCGTTTTTATTCTTGGAGGTATCTCTTATTTTGCGATTATCAAAATCTACAAAAAGCAGGAAGGGCAGGTGTAAGAAATGGCAAGGCTCATAAAAACAGAACTCTGGAAATTAAAACGATACTCTGTTATCTGGATTGGAATTGCAACTATGCTGTCTGTTGTTTTACTAACCTGTTTTATGGAGATGGGTACGCCGGGAACGCCGACATTTTCCAGTTTTTCAGATAATGTAATATGGAACAGCTTTTCGCTTATCTTTCCGGCGACAATCGTACTGATTGCAGGTTATATGATTGAACGTGAAAGAACAGACGACACGCTTAAAAATATAATGGCAATCCCGGTATCTTTCCGAAGCCTGCTTTTGGGTAAAGTGTTTGTCTGCGGAATGATTTCTGTCTTTCTGGCGGTAGTGGAACTTTTATTTACTGCTCTCATTTCGCTTTTTAGCAGATATGAGGGAATTGCTCTTGGCAGCGTAATGAGATCGCTTGCCCAAATGGTTGGAATGAATTGCTTTGTATTTATATCGGTGCTGCCTGTTATTGTATTTACAGGACAAAGGGCAGGAGCATTTATGACGGGAGTAGCTTTTGCATTTTTTTATGGTTTTATAGGGACTTTTGCTTCCGGTCATGGTCTGTCCTGTCTTTACCCGGTTACGATAGGACTTGGTTTCATCAATTATCAAAATGGCATGGAAGTCGGCACATATAATATTTTCCGATGCGTTGTTGTACTTCTGATTATGCTTGTTATAACTGCGGTTATGCTGCTTCTGGCACAGGACAGGAGCAAAACACAAAAAATAAAAGGCAAAGGGGATATTCAATGACAGGAAAAAGAATACTCTGCATCATTCTAATATGTATGGGTACTTTATCGCTTTCCGGCTGTAACAGCATTTATCAAGCATTATCCGATGGGACGGAAAAGATACTTGATATGGCTTCTGACACTGTAGGCGACACTCCAAAAAATACTGCTTTAGACATCATGGATGCGCTAAATGAAATTGGTGGAAACATTGTTTTAACTTCTGAATCCTCTTTGCAGGGGGAACGTACTACAGGGATTGATAATTACGTTGGAACTTATTCAGCCGAATATAAGGACTTTTCAAAAACGGAATATCTGTTTGGCGGTGTTGATGTTGAAAGAGAGCAGGGAAATGAATTAACTGTAGAGTGCGGCCTAAAAGTTGACAGTGGTACTGCTAAAGTATTTTGGATTTCGGGAAGCGAGAAACCAGTTAGCTTGATTGAAACGGACGGAACTTATAAGGAAACAATTACATTGTCAAGTGGCAGCAACTATATTGGTATTGAATGTGAAGATTTTACAGGAAGTATGGAATTGAATATTAAATAATGCTCTGCTGCACGATGGCAAAAGAAAAAAGCCGTCGTACAGCAGAGGTATTTTCACACGCCTATTCATACACGGCGGCTTTTGAGAGATCAAAGCCGCCGTTTCTTTCATTAAAGAAGCGAGAATCTTTGCCTAAAGAGATATGGCGGCTAAAGGAGTTGCCGCCATGAAATGCAAACTGTATCAACAAAATTCATCGGTGATTGATTTGTTAAAAAAATCCTGTCTTGTGGAACGGGATTTTCTGCCTATGAGTATGAATACACATATCATTTAGTATGTCTTAATAACTCGCATTACTCAAATACCTATGCGCTTTCTGCTGCATGGGTATTTGCTGTAATAATCCCCTACTGGGAAGAAAGGGGGTGAGTGAAAATGAGATATTCTGAACAGTTCATGGAGCATATCGAATATGCATTTCATGCGTTCTGTAAGATTGTCCTGCGCCATGAAGCTATGAACGCATGGCGGGATTTGAAGCGGAAAGAGGAACGGGAAATATCCCTTGACTATCTGATGTCAGAGAAATATTTTGAACCGTCTGCTATGGACAGCTACTTTGAAAAACAGGACAAGCCAACGGTATTTCTTGTGTTGGGAAAGGAAGTTGTTGTTGATGATGAACGGTTAGCAACGGCATTATCAAGATTACCGGAATTAAGACGGGAAGTTCTGTTGCTTTATTACTTCATTGGCTATCGTGATGAAGCAATCGGCAGATTGTACGGACGTTGCAGGAGTTCGATAAACCGCAGAAGAAATGTTGCGCTGAAACAGTTTCGGAAAGAATGGGAGGGATTGAAACATGAGGAACAAAAAACTGATACCTTTTGAAGTGATTCAAAGAGCCGTTGCCGGAGAGCCGGAAGCAGTAGACGCAGTATTGCGGTATTACAACGCACATATTAAATACCTGTCTATGTATAAGGGGCATATCAATGACGATACTCAGGACAGGCTAAAAGCAAGATTAACAGAATCCATATTGAAATTTCGGTTCGACAGGTAGGTAGCAAAGACGGGAGATATGCTTACAAATATACCGATACTTTTGGTAAAGTGCAATTTGTCTATGCGTGGAAGTTAGTGCCTACGGACAAGACCCCTGCCGGGAAGCGTGACGACATATCCCTTAGGGAAAAGGAAAAAGAGATACAGAAAGACCTTGACGATGGGATAGACACAATCGGAAAGAAAATGACCGTCTG
>NZ_QZDT01000026.1 GCF_009917485.1 Parablautia muri
TGTATTGCTCAAACTGATTTTCGCTCGCAGCAAATAAACCCTCATCATCCGATATCCTGGATTTCCAGAGTATTCATGGTATATTTGTAGGATCTTATTTTTAAATTTCTCTTTCTGCTCCCTGTAGCCTGCTTTCCTGTCCTTTTTATAATTGTAATAGGCATTTGGACAGATGCCCATCTGGCGCAGAAGCCAGCGGACGCCGTACTCCTGCTTATGTCCGTCAATAAACTGGTATTGTTCTAATCGATTTCCTTTGCGAAGAATGCGGCGGCTTTTTTTAAGAATGCAATTTCCTTTTTCTTTTCCTCCAGCTCTCTGCGCAGTTTACGGTTTTCCTCATAAAGATTCTTTGTGTCATTTAAGTCTGGGTTTGTTTCGCATTCTTCGCGGAATGCCCGCACCCATTTACGGACAGTTCCGTCTCCTAACTGGTATTCTTCGTTTAGACTTTTTATCGTACGTCCTTCTTCTAAATACAGCTGTACTATTTTCTTTTTGAATTCTGGCTCATAAACCTTTGTTTTTGGCATGTGTAACACCTTCCTTTTCTTTATATTGAATATATCATTTATTTCCTGTTTGGTGTTACAACTTTATTATACCATCTCAATACAGACTGAAAAAAAGGTGTAACCTTTGTGGTTATGCCTTTTTTTGTCGTAACTTGCGGCAGCCCGTGCAGGTGAGCGGGGAAGTGTACCGGGAATATTACCGGGCCGAGGACAAGGAGCGGTATTTTATGGGGAAGCTGAAAAAAGGGCGTACAAAAGTCAACCCGGAAACACAGGAAATACAGTACATCCCCAGCCGGGAACTGTCCTATGAGCAGCTTGTGGAGCAGGACTGGCAGTTTGCCGTATCGGATGATTCCGTGGAAGACAGGGCGGTCAGGGCTGACATGCTGGAGAAATTGCAGGACGTATTGCAGAGCCTGTCCGCAGAAGAAATGGCCCTGCTGAACGAACTGTTCTATCTGGAAAAGACGGAACGGGAAGTGGCAGGGCTGTACGCTGTCTCACAGAACACCATCCACTACCGGAAAAACAGGATTTTGGACGAGCTGAAAAAAAATGATGGAAAAATAACCATATTTCTTTCTATCAGGATGCGGTTTTAGTCCCTTACATTATGAGGGGGTTTTTGCTCCCTCTTACGGACATTGGAAAATAACAGGGCATTCCCCTGTTCATAACCAGTATTCAAGTTTTTCCTTCTGTGCGGGGCTGTAAAACAGCAAGCGGCCCAGGCACGGGCGCGATGACTGCCTGCGGGCGCGGGCGGGACAAGGGAGGGATGCAGGTTTCCCTTTCCTGCCTGCCCGCCCCGTCAAACAAGATGACTTCAAAGGTACGAGCGGCAACCCGGAGGGCCTGTGACCGGCGCGTGGCAGCGCCGGGACCGCCATGAGCCGCCAGTTTAAGGAGAACCAGCATATTCCCGTACCGCAAGGTGAAAGGGGGATACTGAGGGCATGGCCTGGGCAGCTTAGTCATCTGCCGCCACCTGCCGTTGGTATCATGGCGCTTATGGAGCCGTAGGCGGCTTGGATATTCCCGTGCCGGGGAAAAGCAGTAGGGCAGTCCGGTTGCCTGACAATACGGCACAAGACAGGAACTTTGTGATTTTTCGGAACCAATGCCGGATGGGAGGCATTTTATAACCTTTACTGTGCGGGCGGTTATCTATTTATATTTCCGGCAGGTGTACAGAAAACATCTGCCGGATTTCCCACGGGATGTAAGACCTGACGATGCAAGCCTTTTTTCGCTGTGCCCTGGCAAAACGGCGGGCTTGCGGCGCAAGGTGTTCCATCCCGTTTATACGGGAAGGGGGCAAAGTTTTTTGTGATAAGACAACCTTAACGGAAAATAGAATATAGAAAGGCGGTCAAGGGGCAGGATATGGAACTGACAAGGGAAAAGTTACAGGAGATGGAGGCTGTGGATATACGGGATGTGGATATTAACAGCCTGACGGATTTAAGGGATATTGTGGTAGACACGAAAAAGCCCGTTCCCCAGAAACTGGCTTCTTTTGCAGCGCAAACCAATAACGTATACGTCCACCGGATCGGGGACTATATTGTGAAAGTCCGTTTTATGAAGGAAGGGCCGACCATTGACGATAAGATGGAGGAATATTTAAGAAGGCTTGCAGAGATACATATTTAGCCGGAATAAAAGGAGTTTGTTCTTGAAAGAACAAAAAAGTTATGTGAATTTAAAGGCAGGACTTGATTCAGTGGAAGCCCTGGCTTTAAGGTTTAAACAGGATAACGGCTATCCTTGTTAGCTAATAAAAAGTCAGGGGTGATACAGTTGAAAGAAAAACAATTCTATGCGGCCATGTACCTCCGTCTTTCAAAGGATGACGAGGACAGGGGCAGTTTCAATAAGTCCGAGAGCAACAGTATCGGAAACCAGAGGGAACTTATCAAATCATTCTTGAGGGAGTAGCCGGACATAGAGCTTTACGACATCTATGTTGATATGTAAAACCGCATTTTGATATAATCCAATCTCACAATATGTGTGGGAAAAGGCTTAAATCAAGGCTTTCGGCAGATTCAATGATTTGTTGGAAGCCTTCTTTTTTTGTGTTCTGAAACAATAGATAAGCATTGAAATGTAAATTGAACCCCCTTAACCGATTTGGACCCCTCTGCAAGGCAAAATAAAAAAGTTTAATATGAAAATTTGCAAAAAAAAGATTATTGCGTTTTATACATCAATAATGCGAAACATTCACTTCGCTTTTCTGAAAAAGTGTGTTTTAATAGCCCTAAAGAAAGCAGAAGGCTTTCAGTTATGAAAGGAGCGATGTACTATGTTATTGCCAAGTATTTTCGGAGAAAGTTTGCTGGATGAGTTTTTTGACCATCCGCACCAGAGAACCCATTACCAATCCCACGTGTCCGAGATGATGAGGACTGATATTAAAGATTTGGGGAATGCTTATGAAATGACCATGAATCTTCCTGGCATTAAGAAAGAGAATGTAAAGGCAGAACTGAAAGACGGATATCTGACAATCAGCGCCTCATCCGCTTCCCAGAATGAAGAGAAGGAAGAAGGACAGCGATGGGGTATACATCAGGCGGGAACGCTATGCCGGTACCTGCAGCAGGAGTTTCTATGTAGGGGAAGATGTGAAACAGGAAGATATTAAGGCACGTTTTGAGAATGGCACTTTGAAATTGCAGGTTCCGAAGAACATGAAGGAAGCAGTCCCTGAAAAATCCAATTATATCGCAATCGAAGGGTGATGGGGCTGTACGGCAGATAAACAGACATTTTGTATATCAAATAAAAAGCGATATGGATGCTTTCCAGTATCTATATCGCTTTTTGCTGTGAAAGTTAATGGTAAGATGTATTCGTAACGATAGCAATAAAATTTTTCAGCAAAGGATTTTGTGAACTTTTTTTATAAAAAAGACCATAGGATAATGGTTTGCTGTTTTTTAGAGGGACTGAACAGATATCCGAATTTACAAAATTCATCCGTGGAAGTACAGAACAGCCATACCCTGCCCTGACAAGAGTAAGAAGCACCTGCAGGTTTTCACATACATAAGTGGATTCAGGCAGGATATGCTGTGAAATCTGGTTCTGCATTTCTGCGACTTTGGCAGGAATTGCATAGGAATTGCAGACAACAATATTCTCCAGATACAATTCCTCTCTTGCAAGCTCAGATTTGGCCGCATAAGGATGTGCGGCGGGAACAATACAGCACAGTGGTATCCGGAATAATTCTTTGTAGACCGTATCGTTCTTTACAGGGATATCATCTTGGAATCCAAACAGCAGATCCAGTTCTTCCTGGTAGAAGAGATTTAAAATGGACCTGTGGGGAATCACTTTCAAAAAGGGATATAGTTCAGGTATCTGTTCCCTACAGGATTTCAGTATCTTACAGAGCAGGTCCAGATTAGCCTCACTCTGGCAGCCTATCGTTAAGACCTGTAAGTTCGTGCTTTGATGGCGCTGCAGCTTCTGTTCGGCAATTTTTAATCTGCCCATAACATTTTTTGCATCTTCCAGAAAGCTGATTCCAGCAGGGGTAAGGGTAACTGTCCTGGTGGTGCGGTGAAGAAGTTTTGTCCCCAGTTCATCTTCCAGCGAATGAATCTGCCGGGAAACGGCAGACTGGGTAATCTTTAAAATTTCAGCGGCTCTTGCAAAGTTCAGGTTTTCGGCAACCTGGATAAAGCTCTTTAACTGGTCTGTATTCATGGGGTTCACCCCTATTATTGCGTTTTTATCATTGATAATATCATATTTTCACTTCACTATCAAGAGCGAGTGTGGTTTAATATGTATTGTAAAGATTAGCACTCGAAAAGTATGAGTGCTAACAATAAATAGAAAGGCAGGTAACAGGCATGAAATTAAAACCATTGGGCGACAAGGTTATTTTACGATATCAGGAAACAGAAGAAAAAACACGGTCAGGTCTTATCCTGCCGGACAGTGCAAAAGAGAAACCGCAGGAAGCGGTTGTTGTGGCAGTCGGGGACGGTACAGGCTGTGAAAGAAAGAATGTGCAGATGCAGGTCAAGGAGGGCGACAGGATAATTTTTCCTAAATATGCCGGAACAGAGGTAAAGGTTGAGGAAAAAGAATATACCATCGTTTCTCAAAAGGACATTATCGCAATTGTACAATAGCCGGGAAAAGGCAGGCTGAAGTTTAAAGGAAAGAAGGAATTGAATCATGGCAAAGGAAACTAGTTTTGATATTGCGGCAAGGAAGAAAATGGAAGCAGGCGTAGATAAGCTGGCAGATACGGTAAAGATTACACTTAGGCCGAAAGGAAGAAATGTAGTGCTGGATAAATCCTATGACGCACCGTTAATCACCAATGACGGCGTGACGATTGCAAAGGAAATCGAACTGGATGACCGTTACGAAAACATGGGAGCGCAGCTTGTGAAGGAGGCTGCCACCAAAACTTATCACCATTGAAGAATTCAAGACCATGAAAACGGAAATTGACGTGGTAGAGGGAATGCAGTTTTACAAAGGATATGCATCTTCGTATATGTGTGATGACAAGGAAAAATGACTGTGAATATGGAAAATCCATATATCCTGATCACAGATAAGAAGATTTCCAATATTCATGATTTACTTCCTGTTTTGGAACAGACAGCACAGTCAGGGAGCAATCTTTTAATCATAGCAGATGATGTGGAAGGGGAGGCAATTACAACACTGATTGTAAATAGTGAACTATGGATGGAAAACAGTGTGCTGGTTCTGTTCTGGGGCTGGCCAATCTGATAAAAAGAGTTTTTGACACGACAACGGGGCATTGCGGAACACAGATACGAATCTTGAACTTTGTGCTGGTGTCGTATCCGGACAGGGAGATTTATCAGAAGGATATAGAAGAGGAACTGAACATAAGAAGTGCATCTGTTTCTACGCTTTTGAAGAAAATGGAGGCACAGGACTTTATCCGCAGGAAGAAGGTTTCCTATGATGACCGCTTGAAAAAGATACTGCCAACCAGCCATACGGTGGAAATGAAGGAGCAGGTTGAAAGGCATATTGCGCTGCTGGAAAAAAGACTGACGGCAGGAATTAAGGAAGAAGAACTAAGGATTTTTTCCGATGTGCTGAAAAAAATGCAGGAAAATATGGAATTGACGGAAAGGGGAAACAGGTGCGGATAGGTTTTGTGTGCTTTCATCATGTATTTTGAGTTAGGAGGTAAATATGGATACGACAGTAACAAAAACAAATCCACTTGGTACAGAACGAATTGGGAAACTGGTACTTACGTTTGCTGTTCCAAGTATCATTTCTATGGTGGTCAACGCCTTATATAACATTGTTGACCAGATTTTTATCGGGCAAGGGGTAGGATATCTTGGCAATGGAGCTACCAATGTTGTTATGCCGATGACAGTGATTGCCATAGCTTTAAGCCTGTTGATTGGCGATGGAGCTGCGGCATACTTAAGTCTGAAGCTCGGCGAGGGTGATGAAAAATCAGCAGCCAGAGGCGTGGGCTGTTCCATATCGGTCATGGTGATTGTGGGGATTATTCTCTGCATCCTGTTTCATTTGTTTTTGAAGCCTTTGTGTATATTATTTGGTGCGGCAGAAGATATCCTGCCTTATGCCATGGATTATGGACGGATCATTTCGTATGGAATTCTGTTTTCTTCCATTGATTCCGGCATGGCGGGTATGATTCGTGCGGATGGCAGTCCAAAATTCAGCATGGCAGGACTGCTTTTAGGATGTATCACCAACATCATCCTTGATCCGATTTTTATTTTTGTGTTCCATTGGGGGGTAAAAGGAGCGGCATGGGCAACGATTGCCGGGCAGATATTGAATGCTTTCCTGTATCTTGTTTACATTTGGAAATTTAAGAGCATCAAACTGGATAAGGAATGTTTCCGCATCTCAGGGAAAGTCATGGCGAAAGTCAGCAGCCTTGGCGTATCAAGTTTTATCACACAGATTGCTATTGTCCTGGTTATGGCAGTTACAAATAATATACTGGTGTCCTATGGTGCAGAATCAAAATATGGCGCAGAGATCCCGCTGACGACTATTGGCATTACTATGAAAGTAAACCAGATTGTTTCTGCCATACTGCTTGGACTGGCGACAGGGGCGCAGCCAATTTTCGGCTACAATTTTGGAAGCGGGCAGAAGGACAGGGTGAAGCAGGCATACCGTATTATCCTGGCAGTATCTACAATCGTTTTGATTCTGGCATTTCTGGTATTCCAGTTTGCGCCTATGAGCATTGTCCGCTTGTTTGGTTCGGAATCAGAGCTGTACAATGAGTTTGCGGTGAAATGTTTTAAAATTTTCCTTCTGGCGTGTCCGATTAACGGGCTGCAGATGGCAACGGGGGTTTTCTTCCAGGCAATCGGAAAGCCTGCACAGGCGACCGTATTGTCACTGTCCAGACAGATTGTTTACCTGCTTCCCGCAACCATGCTGCTGCCAATGGTATTAGGAGTGGAAGGAGCATTGTGGGCAGGTCCGCTGGCAGATGTGCTGGCGTTCATAACAACTTTAATTATGCTGAAATTATATTGGAAAAAAATTTAGGAGGTATCTATGCAGGGAAGAATTATCACGATCAGCAGGCAGTGTGGAAGCGGCGGTCATAGTATTGGAAACGAATTGGCAAAGAGGCTGGATGTTCCGTTCTACGATAAAGAGATCATCGAAATGACGGCAAAAGAGAGTGGTTTTCATCCGTGCAGATATGGAGTTTAAAAAGAAGCACTGCATGGAAAGACGGCAGTTTCCAGAAGGGAATGCGGAGGATATGATCCACAGGAGGGATAAACTGCGTGCAGACCATTATCGGTATTATACAGACCAGAAATGGGGGGATTCGTTCCATTACTATTTATGTTTGGACAGCAGTATGTTTGGCATTGAGAAATGCGTTGACATCATTGAAGATGCCTGTAAAGCTATGCGTCCGGCTTCATAAAACAGCGGGAGAGTTTCAGATATTTATGAAAGAAACAGGAGGCATTTATGTTTAAAACACTTTTGAAGCAGATTGGAGATTATAAAAGGGATGCGGTCCTCACTCCGATCTTTGTCATTCTGGAGGTTATCATGGAGGTCATTATCCCTGTGATGATGGCAGCGATCATAGATTATGGACTGACTGGACAAAGCCTCAAGACGGTATGTCTGATCGGGGCAGCGATGATTGTGATGGCGGGGATGGCATTATTTTTTGGTGTGGAATCTGGGAGGACGGCATCCAGTGCCAGTTCTGGTTTTGCCATGAATCTGAGACAGGCCATGTATGAAAGGATACAGACATTTTCCTTCTCCAATATAGACAAGTTTTCTACGGCAGGGCTTGTAACCAGGATGACCACAGACGTGATGAATGTACAGCAGGCATTCCAGATGTCAATCCGTATCTGTGTCAGGGCTCCGATCATGCTGGTCAGTGCCATGGTGATGACCTTCCTGATCCATCCACGCTTTGCACTGATCTTTTTGATAGTGATCATCTGCCTGGCAGTCGTGCTAGCCCTGATTTCATCCAAGGCAAACCCGACTTTAAGAAAAGTTTTCCATGAATATGATGAATTAAATGCGAAAGTGCAGGAAAACGTAAACGGGATGCGGGTAGTGAAATCTTTTGTAAGGGAGGATTATGAAACACGGCGTTTTGAAACAGAAAGCGAAAAAATCCGCAGCCTGTTCGTAAGCGCAGAAAAGCTGCTTGCTTTGAATTCACCTGTTATGCAGTTTTCCATGTATTCCTGCATCCTGTTGATTTCATGGATGGGTGCAAAAATGATCATTGCAGGGAGTCTGACGGAAGGGCAGCTTATGAGTATGTTTACATACATTATCAATATCCTGATCAGCCTGATGATGGTATCCATGACTTTTGTGATGCTTATTATGTCAAGGGCATCGGGAGAGCGGATTTCGGAGGTACTGACCGAGGAGCCGGATTTATTTAATGTTCCCCATGCAATAAAAGAGGTTGCGGATGGCTCTGTTGATTTTGAACAGGTGGGTTTTGCATACCCATCCAATCCCGGAAAAGAAATCATCAGCGACTTGAATATCCATATCAGACCGGGAGAAACCATTGGTGTCCTTGGCGGAACCGGAAGTGCAAAGTCTTCTTTTGCTGCACTGATACCAAGGCTTTATGATGTCACAAGAGGAGAGGTACGGGTTGGCGGCGTTCCGGTGAAGGATTATGATATGGCCAGTCTTCGGGACAATGTGGCGATGGTCCTACAGAAGAATGTGCTGTTTTCCGGGACGATCAAAGAGAACCTGCGGTGGGGAAAAGAGAATGCAACAGATGAAGATATCATAAATGCCTGCCGGCTTGCCCAAGCGGACGAATTTATCCGGGATTTCCCCGCAGGGTATGACACGCATATTGAACGGGGCGGGGCAAATGTATCCGGCGGGCAGAAACAGAGGCTCTGCATTGCAAGGGCGCTTTTGAAAAAGCCGAAAATTCTGATTCTTGATGACTCCACGAGTGCCGTTGACACAAAGACAGATGCGTTGATCCGTAAGGCATTCAGGGAGGAGATACCAGATACAACAAAGATTATCATAGCCCAGAGAATTTCGTCAATTCAGGATGCGGACAGGATTATTGTGTTTGATAACGGCAGAATGGAATCTGTAGGCACCCATGAAGAACTGCTGGATGGCAGCCCGATTTACAGAGAAGTCTATGAGTCACAGACAAAGGAGGGCAGTAATGATGAAGGCAGAGAATAAGAAAAATATGGGCGCAGCTTTAAAGCGTCTGATTGCGTACATCCTGAGAAAATATAAATGGTAGTGTCTGCTTGTAGCATTATGTATCTTAGTCAGCACCGTTGCAAATATTGGTGGTACACTGTTTATGAGGAACCTGATCGATGATTATATTTTGCCTTTTGTGAACCAGGTGCAGCCCGACCTGACACCCCTTTTACGGGCGCTGTTTGTGATGGCGGCAGTTTATTATATTGGCGTGTTCTGCACATGGGCCTATAACTTCACCATGATTTATGTGTCCCAGGGAATGTTGAAGACAGTGAGGGATGATTTGTTCCGCCATATGGAACGGCTGCCGATACGTTATTTTGATACAAAATCCCACGGGGATATCATGAGTATCTACACCAATGACACAGACACGCTGCGGCAGGTGATCAGCCAGAGCATACCGCAGATGCTGTCCGCAGTGATTACGATTGTGGGTGTGTTCTTTTCCATGCTGGTCTTAAGCCGGCCGCTCACACTGATTACGGTGGTGATGGTCATCTGTATGGTATTTGCAACGAAGACCATATCCTCAAAAAGCGGATATTATTTTGTGAAACAACAGACAGATGTGGGCAATCTGAACGGCTACATAGAGGAAATGATGGAAGGCCAGAAAGTGGTGAAGGTGTTCTGCCATGAAGATGCCTGTATACAGGATTTTAGGTGTTTGAATGGAAAGCTGCGTGATAGTGCGAACAATGCCAACCGTTATGCCAGTATCCTTATGCCAGTGCTGGGCAATCTGGGATATGTGATTTATGCGGTAATTGCAATGGTGGGGGCGTGTCTGTCTATCTTCGGCGGGCATATGACACTGGGGACGTTGGCATCATTTCTGCAGTTTTCACGCTCTTTCAACCAACCGATTTCACAGCTTTCACAGCAGCTGAATTCTATCATTATGGCGATTGCGGGGGCAGAGAGGATTTTTGGACTATTGGATGAAGATCCGGAAAAGGACAGCGGATATGTGAAGTTGGTGAATGCACGCTATGATGAAAAGGGAAATCTGGCCGAGGTCCCGGATAGGACCGGTGTGGGGGCGTGGAAGCATTATCATAAGGCAGATAATACGACTACCTATCAGCCGATGCAGGGGGATGTGGTATTTGAACATGTGGATTTTGGATACACCAATGGAAAAACAGTTCTGCACGATATTGAGATTTTTGCAAGACCAGGGCAGAAAGTGGCTTTTGTTGGGGCAACAGGTGCAGGAAAGACGACCATTACCAATCTGCTGAACCGGTTTTATGACATTCAGGATGGAAAAATCCGATACGATGGGATTAACATTAATAAAATCAGGAAGGAAGACTTACGGCATTCTCTTGGGATTGTTTTACAAGATACGCATTTATTCACAGGAACGGTGATGGAAAATATCCGATATGGAAAGCTGGATGCTACAGAGGAAGATGTGATACAAGCTGCAAAGCTGGCAAATGCCCATGAATTTATTATGAAACTTTCAGATGGGTATCAGACTGTTCTGAAAGGCAGCGGCAGCAGTCTTTCCCAGGGGCAGAGACAACTCCTGGCAATCGCAAGGGTAGCTGTGGCGGACCCTCCGGTGTTGGTTTTAGATGAAGCGACTTCAAGCATTGATACCAGGACAGAGAAGATCGTGCAGGACGGTATGGACCGGCTTATGAAAGGCAGGACAGTATTTGTGATCGCCCACAGGCTTTCCACGATCAAAAATTCAGATGTGATCATGGTATTGGATCATGGACGGATTGTGGAACGGGGAAACCATGAGAGCCTGCTGGCAAAGAAAGGAATGTATTATCAGCTTTATACCGGGAAACTGGAGCAGGAATAAATTCTGCCAGATAGCATTCGATGCCTGGTACTGGATTGTAAAAATATATGTTTATTAAAGAAAGGATGGTGGCACATATGGACACAACAGCAAAAATCAAATTATTGGAGGAAAGGTTTCAGAAGCTGTCCTCCAGTGAAAAAGAGAACTACGGGGTGTGCAGAAAAATTAAAAGAGATATCCTAAAACTGCGAAAAGAATTGGCATTTCGTGCTTAAAGCGGTTCTTACCAGCAGACAGCCATCACTGAGAAACAGGCGCAGCGGAAAATGATGGAGAACTTCATGGAGGTGCTGCGGGGACTGCCGCAGCAGGTGGATTACTTTGACGAGGGCGCATGGTACGCCATGGTGGGTTTTGTGACGGTCTACGGCAAGGAGGATGTGCGGATTACCTTTAAAAACGGGATGGAAGTTCCGACAAAAAACGAATAAGGGATACAGATTGCACTTCACGGGAATGTGGAGTGTTTTCTTATTTTAAAGGCAGTTTTTCCATTTGAACCCCTTTGGGAGGCAAAATAAAAAAGTGTAGGGAAAATAAAATTGTATCAAAATGGGCTATTAGATAGACCTTGGGAAAACGGGGAGCAATTTCAACCGTGACGAGTTCCAGAGGCTTATGCAGGACATAAGGCTTGGTGACATTGACTGTGTGGTTGTTAAAGACCTTTCGCGCTTTGGCAGGAACTATCTGGAAGCGGGGAATTATATTGAGAAAATCTTTCCCTTTCTTGGCGTCCGCGTTATTGCGGTTGCTGACGGTCTTGATACGGGAAGCCGGGGAAGCGATACAAAGCAGATGTCAACCGCTATGGCGGTGGAGATAAAAAACCTTGTCAATGATATGTATACAAAAGATTTTTCCGTAAAGGCGAAGCAGCATTTGAAGCAGAGGCGGCAGGAAGGCTCCTATGTGGGTGGGCCGCCGCCTTACGGTTATAAATCCGGATGGGATAAGAAAATACGGAAGCTGACACCGGATGAAAATACGGCGGTAGCGGATGACCTGAACAGGAAAAAGGTCAACCCTCTCTCTGTTTATAAAAAGATAGGGGAGGTCTTTTTCAGTCAGAGGCAGGGAGAATACAAGGGCTGGGATAAAGGAGCGGTAGAGCGCATCCTGAAAAGTGAGACATACACCGGGAAGCTGGTGCAGGGGAAATCATCTATTACCGCCAGGGATGAAAAGAACTGTATCCATAAAGCGGAAGATGAATGGGTGGTCAAAGAAAATACCTATGAACCTGTCATTGACACAGCGATGTTCGGGGAAGCTGCAAAAGTACGGAAGAAGCTCCGGGAAAGAACAAAATCCTATTTGCATCCAACGGAAAGGTGCCCGATCGGAGAGAACATTTTTGATAGTGTGCTTTACTGCGGCGTGTGCGGCAGGAAAATGACACGCAGCAGTTATGTGAAAACCTATGCGGATGGCAGGAAGGCAAGACTGGACGGGTATTTCTGCTTAAACAGCGGGCAGACAAAAGTGGAACGCTGTCCTGTATCGAACCGTATTTCAAAAACGGAACTGGTGGATATCCTGTTACCGCTTCTTAGAATTGAGTTTTCCGTGTATTTGGGGAAAACAAAAAATATACGGAGATCGTGAAAGAGCAGCTCCGGGAGGCCGGGAGAGAGATTGACATTAAAATAAGGAAAGCAGAGAGGGACATTATCGCCGCGAAAGAGGAAGAACGGACAAAATATGTGGAATACCGTGAGGGCGCTATCCCTCAGAGTGAGTATGTCGCTTACAAGATGCGGCAGGAAGGCAGGCTGAAAGATTTAAACCGGCAGAAGGAAGAACTGGAAGCGGGCAGGAAGAACCTTGACACCGCATCCGAGAAATACCTTGCGGCGGTTCGTGCCCTGCTCCGTTTAAAAAGCGGTAGGGAACTGACGAAGGAAATGATCGAATCCCTGATCCGGAGGATTTATGTCTATCTGGGCAAAAGGATAGAAGTGGAGTTTGCTTATACGAATGAGCTGCTGGAGGGGGTGCCTACAAATGGATAGACTTGCAATTTATCTGCGGCTTTCCCTGGAAGATGCGGACGATAAAGACGAAAGCAACAGCATCAGCAGCCAGAGAATCCTTCTTCTTGATTATATCCGTAATAACAGGGAACTGGAAGGGAAAGAAGTTTCTGAATTTTGTGATGACGGCTATTCCGGTACAAGCATGGAAAGACCGGGGATGCAGAGGCTCCTAAAGGAGATCAGGGAGAATAAGATCAGGTGCGTACTTGTCAAGGATATGTCCCGTTTTTCAAGGGATTATATCGAGCTTGGAACCTACATGAACCAGATATTCCCCTTCATGGGGGTGCGGTTTATTGCGGTGAATGACCATTACGACAGCCGTGACCATGCAGGAAGCACTACCCCTATTGAGACAGCTTTCCAGACACTTTTGTATGACTTATACAGCAAAGACATATCCGTAAAGGTTAAGACCTCGGTTGAAAATAAATGCGTAAATGGGGAATATGTTTTCGGACAGGTTCCCTTTGGGTATGAGAAAAGTCGGAAAATAAAAATATGGTCATGGTGAATGAGAAGGAAGCGGAGATTGTGCGGTATATCTTTGCCCTTGCACTTGAGGGGAATGGCAGCACATAGATCGCAAGGGTTCTCAATGAAAAGGCAGTATCGACCAAAACACAGATGCGTTGCCCGGAAAGGGCAGAGAAAGACGGCAGGGTGCGGGCGTGGGATAACGTGTCTGTCCGGGCTGTCCTGAATAACCGTTTCTACCTGGGTGAGATGGCCTACGGAAAATCAAAGCGCAAATCTGCGGGCAGCAAAGCCGGTATCGATGTGCCAATGGAAGAATGGAAAGTGATACCAGACCACCATGAGCCGCTTGTCATACCTGAAGATTACGAAAAAGTGTGCCTTTTCCATAAAGGAGCGGACACTGCCAGGAAAGGGGAGAAAAACCCGCTTGTGGGGAAACTTTTCTGCGGCGGATGCGGTTATTCCATGACTTATAAGCCCCTACGGGGAAAGAATAAATACCGCAGGTATGAGTGCCGGAAACATGAAGTCTTGCAGATACGGTCGCGCTGTACCTATTTTAACGCTGATCTGCTTGAGGAAACCGTGCTGACCATGTTAAACAGGGAACTGATGGTGCGCGGGGATGCCGCAAAGGAGAACCAGAGCCTTATTTCTTTCCAGAAGTCCTGCATCGCAAGGCTGGAAAAGAAGATAACAGAGTGCCGGGGCAGGAAAAAACAGCTCCAGGCAGAGGCAGATGCCTTATATGAAAGCTATGCGTTTGGTGCGGCGTGTGCAGTATCCTACAGACAGAAAGCAGACAGTATAAAAGAGCAGACTGCTTCATTATCAGCAGAAGAAGAAAAGCATGGGAAAGAACTGGAACAGCTTCAGGAAGAATACCGCAGGACAGAGGAAGATATGAAGCAGGTCATCCGGTATTCCCATTTAGAAGTGCTGACACAGGAAGTGGTTGATATATTTATAAAGAAAATATACGTTTTAAAGGACAAAAGGGTTGAAACCCAGTGGAACTTCCGCGAAAATGGAAAGGAGACAGAATGAGAGCAGCGATATACGCAAGAGTAGGCAATCCGGATCAGGTGGCAATCTGGCATCAGTCAGAGATGTTGACAGAACAGATCCGGGATATGTGGGGAGACAGGGCAGAGATTGATATTTATGCCGACAATGGCGTTTCTGGTTTGCGGACAGACCGGCCCGGCCTGCAAAAATTTTTACAGAATGCCAGGACTTATGATGGGGTGTTTGTCTATAATATGAGCAGACTATCCCGGTCAGTGCCGGATGCTGTAGGTCTGGTTAGACAGATAAAGAATTTGGGAACGGAACTTTATGCGGCAGACAGGAACATGGTAGAGAGCGCAGAGAAAATAATGGAGACTGTTTCAAGCATTTCAACTTGACAATAATTCACCATCAATTTTGCCCCAACTTAGCAATAATCAACCGTACTCCCAACGAAGTTATGCGGGTTTCAGCGATTTTCACTCAGAAAAAGTGAAAAAAGTTTGTGACAATAACTTGACATACGCGGGGTATGGGGCGCTTTGCGTTGAAAACAGCCTGCCGGGGTAGAATGGGGGAGGTTTTCGGCTAATATGCATATTATTTTATCATATCCGGTGTCGAATAAACAATATTGCATTGATGATTTCCGTGGATGATTACACATAAAATATTGGCAAAACAACAAAGTTATGTTAATCTTTAGGATATGCTTGATGAATGTTTCAAGGATGGGGATGCCCCTTTGCAATGCTGCTTTCATATCTGTTTGGCATCTCCCATGAATTAGGATAGAAGGAAGAAAAGGCTATGGGAAAAGCTATAAAAAATGCAATATTTACCTTATTACTTTTAACGTTAAGCGCCTCCACGGCTCTTTTGGCATATTTGTACTTTTTTGCATCAGATAACAAGGAACTTACGGGAGAGTGGAGTGCAGAGCTTGACATGACCGGGCAGGCGGCAGTCACAGCATTCAGCTGGCTGCAAGATATAGAAGCTGTTTCCCTCTCTTTGGAGGATGTGGAATCCTATATGCAGGATTTAACCATCCGGTTGGATTTAACTTTGGAACAAACCGCCCGCGGGGAGGGGAGGTTCCAATGTAATATTCTGCCGGAAAGTTATGATGCCTGCAATCAGGCTGCTTATGAGGCATTTGCCGCGGCATTTCAGGAGCTTTTGGCCGAAAGGCTTAGCATGGCAGGCTATACAGGCAGTACGGACAGGGAATCTATGGAGGCGCTTGTAGCTGAAACCTTTGGGATGTCCACTGTTTCCTATTTAATGTCTTATGGCCCAGCGCTGCTGCCCGCCCTGGAGGATTTGCAGAAGGGGTATGGTGGCAGCGGCAGCTATGAAGCGTCAGAAGGCATTCTGACCAGAGCATTTGAAGATGGCGGGATTGTCACCACAAAGATGGAATATTATATTCAAAAAGATTCCAATTTGATCCTATCCGGAGAAATCGGTTCTGACCCCAATGGGCTTTTGGAAGATTATTATCCAGTAATATATGCTTTAATGCAACCTTCAAATCAATAAACATAGAAATGAAGCGGGAAGGGAGACTCTGTATTCCATGAAAAAAATCCTACAGAAAATAAGTGCTTTTATATTGTCCGTAATCTTGGTGTGCTCCATGCTGCCGATCGGGGCATCTGCAAACTATGAAATCCCGGGAACCTGTCAGGTGCAGACCGATACTGGCGCCGTATGTACCGTTAAAACTTTGGATTATAGTTATGATTACAATACTTATCTTTCTCTGCGGGATATAGCAATGCTTCTGAAAGAGACGGATAAAGCGTTTTCACTGGAAATTACGAGCAATGCCGTCTCGTTGCATCCGGGAAATGTCTACATGCCTATTGGGGTGGAAAATATTCCATGGGAAGATGATGAAAACCCGGATATTTCCCTGAGGCGAAATGAATTTAAAGTAGAGGAAGAAACTGTATTTTATTATACTTTGATTATGAAATTGCCCTCCGGTGATTATGATTGTTTCATGACAGCGGTAGATTTAGCATTGATTTTGGATGTGGATATCACCGGTTCCGTTACAGGCTCCCTGGAGATTCATACGCAGGAGCCTTTTAGAATTTCTCCTGCTGCCTTGGAAGAAGCAGGTTATTTTTACGGGGTTAACAGCGTACTGGTAGGGGATGCCACTACCGGGGAAATCTATTATCGGTATCAATCTGATTTGTCCTATCCAATTGCCAGCATCTCCAAGCTTATGACCTGTCTTTTAACCATGGATGCTATTTCGGCAGGGCAGATTGGCTTAAACGAGCCGGTCATAATCTCTGATGCAGTTCAGTCATTATCCAGATCAGGCGATGGGGTGATATCTTTGGAAGCAGGAGAGCAAATTACGGTGCGGGAGCTTTTGCTGGGTGCCCTTTTGCCCTCCAGCAATGAATGTGCATTGTGCCTGGCCGAAAGGATTGCCGGATCAGAGGAAGCATTTGTTCAAATGATGAATCAGACAGCGCAGGATTTGGGTCTTTCCCAGGCAATTTTTTTCAATAGTAATGGTCTGCCTTCCTATGCAGAGGATGTCATTCCTGCAAAGCGTCAAAATAGCATGAGTGCAGAAGATATGTTCCGATTGGTATCACACCTTTTGAAGGTCTATCCTCAGATTACGGACATGACTTCTCTGGAAAAAGCCACCCTAGAGTCTTTGGATCTTGAAGTGCGCAATACCAATCCGCTTCTGCAGAATTTGCCCCAAGTCACTGGGTTAAAAACCGGAACCACCAACAAAGCTGGCGCCTGTTTGGTCACAACGCTGACTGCGGATGACGGAACCATGGAGCATGATTTGGTAGTGGTTGTACTTGGGACTGAGGACTCCATGGAGAGAGGACGGGTTTCAGGCTTGTTGGCAAGATATGCCCTGGATGCCTTTGATACTGGCATGGAGAAGCCGGAAGATGGGGGAACTGTCCGGACTTACGGAAATTTACCCACACACGCCGAGGCAGCAGTGGATTGGGTGATTCGGACTGCACGAAAGGGAACTGCAAATGGTGCAGACGGATAAGCTAAATGGCCGGAGGCAAAATATATTGCGGTTATGAGAGGAAAGAAATGAGGGTGGTTTACTGTGAAAAATAAATTTTTCACAGACAAATTTGCGCCAACGCCCAAATTGGCAGATGTTGGCAGCATGGAGGATTTTTATGAAAGAAAAGAAACAGGCAGTGTCGATTAACAAAAAGGAGTTTTATCGTAATCTGACGAGGCTGGCTCTCCCGATTGCCCTTCAGAGCCTGATGCTTGCAGCGGTGGCTGCCGGCGATGCGCTGATGCTGGGGAAGGTTGCCCAGAATGAAATGACAGCAGTTTCCCTGGCAACTCAGATTCAGTTTGTCCAGAACATGTTTATCATGGCAGTTACAGGAGCGGGAGCCATTCTTGGTGCGCAATATTGGGGAAAAGGGGACAAGCATACGCTGGAAGATATTTTTAATATTATGCTTCGTTTTAGCGGTATCGTGTCTCTTATCTTCTTTTTAGGATGTGAATTGGCGCCGGAGCTGCTTATGCATATTTTTACGCATGATGCGCCACTGATTGTCATTGGCAGCGCTTATCTGCGTATTGCAGGCTGGTCATATCTGCTTACAGGGGTATCCCAATGCTATCTGACAATCATGAAGGTGTCAGAACATGTAAAGCCCGGAGCGCTTATCAGTTCATGTGCGGTGCTCCTTAACATATGTCTCAATGCCGTTTTTATATTTGGGCTGTTTGGAGCGCCCAAAATGCAGGCAAGAGGAGCGGCAGTTGCCACTACAATTTCCCGTGTGATAGAGCTGGCGCTATGTATTGCCATATCGTCAAAAGGCTCTTACATTCGTCCTGCGTTTGACAGATTTATGCAGCTGCCTAAACAGTTGAAATCTGATTTTATAAGGCAGTGCCTGCCTCTTATGGGTGGTTCGCTGTGTTGGGGTGTAGGGTTCACATCCTATACTGCAATTATGGGACATGTGGGAACTGACGCTGCGGCGGCAAACTCTGTGGCAGCAGTGGTACGGGATTTGATTTGCTGCATGTGCAATGGTATTGGCGGTGCAGCGGGGATTATGGTAGGAAATGAACTTGGCGCAGGACGTCTTGATGTGGGGAAAGCATATGGAATAAAGCTTAAGAATCTTTCCTACATCATCGGATTCATATCTACGGCGCTGGTGCTTGCAGTAACACCGTTTGTGGTGCGGATGGTTATTCTGACAGACCAGGCAAGGGGATATCTTACGGGGATGATGGTAATCATGTCCATCTATATGATCGGGCGGGCCGTAAATTCTGTTACGATAAACGGAGTGCTGGATGGAGGCGGCGATACCCTGTTTGATATGTACAGTCTGATTGTATGTATGTGGTTAATCGCTATTCCACTGGCACTTGTAGGGGCATTTGTCCTTCATTGGTCGCCCCTTGCGGTTTATGCCTGTACCTGTCTGGATGAGGTGGGAAAAATCCCATGGGTGATGATACGCTTTCGGAAGTATAAATGGGTACAGGATTTGACAAGATAGGAAACTGGCGCTTGGTGTTTTACTTGAACGGCCAGGGCGTCTGCCAGATCTGCGCCGGCAGCGCCTCCCTTTCAACAGAGCCCATGCATATCGCAGGCTGTGCCTGCGATATGCATGGGCGTATAAGAAAAGGTATGGTTTTATGAAACCTGATAGAATGCAAATGACTTGGCAGGAACTGTTACTTTACCGCTTATGGAGCTCATTTTGCTGCCAAAGGTATATAATTCATTTTCCAGAGGATAAGCGCAGTCAAATGTGGTGTCCTTGTTGGATGGATTTAGGATAACAAGTATTTTTTCATCCCCGATGCTTCTAAGGTAAGCAAAAGGATAAGTATTTTCTTCCGCATAAAGGAAATCTATTTCCCCTTTACTCTGTAATGCGGGATGTGCCTGGCGCAGCGCAATCAGCCGTTTTACTTCATGGTACAGAGAAGATGTATCGGCCATCTGATTTTGCACGGTAGGACGGTCCGGGCTTTCATCCAAAGGAATATATAACTTTTCTTTGCTTGCAAAGCTAAAGCCAGCGTTTACACCGTCATCCCACTGCATAGGAGAACGGGAGCCGGTTCTGTTGTAGCCGCCTTCCACGGAATCTAAGCCTTCTACATAGCGCATACCGATTTCATCACCATAGTAAATGAAAGGTGCACCAGGCATGGAGAGCAGGAAAGCAAAAGCAAATTTCAGCTCATCTCCATGGAGATGTCTGGCGATACGATCTACATCGTGATTGCCGGAAGGAATGCAGATCAAACCTTTACGTGCTGTTTCTTCGTAATCTTCTTTGTACTTCTTAACAAATTTAGAGATATCGCCTTTTCCACGGCTTGCAAAAAATGGTTCAGGAGAACGAAACAGGTTGTTAGGGTCAGCAGGACCGTGGAATAAGATAAAATCCATATGGAAACCTCCGGCTAAGGAGTTTTTTGGTTTGCTCCACTCAGATACCATGGCTGCATCCGGGAATTCTTTATCCAGGAAAGCGCGGATACCCTGCCAGAGCTTGGTGGTGCCTTTGCCGTCGTCATCGTGCTTTACAAGAGAACCTGCCATATCTACACGGAATCCATCGCAGCCCATTTTTAACCAGAAACGCATAATATCCTTAAGCGCTTCAACGGTGGCTTTAGGGCCCGGGTCATCCATGGACTGCTGCCAGGGCAGCTCCGGCTTATAGAAGCCATAGTTTAGAGAAGGCTGGTTGGAGAAAAAGTTTACCGCACAGGAGCCGTCACGGTCGGAAATTGCCCGAAGGCAGCCCATGCTCTGGGGCGCTTCCCAGATGCTGTTCGTCCATACATAGCGGTCGGTAAACTCATTGCGGCCCGGTTTCATGGATTCCTTAAACCAAGGATGCTCCACGGAGGTGTGGCCGGGAACAAGGTCAAGGAGTATGTGCATATCACGTTTATGAACTTCATCAAAAAGGCGCTTTAGGTCATCATTGGTACCGTAACGGGGCGCCGTTTTACAATAATCTGCCACATCATATCCGGCATCTCCAAAAGGTGATTCAAAGCATGGATTTAACCAGATTGCGTTGCAGCCTAAGTCTTTGATATAGTCCAGTTTTTCAATAATTCCATTGAAATCCCCAATACCATCGCTGTTGGTATCCTTAAAAGACTGCGGATAAATTTCATAAAAAATTGCATTGTCAAGCCATTGTGCCATAAGATAAGCTCCCTTCTGTTTGTATTTGATTTGTTTAATGATATAATAATCTTAAAATATTAAAGAAACAACTGATATAATACTAAAAAATGATACTAAAATACTTTTAAAGCTGTTTTGACACATTGAGCTGAAAGGTATTTTTTGACTTTCATTTATAGAGGAGAGAAAGGTGAATCGTTTATCTTCTAAAGAAAAGAGAAAGCATGGCTCAGTGAGAATCCCCTATGATTTTTTTGAATGCAGGGTGCCCGACCGATTTCCGTTTGTGCCTTTGCACTGGCACAATGAGTTTGAACTGAATTATATAATAAGCGGCAGAAGTGAATTTACCTGTGGAGAGGATAAGTTTATAGCAGATGCCGGTGATATTATTGTAGTACCGCCTAACATGCTTCACGCACTGTATCCTTATGCGCATGATGCGCAGGTTTACAACACATTGGTGTTTCGGGAGGAATTGCTTGGAATTGGGAAGGAAGAACGGTGCGGTATTTCCTGCATAGAACCGATTGTGAATGGAAACCGCAGGATTGTGATGCCTGTTTCTAAAAGGAATGAAGCTTATGAGAAAATCAGGGAATGTGTGGAGCAGATTTTTATTTGTGTGAAAGATAATACGCCGATTGCGGATTTATACATGAAAAGTGAGCTGCTCCGTTTCCTGTGGCTGCTGGAGCAGTCAGACTGCATTGTGACGGTGAAGAATCAGGATGAAAGACAGATAGAGAGCCTCAGGGAGATATTGGTGTTTATTAATTTGAACTATCGGGAGAATATCAACATAGATAGACTGGCACAGCTGGCCCATCTTAGTAAAAGCTATTTTATGTACCGTTTTAAGAAAACAGTGGGCGTCAGTGCCATGGAATATATTATCCAGCTTAGAATCAAGCTTGCCTGCGAAATGCTGCGAAACTCCGGGGAACCGTCATTGGAGATTGCGTTTGCGAGTGGGTTCCAGAATTTGTCTAACTTTAACAGGCAGTTTAAAAAATATGTAGGGTGTACACCAAAGCAATATAGAGAAAGCATGGAGGTTAAATATGATGGTAGAAAATAAAAATGATTTTACACAGGGAAGTATTGTTTCCAAGCTGCTTCGATTTATGATACCAATCCTTGGGGCTTTGGTCTTGCAGGCAATGTATGGAGCGGTAGATATTCTTGTGGTAGGGCAGTTTGGAACCACCGCTGGAATTTCAGGAGTGTCTACAGGAAGCAGTATTGTAAACCTGATTACCTTTACAATCACAGGACTCACAATGGGAGTTACAATTGTAATGGGGCAGTATTTTGGAGAAAAGAAGCCGGAAAAAGTGGGACAGGTGGTAGGCGGCGCAATTTGGCTGTTTTTGGTGTTATCCTTTGTGATTGCAGCATTTATGCTGATTTTTGCAAGGCCCCTTGCGATTCTAATGCAGGCGCCAGAGGAAGCCTTGGATTTGACAGTATTATATGTCCGGATTTGTGGCGGAGGGATTTTCTTTATCATTGCATATAACGTAATCAGCAGCATTTCCCGTGGAATCGGCGATTCTAATATGCCGCTGATTTTTGTGGGAATTGCGTGTGTTGTAAATATTGTAGGCGATTTGTTGTTCATTGCAGTCTTTAAGTGGAATGTGGCAGGGGCGGCTCTTGCAACAGTGATGGCCCAGGCAGTCAGTGTTATCTTGTCTATCATAATCATCAAAGGACGGGAGCAGCCCTTTGTGATGAAAAAAGAATATATCCGTTTCAATCCGGAAATCAATAAATTTATACAGGTAGGAACCCCTATTGCATTTCAGGAAGTTTTAACCCAGCTTTCCTTTTTGGCATTATGCGCCTTTATTAACAGACTGGGACTGGACGCATCTTCAGGTTATGGCGTGGCCAATAAGATCGTAAGCTTTGTTATGCTGGTGCCTGGGGCGCTTATGCAATCCATGGCCTCCTTTGTAGCCCAGAATGTAGGGGCAGGACAGGAGAAGCGCGCAAGGAAAGCAATGGCGATGGGGATGATGATAGGATGTGGCATTGGTATTTTTATCGCAATTTTTTCTTTTACCCGTGGGGATTTGCTTGCCGCTATTTTCTCAAAGGATGCGGCTGTTATTGCACGTGCGGCGGAATATTTAAAGGGCTTTGCGCCGGAGGCAGTGGTAACGGCAATCCTCTTTAGTTTTATAGGCTATTACAACGGGCATTCGAAGACATTGTTTGTGATGCTGCAGGGAATCAGCCAGACCTTTATGGTGCGTCTGCCCATGTCCTATTTCATGAGCATCCGGCCGGATGCAAGTCTTACCATGATTGGTTTGGCGGCACCCTGCGCAACGGTATTTGGTATTTTGCTTAATCTTCTATATTTTGCGAAAGTAAGCCGGGAAATGAAAGTATGAAAAGCATGGCAGCGCTTTGTATTAAGCGGTATGTGTGTCAGAGGTAAGTTCCTTATAGGTGGAAGCAATTATGACAGCGGAAACAACTGCCGTAAGGACATCCGACACAGGCATGGAATAAAGTACACCGTCAAGACCAAAGAATTTTGGAAGCAAGAGCGCGAAGCCTACCCCGAATACAATCTCACGTATCATGGAAAGAATCGTGGAGGCAGCGGCCTTTCCCATTGCCTGCAAAAAGATGAAGGCCGCCTTGTTTAAACAGGCAAAGATGACCATACATAAATAAATGCGGAATGCTTTGATGGCGAAATCCGAATAGTATACGCTTTCATTTGCCGCGCCGAATATGGCGATAAGCTGTCCGGGCAAAAGCTCTACAATTAATAGCGCGATTAAGCCGATGAGCGCCTCACAGGTAAGTAGCTTTGTAAAGAGACTTTTTACGCGGGGCCTTAATCCGGCGCCCATATTAAAGCCTACAATTGGAATGCACCCTGCGGCCATACCCACGACAATGGAAATGACAATCTGGAAAAACTTCATTACAATGCCCACAACGGCCATTGGAATTTGCGCATATTGTTCCTGGCCGAAAATAGCGTCTATTGCGCTGTAGTGACGAATCATATTATTGATGGCAGCCATTGCGGCAACAAGGGAAATCTGAGAGAGAAAGCTGCAGATTCCCAGTGTCAGGGAACTTTTTACAATGTTTCCTTTTAAGAGAAATGCGGTTTTTGATAGCTGAACGGATTTTATATGGCCAAGATACCAGAGAGCAAGAAATGCCGTGACAATTTGGCCAAGTACAGTTGCAATGGCAGCCCCCATCATTCCCCATTGAAATACGAAGATAAAGACAGGGTCAAGTATTATGTTGATGACAGCTCCTGCAAGTGTAGAAAGCATTGCGAATTTGGGATTCCCGTCAGCACGTATTACCGGATTCATTGCCTGACCAAACATGTAAAATGGAATTCCCAGCGAAATATAAAGGAAATATTCTTTAGAATGCCGGAAGGTTTCGGCGTTAACCGTGCCGCCAAACATGGAAATGATAGGATCCATAAAAAGAAGATAGGCAGCACACAAAATGATGCCGCCGGCTGTTGTGAGTACGATGGCATTTCCAATACTGATTTTGGCATCCTCTGGCCGCCCTTTTCCCAGACTTAAGCTTACAAAAGCACAGCACCCATCTCCGATCATAACCGCAATTGCCAGGGCAATAACTGTAAGGGGGAATACGACCGTATTAGCGGCGTTGCCGTAAGAGCCAAGATAATCAGCATTAGCAATAAAAATCTGGTCAACAATGTTGTATAGTGCGCCTACTAGCAGGGAAATGATACAGGGAACCGCGTACTTTTGCATCAGCCTGCCTACCTTTTCCGTAGCGAGAAAAGATTGATTTGTTTGTTCCATTATAAATCCTCCATTCTTACAAATAATTAGGAGTCTTTTTTAGGAAAGCTGCCATAACCTGTATTTCATGTAAAAAGGCGTAAATCCATGTATCTGGGTTTACGCCTTTTGGCCACTCGAACGCTGATATTATATCGCAGAATTTTTTAGAAAGTCAAATATTTTTTTTGATAATTAATTAGGTACCTTGACAAAAATGAAAAATAAGCATAAGATATTAAGGTACCAAAATAATTTCAGAATGACAAACTTGTGCCGGCGCTCTGATTGGGTCTGTGGGCAGGAATGGAGGAGTTGTATATGGAAGAAACGAGAAACTTATCTGAAAAAATGCAGTGTACCAAATACGATGAAGGTACGGATATCAATAAGAAGCTTATTGTTCATATGAGGGAATTAAGTCATATTATGCGCTCCTTATATGAGGGAAAGGCCAGCCAGCAAAGGATTTTGATTATTTTAGATGAAGTAAAAACGATTACACAGCGGGATCTGACCATACGGCTGGGAATACAGCCAGGCTCCGCCAGTGAAATCCTGTCCAAGCTGGAAAATGCAGGACTTATTCGGCGTACCATAAGCGAGACGGACAGGAGAACCGCCAATTTATCTCTCACGGATGAAGGAAGACAGATGGCGCTTGATGCTGCCAGGCGGCGCTTCGAAAGGCATGAGGAGATGTTTTCCTGTCTGTCGGAGCGTGAAAAGGAAGAATTGCTGTCCCTTTTTGAAAAATTGAATGCAGACTGGACCAATCGGTATGGCAGGATCATGGAAGAACGCAGGAAACAACGCCAAATGCACAAGTGTGAGGGAGAGCGTGGGCATAAGCACAGGCATGGACAGGATCATGAAGGAGACCATGGACGCAGGCATGACTATGAAAGTGAACACAGACATGGTTATGAAAAAGACCATAGCCGTGAACATGTCCATGAAAAGGACTATGGACGGAGGAATGGGCATGGAAAGCACAGTCCGGAAACGGAGGAAATAACTGATGTGGAAATACATTAAGCCATATCTTCTCTTTGGAATTTTGGCCGGCCTGTTTATGGTGGGCGAGGTTTCTATGGATTTGATTCAGCCTGGCATTATGAGCCAGATTGTGGATGATGGTGTTTTGGGGCTTCATAACAATGGTGTTGGGGACTTAACGCTGATCTGGAAGCTGGGAATCGGGATGATAGGATTGGTACTTTTGGGAGGACTGAGCGGGGCGTTTAACAATGCCTTTGTTCATCTGACGGGACAAAATATCGGAAACGATATGCGAAAAGACTGTTTTCGCAATGTAATGGGATTTTCCTTCCCGCAGATAGACGAATATGGAACCGGAACGCTGGTAACACGCGTAACAAATGATATCACACAGGTGCAGAATTTTGTGTCACAGTTTGTGCGGGGCATGATTCGGACCATTATGCTGACCTTTGGGAGTATGTACTGCATTTTTAAGCTGAATCGGGATTTTGGGCTGATTACGGTGTGCGCGTTTCCTTTTATTGCTGGATGTCTGGTATTTTGTTTACATAAGGCAAATCCGCTTTTTTCCCGTTTACAGGCACAGCTGGATGCCATCAACGAGATTATGCAGGAGGATATATCCGGCATCCGCACCATTAAGGCTTGTGTGCGTGAAACCTATGAAAAGCTCCGGTTTGGCAGGGCAAATGATGGGCTGATTCAGACACAGTTGAAGGTTCTTGTGATTTTTGCCTTTATGAATCCGGTGGTAAATGCCATGATGTATCTGGTGGTAGCGGCTATTTTGTTGATTGGCTCTTTTGAGGCGGGCAGCGGCAGAGCAACGCCAGGGAATATTATGGCAGCGGTTACCTATACGACACAGTTGTTAAACGGCGTTCTTATGCTTACAATGCTATTTCAGAATATTTCAAGAGGTTACGCTTCCTGGAAAAGAGTGAAAGAAATTCTGGATAGTAAGCCGGAGCTTAAGGATGGTTCTTTTTGTGGAGAGACGGAAAAAAAAGGTGAGATTGAATTTCGGGATGTGTCCTTTTCTTATCCCCACAGTGGCAAGATGGTGTTAGAGCATGTGAACTTTACCGTCCATCAGGGAGAAAAGGTAGCGGTTTTGGGCGCAACCGGATGCGGAAAATCATCATTGGTGAATTTGATTCCCAGATTTTACGATGTTGTGGAAGGCACTGTCCTGGTAGATGGGGTGGACGTACGGGAATATAAGCAAAAGGATCTTCGGGAAAAAGTGGCAGTAGTTTTGCAAAAGAGTGAATTGTTCAGCACTTCCATCGGGGGAAATATTGCATGGGGTAAGCCGGATGCTGCGCCAAAGGAAGTGAAGGCGGCAGCCATTATTGCACAGGCTGATGATTTTATCCGGCAAAAGAACGAAGGAAAAGGGCAAAGCGGGCCAGAGGGCGGCTACGAAACCATTGTGGCGGAGCGCGGCATGAGTCTTTCCGGCGGGCAAAAACAGCGGCTTTCCATTGCCAGGGCTGTGCTAAAGCCTGCGGAAATACTGATACTGGATGATTCCACCAGTGCGCTTGACTTAAAGACAGAGTCCGATTTTTATAAGGCATTAGAGGAATTTGGCGCAAAGAGTACTAAGATTATCATTGCACAACGGATTGCGTCTGTGCGGGGGGCGGATCGAATCCTTGTTATGGAAAATGGCAGGATTTTGGAGGAAGGCTCTCATGAGGAGTTGTTAAAGTCCTGCAAGGTATACCAGGAAATATACCGTTCGCAGATCGGTAAGGAGGATGAAAAAATTGCGTGAATCTGATAATCAAAAGCTGGTGGAAAAGAATCTCCTTGGCATGAGCAGGGAAAGATTTGGACAGGTAGAATATGCAGAAAATACAGGGAAAACCCTAAAACAGATAGCAGCTTACTTTGGGCATGAGAAAAAGATGGTCTTATGTATGCTGGCAGTAGTGGTGTGTGGGACCATCTGCGGTGTTTGGGCACCGGGGCTACAGAGCAATGCGGTAGATATCATTGCCGGGGCAAGGGGCGGCAACTTTGCAAAGACTTTATCCCTTATGCGGGGTGTGTATCTGCTTTACAGCGCCAGCGGCCTTTTGCAGGGAATGTGCAGCGCGAAGCTCAGTCAGGGAATTGTAAAGCGGATGAGAGGAGAGCTGTTTGGAAAAATCGTAGATCTCCCGGTTTCTTATCTGGATACCCACTCCCATGGAGATGTAATGAGCCGTATGACAAACGATATTGAAAATATATCTACAACCGTTTCCCAGGCCCTGCCCTCCTTATTTTCAGGCGTGCTGACGATTATTGGGACGGTGGCGGTGATGCTGTTATACTGTTGGCAGCTGGCGCTGCTCAGCTTTGCAACGGTGATTTTGACTGTGATTGCCACAAAGTTTCTCTCTCAAAAGGTGCGTAAGTATTCCCGCAGAAGACAGATGCTGCTTGGGCAGTTGAACGGGACGGTGGAGGAGATGATTTCCGGTTACCGAACGGTGGTTGCCTACAACCATCAGGATATCACCACAGAGGATTTCTGCAATACTGCGGATGCCCTTACCAAAGCCGGAATAAAGACGGATATTTTCAGTGGCGTCATGGGACCTGTTTTGAATTGTATTGGGAACATAGGATTTGTGGTGATTGCCGCTTTCGGAGGGTATTTTTCTGTCCACGGATTGATTTCGGTGGGGGTGATTTCCGCTTTTATCGTTTATGCCAGACAGTTTAGCCGTCCCATCAATGAGATTGCGCAGATTTATGGGCAGCTTCAGACGGCTATAGCAGGCGCAGAGCGGGTTTTTACAGTATTGGAAGAACAAAATGAGGAGCAAAGCGGCGGAATGCTGGAACAGGCAGAAGACGCTGAAGTCAGATTTGAGAACATACAGTTTTCCTATGAACCGGGAAAGCCGATGATTCAGGATTTTACGCTGACTGTTCCTTCGGGACAGAAGGTGGCGCTGGTAGGTTCTACGGGGTGTGGAAAGACAACGATTGTCAATCTGCTTATGCGCTTCTATGATATTGACAGTGGCAAAATTTTGATTAACGGACAGAATGTGGAGGATGTTGCAAGAGAAAGCCTTCGACATAATATTGCGATTGTGCTGCAGGATACGGTTTTGTTCTCCAACACGGTAGAGAATAATTTGAAATATGGCAATGAAAATGCAACGAAAGAACAATTAGAACAGGCGGCATCTATGAGCCGTTGCGAAGAAATGATTCGTAACCTTCCCAATGGTTATGACACCATCCTTACCGGTTCCGGTGAAAATATCAGCCAGGGGCAGAGACAACTCCTTGCGATTGCCCGGGCTTTTGTGGCGGATCCCAGGATTTTGATTCTGGATGAAGCCACTTCCAATGTGGATACAAGGACAGAAAAGGCAATTCAGGACGCGATGCAGCTGGTTATGCGTAACCGTACCAGCATCGTAATTGCGCACAGGCTTTCTACCATTCGGGATTCGGATTTGATTGTGGTGATGGATCATGGCAGGATTGTGGAAAGCGGGGCGCATGACGAGCTGCTTGCACAGAAAGGAAAATATTATGAGCTTTACATGAGACAGTATGCAGGGTATGCCATCTGAAATAGCGTTTTTAAGTGGACTCTGTACATACTCTGTACAGGGTTTAAATTTTTTTAAAACCTGAAAACTTTTTTCCGGGGTCATGACAATATATAAGTGCAAGGGTAAATCCCTACAAGTCGACTTGAAGGAAGAAAGAGGATAACTGCTATGAATAGAGATGAATTTGAGCTGTTTGTCCTGAGGTTCGGGAAGGATATTCTGCGGTTTTGCCGGATGAGCGCCGGGGATGCGGAAACCGGAGACGAATTGTATCAGGATACAATGCTTAAGCTGCTGGAGAAAAGGAATCAGCTAAGCTTCACGCAGAACACAAAGAGCTACGCTTTATCCACTTCGATTTTTCTTTGGAAGAACAAAAGAAGGAAATATGCAATCAGGCAGAGGCTGGCGCCTGCTGACAGTATGGACGAGATGTCTGATGAGGGAAGGGAGATCCCGGATGATGGACATGAGGCTTCGCCGGAGCAGGTGGTTTTACGGCAAAGCGAAGTGGACATGGTCCAAAAGCTGGTTGCATCTCTGCCGGAGAAATACAGAATACCGATTTATCTGTATTATTCGGCGGATATGCAGATAAATGAGATATCTAAAATCCTTGAACTGCCGGAAGGGACGGTCAAGAGCCGGATGCGGAAAGCAAAGAAATTGTTGAAGGAAGAATTGGAGGCGATAGGATATGACAGATGAAAAACTGGATCAGATCTTAAAGCAAGCCCTTGCTCCGGAAATTAATGACAGAGAAATCAGAGTACGAAGAAAGGCGGGGAAGGGTAAAATGAGAGTATTTAATATCATTGGAAAAGGTGTTGCAGCAGCAGCGGCGGCTGCCGTTATAGGAATTGGCGGACTGGGATATTTTAATCCTGTGCTTGCGGCGAAGATTCCGATTATTGGAAGGATTTTTGACAAGATTGAGGAAGACATCACATATTCCGGTGATTATGCGGATAAGGGGTCCGTCCTTACAAAGGAGGATGCGGCGGGCGCTTTAGATACACAAGCGTATTCGGTGTCTGACCAGGGGATTACGCTGACGGCATCAGAGGTTTACTGCGATGGATATTCTCTGTTCCTTACAGTGGATATCAAGCAGGAGGATGGAGCGTTCACCCATATTCCGGGGCATTATACGGGGATGTATGTGGAGGAGAACAAGATAGCCGCCGGATTTTATGTAGACGGAACATGGAATGTGGACGGAGGTTTACCTGAGCAGTTGGAAAATACCTTTGAGGGAGAGGTAATTGACGACCATACCTTTGTGGGCATGCTGAAAATAAACTTCAGAGAAAAATTTGAGGGCAGCGGAGAGCTAAGCTTAAATATCACCGGCCTTGGTTATGATGATGACAGAATGCTTGACGCTGAGGAAATAACCGCATCTCATTGGACGGATGGCAGCTGGAATATGAAGCTTCCTTTTGAGGTAAATGAGACAGATGTAAAAACCATTGAAATAGGCGAGACGAAAGAAAATATCACCCTCCATGATGTGATGGTGTCACCGTATCAGGTAGTTGTCCATGTAGAGACACCCGGAATGCAGCGTGAGCTGACAGATGACAGAAGGGAAAAACTGCTTTCGAAAGATCCGGATATGACAGATGCGGAAATGTTTGAACTTTTGGGATGGTCTTATGAATCCTGCCATACAATCGTGTTTAACCAGGATGGGGAAGCCCTTTATTCCGATATGGAAATGCCAGGCTTTGCCGGGTTTGCCGTTCAGGGAAAAGAAATTAGCGTACTCCATATTTTTATTTTTGAGAATCTTGACGATTGGGACAAAATGAGGGATGAAGGTATGAACAGCAGTGTTGCAGATAAGGCCGTGATTGCAAAGGAAGTTCATGTATCATAAATTATTTAAAGCAATATATTTCTTATGCACAAATGGGGATACCTGGCCTTAACGAAAGGCAAGCCCGGATTTTTTGCAGGGAAAAGAAATCGGCACCGGCTGGGAAATAGCCGGTGCTCTCTTTAAGGTACTATTTCCAGCCAGTATCCATCCGGATCCGCAATAAAATAAATACCCATATCCGTATTTTCATAACAGATGCAACCCATTTGTTTATGCTTTTCATGGGCAGATTCGTAATCATCTGTCCGAAATGCCAGATGGAATTCGCAGTCCCCTAAATTATAAGGCCGCTCCATATCCCTAAGCCATGTAAGCTCTAACTGGAAATCACCATTTTCGTTTCCCATGAAAACAATGATAAAAGAGCCATCTTCCGCTTCATTACGGCGCACTTCCTTAAGGCCTAAGGCTTCCTCGTAAAATGCGATAGATTTTGCCAAATCAAATACGTTGTAGTTCTCGTGAACCATTTTGAATTTCATACGTTTCCTCCTATTGCCCAATCTATTGTGCAACTCTTTGATAATAAGCTGAAAGCCAAAGCGTATATAAAAGAGTTCAACCCTAAATACATAATACCATATTGCCGGAAATTTGAATAGACGGCAGTCCTTTGAAAGGCAGCGGTAAGTAATTATTCAGCTAGGTCTGTGCATTTACTGCAGAGACCGTGAGAATATGATTAAGGAGTGCAAAATCCCATCGCCGAAGGCGATTTTAAATGGATTTTGCATGTAACAGTTCAGCAAGGCTGAACTGTTACAGCGGTAAATTTCTAAAATATGTAATGCTATAGACAAAAGCAAGGCATTAATGTAATAATAGTCGTATGTTTGGACAACAAATTTGTGAACGGCATATAAGAATGGAGGACAGGATATGGGGAAAAAAGTAAATTTTGGAAAATTACTGCACGGCGGAGATTATAATCCGGAACAGTGGCTGGAAAGTCCAGAGATTCTGGATAAGGATATTGCATATTTTAAAAAGGCAAAAATCAATGAGGTTTCTCTTGGAATTTTTTCCTGGTCTGTGCTGGAACCGGAGGAGGGAAAGTTTCATTTTGAGTGGATGGAAGAAATAATAGATAGGTTGTACGAAAATGGAATATCTACGATTCTGGCGACTCCTTCCGGGGCGCGTCCTAAGTGGATGGCAGATAAGTACCCGGAGGTGCTGCGCATGGATGAGACGCGCAGGCGCATGTTATATGGGACACGCCATAATCATTGCTATACATCTCCCGTATATCGTGAAAAGACAAGAATTATGAATCAGGAGCTGGCAAGGCGCTTTGGCCCTCATCCAGGTGTGATTGCCTGGCATATTTCCAATGAATATGGTGGTGAGTGTCACTGTCCTTTGTGTCAGGAGGAATTCCGTAAATGGATACAGAATAGATATCAGACGGTTGAACGCCTGAATCATGCATGGGCAACCACCTTTTGGAGTCATAAATACAATCGCTTTGACCAGGTAGAAAGCCCGTCCAGCATAGGGGAGCCGGGGCTGCATGGGCTGAATCTGGATTGGAGAAGGTTTGTAACTGACCGCACATTGGACTTTATCAGACATGAGATTGCCGCCATCCGGAATGGAGGAAGCGACAAACCCACAACGATTAATATGATGTATGATTTTCGTGAGCTGAACTATCACAAGCTTGCTGATGTGATAGATTTCGTGTCATGGGACAACTATCCCCAGTGGCATAAGAAGGAAGAAATTCTTACGGCCAGGGATAGTGGAATGCAGCATGATATTATGCGGAGCCTTCGGAAGGAACCGTTTTTCTTAATGGAGAGCTGTCCATCTGCGACAAATTGGCAGCCGGTAAGTAAGCTGAAAAAGCCGGGCATGCTCCATGCGGCGTCTATGCAGGCGGTGGCCCATGGCTCAGACAGTGTGCTCTATTTCCAGCTCCGACAAAGCCAAGGCTCCAGTGAAAAATTCCATGGTGCGGTGATAGACCATTACGGCGGTGAAGATACGAGAGTGTTTGGAGAGGTAAGCCAGGTTGGAGAGAGCCTTAGAAGGCTTGGTGAAGTGGCCGGAACTATGCCAAAAGCAAAGGTTGCTGTGCTGTTTGATTGGGAAAGCCGCTGGGCTATGGAGGATGCCCAGGGGCCGCGTAACGATGGCTTGTTTTATAAAGAAAGTGTGTTGAAATCCTATCACGCATTTCGCAATTTAGGACTTGATGTGGATATGATTGACATGGAGCAGCCGCTTGAGGACTATAAGATTGTGGCGGCTCCGATGCTGTATATGTTTCGTGCAGGGTTTGAGGAGAAGGCACGAAGATTCGTAAGTGAGGGCGGAAAATTTATATTGACATACTGGTCTGGGATTGTGGACGAGACAGATTTATGCTTCCTTGAGGGAACGCCTCATGGGCTTATGGACGTGATGGGACTGCGCAGTACGGAGATTGATGGTCTGTATGACGGGGAAGTCAATAGCGGAGTACCTGTAGAAGGGAATACGCTTCATATGGCGCATACATATGCTTGCAGTCATCTGTGTGATTTGGTCAGGCTTTCCACGGCGGAAGCAGTGCTGGTTTATGGCTCTGATTTTTATAAAGGGATGCCGGCGCTTACCAAAAATAATTTTGGAGAAGGCCAGGCATATTATATTTGTGCTGATTTTGACCAGGACTTTTATGATGATTTTTATGGAAAGATTGTAAAAGAAGCAAGAATAGAGCTGCCGGTAGAGAAAATTCCGGCAGGCGTAGAGGTGACAAGGAGATCTTCTAAGGATGCAGAGTATCTGTTCGTACAGAATTTTAACCGTGAGCCTGTAAATATGGATCTGCCGATAGGAGAATATCAGATTCTCTTAGGCGATTATAATGGAACAGTAGCACGGTTTGGAACGGTGGTTTTGAAAAAGAAGTTGTAAGTTGACGGTTTATTAATGCAGTGTTGCAAGCTATGCTTGCAATATGCAGAGGTATAAGCTTGGAAGTAAATTTTCAAACTCTTTATTTGGTGGCAGTACCGCAAGCAATGCTTGCGGTATGCAGGGGGTAAGAATGATACATTTATATACGGGCGAAGGAAAAGGGAAAACGACTGCGGCAATTGGACTTTGCATACGGGCGTTGGGATGGGATTTTCAGGTTTGTTTCGCCCAATTTATGAAAGGGAACGATACCGGGGAGCTATATGTGCTTGAAAGAATGCCGAATGTAACTATCCTTCGAAGCAAGAAAAATTTTGGCTTTTATCATTCCATGTCCGAAGCAGATAAGGCGGAGCTTACGGAGATTCACAACCGTATCCTTGACAGTCTTTGGGAAGTGGCGGGAAACGGGAATTGTCATATGATTGTTTTGGATGAGCTGACCTATCCCATAAAATGGCGATTGCTGGATGAGGAAAAGCTAAAGCGTTTGCTGGCGCTGGGAAAAGAAGATGGCGGCAAAAAATTGGAATTGGTGGTTACCGGACGGGGAGCCGGAGGGCTTTTACGTGATGCGGCCGATTATATCACAGAGATGAAATGTGTGAGTCACCCTTATGAAAAGGGAATTGAAGCAAGAAAAGGGATTGAATTTTAGGGTATGCTTAAAAAGGCTCTTACGCCAGAGCTGTGGTGTAATTTGCAGGGACGATTTCGTAAATACGCTTTGCAGGAGGTATCAAAGGATGGCGGCTTTTTTTTCGGATTTATTGGATGACTTTTTGGGGATTGATTTTCTAAAGAAGGTGCATAAAAAATTTCATTATACGCCGGAACAGATGGAAACGCTTTTGGCAGTGGCTCAGGAAATGCTGCCACGAATGAGGGCAGAAGCTTTTTGGGAACGGAGATTATCGGATGCACAAATTTGTGGAAATCTGTTGGCAGCAAAGTTTGATGAGAAATATGAAGATGTTGTGATTTCCCTGGGATATGGACTGGATGAATTGCAGGAAAATTACAGCCAAAAAGGAATGCTGCTTGAAAGCTATATGCTAGAAACTCTGGCTAGTGAATTGTTATTGCAAAGCTACGGCAGTTATAATCGTTATACTTTGAAGGAAGGAAAATGGCATGTCGCCAGATACCATTTTCCAGGAAGTGAAGAAAATTTTCCTTTGGAGCTGCTCCCTAAAATGTTACAGGGAATTACCAACCGGGTAGCATGTAATTCGGCATTATGTATGCAGCCTAAAAAAAGTGTAGCTTTTGTGGCAGAGCTGACGCAGGATGCTAAGAGATTCTGCGAGGGTATTTGTACAGGATGCGGCAGTATGGATTGCCCGAACAGGGGGGAAGATGATTCTCTGATGAGACGATTGGCGGTGCATAGTAGGGCGGATATGCCTTTGACTTATGGATATGCAAGGATTTTTGGGAAATAAGTGGAAAAACCGGATAATACTTGTATGTGTGATAAAGAAATAAATCCGGCTGTTTCGTTACTTTTTTTATAATAATAAGGTACCTTGACAAATGTGAGTGGCTGTGTTATTGTCAAGGTACCTTATTAAAATGCGCGCAATGAGGAAATACTGCAAACACAGAAATAAATTTGTGCTTGGCGGCCATATTTATGGGCTGCCGGCAAAAATGGAGGTTTAGGATGGAAAATGCGGATGGGATAAATCTGGATGAGAGAGGACGGCAGGGCTATGGTGAAGGTCATGGACATGGGCATGATAGAGGTCATCAACATGGTAGAGACGACTTTGGACATGGCAAATCGGATGACTTATATAGCCTAATGCGTGGATGTGGCCATTATTTACATCACAGTAGTGAGAAACATCAGAAAGCAGAAGGAGAGAACCAGCTTTTTGCTGTACTGGATGATGAGGAACAGAAATGCTTGAAGGGGTTGTTAAAGAAGTTGCTTGATAGCTGGGCATAGTGTGAAGAAAAGTTCTAAAAGGTCAAAAAATATCGTCCACGGACAATAAGTGAATTTGCTTGTATTTATGACTTTACAAGAATTTTACAAAACCTTGCTAATAAATTTGATGTATATTAGATAAAATAAAATCCATAGGAAAAGACAAAAAGAGATAGAAAGGCAAGGGCCTATGGATATTTTTGATGTACTCACGCTAATAGGCGGCTTAAGTCTGTTTTTATTTGGAATGAATATTATGGGGCAGTCTTTGGAGCGCCGGGCCGGAGGAAATCTCCGGTTGCTTCTTGGCAAGCTTACTACAAACAAAGCGGCCGGTCTTTTGACCGGTTTAGGTGTTACGGCGGTGATTCAAAGTTCTTCGGCCACAACGGTGATGGTGGTGGGATTCGTAAATTCCGGGCTTATGACTTTAAAACAGGCAATCAATGTGATTATGGGAGCGAATATTGGCACCACGGTGACAGCATGGGTTTTGAGTCTTGCGGGGATTGAAAGCGGTAATGTGTTTGTAAGTCTACTAAAGCCGTCCTCCTTTACACCGGTTCTTGCTTTGATTGGGATTATTTTCTATATGTTTTGTAGGAACGATGAGAAAAAGGATACCGGTATGATTTTATTGGGTTTTGCAACGCTTATGTTTGGCATGGAGACAATGTCAGGGGCTGTTTCCGGGCTTCGCAGTGTTCCATGGTTTCAAAGCCTTTTTATTATGTTTCAAAATCCAATTTTGGGTGTGCTGGCAGGGGCAATTCTCACAGCTGTCATTCAGTCAAGCTCCGCTTCGGTGGGAATTTTACAGGCACTGGCCGTTACAGGGCGGGTGTCTTACGGGGCGGCAATTCCGATTATCATGGGACAAAATATCGGAACCTGTGTAACGGCAATGATTTCTTCAGTAGGCGCCAACAAAAATGCAAAACGGGCCGCTATGGTGCATTTGTCATTTAATGTAATTGGAACAGTGGTCTGGATAACGGTTTTTTGTCTGATAAAAGTTTTTTTTAGCCTGACACTTTTAGAGGAACCTGCCTCCTTGTTTGGCATTGCCGTGGCACATTCTGTTTTTAATCTTTTATGCACCGTTTTAATACTGCCCTTATCGGGGTTTTTTGAAAGGCTGGTGAACCGGCTTGTGCCTGATGCAAAACAGCCGGAGGTACATTCCGAACTGGACGAGCGTTTACTTTCCACACCGGCTATTGCATTAGAACGCTGCCATAAGGTGGCAGCCGATATGGCACAGATCGCCGTAGACGCATTAAAAGAAAGTGTGGCTTACCTGCTTCACAATGATTCTTTGGAGATGGCAGGCTCTGTGTGCAAAAACATTCGTGAAAGGGAAGAAAAGACAGATTACTATGAGGATATTTTGGGAACCTATCTTGTAAAACTAAGTGCAAAGCAAATTAGCAGGGCGGACAGTGCGGAAGCGGCAAAGCTCCTTAAGATGATTGGTGATTTTGAACGGATTTCTGATCACGCAGTCAATATTTTAGAGTCCGAAGAAGAAATGCAGGAGAAAGGACTTGCGTTTACTGCTGATGCAGTATTTGAGCTCCAAGTCATTGGCGGGGCAGTAAATGAAATTCTGGATTTGTCGTTAACAGCCTTTTTGTATGATGATTTGGAAGCTGCCTCTAAGGTGGAACCTTTAGAGCAGGTGATTGACCAGTTGAAGGAACAAATGCGTACGCGCCATATTCTTAGGATGCAGCAGGGATTGTGCTCCATTGATGTGGGCTTTATATGGTCAGACTTATTGACTAATTTGGAACGGACAGCTGATCATTGCTCTAATATTGCCGGATGTGTGATTGATATGGCGCATCAGAATATGAATATCCATGAATCACTTCGCAGTATAAGAAATGACAGTGAGGATTTTCAGCAGAAATATAGGGCATATGCCAGCAAATATTCTTTCGTCCGCTAATATTCAGATAAGCTGAAAGGTTATACAATTTTAAATAGAATATTAAAAATAGATTTACATTTAGGCAAAAATGTTATATTGTGTCAGATTCAGGTTCAGGCAGTGTAAGTTGTCTGATTAAAAGGGAAACAGGTGTAAATCCTGTACGAACTCGTCACTGTAAGCGGGGAGTGCAAGGCCATAAATGTCACTGAGAAATTGGGAAGGCGGCCGTGCATGATGATACGCAAGTCAGGAGACCTGCCTGTGTAATGGAGTGGAAATTTTTTCACCGACCACGAGTAATTGGTCGCAAGCCAGTATATCAACAAATAAAACCTTCAGAGAGCGATAGTCTTGCGGACATAGTTTTGAGAGCATAACCATTTAGGTATAGTTCTATAAGCATCGCTTTTAATCTCAGATTTAAAATTGTAATTTTGGAATCTTAGATTTGCTGAAAGGTTTATTTGACATGGATGGCACGGAAAGTGTGGTATCCATTTTTGTTATACGATGAATACGCTCTTTTACTGATTGGCATCAGGAGGGGCGTTTTTTTTGTACTTACAAAAAAACCCTGCCGAAGCAAAACAAAGCAGTGAGAGGTGATTAGGTTGAAAGAATTGCATTCTTTCAACCGCAAATTTGTGCTTGAGCGCACAAATTCGCACGTTGAGAAAGGAGCATGGTTATAAAAATGAAAAAAGATTAGCTGCAATTTTATTGGCTGCCGTTATGGTATGCATGTGTGCACTGACCGGCTGTGCAGGAGAAAATCAGGCGACCTCAGGCCAGACACAGGAAGGCGGGGAAACATCTAAAACGGAAGAAGCAGACGCAGATAAAGAGGAAACAGACAAGTGTTGTTCGGCGAATTATCTGCACCTAGATTCTTCACATTAAATGCGCCTGTTTTGCGGATGGTTTGGATAAATATTCAAAATTCCTGAATCTGTTTGTGCAGCTTATTTGAGCTCAGTATTGTATAAACAATTCCAGCCAGTTTCTTTTTTCCGGTGCCTATCGCATGGAAAAAAAGAAACGGCATCTGAATTGTCAGTACAATTTAAAATCCCCATGAACAGATGTTTGGCTTCGAGAAAAGGAGCTTTCTGATTTTTTCTGAATACACCGCCATGATGGGATTGTGGGTTTTTGTCGGTTACTATGTGACAAAGGGACTTGAGAAACTTTCCTGCAGAATATGTAATTGCGAAAAATAAAAGGAAAATTGAGAAAAAGGGGCTTACCACTGCCCATAGGGTAAACGGGCAGTATACCGGATGATGCAGCACAATGGCTGGCTGCACTATTTATGTGCATTAACTAAGGATTGATACATGATTCCCCAATCAAATAAAGATGATATGATGGGGCGCATTGTATTCCCTAATTCACTTAAGGCATACTCCACCCGTACAGGGACTTCGGGATAAACAGTGCGTGTAATAATACCGTCATTTTCCATAGAACGAAGGTTATCTGTTAAAACCCGCTGGCTGATGCCGGGAATATCCTTTTGCAGTTCATTAAACCGCCAGGGACGGTCTAACAGTCTTTGCACAATAAATATTTTCCACTTATTTCCGATCAGCATTAGTGTTGTGGCAACAGGGCATGCTGGCAGCTCGTCTTTTGTCAGCATAAAGGACACCTCCTATAGTATATAACATTCATATTTGTACTAACTAAGAAAAAGCTCACTACATAATAAAATAGTGCGTACTTTTATTTTTGATTGTTGCAACTTATACTAAGTATAGACCAAAGGGGTCACAAAATCAATAACGTACAATAGAAAATACGCTATGGGAATTTTCTATTGTCACAAATTAAGGAGGTAACTATCATGAGTCATCTTGAAAATGTCGCTGCATTTGCTGGCAGGAGTGCCATATCGTCCTGTGGTTCATCTTGTGGGGCAGCAGATCCGAAGCCGGAGGGAAAGCCTGCATCAGCCTGTGGTTCGGCTTGCGGAATTATTGAAAGAGTGGGGTATTCCGGATACAGATATAGCCCGCTGCTTTGTAATATTGGGATGTTGTGATGGGAGTTATCCGCAAATGAAACCAAGAAAAGAAAACCGTTTTTGGATTATCGGTTAAATCCGGAGGTGCCAGTTATGGATGCACAAACGTGCTTAAAAACCGGCAAGCCATATCAATTCATACAGGAGCATTGTCTGTATTGTGGAAACTGTTATGAAAAGTGTCCTGTGGGGCAGTAAAAAGGCAGGGAGTAGCAAATGAAACAGAATGAAAGAAGAAATATGACCATGAAATCTGGGAAAACCTACGCAGAGAAAATGAAGCAGCTAAGAGAAAAAATAGAAAATACGGATACAATCCTTATCGGTGCAGGAGCAGGGCTTTCCACTTCTGCCGGATTTACTTACAGCGGTGATCGCTTTTGGAAATATTTCAAGGATTTTATTGAAAAATACCATTTTCGCAATATGTATGAGGGTGGCTTTTATCCTTTTGACAGTCTGGAAGAATATTGGGCATATTGGAGCCGATATATTTACATTAACCGCTATATGGATGCACCAAAACCTGTTTATGAAAATCTGTATGAACTGGTAAAGGACAAAGATTATTTTGTGTTGACAACAAATGTAGACCATTGTTTTCAAAAAGCGGGTTTTGCAAAAGAACGATTGTTTTATACCCAGGGAGATTATGGGCTTTTTCAATGCCAGACACCATGCAAGCCATATATATATGAAAATGAGACTTTCGTTAAGCGTATGATAGAAGAACAAAAGGATATGCGTATTCCAACGGAACTGATACCGAAATGTCCGAGTTGTGGAAAGCCAATGACGGTGAACTTGCGGGCAGATGCTGCTTTTGTGCAGGATGAAGGATGGAATATGCATGCTGGCTGCTATGAGGAGTTTCTTGATACACATAGGAAAAGCAAAATTTTGTTTTTAGAATTAGGTGTTGGCTATAATACACCGGGGATCATCAAGTATCCCTTCTGGTAGATGACGGCGGAGAATCCGAAGGCCGTGTATGTCTGTATTAACGATGGGGAGGCGGTCTGCCCGCAGGAGATTGAAAAACAGTCTATATGTATTAATAGGGATATCGAATGGGTTCTGCAGGAGATGAGAAGTTAAAAAATAGCATGATTGCAGTTTTCTGTTTCAAACTCAAAGTACTGAAAAATGTGCAATTGAACATAAAAATAGGAAGGATACGCTAGTTGGCATTCTTGCTTCTACTATCGGAGCCCTCCGTCAGGGAAGGGATGCGGGTCTGTTGTCTATGGGTATAGGAGCTATAAAATTTGCGATTTCACGTAGACGGATGAAACATTTATGAAGTAGGGGTTAGAAATTCCTTTTATTTTTCCGATAAAGTATTTGAAGGCGGGAGATGAAGTTTGGAACTGTTCTGTGCTGATAACAGTCGGCGCAGCCCTGAATGAGAATAGGGCGGATTCGTGGCCTGTTGGTTATGATTCCGAATCTGATATGCGTTCACAGAACAGTTTCTATAAGAGGACGAGCGATAAGAAAGGCAGGTATCCTGGCTAGTTTTTGGGAATCGGCCAGGTGTAAGAAAATTGACAGGAAAGGGTAAGGTAATGCAGATTCATTCGTTCAATGGTTCATTGCAGAGCAGATACTTTTCAGGAACGGGAAACATAGGCGGTATCCATCTGCCTGATTTTCATGATAAATATGTTTTCTCCAAAAAGAAAAGCGGCATCAGTGATGAAGAATACCGGAAGCAGATTGTAGAACAGGCTTATAAAGATTATGCAAAAGGGCAGTTCCAGAATAAATCAGAAGGATTTAACAGGCTGATGAAAAGTTACACATCGGAAGTATCCCCGGACAGAAAAGGTATCATCACTTCGGGCCTGAAAGCTGTCTCCAAGAACAGACAGAATGTGCTTAAGCCCATAGATTTTGTGGCAACTGTGCTTGAAGGGAAAGTGAAATATCAGAAACTGCCGTCAGGCAACAGCGATTACATAGAGTTTTACGATAAGAATGGGGAGATGGTGGCGACTTATTCCAATAATGGGTGGACGATGTATACCACCAATGCGGAAGCAGCCAGACAGACGGAAATGTGCATGATCTATAACGAAGCGTGGGGGAATGCCAAGAGAGGGATACCGCTGTCATGTGAAGAAGCGGTAAATGCGGAAGAACCACAGAATCGTTTTGATGCCAAAGCATAGTGGGAGATAATTCTGTGAATGTATATCCCCAATCAGTCACAGTCCAATAGGGCGGGAATCCTCGGTTTCCGGCAGATAGGGGAATCGGGGAGCAGGGTGCGGGAGTTGATATTGCAGGCATTCCGGCAGGTGTATGAATATACCGGATGATTCCTTCCAAGCCCAAATGGGGTTAACTGTCCTATATCACGAAAAACAGTAACCCCAATAGCCTTGGTATGATGATAACAAGCCGTATGGCCAGCCTTGTTGAGCAGTGAAAGGATAGTTAATGCGACAGACGTGTGTTATTTAACGCTGCCCTCTGCAGCTTTTGATGCAAACTGGGTGGTAACTAAGTCATCATAGGGAACTTTTTCGGGCAATTCCCCTGCTTCTTCCAGAATATTTTGCAGAAGGGTGAAGGAATCTTCTTCAAAAATCAGGTTGTTTTTCCAGGTGTCCTGTTCATAGTAGCGGGTGATGATGGTGGTAAGGGTATCAAGATCTGTTTCTTCAAATTGAGGCTGGATAACCTTGGCAATTTCTTCCGGAGAGTGAGAGGCTACGTAGTCCATACCCTTTTGCAAGGCATTGGTAAAGGATTGGATGATGTCAGGATTTTCATCTATATAGCTTTTCTTTGCACAAAAGGCGGTGTAAGGCACATAGCCGGAGTCTTCGCCTAAGGAAGCAACCACATATCCATCCCCTTTGGATTCTAAGGAGGTAGCGTGAGGTTCAAATTCTACAGTAAAATCACCTTGCCCTCCGGAAAAAGCCGCGGCAGTGGAGCCGAAATCTATGCTTTGATCTATGCTAAGGTCGCTTTTGGGGTCGATGCCATTCTTTTTCAAAATAAATTCAAATACCATCTCTGGCATACCACCTGCCCGCCTCGTACCTATGTAAATTTTGGTCAGCGAGGGTCACATGCCCTGTGGCCTTGCAGCGTGCGCTTCGCAGTCCCCGGCTGTGCCCGATCTTGTTTGGAGACCCCCTTTTTTGGCACCTGCACTGTGCTGGTGGGCCTGGACGATTGTGGCATCCAGGGAGAACTCATACAGTTCGGCTCAAGGCTCAGCACACGAAAGATATTATCAAGGATCCCGTCATCAATCCACTTGCGGAAACGGCTGTATACCGAATTCCAGGGGCCGTAACGCTCCGGCAGGTCACGCCACGGGGCACCGCTGCGTGCGATCCAGACCATCCCGTTAAGCATGGTACGGTTATCCTTTGAAGGACGTCCGGGTTTTCCGGTCTTTTCCGGAGGGAGTAAAGATGCAATCTGTTCCCATTCCTGAACGGTAAGTTCGTAACGCCTTAACATAATACCAGCCCCCTTTTTCTTTATTTTACCATGAAAAAAGAGGTCATGAACAAATGTTTTGTTTATTTTTTATTTTTCAAACACGCTCTAGTACATTAGAGGCTATGACTGGTATCATGTGGCAGGTCTTGATGGAATTTTGTCATGATTTCCTGTATTTCGGAATGGGCTTTGCGGATAGTATAAGGCTTTCGTGAGCTGTCACCTGGCGCTATAATACCCATATCTATCATAAGTCCTATATAAGGCAGTACATTTTTTTCTGATATAGGAAAATAAATATTTGTAAATAGTTTCGATAAATATCTGGCGGAAATATAATCTCTTTTGCCTTCAAGGATAAGATGCATCATCTGATAAATAATTTCGTTTTGATGACGGTTCAGCTCCTGTGCCGGACTGTATTGTATCAGATGAGACAAGCCGTACCTGAATTCAATTTCCGGAAGACCGTCTTTATCTACTTCGATTTTCTCAATGAGAATTTCAATGTCCTTGCGGTCAAGAGTTCCTTTTTCAATTATCAGGTCAATTATTTGCAGGGCATTTTGAAATTCCTCTTTGGTATCGTTATGATTGTTTTTTGAAGGGGAAACATTTAGTTTTTCCAGTTGGGCTTTCAAAAAGTTAATCTGCGCTAAAATGTCCTGCTGCATGGCTTCATAGCTTTCATGGATGACATCCTCGTTTCCATGGGCAGTCGATAAATCCCTGATTTTTTGTGTAAAAAGAATTTTCAGTTGTCGTTTGAGTTGTTCAATGAGATTTTGGAGTTCAGTCCTTTTTTCGGGAGCTGCTTTTTTACCGCAATTGAAATCTTCCATACTATAGGCAGCGATATCCTCACAAAAAAAATTGCGGCAGAATTTAATGTAGGTGAATAAATCTTTCATTAAATTATTTTCCTCAATGAGATGTGCTTTAGGGCAATAGAGCCTGCCCTTTGTATTGTAGGTGGTGCAAATATAATATTTGCGTTCGGCGCCGGAAGTAATTCGCCTGATGGGCGTCAGACGGCTTCCGCAATCCTTACAAAACAGGCAGCAGCCGAAAGGGGATGATGTTTTTGGGTGGACATACTGTTTGCGAGAACCGCGGTATTTGCTTTTGGTTCGTTTCTTTTTTATATCTTGTATCAAATCAAAAGAAGCTATATCAATGATAGCAGGGTGATGGTTTTTAAAAACGTACTGCTCATTTTGGGGAACTCGTTTATCTTTTCCGTGGACAGTGCAGCGGGCGCGTTTTCGTAATCGCAGTGTACCGATATAGAAGTCATTTCCAAGGATATCTCTGACCATTGCGTCAGACCATTGGGCAGTTACCGGGTATTTGGTTATTTTGCCTTCTTTTATTTCATGCGCATGTCGAATCATGGATGGGGTTGGAATCTTGTTTTGGGTGAGATGATTGGCAATCTTGCGATAACCAAAGCCTTGTAGATAAAGGTCGTAGATTACTTTTATGTACTTTGCTTCTTTCGGAACGATTTCAATTTGGGATTTATCCTTTTTACTTCTTATATATCCAAAGGGTGGCTGGGTTATTAAAGTCCCTTCTTTTTGACGGGCGTTAAGAGCGCGTTTGATTTTTTGGCTTGTATCCTTGACATATTTTTCGTTATACCAAGTTTTGATGCCGATGGTGTCATCGTTTGTCTGCATGGAGTCATAATGGTCGTCTATCACAATCAGGTGCTTGCTGCGTTCCTGGAATTCATCAAGCAAAAGAAGGACTTTGGCATTGTGGCGGCCAAGGCGAGAAAAATCTTTGACAAATACCCGGTCTATATCTTTATCCAAATCTGCCATCAGCTGGTTGAAGCCGGGACGGTCGAATTTATACCCGGAGACCCCGTCATCCTCATACCAGCGATCTATGGTAAAATGGTTTTCTGCTGCAAATTGGGTGATGATTAATTTTTGATTTTCAATTGATACATAATTATGTTTGTCATCATCCCTTGACAGTCGTACATATCCAACATTCATAAATATAGATGCCTTTCATAATATTGAGTGTGTTTTGAGCGTAAAGTGACTAAAGATTGTTATAATGGTTTTTGATAACCGCTTTTAAAACGTTATGAATATTTTGGTCGGATTGGCCGTCCAGGTAGGTGACAACTCGAAATCCCATATCCTGATATTTTTCTTTAGCCGCCTCAAATTCCTCCTGTGATGTAAAATCGTTTTTCCAAAGATAATAGGTAGGTTTGCTCAAGGTTCATTGCGTCCTAATTGCCTTATTGTTATTGTATGAATATGGGATTAGATTATTGCAAGTCCTATTGAAAAGCAATAGCTATCCAGACAGATGATGATACCATGAAAAAACCTCCTATTAAAATTGAGAAAGGCAAAGAAGCGATTCCCAAAATAGGAGGCAGTCCAAATGGACAAGAAATGTTTATCACCTATTTAATGATATATGCTGAATTGTCATGAACTATCTCTACTCTTAAATCAGCAATCGTTGTACATAATGACGTATATATAAATACGTTATTATATCTCTTTCTGTTAGCACTACTACAGTATCTACTTTACCACATTTTAAAATTAAAGTCTAGTAATTTTTTCTTTATTTAGCTAGAATAGGTAACAGTTCAGCCAGGACTTTGCACTTGCCGCAAAGTCCGTGAGAACATGATGCAGAATCGGACAGTTGCTTAGACGCATGAAGATGGAGGAGAGGGTATGGAATCACAAAAGGAAGTGACAATTAAGGGAATCAGCCGTAGAGAGGAGGAGTCTTATCTGAAAAAGACCCTCGAAGTGGTAAAGACCAATGTGAAAAATTATGAGGATGATGTAGCAAAAATGCAGGAAGAAATCGATGAAATGCTGGAACATTATCATGATAATGATACGGAAGTTTACACGCTTTTAAGCAACACGATTACCATGCGGGATAACATGGCACATGCCCTGCGCCGGAACCTGAAGGCACTTAAAAAGCCTTACTTTGGCAGGATAGTATTCTATGACGAGAGCTTTCGCAAGGAAGAATCTCTTTATATCGGACGGGGCGGTATTGCAAGGGATACCACTCATCAGATGGTGGTAGACTGGCGGGCGCCGGTTGCGACCGCTTATTATGAAAACGGGCTTGGAAAGTGCAGCTATCGGGCGCCGGATGGTAAGGATTTGCCAATTGATCTGAAGCTGAAAAGGACCTATGAAATTGAAGGCGATAAGCTTTTAGACTATTTTGACACGGAAGTAATTACAAATGATGAGCTTTTGACTAAATATTTAGCAAAAAACAAGCAGGCGGTGCTGGGAGAAATTATTGCAACGATTCAAAAGGAACAAAATGAGGTTATCCGGAAATCACCTTTTCACAACATAATTGTACAGGGAGTGGCCGGTTCCGGAAAAACTACGGTTGCAATGCATCGGATTTCCTACATTCTTTACAATTATGCCCAGCGCTTTAAGCCGGATGATTTTTATATTGTAGGGAGCAACCGCATTCTTCTTGCTTATATTACAGGGGTTTTACCGGATTTGGATGTGTACGGTATCAGGCAGATGACCATGGAGCAGCTTTTTGTCCGGCTTTTGTATGAGGATTGGGATGAGAAAAGGTACCAGGTTAAGGAAAATGTGCAGGATAGCAGAGTTGCGAATACACAGGGCGGTATACGGGGGACGAAATTTTGGCTTCAGGAATTGGAGGCATTTTGTACAGCACTGGAAAAAGAGTTTATTTCTGAGGAAAGTATCTTTTTAAACCCAAGGCAGTTTGTGGAAGGAATCCGAAATGGCGTTGCAGGCGTATTTGACGATACGGTACAGGATTCTTGGGATATTACGGGAGATAAGAAAATAAAAGCAGCCGGAAAAATTGAAATTCTTTCCGGCGAATCCATCACAAGCTTCCTGCACCAGAATGCGGTTTTATCCATCCAGGCGAAAATTAATCTTTTGAATGAAAGGCTTCTTATAAAAATAAAGGATGAATTTTTAAAAAGTGGTATTCGCTACACGGAAAAGGAGCAGAAGGCAATTTTGAAGGCTTACCGGGGACGTTTTGGAAAAAAGGTTTGGAAACGTTCTATTTATGACTTATATCAGGATTTTTTACGGGAGCAGCGGCAGAAAGGGTATGATGTGGAGCTTCCGGATTTGGAATATGATGTGTATGACTTAGCGGCCCTTGCCTATCTCTATAAGCGGGTAAAGGAGACGGAGGTCATCAGTGAAGCCCACCATGTGGTAATAGACGAGGCCCAGGATTTCGGTGTGATGGCTTACGGGGTGCTGAATTTTTGTATCAAGGACTGTACCTACACCATTATGGGGGATGTGTCCCAGAACATCCATTTTGGTTACGGACTAAACGACTGGGAGGAGTTAAAAGAGCTTCTTTTAGAGAGCGGCAGTGGATTTGAGGTACTAAAAAAGAGTTACCGGAATACAGTGGAAATTTCAGAATTTGCCATGAAAATTTTACAGCATGGAAGCTTTACTTCTTATCCGGCAGAGCCGATTATCCGTCATGGAAGTCCGGTGCAGGTAAGAAGGGCAACGGAAGATGCAGAGCTGATAAAGGAGGCTGCAGCCTTGTGCAAAAGCTGGCAGGACAAGGGCTATGGGACGATTGCGGTAATTTGCCGAAGCATAAAGGAGGCAGGGGATAGGGCAAAGCAGCTTTCCAAAATACTTCTGGTGTCCGATGGCAGTTTGGAAAAGGCAGTGTTTTCGGAAGGAATTATGGTGCTACCCGTTTCTTATACCAAGGGACTTGAATTTGACGCGGTACTTATTTTGGATCCGGACAGGGAGGACTATCCGGTGGATGATGGACATGCCCGACTGTTGTATGTGGCTGCTACAAGAGCCCTTCATGAGCTTTGTGTGCTTCATAAGGGAAATCTGACGGGATTGATTGCAGACCCTGTTCCGGAGAAAAAGAAAGAAATTGCAGAAAAAAAGATTTCTGTGATTGAAAAGCGACCAACAAGGATAAAGCCGTCTGCGGAAATGAAGTCTGCGGCAGAAAAGTCATCTGTAGAAAAACCATTGGCAGGGAAGCCTTCGGCGGCTTTGAAACCTTTTGCAAATCAGAGGACAGTGGTTGGCGCAAGGCCTATGGCCCTCCCAAAACCTGCGGCACGCCTAGCCCCGGCAAAGTCTCCTGAAAGGGCGGCTAAGGTTGGAATGCCGACAATTGTCAGAGAAGACTGGAGAGACAAGTTCTATCAGAGCGGTCTGACAGATACGGCTAAAAGGAAACAAAAGCCTGAGGCTGGACCAGTATTTGGGGATATGCCTACCACAGAAAAATTAAGGCCAATGGGACATGCAAGAATTGATCTTTCAGTCAAATGGGTTAAAAAGGAAAGGGATAGTTTGTGCTTGCAGAGCAGATATGGCCTGCTGCGGCTTTGGCCGGTAGGGGATGAAATTATCCGGGTGACTTTTTCGCGTCAGGGCATGACGGGAAAGCTCTCAGAGGAAAGGCTCTTGGAGGAAAACCCAATGTTGGGGAAACAGGGGAGTTTTTGGATGTATAAGGAATCCGGGGCATATGTGGAGCTTTTAACAGATGCACTTTGTTTGCAGGTAGATAAAGCAACCGGCGCTGTCAAATATAAAAGCCGGGAAAAAAAGCTTTTGCTTTCAGAAAAAAGCGGCAGCAGGCAGATAGATATGGGAAAGGAAGGAACGGAGAGAAGCTGGCTGTTTCTTGACATAAAGAAGGAGCATTTTTATACGCCAGGGATGAACGGAAGGGGCAGCTTAGCGTTAGATGGAACTGCCAGATATATTTCATCGGGAAAAGAAAAGGGTCAGATGCCATTTTTACTTTCTGATAAGGGCTGCGGGATTTTGGTGGCAACTGAGAAGCCCGTGATTTTCTGCAATCTCCCGGCATATGGTTCATGGCTGTGTGTAGAAGGAGAGGAATGGATGGATTTTTATTTTCTGGTGGGAAAGAGCAGGGAAGAATATGAAAAAAGAAGATAGATTGAAATATGAATTGATACAAAATTTACATTGTTTGGCGTTGGTCACCTGCCCGGCCTCCAAGCACATCAGCGCCGATTAGCATATCCCAGCTGAAATTCTCTATAGGCTGGCGTGAGACAAGGAAGTTTCCGGCACGTTGTGTAAGCTGCGCAAAGTTGACCACATAATCCTGTGTGCCGCCAGCATAGGTATAAATGGTAGATTCACTCCCCATAAACCCAATATCAGCTTCATCCGTAAGCACAGCGGTCATGGTTTTGTCAGCGCCAAAGCCTGTAACAAGGGTAAGATCAATTCCTTCCTCTTTAAAATAGCCTTCCTCTATGGCTACATACATGGGTGCATAAAAGATGGAATGTGCCACTTCATTTAAAATGATTTCTCCGGAAGATGTGGAGGCTCCTCCATTATCTGTGCCCTTACTTCCACATCCGGCTACAGAACCGATCAGCAGAAGCAGGGCCAGGGTTATCCCCAGAGATTTTTTGAGCAGACAGACAGCCTTGGTTGGTTTTTCTTTCATAATAACCTCCATTTCTTAATTGGAAACTTGACAACGTTTAATGGTTTATCATATGTAAAAAGAAAGAAAAGTCGCCTGTCCGAAGAAAATTTATGAAGCAACAATTTAAGATTTTTTGGCTAAAAGATAGGTCAAAAGAAAAGAGCATACGCCCAGTAGGGCAACGCAGCCCAGCGTAAGGTTAAACCCAATATGCTCGCTGAAAAATCCGGCAGCCACTGGCATCAGCATGGAGGAACCGCCGGTAAAAATGCTGAGGGCAATCAATTGACTGCTGTTTTTTAGCTTTTTTGGTGCGATTTCCAGGATCAGCATTTTCGAGGCAACCAGAATAATTGGGGTCGAAAATAATTGAAGAACGCTGGCACCTATAATGATAGCCGGATTTTGGGCCCATGCAAACAAGACAAACTGAAACGTTAACATGATAGAGCTTAAGCGCAGCAATTTTAGGCCGCTGAACCTGGCAAGCAGATAAGCCCCTGCAAGGTAGGTGGGGATTTCCAACAAAGACTGCAGAGACCATTTCATGGAAATCTGTGCATTTGACGCATGCAGGTCAATCATTTTATCAATCACAGTGCAGTTATTTGCAATCACCATAGAGTACATTAAAAACAGGATAAGGATGAGCAGTACATATTGCTTATTTTTCATTAATTGCTTAAAATCGCGCATGGATAACTTACTTTTTTCTTTTATCTGGTCAATATCAGGCAAAACAGCCATATTGAGCAATGACAACACGGTAATTATGATAATGCTGATTCCAAGCCCTCGGTAGGAAAACAGGCTGATGATGAGAGAGGCAGCCATACTGCCGATAGCCCACCCAATGGAGCCAAAGGCTTTAATGAAGGACAAATTTTTCCGAATTTCTTCACTACAGCCTAGAACCCATGTGTCATATAAGCCGCAGCAGGAATTGAGCAGGCCGCCGGAGAGAGAAACCAGCACAAAATAAACGGCGATCACTGCATTCTGGGTGGAAAAAAGTATGGCGGACACAACTCCGTAGACACACAGACAGAGAATAATTATCTTTTTCATCGTCTGATAACGGTCTGATAATATTCCAAACAGTAGCTGCAGGATAATAGTTGCGGCGGCATATCCGGATAGGATAATTCCCCTTTGAAATGCGGAATAGCCTATTTCGGATAAATAAGGAGTAAACTTTGTGGACGAAAAAGAAAAAATTCCATAAGAAAGAATATAAAAGATAATGAAATGAATTTTATAATTGTTTTTCATGATGTTTTCCCTTCCAAAGGCCTCGTGCCTGCGTAAATTATTGTTCTGTATTTGATTATATATTCTAACAGGGACTTTGTCTATTTTAAAGTGATTTTAACGATAAACAGGAGATGTTATTTTGTCAGGTTTGTTTTTATGGACAAGCAAAGGTAAAACCGATATAATAGGAAACGAAAGAGATGATATAGTTATATGAAGGTTCGGCTGTGTCGAAAACAACTGTCAGAAAAATAAGGAGGATAAGGAAATGGGCTTAATCAGGGGGATTGTTGCTGCGGCAAGCAGTGGCATAGCAGATCAGTGGAGAGAGTATTTTTATTGTGATTCGTTAGAGACAGATATTTTGGTGACAAAGGGCAAAAAGCGCACAAGTAAAAGGAGCGCAGGCAATAATAAGGGAGAGGAAAATATCATTTCCAACGGTTCTGTGGTTGCGGTCAACGAAGGTCAGTGTATGATTATTGTAGATCAGGGAAAAATAGTTGAATTTTGTGCGGAAGCAGGAGAATTTACATATGACACATCCTCCGAGCCCAGTTTATTTTACGGAAATCTAAGTGAGAATCTAACCAAAACCTTTGCTGTGGTGGGCAAGCGTTTTACCTTTGCAGGAGATACCGCAAAAGATCAGAGAATTTACTTCTTCAACACCAAAGAGATTATGGGCAATAAGTATGGTACGGCCAATCCGGTTCCGTTCCGTGTGGTAGACGAAAATATCGGTTTAGACATTGATATTTCTTTAAGATGTAATGGAGAATATTCTTATAAGATTGTAGACCCGCTTTTGTTTTATGCCAATGTGTGCGGCAATGTGGTTGAGGATTATGGCAGAGAGAAGCTTGACAGCCAGCTAAAGGCGGAGCTTATGACAGCGCTGCAACCTGCATTTGCAAGGATTTCCGCTATGGGTATTCGCTACAGTGCGGTTCCCGCTCATACACAAGAGCTGTCAGAGGCCTTAAATGATATTCTTTCCGCAAAATGGTCTCAGCTTCGTGGAATCGAAATTGTATCTTTTGGGGTGAATGCGCTCAAGGCTTCAGCGGAAGATGAGGCAATGATAAAGGAGCTGCAAAAGAGTGCGGTTCTGCGCAATCCCAATATGGCAGCGGCTACATTGGTGGGAGCACAGGCGGAAGCTATGAAGTCGGCAGCGTCCAATACTTCTACAGGTCCTATGATGGCCTTTGCAGGTATGAACATGGCAGCTCAGGCAGGAGGTATGAATACGCAGCAATTATTCCAGATGGGACAGCAGGCAGCACCTGCATCTGTACCTGCATCTGCTGCAGCGCCTGTGGCTGGGGCAGCGCCTATGGCGGACGGATGGAACTGTAACTGTGGAAAGGTGGGAAATACAGGTAAATTTTGTTCTGAATGCGGAGCCCCAAGGCCTGCCGCTGATGGATGGACTTGTGTTTGCGGAGCAGTAAATAAAGGAAAATTCTGCAGTGAGTGCGGGGCAAAAAAACCTGCCGGAGAACCTTTGTATAAGTGTGATAAATGCGGATGGGAGCCGGAGGACCCTAAGAATCCTCCTAAATTCTGCCCTGAATGTGGTGATCCTTTTGATGAGAATGATATTTCCCGGCAATAACATGTGTTCTGTTTTCTGAATGAAATGCTGAAGCGATAGGGAACAGATATAACTGTTACAACAGGTCAGGGCATTCTTCGCCCGGATCTAAGTTGCCGCAAAGCGGCAGCATGGGGTTAGATTGAAAAATCTCCGATTTTTCAATCTACAAATTTGTGCTTACGCCCAAATTTGAAGGCATTGGCAAGAATGGGGATTAGTTTGAGGAGTTTGGAAAGGATTCAGGAACATGAGCGGAGTTATGATAGGTATCATAGTGATACTGGTTTTACTGCTTGCAGTAATAGGCAGCGTAGGCATTGCAATCTGGCGTGTGAAAAGCGCGGCCCAAAAAGCCTTCGGCACTTCTGACCTCCGGGAGGGAATCAAGCAGATTGAGCAGGAATATGCTATGGCACCGAAATCAATTTCCGCAATGACAAGCTTATACCTGCCCAGGATCAAGGCGGATTTTCCTGAATTTCAATATGATGAAATGAAGGTCAGGGCGGAAAATGCCCTGACTTCTTATCTGATTGCTGTTGACAGGATGACCCCGGGAGCTTTAAAAGAGGGAAATAAAGAGCTCCATGATAAGTTGGAAATGAGGATTCAAATGCTGTGTGGAGCAGGCAGGCGGGAACACTATAAGAGGATAAAGATCCACAGAACAGAATTATGTGATTATAAAAAGAGAAACGGCAGATGTATCATCACATTTCAAAGTGCTGTTCAGTATTACCATACAATAACAGATGAAAATGGGGAAATTCTGGGAGAACACAGTGATATGCCAACCCAGTCCAGATACAATACGGATGTTATTTATATACAGGATAGAGATAGGGTGGAAGATGAAAGAGACTTATCTCTTGGACTAAATTGTCCGAATTGTGGTGCGCCTATATCAGGAACTGGGAGTAAGGTATGTGAATATTGTGGAACGCCAGTGATTGAAATAAACATTCATGCATGGACATTCAGTGATATCAGGGAATTAAAATAATTAATAACAGGAGATTTTGAATGAGTATATATGATACTTTAAATGAGGAGCAAAAAAAGGGCGTATTTACAACACAGGGGCCAGTACTTTTATTGGCAGGGGCCGGTTCCGGCAAAACCCGTGTGCTTACTCATAGAATTGCCTATCTGATCGAGGAGCTGGGGGTAAGTCCTTGGAATATTATGGCCATTACCTTTACCAACAAGGCAGCCGGAGAGATGAAGGAGAGGGTGGAGCATCTTGTAGGAATGGGGGCAGAGAGTATCTGGGTTACCACCTTTCATTCTACCTGTGTGAGAATTTTGCATCGCTATGCGGATCGTCTGGGGTATGATAACCATTTTACTATTTACGATACGGATGATCAGAAATCGGTGATGAAGGATATCTGTAAGCGCTTGCAGATTGATACAAAGCTTCTTAAGGAGAGAAGCATTTTATCTGCAATTTCCTCCGCCAAGGATGAGCTGATTTCTCCTAAGGAATACGAGCTTAATGCTATGGGAGATTTCAGAAAACAGAAAATAGCCCAGGCTTACAACGAATACCAGGAAGCCTTAAGAAAAAGCAATGCCATGGATTTTGATGACCTGATTGTAAAGGCGGTGGAGCTTTTGAAAGCGGACAGGGAGGTATTAGAAAACTACCAAAAAAGATTTAAATACATTATGGTAGATGAATACCAAGATACCAATACGGCTCAGTTTGAATTGGTCAGGCTCCTTGCAGACGCTAGCCACAACCTTTGCGTGGTGGGGGATGATGACCAGTCTATTTATAAGTTCCGGGGAGCGAATATCAGAAATATATTGGATTTCGAGAAAGTTTACCCTGAAGCAGCGGTAATCCGCCTGGAGCAAAATTACCGCTCCACGAAAAATGTCTTAGATGCCGCCAATGCGGTAATCCGCAACAATAAGGGGCGGAAAAGTAAGACCCTTTGGACGGATAAGGGAAGTGGGAATCCGGTACATTTTAGACAGTTTGATCAAGCTTATGAGGAGGCGGAGTTTATTGCCGATGATGTGGTGCGCAAGAAAAGAGAGGGTATAGCCGATTATGGTGACTGTGCGGTGCTTTACAGGACCAATGCCCAGGCCAGACTGATAGAGGAACGGTTTGTGGTGGAGGGGATTCCCTATAAAGTGGTGGGCGGCATCAATTTTTATGCCAGACGGGAGATTAAAGACCTGCTTGCCTATTTAAAAACAATAGATAACGGGCGTGATGATTTGGCTGTGAAGCGTATCATCAATGTTCCCAAAAGAGGAATCGGAGCCGCTACTATCGCAAAAGTGCAAAACTATGCGGATATACATGAAATGAGTTTTTATGATGCTTTATGCCAAGTAGATGATATTCCGGGCATAGGGAAAAGCGCTTCCAGGCTGGATGCCTTTGTAACTATGATACAAAGTTTTAGAAGTAAAGTAGAATATTATGGTTTGGAGGGATTGATAAAGGATGTTATTGAAACCACAGGCTATGTGTCAGAGTTAGAGGCATCTGATGATGAGGATGCGGAAGACAGAATCGAAAATATTGACGAGCTGATTAGCAAGATGGTGTCCTTTGAAACAGCCCATGGCGAGCCGACCTTAGGAGAATTTCTTGAGGAGGTGGCGCTGGTTGCGGATATCGACAATGTGGAAGCAGGAAATAATAAGGTGCTTTTGATGACACTTCACAGTGCTAAGGGTTTAGAGTTCCCCCATATCTATTTAGCAGGCATGGAGGATGGTGTTTTTCCCAGCTACATGACAATTGTATCAGATGACCCTGATGAGATAGAGGAAGAAAGACGCCTTGCCTATGTGGGAATTACAAGGGCCAAAGAGGATTTGACCTTAAGCTGCGCAAGAATGCGGATGATACGGGGAGAGACTCAGATAAATGCGGTAAGCCGGTTTGTGGGGGAAATTCCGCAGGAACTTATGGATAACAGAGCGCCGGTTTCCCGATATCGGGTTATGCAACAGAACGAGGAGGAATATGGATTTGCAGGGAAATCGGAAAGTACATACAGACCTGTTGCCACCTTAAAGCCCCGGCGGACTGCGGCGGAGAATAAACCCTTTATAGCCGGAGGCGGGCTGGGTTCCCTGGCAGTGGCCGGAATCAGCAAGGGTGTAGGGGCTGTTACAGGTGGAAAGCCGGATTATGATGTAGGAGATCGGGTAAAGCATGTGAAGTATGGAGAGGGAACTGTTACCGGCCTGGAGCCAGGACCAAGAGACTATAAGGTCACAGTTGACTTTGATAATGCAGGACAAAAGATCATGTATGCTGCTTTTGCAAAGCTGGAGCGCATTTGAAAAATGTTTCAATTTGGCTTTGAAATATAAATAGTAAAAAAGTGGTAAAAAAATTGTAAACTTTTTCAAATTTTGGTAGTAAAATTTATCAGTAAATGTTATATTATTAAACAGGAAGGAAATAATAAGTCAAAAAGTACTTTTATGAACATTCCTTAAGAAATAAACTGAATAAAAGATATTAAGAAAGGGAGGCGTATGCCATGAATACGTGGAATAAGATTGAGGAGTTAATGGATTTTGTAAAAACTCATGATATCAAAGAATTAAAGGATTACTGGAACCACAGGGAAGAAGAAAAGAGAAATAATACGCTTTTGTGGATACTTGCCGTTATTGGTGCGGTGGCAGCGGTGGCAGCGATTGCTTATGCGGTATACCGTTACATGACACCTGATTATTTGGAAGATTTTGAAGATGATTTTGATGACGACTTCGAGGATGATTTCTTTGAAGATGAGGAAGAAGAAAAAGAAAAATCCGAATCTGAGGAGAAGCCTAATGTGGCTGCAGAAGAGGACTTTGCAGAATAGTTATGCTTATACGATAAGAAAATTTGCGGGATGTGCAGAAGTGTACATCCCCTTTTTAAAGTAGGAAAAGAAACCTATATAGAAGCTCTGCGCACCTGTTTTGCAGAGCGTATACGCGCCATGCAGTTTGCCGCATGTGTGCTTCCGGATATTCGTGCCTCCTTTTTAGGAAACGTTTGCACCTTAGAAGGTATGGGCATAAGTATGATTTTTTATGAGGATGCCTGTATAAAGATGGACATCCTAAATTTGTGTAAAGGGTATGGAGGTTTTTTATGAAAAAAGGACAAGTACTGAAGGGAATTGTGGAAAAGGTTGACTTTCCAAATAAAGGTGTTGTACTGACAGAAGAAGGAAAGTGTATTGTAAAAAGTGTGCTGCCGGGGCAGAAGATATCTTTGGCGGTGCAGAAAGTGAGAAATGGCAGGGGAGAGGGGAGGCTGCTTAATATAGATGAAAAATCTCCATTAGAGATTGAAAGTCCCTGCCCCCATTTCGGGACCTGCGGCGGTTGTACATATATTTCCCTGACCTATGAGGAACAGCTGCGGTTAAAAGAAGCCCAGGTTTACCAGCTTTTAAATAATGTGCTGACGAAACAGGAGAAAGAATGGAAATTTGAAGGAATTAAGGGCAGTCCTGTTCAAATGGGCTATCGAAATAAGATGGAATTTTCTTTTGGAGATGAATTTAAAGATGGCCCCCTTGCCCTTGGCATGCATAAAAGGGGCAGCTTTTATGATATCGTTACGGTGAAAGACTGCCAGATTGTAGATGAAGCCTATCGAAAAATTCTCACACTGACGAGAGCTTTTTTTGATGGATGCAGCTTTTATCACAAACTTCGCCATACAGGATATCTGCGTCATTTGCTCGTCAGAAAGGCAGCTAAGACAGGAGAAATTTTGGTTGCACTGGTGACAACATCGCAGCCAGATTTTGACAGGAAGGCTATGGAGAATCCAGATGATAGCAGCGGACTTGATCTAAGTTTAGATGGAGAAGCCAAAAGAGAAGAATCTGAAAAATTGAATGCATGGAAGGATGAGCTGCTCAAATTAAAATTTGAACATGGAAAAATAGCAGGTATCCTTCATATAGTCAACGATTCATTGGCAGATGTGGTGCAGAGCGATGGGATGGCGATCTTGTACGGGCAGGATTTCTTCTATGAAGAACTGTTGGGATTAAAATTTAAGATATCTGTTTTTTCCTTTTTCCAGACCAATTCACTGGGAGCAGAGGTGCTCTATGAGACGGTCAGGGAATATATTGGGGATTTGAACATAGGGGAAGATGAGCCTCAAAAAACCGTATACGACCTTTATAGCGGAACGGGTACAATTGCGCAGCTAATGGCGCCTGTGGCTAAGAAGGTGATTGGCGTTGAAATTGTGGAAGAAGCAGTGGAAGCGGCGAGAAAAAATGCGGAAATGAATGGTTTACATAACTGCGTATTTATTGCAGGGGATGTGCTTAAGGTTTTGGATGAGATTGAGGAAAAACCGGATGTAATTATTTTAGATCCGCCGCGGGATGGAGTGCATCCCAAGGCGCTTAAGAAAATAATTGGGTATGAGGCCCGAAAAGTGGTGTATATTTCCTGTAAGCCTACCAGCCTTGTGAGAGATTTGGAGATGTTTTTGGAAAATGGGTATGAGGTGGAGAAGGCAGTGACCGTGGATCAGTTTCCCTGGACGGCGAATGTGGAAACCATTGTCTTGCTTTCCAAGGGCGAGGTCGACTCGAAAAAGATTCGGGTTGAGTTCTCTTTGGAAGATATGGATATGTCGGAGTTCCAAGATGGAGCAACCTATCCGCAGATCAAGGAGTATGTTTTGGAGCATACCGGGTTAAAGGTGTCCAACCTCTATATCTCACAGATCAAACGGAAATGTGGGATTGAAGTAGGCAAAAACTACAATCTGCCGAAGGCTTAGGATTCCAGACAGCCACAATGCCCGCCGGAAAAAGAGAAAGCAATCCGAGAAGCATTCAAATATTTTGGGATGATCTAACATCCAGCAAAATGGAGGTTTCTTATGGATAGATTGATTTCTTGTGAGTTCAACATGGATAATGCCTGTGTGGAACTGAAATTCTTAGATGGCAGTATGATTGCCATTGATACCATCGCCGTGGAGAATGAGGTTGCCGATAATATGTATCAGCGGTCAGAATTGGACTATCTGATCTACAATGATCCGATTGGATATGCAGACTTGATATTGAACGGTGATCCCGAAACCTATTTGAAAACTGTAACTGAATACAAACCGCTTGATAGTTAACCAACACTTTGCCCGTGGGAGAAATTCTGCGGGCAATTTTTTGTATCTTCTCTGTGAACGCTATTGATTTTGATTGTCTAATGTTGTAGACTATATATGAAGTCTAACGGTATAGACAAGGAGGGCGTGAATATGGATTTTCCGAAGATTCACGAAAGTGAATATCGTTTTTGTTTGATTATGTGGGAGCATGAGCCGGTTACTGCTACCCAGCTTGTAAAGCTGTGCCAGGATCAACTCGGATGGAAAAGAACTACGACTTATACCGTTATCAAGCGTCTTGGAGAGCGTGGTGTGCTGAAGAACGACAATGGCACTGTTACTTCTCTCGTTTCCAAAGATGAAGCCCAGGCGTGTGAGATCGATGAACTGGTTGAGAAGAAATTCGAGGGTTCTCTGCCTGCCTTTATCGCTGCTTTTACAAAGCATCAGGCTATGTCCGAAGATGAGCTTGATGAGGTACAGCGCATGATCGACCGCATCAGGAAAGGAGGTTCACAATGAACGAACTCTTTTTGAAAATTATCAACATGAGCATATCGGCAAGCTGGCTTATCCTGGCTGTGCTGATACTCAGGCTTGTTTTGAAGAAAGCTCCCAAATGGGTCAATGTTCTACTTTGGGGTATTGTAGCTGTCAGATTGGTTTGCCCATTCTCTTTTGAGAGTGCATTGAGTCTGATTCCAAGTGCAGAAACCATTCCTCTGGACATTGGAATGGATACTACACCAACCATCAATAGCGGTATAAATGCAATAAACAACGCAGTCAATCCTATTATCGGCCAATCTAACACTCCGATGGCTGGCGCAAGTGCAAATCCGTTGCAGATTACCATTGGTATCTATGAATATATTTGGATTTTCGGCATGATTGCACTGGCATTATATACAGCCATCAGTTACTGGCGTCTGCGCCGTAAGGTGGATACTGCCGTTCGCTACGAGGACAATATTTTCCAAAGTGAGAATGTCGGTTCTCCGTTTGTCTTGGGCATCATCAAGCCGAAAATCTATCTGCCGTTCAAAATGGATGAGCAGGATATGGAACACGTTGTTGCCCATGAACAAGCACACATTCGCCGCAAAGACCATTGGTGGAAACCTCTTGGTTTTCTCCTGCTGACAATTCACTGGTTCAATCCTTTGATGTGGCTGGCTTATGTTCTGCTGTGTCGTGACATCGAGCTTGCCTGTGATGAAAAGGTTATCAAGGAACTCGGAAATGAACAGAGAGCAGATTATACCCAAGCACTTGTGGCTTGCAGCGTAAATCATCGTATGATTGCCGCCTGTCCTCTTGCCTTTGGTGAGGTAGGTGTAAAGGAGCGTGTGAAATCCGTGATGAATTATAAGAAACCTGCGTTTTGGATTATCATTCTTGCAGTGATTGCCTGTGTAGTTGTTGTGGTCTGCTTTCTGACAAATCCGAAGCAAGACAGTTACACACTGCGAATCGTTGTTCCAGCGGGAAGTCAAGAAGAATTTGTGTATTCGGATGAAGAAGTCAGCACAATCAAGAACTCAATCAAAATATGGTCTGGTGATGGATTGGGTGATACGGAAGTCCTGTTATCTCCGGTCAATGAAACAACAGAAACCGGATATACTGCTACCTATCTTACACATGGAATGCCGGTGGAATTTGATGCTGAAAAAGATACGTGGTTTAAGATTGGTGTAAATATGCAGAACTCCACTGACGAGGACATTATTGTATATGTCGAAGTGGAAAATGTAGAGGTGCGTATTGCTGATGAGGTAAATTCCGTCATAGAGTGGTTTGACTACACAGAGAACCCCTCTGCTATGGATGATGAATCAACTATAAAACTTCCGATATATCCAGATGTTACTTTCAGCTACAACCAGACACAAATAATTGCGTCAAAACCCTTTGACACTTCGGAACTTACTGGCCAAACAATTTTGATTGATGGTATGCCAATATGGAACGCTTATTTTACTGACCTTACTGGGGATGATTTCCCAGAAATCTGTGCAACATACAGCTTTGGTTCTGGAATGATTGATAATCGCATTACCATTTATGACTATGTAAATGGTGTAAGCTATGAACTGTCTGACCGAGGATGTTTCGATTTCGCACTTAGACTGGATAAGCAAGACGGTCATCTGTACGTAGATAAAACAAAGTACAATTCTGAAGAACTGGTAGAAACCGGACGATTGGTTTTCAAGAATAATTGTCTTCAGATTGAAGGCTTTTCTAACGAAGCACATCAGGTGTTCCAAGCTGAAATTCTGGAAATCCATGATGGGTATTATCTTGTGAAACCTGTTGAGGGTAGTTGGGAACTGAGTAGTGCAGACAGAATTGAAGTGCCTATCAGAAATGCTCGGCCGTCACCCGAACCAGAAGTCGGAGATGCAATTGAAATCGAATACTCCGGTGAAATCCTTGAAACTTATCCTGCACGAATTGCGGATGTTTATAGCATCAAAGTTGCAGCAGAAAAGGGTAGACTAAACGGATTTGAACTAAATCTTGCTGGAAATACATCTTTACAAAATAAGATGGTACTTACTGAGGAGGCACCGTATTGGTGTATTTTCGTAAACAATGAAGGTTCTAACAATATTACAGTAGAAATTGGTGGCTATGTCTATGAAGTCGAAGCTGAAACGTATGAACATATCTTTAGGGATGAACTGTGGGATGCTGGCACTTACAGTGCAAGTTTTGCATCTATAAATGGAATGGAAGGAACTGTGAATTGCTATACTTACAAGTACAGGCTGGAAGTTACCGGACGGTTGAATAACGCCGTTGAGGATACAACCTATGTTATTTTGAGCAACATCGAGAATATTACATTTGAACAGGCTTGGAAGGCCAGCGGACTAAGTAGCAATACCGCAGACTACTTCGATCCCGCCGAAGCCGTGTTCATCAATAGGACACGATGAGTATTGATCCTCGTAATACACTTAAATAATAAGTTGAGTCAAGCGCAACCAATGAAACCGCTGCAATTTCCGTAAAATTGCAGCGGTTATTTTTAGAGTTCAAACGCCACCAATGTTTCCTTTGGTAGCTTCTCATTTTCGCAGTTCAGAAGATACGATATTGCCTGATTTGCAAAGTATTTTGTTATCATCGTGTCCCAATCGGCAAGTTGAATGATCTCAGCTGTGCCATTCTCAAAATTAAATGAAATCTCGCCCCATTCGCCGTCGCAGTCTGCTTGGTATTCGTAGATTGCGGCGGCGATTTTCTTTTTGCGCTTGGTTTTGGATTTCTGTTTCAGCCGGACAGCATGGAGCGCACCTTCGGCAACCAGCAGTTCTGTCAGTTTGTCCACCGCTTTCCGGTAGGCTCGCTCTGCACCGCTGGCAGTGCTGCCCTCAAACATAATCGCCAGTTCTTCAAAAGTGGGGCGGTTCTTCCATGAGCCAACTCGCCCACAGGTCATACAGATTGCTAACCGTTTTTCAAGTAAGGTCTGTTCCCGGTAATTCAGCTTCTCAAATGCCCGCTGCACCTTTTCAGCCTGTATGCCGTTCCAGAGGATGTCGGCATAGTTCCAAGTATCGTCAAGGGCAACATCTTCGCCCGTTTCCTCGCCGTCTTCGCCCGTCACATAGAACGGCTGCTGATTGCGGATGCCACGGACTACTTTCAGATATTCTTCCGCAAGGGCAAGGTCGCAGTTGTATTTCTTGGCAAACTCGCTGACCGCATCCTTGGTGTTATGGTACAGCCATGCCATTGACCGCACCATTTTGTAATTGGTCAGAGAGGACACCGACCATTTTTCTTCACCCATGCGGAAACGGAGCATAGCATCCCGGATGAACGGAAAAATGTATGTAGCGTACTCCGCACCCTTGGCGGGGTCATAGTCCATCAGCTTTTGGAGCATTTGCTCTCGGCAGGAGAGCTTTATATCTATAAATCGGTCTGTGTCGTACAAATCGCCGCTATCCACGCCAAGAAAGCTCTTGGTGCGCTTGTTGAGTTGCGGCTCATAATGGTGCAGGAGGAACGAAAAATACATCAAGTTCTTTTCCTGCAAGGCAGATAGGATATACTCATTCAGACTGTTCACCGTTGGCGGCTCCGGTTCCAGTTGGAAGATGCGCTCTGCCACATAGGGGCGGATGTCCGCACCGAATGAATCAACAGGATATTTCGGTATGTATCCGGTCATATTCCATGAAAAATCATTCAGCATAGCGCACCTCCTTCCGTTTTAATAATGTGCGTGAACATTCTGAAAACTAAAAGTTTCTGTTTCCTATAAACGGGTCTTTGACAGCATCATATCTGCTCGATTTCATTTGCAATCATAGCCACCGTTTTTTCATTAGTATCAATTTTAATCGTGTTTAGTGTTTGATACATCGGTATTCTTGTTACACTTCTTTCAATTACATCCTCGGCACGAATACCTCTTTCTACATCCTTAGTTAATCTCTTACGCAAATGGGTTTCGTCAGCAATAAGTGAGATACATTTCACCTCACAGTTTTGTGTATCCAGCTTTCCCAATATAGAATCTATGATAGGCTGTTGATGCATTACCCAACAGAAAATCACATTTTCATAAGCTGAGCAATGCAAAAAGTTGTTTAGTAAGTAGCAGATATTATCTGTCACCATTGCTTTGGTTTCATTGGTTACTTGGAATGGGTTTGCATCCCAACACCAATCTCCATCAAGAAATACGCTATTGGGTAAATCAGATTTTAGTTGCTGGCAAACAGCGGTCTTTCCAACTCCCATTGTTCCGCCAACTATATATAAGTTTTTCATATCCTCTCACCTACAAATTCAAAGATTTTTCTGTGCTTCTTTTTTCAAGGCAGCCTGTCCAATTTCCTTTTCGTAATCGCCCTTGGCATAGGCTACATTGCACAATGCCTGGAGCATCTTATCTTTTGCCAGTTTCTTCATAACCTCCGCAAGTTCAGCATCCAGAGTGCCACGCTTCACATAGCGGTTTATGGTATTCAGCCGCTTCTCATAAATCTGTTTCAGCGGATGATCGTCCGCAAGTTCCCGCTGTTCTCTGCCTTTTAGATTGCCGATCTGCCGACAAGTGCGGTGCAGCTTATCTCCCGGCGCATAACCGCCGCAATATTTGGTGTGCCTTGCATTGGTGGTCAGAAACCACTTGCCGCAGATTCTGCATTTCTTCGGTGCATGACCAACACATAAGCCCTCAAAAAGATCAGACCGGAACATCCCTACAAAGGATACATAGTGCATCCGCTTGACCAGCTTCGCAACTTTTTCACCGGGACGGATGACGGATACATACTGAACAGAATTGTTCAGGGTAGACATCCATGCTGTTGCTGCCCATTTATTCTGGCTTCAAATAAATCTGATTGATTGTCACAGAATTAACCGATATAATGACATCAGCATAGAGAAAGAGAA
>NZ_QZDT01000027.1 GCF_009917485.1 Parablautia muri
CACCTATTAAGATGGTTTGATTGCTATGCCCTTTATTTCTTGGCTGTCCTCTACTTATTTGTTTCAAACTTCTTCTCCTTTTCCTTTCTCCCTAACATCACTTCTTGTTCTATGGCTAGAGTATAACAAAATCAATCATTCAATAAAATGCCCTGGTTTCCTGTTTCTTACCATTTTTTCCGGTGTTTCGATTTTCACTTTTATATGATATAATTTATGACAAAGTTAATGAATAATTAAAACTGGAATTACGAATTTGGTACAATTTGCACAATTTATGCTTGCCCTCAAATTGGCAGGCTGCTAAAAGCACGGAGGTTCTTATGAAGAAATATACACTTCCTTCACTCTCCCATCTATTTCACCCTTATAAACGAGAAAGACTCTTTTACCATGTCAGCCGCAGGCTGTTGATTCTCATGGTATTAGAGGTCTTTATGCTGATCATCGCCTATCTTTTGATTCTATTTTTCTATGCACAGAACTGCAGACTACAGCAAAACACTGCCATTTATAACCTGAACCATGTGCTCCTGCTCCATACCAATTCTATTTTAGAAAAACTGGACACCGCTTCTAGTTTTCCACTGGCACATATGGCGGACAGATATAATGATCCCCTGCTTAAATACCTTATCCGGGACGATCATGCACATATGACACAGTCTGATCTTTACAGAGTTTTTTATTATCGCACCGGTGAAGTTTTTATCCAGTTCCCGGAGGTGGAATCCTTAGTGCTGCTGGATAAAACCGGAGATCTGATTGACACCAAGGCCGTATACAATATCACTCTGCCAAAGGAAAATCATAGTTCTGATACTTGGTATTCCAAATGCCAGGAGAGGGGAGGGAAAATTTATATTCTCACCCAGGAGGAGACTCTCTTGCTTGGTCTGCGAAGCACCTCCCAGAACCTGCATGCTGCCAGGATGCTTTACGACCACCTTACCTTAGAGCCCTTCTGCATCACCCTCACCGGAATACGCGCTACGGATATCCCCATTACCTTTAAGACGGACAAAATGTTTCGTGAACAGCTTTATGCTATCTATGATTCCTCCGGCCGCAAATTTATGGGGGATCTGGACGTCCCCCTTACACAGAATATTCTATCTGAATCCCGTCAGGACGATTATTCCTTTACGCGCATAGAAGACGGAACCAAATATGTTTATCATATCTCCTACACCATGGAGTCTGGCGGCTCCTACAGCGTTATACGCACCCCTACAATGCTTTTGGCTTTCGAACAATTTCACACCATTTCCGGTATACTGCTTGGTGGCCTGATTTTAATTTTACTTAATATCTATATATTTATGGGTATCATCAACAGTATCAACCGGCCACTTGCCAAGCTTGTCAATATGTGTGAAGAAATCGGCCGCGGTAATTTCAGCGTCCGCATTCCCTGCTCTCAGACAGATGAGTTAGCCTACCTGACCTATTCCCTCAATCATATGTCCGAGCGTGTGCAGCAGTTAATTGATGAGGTTTACGTGCGTACCCTGGCCGAGCGTGATTTGGAATTGCAGATGCTCCGCTCCCAGATTAACCCGCATTTCCTCTATAATACCCTCGAAAATATGCGTATGTCCGCCTATACCCGGGGATATATAGAGCTCAGCGAAATGTGTCTGCTCCTTTCCAAGGTCCTGCGCTACGGTGTGACCAATCAGTCCTCCCTTGTGAGCATACGGGAAGAAATGGAACATCTACAATATTATACCTCCCTGCTGCATTACTGCTTCCCTAAACTGCAAGTTGATATTTTTATAGACAAAGCCCTTTACGAATATTGCATTATAAAAGTAATCTTTCAGCCTTTGGTAGAAAATGCCGCCAATCATGCAACAAAAGAGCTGCAAAATGCTATTCACATTCAGGTATGGGGTTACGAGGAAAAAAATGATTTGGTTTTTATTGTCTCGGACAATGGACACGGTATGGAAAAACAATATCTGGAAGATTTAAGAGCATCTCTTGACGATGAGAACAATACACGCTATGGAATAGGGCTTAAAAATATACATCGCCGTATCAGATTATATTACGGCAAAAACTATGGACTTGCAATCAACAGCGCCCCCGGCAAGGGAACATCCGTCACCGTACGCATACCAAAGACACCCGCCCCATTTCCATCTCATACAAAGGAGGATTTCAATGGAACAATCGACTCCCTTCAAACTTCTGCTGGTGGATGATGATATTCAGATTCTGCTGGGATTGGAAAAGATTATATCCAATCATTTTTCCAAAGATGAAATACTCATCTTTTCCTGTAAGAACGGACTTATGGCAACTCAGCTCCTTGCCAGCGAGCCAATACATGCTGTCATTACGGACATTAAAATGCCTTTATATTCGGGAATTGACCTTCTGAAATTTATTAACGAGCGGGATCTTCCCTGTTCTTCTATCGTTTTAAGCGGTTATGATGATTTTAATCTGGTGAAAAACGCCATGCGTTTAGGCGCATCGGACTACCTGCTAAAGCCGGTTGATGAAGGCTTGCTGATTAACACCCTCCACGAACTGAAAAAGGCCTCAAGTCAGCTTCCTTCCTTTTCCAAACAGACTTATTCACTTACATCTATTCTAAAGATGCAGCAGATTGTGGAAAATCTTGTCAGTGCTTCAAGCATCCAGTCACCTGATGCTGTCCATTTTGAACAGGAACATAACATTTCCGGCAAAACCTCCTGCCTTATGTGTTATGTGGACATCAAACGGGCTCTGTACAGCAATTATCTGACCATGTTTCAATTTCTGACAGACCGTGTGGAATATTTTTTAAGCAATTCTCCTGAAATAGCGCTCCTGAAACCTACTATCGTATATGGCAGGCTTGATACCTACTGGATTTTTCTTCTGTTTTCAGAAGAAGCATCCCTAAAACCCCAGGAAATTTTAAAACCCTTTCTGGAACTTTTACGCAAAGACCATTTCAAATACAGCTTCACCTCCGACTGGTACTCTTATGACCATATCCACCAGGCGGATGACCACTGTCGAAAAGGGTTTGAAAAATATTATTTCGATTTACCCTATGCTGCATCGGAAACTTCCGCCAGCCCAGAAACCCTTTCTGCGTGCCTTGATACGGCGGCAGACGCCGCTTCCTCCTATGATTATGCAGCTACAATCAAGGATTTGGAGCACTGCTTTGCCATGCTTAGCTTCCTGCGGCCTTCCATTTCAGAAGTCAAAAAACAGATGAACCATTTTGTCTATTCCATCCTAAACAGAAACTCTGCCTTCATACCGGCAATCAGCACCAGCAAGTTTACAGATTATGACATCTTTGAGCATATTGAAAATTCCGAAAGCCTTTCTGTTTTGCAGAAGCACCTATATTCTTCCATCAACTACCTGATTGGAGAATTGGTACAAAGTATGGAAAATAAGGACGATTATGTAATTCAAAAAGCGAAAGAATATATTCATAACAACTATCAGGACAATTTGACCTTAAATGATGTGGCCTCCCATGTATTTTTAAGTGAAAATTATTTTTCCACCCTTTTCAGTCAAAAGACCGGTACCACCTTTCGCAACTACCTGCGCAGCTTTCGTATTGAAAAGGCAAAAGAACTGCTTACCACCACAAATTTACGTATTTATGAAGTGGCCCAGCGGACAGGCTATAACGAACACTCCCACTTTGTAAGGGCATTTAAAGCCCTTACAGGACAAAGCCCGGGAGATTACCGTCAGAGTAAAAATTAGTAAACCAATTTATATGCAAAGAGCCGGCCCAACGGCCGGCTCTCCCAAGAACATTTTCTTAAATTTTTCCAAATCCAGTTAGAACTCGTTGTTCTTTTTGTTGTTGTCCTTGCAGTTAGAAGAACTGTTCTTCTGGCTGTTCTGGCTATTCTGGTTGGATTTGTTCTCCTGATTCTGGTTGTTCTGATTCTGATTGTTCTGGTTGTTCTGATAATCATTCTTAGACATAATTTGTTTCCTCCTGATTCTTTAGGTTACATGAGTATTATTTTCTTTTTTCAAATCTTTTATACTTCCAAATAATGGTACTTTAGTACTATTTTTAATGTAAAACGAGCAAGCTGTCAAAAAACCTATAAAGAATCCTTTTCGTTGTCTGTTTTGCACAATTTTATTATCGCTTCAGCCAGGACTTTGGCTCTATTTAACATTGCATAACTCAAAAATATACGCTATAATGTATTCGTAAGCAGAAAAACCCTTCAATTTCTGTTTACAACCCTTATATTAATTATTTATACTCCCCTGTAAAGCCTGTCTTATGACGGGCTTTACGTTTTATTAACATTTTTATAACCATGCTCCTTTCTTAACATGCGAATTTGTGCGCTCAAGCACAAATTTGCAGTTGAAAGAATACAATTCTTTCAACCTTTACCCCTGCATACCGCAAGCGCAGCTTGCGATACTGCACTTCTTAATTTAGCCTGTCAAACCATACCTTTGCTCTCCTTAGGGTTTCCGTACCTATTTGTCCACACCTTCTTCCCAGAATTTTCCCATATCTTAAAATCTGTAAGCCATACCCTGCTGCCTTTTCCTTGGGAGTAGATTTTTGTTCCGCCCGGTCAAAAGCATCTCCAATACTCTTTCCAAGCAGTCTTGGACTTCCGAGACTGTTTATGACTTCCTCCTCCTTAAGTCCTTTACGCATTTCAATTTCTATATATTCCTGATAATAAGATATATGAGGCGCCGCCGCCCTGCTTCCCATCCTGCCGTTTAAGGCCCTTTGAAGCTCCGTTAAAAATTCCTGTTTTGTCACGCTGACCTCCATGTTACCGCCATACTTAAAGTTTATCCGTCCCTTGTCCTTCCTCCAGTCTTTTCCTGTACTCCTCGGGGTTTTTGAGCAAGTTCATCATTGTGCCAAAGGCGAGCATTGCCATCTTTTCCTTATTGCAGGTTCTTGAATTTTTTCCTGTATCCTTAATTAAGTTGTACCGGTTCATCTGCCAGACATACAAATCACAAAGAGAATACCCACATACCTTCATCTCATCCAGAAATGTATGATGCTCTATATAATATGTAAGCTCCTTATAAATCTGCCTGTTCGATAAAATATCCATCCACATTCCGTCTGCCCATTCCCGCGACAGCTCCGCATAATCACATATCTCGTAAAAAGCCTGGCATACCTTTATTTTCGTAGCATCATATAAAATTCCCTGCACAAAACCACTTCCTTTCCTCCCCATCGCCTATCCTCGCGGGCCCTAATCCAAGCTGTCCGCACTTTAAAGCAAAGGTGCAAGCAGCCTGGAAGTTCTTCCTATTACTTTTTGATACAAAGGCAGCTTGCGATAATATTCTAATGTGACTTCCTGACATTTACATAAGGTAGCCTGAAAATCTTCCTCCACCTTTGCAACCACAGAGCTGTCATAGAAATAAGCCCCACACTCAAAATGGTGATAAAAGCTTCTGTAATCCAAGTTAATCGTACCCACCGTGGCACAAATATCATCCGAAACAAAAACTTTGGCATGCACAAAACCAGGGGTATATTCATACACCTTTATCCCTGCTTCCAAAAGCTCCGGATAAAAAGTCCTTGCAATATAATAAACCATCTTTTTATCAGGAATATGGGGCAAAATCATAGCTACCTCCACTCCCCTGCAGGCTGCATAGCGCATACAATCCAAAAATTCTCTGTCTATGATAAAATATGGCGTCATGATATGCACATATTGTGATGCACTGTTAAAAATAGACGAGTAAACCGTTTTTCCCACCTCGTTGCTTCTGGTCGGCGTCTCTCCATAAGGAATCACAAAGCCATCTGGGACAAGCGGTTTCTCAAAGGTGATATTTTTCAGATATTTCTCGTATTCTCCATCTGCTTTCTCCGAAACATTCCACATCTGGAGAAACATTACCGTAAAGCTGCGCACCGCATCTCCCGTTATTTTTACGGAAACATCCTTCCAATGGCCAAACCGCACCACCTTGTTAATATATTCGTCAGCCAGATTTACGCCGCCTGTAAAAGCCACCTTCCCGTCAATCACCACAATTTTCCTGTGGTCCCTGTTATTTTGTGAGGTTGACAAAAAGGGGACAATAGGCGCAAACATCTTAGCCTTAATTCCATATTGCTTAAGCATCCGCGGATACCAGTAAGGAAGCAGCATAATAGAGCACATGCCATCATACATAACACGCACCTCCACGCCCTCCTTTGCTTTTTCCTTCAAAATATCAAGCACGGAATTCCACATAATTCCTGGCTCAATAATAAAGTACTCCAAAAAAATATATTTCTCCGCTTTTTTAAGCTCCACAAGCAAATCGGCAAACTTATCCTCACCCAGCGGATAATAAACTGCCGTAGAATTATGGTATGGGGGAAATCCTCCTGTATTCCCCATATAATATGCAAAGCCTTTAAGGTCCACCGAGCTGCCCTCAATGGCCACCTCTGTCTTTTTATCCACAAACAGCAGACCATCTGTCTCTTTCATACGCCTGCCCAGCTTCGTCTTAAGGCCAATGGCGCTAAAATTTCCCATGATAAAAATATAAATCAAAGCGCCCAGCACCGGGAACAAGCAAATCGGTATAATCCAGCTCAGCTTAAACTCAGCAGGCTCGTCCCTGTTAATAATGAAAATAATTAAAAAGGCGCCTAACACATTCATACTCTCCCAAATAAAAGGAAAATAATTCTTAAGCTCCAAAAAACTGCCAAGGAGAACTACTACCTGTAAGACTACCATCAATATGATAATCAATGTACGGCCAAATATGATTCTAAACAAGCATTTCATAAACTGCTTCATAATTGATACCCCCTGCATACCGCAGGCTATGCCTGCGATACTGCTACCGGTAAAGAATTTGAAAGTTTACTTCTAAACTTATACTTTTAAAAGATGCAAGACCTCCTCAAAGCATACTCCATTTTTACGGTCAATATTCATTTCCATTGACTTTATCATACATTTTTTTACGAACAGCGATGCCTTACGCACAGATTGGGCAAAAATCACTCCGTTTACCGCATCCGCCGCTATAATAGATGCAAATAAATCTCCTGTCCCACATCGCTCCGTACCCTCACGGCAGGTTCTAAGCACCATAGGCTTCTCACCCTCCTGGTTCATATAATTCGCAATAAATTTCCCCTGAGGGATTCCTGTAATCACTACCCTTTCAGGTCCCATGGCACGCAGCTTTTCGGTCAAATCAAAGAGTTCCGCCAGCTTCCATCCCTTTTCCCGATAGGGTGTATCCGTCAGCTTACAGGCTTCTGTCAGATTGGGCGTTATTATATCTGCAAGTGATACCAGCTTTCGCATTTCATGACACATTTCTTCTGTATAGGTGCCGGCAATTTTTCCATGGTCCCCCATCACAGGGTCAACCACCACAATTGTACCCTCCTCACGAAACTGTTTGATAAACGCCTCCACAATGCCAATCTGTTCCTTCGAGCCCAGGAAACCTGACATAATACCATCAAATTTCAGTCCCAGTTTCTTCCACATGGCAACATATTCCGGAAGCTTGCCTGTATAGTCATCAAAAAAATATTCCTCATACCCTGTATGATTGGATAAAATAGAGGTGGGTACCGGACAACATTGAATTTTCATATGCGAAATAACCGGCATGGATACCGTGAGCGCACACCTTCCATAACCGGTCAAATCATTGATCGCTGCAATTTTCTTTTGCGAACCCTGTATCATCTCTTTCTACCTTCAAAAATTATCACTTCAATCCACATAAATCAATCCATCTTCCGCCAAAACCGATGTACAGTGGGGACACTTAACCGCATCAATTGCCACTTCCTCCTTACAGAAAGGGCATGCCTTCTTTTTCGGCGGCTCCTCCTTAGGCGCTTCCGGCTTCTTTCTGGAAAGCTTATTCATTGCCTTAATTATAGTAAAGATAACAAATGCTATTAATAGGAAATTAATAACAGCCGCAATGAATGCGCCATAATTTAAGGTAGCGGCGCCATCTCCCTCACCTAAAACAAAACACAGAGCCGCGAAATCCAATCCTCCTGTGAGAATCGACAAAAGCGGCATCATAACATCATTTACCAGTGAATTTACAATTGCAGTAAAGGCACTGCCAATGATAATACCTACTGCCATATCTATTACATTGCCTCTTGAAATAAATTTTTTAAACTCCTTCAAGAACTCTTTCATATTAATATGCCGCTCCTCTTTTGTTTTAAGCAGATTCTGCCTCGCCTTAAGCTCACTCATATTCATCAACCACCATTCTATCACGCTTTCCCTGCTGCTTCAAGAAAGTTTTTCTAATTGATTTTGATAGGAAGGTAATTGCGTGCGTAATCCCATATATGAAAAAAGCCGAAATCCTTCCTTTTCAAAGAATTTCGACTTCCATACCTCGCGTGCGTTAGAGGATTCGAACCCCCGACCTTTTGGTCCGTAGCCAAACGCTCTATCCAGCTGAGCTAAACGCACAACTATCATCTTCCGACAACAATAATTATAATAGTATAATCTATACATTTTGTCAATACTTTTAACAAGATTATTTCCACTGCTGCGGCAGTTTCAGCTGCTTTTAAAGGTGAAACAGCTTTCAGCTGCCATAGCAGCAACTTTAAAATCTATTTTCTTTTTATAGGAATCCAGATGGCACTCTCATAATTTTCACTCGTGGTATCACCTTCTGGGTACCACTCAATGATAATATCTGCGGCTATTTCATAATCAGAATTCCCAGGAAGCCATTCTTTAAAAATACGGGTATTCACTGTCTGTATGGCCTCTGGCATTGATCCGACACATTTAAATTTTGCCCATTCATATGCGGGAATTTCAAGTACTTTCATCCCTTCTGGTATCGTATCACCATATTCCTTCTTCATGAATGTATTGTCTTTTATGGTACCGGCAATCATGTAACGAAACTTTCCCGGACAATCCCTTGCCTCTTCATCAATGCAAATCCCAAACTCGCCAATTGCACAATCAGCTATAAGCCGTTCCACTTCTTTCTGGGGCTTTTTCTCTGAATGCATCGGCGGCGTACATTTTTCGCAGAATTCATTCCAAAAAATAGGGATTTCCTGATATCCTCTTCCAAAGGAAAATAAGCGTTCAAATCCGATTACCCGCATAGATTCCATCCTTTCAATCGCATAATCCATTTTGTTACCTCCTTTCATTGATATTTCAATCGTGATGGGCAAAAAGACTCTTATCATAAACGGCTGTGCTCTTAATTGCATGGGTGATAAGCCATGGAATCTGGAAAATGCCTTGGTGAAGCTTTCCGGTGTATCATATCCATATTTGTATGACAGCTCGATGATTTTCTCATCCCCCTTAATCACGTCCAAACCTGCCATATAAAGCCTCCGATTTCTCAGATACTCTCCGATGGTGTATTCTGTCACAATTTTAAAGCCTCTTTGAAAATAAAAAGGTGATATATGCACTGCACCTGCCACTTCATCAGCGCTAATGTGTTCAAGCAAATGTGTTTCCATATAATCAATTGCAATCTTTAAGCTCGATAGCCATTCCATAATAAAATATCTCCTTTCATCTCCATTGCCCTGTCTTCCTTCCTATCTTATATAAGTTTCCATAAATAATCCTGCTTTTTTCTGCTTAATACTGTCCTTCAAATAATGTAATTGCTATTCGGATATATGGAACAGGAAAGTGCTGCCAAAAAAAGAACAGCCACAACTAAGTGACTGTTACTTTTCTCATTTTTATTCGAATTTATACTAACTCAAGAACAACTTCCATAGCGCCATCACCCTTGCGCTGACCAATCTTGATGATTCTTGTATAGCCGCCGTTACGGTTTGCATACTTAGGGCCATACTCATCAAACATCTTTCCAACCAAATCTACCTGTTTTGTACCTCTTTTCCTACCGGCATTGGTGGTAGGAACCTCAACTACAGGATACAAAACTCTGAGAATTTGGCGTCTTGCATGCATTCTGGAAGGAAGATCCTTCTTAATCTGCTTGTCAACTGTCTCAAATTTCGTAATTTTCTTACCATCTACTACTTCTTTTACTCTCTTTCCATCTTTGTCCTTTACAGGCACTTTAGCGGAAACGGTAACTGTCTCGTAATTATCCTTTTCCTTTGCAGCAAGTGCAATCAATCCATCGGCAATTTTCTGAACTTCCTTTGCTCTGGCAAGCGTAGTCACGATTCTTCCCTTATACATAAGGCTTGTTACCTGGCTTCTGAGTAATGCTTTTCTTTGATCTGATGTTCTTCCTAATTTTCTGTATTTTGCCATTTTTAGGCTCCTTTCTCAACGGGTCTATACCCTTCATGGTACATTCAGCCACGCTCTTTGGACTTACTTACCGAATGCAGTTTACTCCATTTATGAGAACACGCTGCAAACTCTTTGGATTTACTGCACCGCGCTTCATATAAGCTTTCAAATTGTAACGGCTATCAAGAAGCTAGACCATTACTTTGAATTACACCTCATCAACCGGATTAAGCTGTAATCCTAATTCTTTCAATTTCGCTAAAACTTCTTCAAGAGATTTCCGGCCCAAATTACGAACCTTCATCATATCCTCTGAAGTCTTGTTTGTTAATTCTTCAACTGTATTAATACCAGCTCTCTTTAAGCAGTTATAGGAACGCACTGACAGCTCTAATTCATCAATGCTCATCTCCAACACCTTTTCTTTTTCATCTTCTTCTTTTTCTACCATAACCTCTGCGGTCTTGGCATTTTCAGAAAGATCAATGAAAAGACTTAAATGCTCGCTAAGTACCTTTGCAGCTAAGCTGACTGCCTCGTCAGGTACTAATGTCCCGTTTGTATAAACATCAAGTGTCAGCTTATCATAATCTGTAATTTGGCCCACACGCGTATTTTCAACAGTTACATTCACTCTCTCAACAGGTGTGTAGATAGAATCCACTGCGATCACGCCAATTGGCAGGTCTTCGCTTTTATTCTTCTCAGCGCTTACATATCCTCGTCCATTACTGATGGTCAGTTCCATGTAAAGCTTGGTATTCTTTCCGTTTAAGGTCGCAATTGTAAGCTCAGGATTGAGAATCTCTATATCCTGATCACATTGGATATCAGATGCCTTAACTACACCTTCACTTTCGTACTCAATGTATGCAGTTTTCGGCTCGTTTGTATCGCTGTTGTTTCTGATGGCAAGACCCTTGATATTCATAATGATCTCAGTTACATCTTCCTTAACGCCTTCGATAGAACTGAACTCATGAAGTACGCCTTCAATCTTAACCTGGCTCACAGCAGCGCCAGGAAGTGAAGAGAGCATAATTCTTCGTAATGAATTACCAAGTGTGATTCCGTAACCTCTTTCCAGGGGTTCTACGACAAATCTGCCATACTTTTTATCCTCAGAGATTTCTGCTACCTCAATATTTGGTCTTTCAAAATCAAACACTGCAAATACCCTCCTTTACGAGCAATTAAAAAACCATCCACTAAGTTCCAGGTACCGTAAAACACAGACATCCTTAAGCAGCATATTGCTGCCGCATTAAGGATATCTTTTTGTTTTTTACTTGGAATACAACTCAACGATTAACATTTCATTTACAGGAACATCAATCATTTCTCTGGTAGGAAGGTTTTTAATTGTCCCTTTCAACGCCTCCTGATCCACATCCATCCATTCAGGAACAAGTCTTCCGCCCGTTACCTCAAGGATATCTTTGTATCTTTGCAGAGCTTTCGCTTTTTCGCTGATTTCAATTACGTCCCCTGCTTTTATCAAGTAAGAAGGAATATTCACTTTCTTTCCATTTACCAGAACATGCTTGTGGCCTACAATCTGCCGAGCTTCTCTCCTGGTTCTTGCAAAGCCCATTCTGAAGACAACGCTGTCAAGTCTTGTTTCCAGCATAATCATAAGGTTTTCACCGGTCATGCCTTTCATTCTGTCAGCTCTGTCATAATAGTTCCTAAAGGGCTTCTCTAACACGCCGTAAATGAATTTTGCTTTCTGCTTTTCTCTAAGCTGAAGACCATATTCACTTACCTTCTTACCTGCCCTTGCATTTGTCCTGTTAGACTTTTTATCATATCCAAGAAACACAGGATCAAGGCCAAGTGACCTGCATCTTTTTAAAACCGGAACTCTGTTTACCGCCATTCTTTTTACCTCCATAATGACACGATAGAAGAACATCTTCTTCGTGATATTGTTTACAGCGCTGTGCGCCTTCTTCCAACCTTTGTTACGATTAACCTAGCTGTTATTACGATTCATTTCTCATGTTGCCCACCCCGGCAAATTGGGGCGCAAGTATAAATTGTTGTGTGAAGCTTTCATCGTTCTTAGTGACATTTTGACATCTTAGAACGCATCTTCACACTAGACGCGGCGACGCTTAGGAGGACGACATCCATTGTGAGGAACCGGTGTTACGTCCCTGATGCTGGTTACCTCCAGTCCGCATGCGGAAAGAGCACGGATTGCTGCTTCACGGCCTGAACCGGGACCCTTTACCATAACGTCAACTGTCTTTAAACCATGTATCAAAGCAGCCTTAGCCGCTGTCTCTGCCGCCATCTGTGCGGCATAGGGAGTAGATTTCCTTGAACCTCTAAAACCAAGACCACCAGCACTTGCCCAGCTTAAGGCATTTCCTTCATTGTCTGTCAATGTAACAATTGTATTGTTAAAAGAAGACTGGATATGTGCCTGTCCATGTTCAACGTTTTTCTTGACACGTTTTTTTGTCACTTTTTTGGTAACTTTTTTTGCTGCCATTTAAACTAACCTACTTTCTTAATAAACTATTTGTGAGTAACGATAACACTTTACTTCTTCTTGTTAGCAACGGTACGCTTCGGTCCCTTTCTGGTCCTTGCGTTTGTCTTCGTATTCTGTCCACGTACAGGAAGTCCTTTCCTGTGGCGGATACCTCTGTAACAGCCGATTTCCTGAAGTCTCTTGATGTTCATAGCAACTTCCCTGCGGAGATCGCCTTCCACCATGTAACCAGCTTCAATTACTTCACTGATTCTCTTAACTTCTTCATCTGTCAGCTCTCTAACACGGGTATCCGGATTAACCTTTGCCTGGGCAAGAATCTTGTTAGAGCTTGCTCTTCCGATTCCGTAAACATAAGTCAAGCCGATTTCTACACGTTTTTCTCTGGGTAAGTCAACACCTGCAATACGAGCCATTTACGTTTCCTCCATTTTCCTACTAATTGATTGGGGCTCTCTAAGCCCAACCGGATTTTCCGATCTTACGCGACATTCACAGTGAATGATTCACGTGCGAAATTTCACGAACCAAGAAGTAATCTTTAAGGCTCCTTCGTACAATTATATCAATCAGTGTTCCACCAGTCAGCGAACACTGCAGCCGCTTCATGATAATTGGACAAGAACCCTCCTGCTTTTGGCAGCAGATTATCCTTGTCTCTGTTTGTGCTTTGGATTCTCACAGATAACTCTGATACGTCCTTTTCTCTTAATGATCTTGCACTTTTCGCAAATCGGTTTTACTGATGATCTAACCTTCATGTTAAACCCTCCTTTCAAAAAAGACCGTTTTACATTATAACATGGTACAAATACAAATGCAAGGGGGATTCTTACTTATCCCGCCAAATAATTCTCCCCTTACTCAAATCATAGGGAGACAATTCCAATGTAACCTTATCCCCAGGCAGAATACGGATAAAATTCTGTCTAAGTTTACCACTAATATGCGCTAACACCCTATGGCCATTTTCCAATTCTACCTGAAACATGGTGTTGGGAAGCTTTTCCACTACGGTTCCTTCAATTTCAATTACATCAGCTTTTGACATTCATTACCTCCTTATTGAATAAAAGCATTTTAAATGGATTTTGCATGTAACGGTTCACTTTATCTGAACTGCTACTTTATTTTAATGTCATTACTCATGATTCATTCTTAACTTAATGGCACGTTTGATTTCTTCATCATATACAGTCATCCCTTCCTTAAGCTTCTGCTCTAAAGCCTCATTCGTCCCTGCCTTTACTAGCTGTATATGTTTCCTTTTTTTTCTTTTCGGATTATCTAACTTTTTATTTTTTCCATCCGCCAGATAAACAAAATCCGCATCCTCTTTTATGATCACATACATCTGCCCATTATCATGTCCTGCACAGGATATAGCAAACATCCCTATCATACTAATCCCCCATGTTTCCAACAGCCCGCAAATTTGGTTGCAGGCTTCCAAACTTTTCCTGCCCTGGCAGCATAGTAAGGATTTCCGGCTCCCCTTCCGTAATCAGCACCGTATTTTCGTAGTGAGCCGAGAGAGAACCGTCCCGGGTGACCACTGTCCAGCCATCCTCCATCCATGCCACTTTATAGCTTCCTATATTAACCATGGGTTCAATCGCCAGCGTCATACCCGGCCGCAGCTTAATACCTCTGCGCCATTGTCTGAAATTTGGTATTTCAGGTTCTTCATGCAGGCTGGTACCAATTCCATGGCCCACCAGATCTCTTACCACGCCATATCGGTACTTGCCACAATAAGCGGCGATGGCATTCGATATATCATAGAGGTAACATCCTGCTCTGGCATATTTCATGCCTGCAAAGAAACTCCTTTGGGTAATCATAATAAGTCTTGCCGCCTCCGGGCTTATTTTTCCTACCGGGTAAGTCCGCGCCGCATCGGAATGATACCCCTTATAAATAAGTCCCGCATCTAAGCTGACAATATCACCCTCCCTGAGGATTCGTTTTTTAGAGGGAATACCATGTACCACTTCATTATTCACGGAAACACAAATAGAAGCCGGATAGCCATTATAATTTAAAAAATTAGGAACACAACCATAGCTGCGAATCAGCTCCTCACCTAAAGCATTAATGTCCCAGGTGGAAATTCCCGGCTTAATCGCCCCTCCAAGCTGTGTGTGAACCTCCGCCAAAATCCGGCAGGACTCACGCATAAGCTTAATTTCACGTTCCGATTTAATCGTCACTGCCATTTAAAAACTCCTTCACTGTAAAATGGCAGCGATGGCGGCAGATACATCCTTCATATCCTTAGTGCCATCCACCGTATTTAATATGCCCTTCGCTTCATAAAACTCAATCAGCGGTTGTGTCTGCTCATGATACACATCCAGACGGTTTTTAACCGTCTTTGGCTTATCATCATCGCGAAGAACCAGCTCCTGGCCGCATGTATCGCAGATGCCCTCCGCCTTGGGCGGAATATGCTCTATATGATACGTAGCGCCGCAGCCCGTACAGGCACGTCTTCCACTCATTCTTTTGATAATATTTTCATCCGGCACATCCACATTGATTGCATAGTCAAGTTTTTCTTTTCTTTCCTCAAGGGCCTTATCAAGCACCTGGGCCTGAGGAATGTTTCTTGGAAAGCCGTCCAGTATATAACCATTTTTACAGTCTTCCTGGCCTACCCTGTCAAGAAGAATTTTAACAGTCAGTTCGTCAGGTACCAAAAGTCCCTGATCCATATACTTTTTTGCTTCCATTCCCAGCTGCGTTCCATTTTTAATATTTGCTCTGAAAATATCTCCTGTAGAGATATTCGGAATACCAAATTTTTCTGAAATAATTCTTGCCTGCGTGCCTTTCCCTGCACCAGGCGCACCTAATATAATTATTTTCATATTCTATCTCCTCCGCCACATCACCAGAACCTGTGATATGACATTAACGGGCCATACTACCATGCTTTCCATACTGTCTGCCAGTCTTTGTGCTGCTGTCTTATGACAACACAAATCCTGCATTATCAAATTAGAGGTGAAAGAAAAGTTTTGACAGTTCATTCAAACTTTCCTTTAACCTCTAATATATATTCATGAAATGATATTTTCATGTAATGACATCTTCGTACCGTTCCAGGATAATCCATGACGATTCTTAGTCATTCAAAAAACCTTTATAATTGCGCACCAGCATTTGTGATTCAATTTGCTTAATCGTCTCTAATACTACGCTGACGATAATGATTAAGCTGGTTCCTCCAAAGGATACCTGTGCGCCGAATATACCGTTAAATGCAAAAGGTATCACGCATACAATGGTTAAACCCACAGCTCCTATGAAGATAATATAGTTCAGAATTTTAGTCAGATACTCACTGGTCGGCTTTCCAGGTCTTATACCGGGAATAAATCCGCCCTGCTTTTTCATATTTTCTGCAATCTCAATGGGATTGAACGTGATGGAGGTATAAAAATAGGCAAAGAAAATAACCAGCACTACATATACCAAAAGCCCGATAGAATAAACAGGCTCATTAGGATTACACCAATTTGAAGAACTTAGCCCTCTTAAAATATGGCCCCACACACCACTTCCGTTATATCCAAAAAAGCTGCAAAGAATAACAGGCAGCTGCATTAATGAGGATGCAAAAATAATTGGAATAACACCTGCTGTGTTAATTTTTAAGGGGATGGAAGACATCTGTCCGCCTACCATCTTTCTTCCCTGCACTTTTTTAGCATACTGAACAGGAATTTTGCGAACACCGTCATTCAAAATAATAACCAGAACCACCATTGCAAGAATAACAGCCAGAATTACGATTGCCGCTACCGCCCCCACAGCGATTGCCTTACCATTCACAAACCTTTCAAACAATCCTGCAATATCCTGGGGAATCCTGGAAATAATATTAATAACAAGCACTATGGAAATACCATTCCCCACGCCCTTTTCTGTGATTCGCTCGCCAATCCACATAAGAAAAGCACTACCTGCAGTAAGGGCTGCCACAACGGTTAATTTATTAAAGAGATTATTCACTTCCAAAAGTCCGCCGCCGCCAAAGTAAAATGCCATTGCCGTAGATTCAATCAGTGCCAGTCCAACTGTTACATAACGGGTGATTGCAGCAATCTTCTTTCTGCCATCCTCCCCTTCCTTCTGCATCTCCTCCAGCTTTGGAATCGCAATTGTGAGAAGCTGCATAATAATAGAAGATGTAATATAAGGGGTAATGTTCAGCGCCAAAATAGACATATTTAGAAAAGAACCGCCTGTAAAGGCATCAAAAAAATTGAATGCATCCCCGGTCTGCTGTGCAAACCAGTTGGAAAAATAATGCCTGTCTACTCCCGGCACAGGAAGCTGTGACCCTAAACGGATCACAACAAGCATGCCAAGGGTAAACAGTAATTTATTTCTTACTTCTTTAATTTTAAACGCATTTTTTAAGGTTGTAAACATTTACATCACCTCTGCAGTTCCACCAACAGCTTCAATTTTTTCTTTTGCGGATGCACTAAAAGCATTTGCCTTTACTGTAAGCTTTTTGGTTATTTCGCCATTTCCAAGGATCTTAACGCCATCTTTCGGATTCTTAACAATACCGGATTCCATAAGTGCATTCACATCCACTACAGCGCCTTCCTCAAATCTTTCATCCAGCACACCCAAATTAATCGCTACGATTTCCTTTGAGTTAGGGCAGGTAAAGCCCCTCTTGGGAATTCTTCTGTATAAAGGCATCTGACCACCTTCAAAACCCGGTCTTGGTGCGCCTGAACGAGCCTTCTGGCCTTTGTGCCCCTTACCGGCAGTCTTGCCGTTTCCTGAACCGTGTCCACGCCCTCTTCTAAAATTATCACTGTGCTTAGAACCTTTAGCAGGTCTTAAATTTGATAATCCTAAACTCATTGTGACACCTCCTTATCTAAAATTAAACTTCTTCGACTTTAATTAAATGCCTGATCTGCTGAATCTGTCCTCTTGTAGATGCGTTGTCCGGCAACACAATTGACTTATTCAGTTTTCTAAGTCCCATGGATGTAACAGTAGCTCTGTGCTTGGGAACTGCTCCGATAGGAGATTTCACTAAAGTAATCTTTAACATTTTCTGTTCTGCCATTTTCCGTTCCCTCCTATGCCATAATTTCTTCCACAGATTTTCCGCGTTTTCTCGCTACTTCCTCAGGCGTCTTAAGTGCCTTTAAGCCTTCGATTGTTGCAAGCACAACGTTCTGCTTATTATTAGAACCCAAAGATTTGGTACGGATATTCTTGATACCTGCAAGCTCACAAACCACACGCGCAGGACCGCCGGCAATAATACCTGTACCTTCCGGAGCCCTCTTTAAGAGAACGGAAGCAGATCCGAATTTTCCTGTGAAATCATGTGTAATACTTTTCTTTTCATCTATTGCAACGGAAACCAAATGTTTGATGGCATCCTCCTTACCCTTACGGATTGCTTCAGGGATTTCTGTTGCTTTACCAAGGCCGGCGCCTACATGGCCATTCATGTCCCCAACTACTACCAATGCTGTAAAACGCATGTTACGGCCGCCCTTAACAACTTTGGTTACACGCTTGATGGAAACTACTTTTTCTGTTAATTCCATGCCGCTGACATCGATGATTGTACGTCTCATGTTAAGCTTCTCCCTTCCTAGAATTTCAAGCCAGCTTCTCTGGCTCCATCAGCTAATGCTGCAACCTTACCATGGTATATATATCCGCCTCTGTCAAAAACTACGGTGTCAATACCTTTTTCAAGTGCTCTACCAGCAATAACCTTTCCCAAATATGCTGCCGCATCAACGTTATTGGTCTTTTCCAGCTCACCTTTTACTTCCTTTTCAACAGTAGAAGCTGCAACTAAAGTATTTCCAACTGTGTCGTCAATAATTTGAGCATACATATGATTATTGCTTCTAAATACAGCAAGACGGGGTCTTTCGGCTGTACCGCTGATGTGGTTACGCACTTTCATGTGCTTTTTCTCACGAACTTCTTGTCTTGACTTCTTACTAACCATCTTTACACTCTCCTTATCTATTTCTTACCAGTCTTACCAACTTTACGTCTGATCACTTCATTCGCATACTTGATACCCTTGCCCTTATAGGGTTCAGGTCTTCTCTTATCCCTGATCTCAGCTGCAAACTGGCCAACTTTTTCTTTATCAATCCCCTTAACGATGATAACGTTCTGTCCTTCAAGCACTGTCTCAATGCCCTCGGGGTCAATCATCTCAACCGGATGGGAATATCCCAAAGATAAGGTTAATTTATTACCGGATTTTGCTGCCCTGTAACCAACACCGTTCACTTCAAGCTTCTTCTCAAAGCCATCCGTAACGCCCACAACCATGTTGTGGATCAGTGTTCTTGTAAGGCCGTGAAGGGATTTCATTTTCTTCAAATCATTGGGCCTTGAAACAGTAACTTCCGCTCCCTCAACCTTGATTTCCATTTCCTCAGGAAGCACTCTTTCCAGTGTTCCTTTCGGACCCTTTACCGTCACTTTGTTATTTTCTGCAATCTCCACAGTAACGCCTGCCGGGATTGCGATTGGCATTCTTCCTATACGTGACATGCCCGTACCTCCTATTCTATTCCTATATCTATTTTACCGGAAGAACCACAGGTTCTTCCCAACCTGCCCATCGTCCAGTATTGTATTACCAAACGTAAGCCAGCACCTCTCCGCCTACCTGCAGCTCTCTTGCCTTTTTATCAGTAATAACGCCCTGATTGGTAGAAATAATTGCAATGCCCAGGCCACCGAGAACTCTTGGAAGTTCATCCTTGCCGGCGTAAATACGAAGGCCTGGCTTGGAAATTCTCTTTAATCCACTGATGATTCTGTCGTTTCTGTCTACGCCATACTTTAAGGTAATGCGGATTGTCTTAAAGCTGCCTTCATCAATCAAATCATATTTCTTAATATAGCCTTCTTCCAGAAGAATATCAGCAATTGCCAGCTTCATTTTGGAAGATGGAATATCTACCGTATCATGTTTTGCAGTATTTGCATTACGGATTCTTGTAAGCATATCTGCAATAGGATCACTCATTGTCATTTTACTTCCTCCTATATAAATTCAATGCAATATCCTTTATCTCTATCCACTAAATCAGCTTATCACAAAGTTTACCCTGTAAGCCACTCCCTTCGTCAAATGGAAAATTTGCTTTCTTCCTCAATCGCAAATCTATTAACATTGGGAAATTTGCTTGCAAATTTCTATAGCATCGCTTAGCGATGCGTTTTTACCAGCTGGCTTTCTTTACGCCGGGGATCTGCCCCTTGTAAGCTAATTCGCGGAAACAAATCCTACAGATTCCGTATTTTCTAAGGACTGCATGGGGACGTCCACAAACCTTGCAGCGGGTATATGCTCTTGTAGAGAATTTCGGTTTACGCTGCTGCTTAATCTTCATTGATGTTTTAGCCATGAATTTTCCTCCTTTTACTTAGCAAATGGCATATTAAACAATCTTAATAATTCACGTGCTTCTTCATCGGTCTTTGCTGTTGTCACAAAGATAACATCCATTCCTCTTACCTTATCCACTTTATCATACTCGATTTCAGGGAAGATAAGCTGCTCTTTGATACCCAATGAATAATTTCCTCTTCCATCAAAAGCGTTAGGATTTACGCCCCTGAAGTCGCGGACACGAGGCAATGCCAAGTTGACCAATCGGTCCAGGAAGTCATACATCTTTTCCCCACGCAGAGTTACTTTACAGCCAATCGGCATACCTTCTCTGATCTTGAAGTTAGCGATAGACTTCTTTGCCTTGGTAAGGATAGGCTTCTGGCCTGTGATAATCTCAAGATCTCTGGCTGCGGATTCCAAAATCTTCGCATTTTCTTTTGCTTCGCCAACGCCCATGTTTACAACAATCTTGTCAAGCTTCGGCACTTCCATAATGTTTTTATATCCGAACTTTTTGATCATAGCATCTACGATCTCTTCACTATAAATAGTTTTAAGTCTGTTCACGCTTACAGTTCTCCTTTCCCAGAATTAATCAATCGTATCACCTGTTGACTTTGCAAAACGTACTTTTTTGCCATTTTCAAACTTAAACCCAACTCTTGTTGGACGGCCCTTGTGAACATACATTACGTTTGATATATCAATGGGCGCTTCCTTTTGAATAATTCCGCCGTTCTGGTTCGCTGCTGAAGGCTTCGTGTGCTTGGTAACCATACCTACGCCTTCTACTATCACTTTATGCTTTTTGGCGTCAACGGAAATTACTTTTCCCTCTGTTCCTTTATCTTTACCGGCCATTACCTTAACGGTATCGCCCTTTTTAATTTTTAAAGTTGCCATGCTGCATACCTCCTATAATACTTCCGGAGCCAAAGAAACAATTTTCATAAACTGTTTCTCACGAAGCTCTCTTGCTACCGGCCCAAAAATACGTGTTCCTCTGGGAGTCTTATCATCTTTAATGATAACAGCAGCATTTTCATCAAATCTGATATAAGAACCGTCTTTACGGCGCGCGCCTTTCACAGTGCGGACGATTACGGCTTTTACAACATCACCCTTCTTTACAACGCCTCCTGGTGTTGCATCTTTAACCGTAGCAACAATGATATCGCCGATATTTCCATATCTTCTTGTGGATCCACCCATAACTCTGATGCAAAGGATTTCTTTTGCACCTGTATTGTCAGCGACTTTCAGTCTGCTTTCCTGTTGAATCATGCTATTTCTCCTTCCAATCAAACGCCAACATGCTGCGCATGTCGTCTTATTGAATTAATACCCGCCAAAACCTCTGGCATGCTGCTAATTTATTTAGCTGAAGCTAAATTTATTTAGCTTTCTCTACAATCTCCACAAGTCTCCATCTTTTATCCTTGGATAAAGGTCTTGTTTCCATCACTTTAACGGTATCGCCGATCTTGCATTCGTTATTTTCGTCATGCGCTTTCAGCTTATAGGTGCTTTTAACGACCTTTTTATAAAGCGGATGTTTTACATGTTCTTCAATTGCAACAACAATTGTCTTATTCATTTTATCACTAACCACTTTACCGGTACGTGTCTTTCTTAAATTTCTTTCCACGACTTTTCGTCTCCTTTCTTTGACATTCCTGCAACGCAGATTCTATTCCGGCTCCTTTGGCAGACCTTACGCCTCTTTCTTCTTCTGGGTTATAACGGTCTGGATCCTTGCAATATTTCTTCTTACTTCCTTGATTCTTGCTGTATTGTCCAGCTGGTTTGTTGCATTCTGGAATCTCAAATTAAAAAGCTCTTTCTTAGCTGCCACCAATTCTTCGCTTAAGGCTGCAGCTGTTTTTGCCTGTAATTCTTCTACATACTTGTTAGTCTTCATTCAATGCACCACCTTCCAAGTCTGCCTTAGAAACAATCTTACATTTGCAAGGAAGCTTATAAGTTGCAAGGCGCAGCGCTTCTCTTGCGATTTCCTCGGTAACTCCTGCGATCTCAAACATAACACGGCCCGGCTTCACAACTGCCACCCAGTATTCCAGGGTACCTTTACCGGAACCCATACGTGTTTCTGCGGGTTTTGCTGTTACTGGCTTGTCAGGGAAAATCTTGATCCAAACCTTACCACCACGCTTAATGTAACGGGTCATGGCGATACGGGCAGCTTCAATCTGGTTTGACTTGATCCAGCATGGCTCTAATGCAACAATACCGTATTCACCGTAAGTGATTGTGTTGCCGCGGGTCGCTTTTCCTCTCATGCTGCCACGGAACTGTTTACGACGTTTAACTCTTTTTGGCATTAACATTATTTATCGCTCCCTTCCTGCTTTTCTTCATTCTTCTTGGTAGGAAGTACCTCACCCTTGTAAATCCATACCTTAACCCCTACCTTGCCGTAGGTGGTATCAGCTTCTGCGAAACCGTAATCAATATCGGCACGCAATGTCTGAAGCGGAATTGTACCTTCGCTGTAAAACTCCGTGCGGGCCATATCTGCACCGCCTAAGCGTCCGGATACGGAAGTCTTAATACCCAGCGCTCCTGCCTTCATGGTTCTTCCCATACAGGATTTCATAGCACGTCTGAAGGAAATACGATTCTCTAACTGTTGCGCAATATTTTCAGCAACCAGCTGTGCATCCTTGTCAGGTCTCTTAATCTCCTTAATATCTACTAATACCCTTTTTCCGGTCATTTTGCAAAGTTCTTTTTTGGTTACTTCGATTTCAGCGCCACCCTTACCGATTACCACGCCGGGCTTTGCCGTATAGATAATTACTTTCACTCTGTCAGAAGCTCTCTCGATTTCAATTCTGGAAACTCCGGCACTGTATAATTTCTTTTTAAGGAATTTTCTGATATCGTAATCTTCTACCAGGAAATCAGAAAAATCTGCTTCTGCATACCACTTAGAATCCCAATCCTTAATAATACCGACTCTGAGGCCGTGAGGATTAACTTTCTGTCCCATAAAATTAGTTTACTCCTTTCTTATCTGGCCTGCCCTGCAAGCCTCTTTCCGCAACGCTTTTAGCTAGCGTTTCGCTGGCTCTTTGCCATATTATCTCGCATCCAGCACAAGGGTGATATGGCTCATTCTCTTTTCGATTCTGTAAGCCCTGCCCTGTGCACGCGGTTTGATTCTTTTCATCGTAGGTCCTTTATTTGCATAACATTCCGCGATATAAAGGTGCTCCGGATTCGGATACTTTGTAGGATCCTGGCTGTACAAATACTCAGCATTTGCACGAGCTGACTCTAATAATTTCTTGATAATGCTGGAAGCATACCTGGGATTATAGGTTAAAATACCCAGGGCAGTCTCCACATCTTTGCCTCTGATGGCATCTAAAACGAAACAAGCTTTCTGAACAGACACTCTTGCGTAAGATAACTTAGCGGAGGGTCTTGTGTCTTTCTGCGCATTTCTCTCTCTTTTAATTTGGGATCTATGTCCTTTTGCCATGATAAAACCTCCTATCTTACTTTAGACTTCTTTTCGTCTTTTCCGTGTCCTCTGTAGGTTCTGGTGGCAACAAACTCGCCGAGTTTATGTCCGACCATATCCTCTGTTACATATACAGGCACATGTTTTCTTCCATCGTGTACTGCAAATGTATGCCCCACAAAAGAGGGGAAGATTGTAGAACGACGGGACCAGGTCTTGATAACCTGCTTTTGTCCTGCTGCATTCATTGCATCTACTTTTTTAAGCAGACTTGCATCTGCAAAAGGTCCTTTTTTCAGTGATCTAGCCATTTTCTTCTCTCCTCCTTCATTATTTGATGGCCTTGCCGTCTCTTCTTCTTACGATCAACTTGTTAGAAGCTTTTTTCTTCTTACGCGTCTTAAGACCAAGAGCTGGCTTGCCCCAAGGTGTGCTGGGACCCGGACGTCCGATACCAGTCTTACCTTCACCGCCACCATGAGGATGATCATTGGGGTTCATAACAGAACCGCGAACTGTAGGGCGGATACCCATATGGCGTTTGCGTCCTGCCTTACCAACCTTGATCAGGCTGTGGTCTCCATTTCCTACAACGCCAACCGTTGCCCTGCAGACAATAGGAACCATTCTCATTTCACCGGAGGGAAGACGAAGGGTTGCATATTTTCCTTCTTTTGCCATAAGTTGGGCGCTGTTTCCTGCAGAGCGAACCAGCTGGCCGCCCTTTCCGGGATATAATTCAACGTTGTGTACCTGGGTACCAACCGGAATAGCCGCTAAAGGAAGGCAGTTGCCGATTCTTACTTCCGCCTCAGGTCCGTTCATAACCTTCATGCCGTCTTTCAATCCTTCGGGAGCAAGGATGTAGCTCTTTTCTCCGTCTATATAGGAAACCAAAGCAATATTTGCCGACCTGTTAGGATCATATTCGATTCCAACTACCGTTGCCGGAATACCGTCCTTATTTCTCTTGAAATCTATAATTCTATATTTTCTCTTTGCGCCGCCTCCGCGATGCCTTACCGTGATTTTACCCTGATTGTTACGACCGGAATTTTTCTTTAAAGAAACAACAAGTGATTTCTCAGGTGTTGTCTTAGTGATTTCAGCGAAATCGGAGCCAGTCATATTTCTTCTGGAAGGTGTATATGGGTTATATGTCTTAATTCCCATGACTTTTTCTCCTTTCAATTCTCATTTCATATCGCACTTTTCCTGTGCATAGTTTTTCTTTCGACCAAGCCTTAGTTGTTCTTAACTGCCGTTCTTTGGCAGTCAAGCACACAACGAAACTTTAGAAATGCTCAGATGCGGTCCTTTCGCATCTTAGCTTTTCTTCGGCCAAGTCTTAGTTGTTCTTAACTGCCGTTCTTTGGCAGTTTAGAACATCTCTTGGCCGTATTTTATAGGCCGGTGAAAATTTCGATTTCTTTGCTGTCCTCTGTCAGCCATACGATTGCCTTTTTGGTCTTTGCGGTTCTGCCGAATGTCATACCGCGTCTTTTGACCTTTCCATCCATATTGATGGTATTTACCTTGGCAACCTTTGTTCCCTCAAACATTTTTTCAACAGCTTCTTTGATCATGCTCTTGTTTGCTTCGGGATGAACAAAAAAAGTATATTTCTTTTCACTCATACCAGCCATACTTTTTTCGGTGATAACCGGTTTAAGGATTACGTCATAATATTGAATTGCTGCCATTATGCATACACCTCCTCAATTTTGGCCACTGCATCCTTAGTCAGAACCAGTGTGTCGCCTTTCAGGATATCGTAAACATTGATTGTATTCACCTGTGTTGTCTTAACAGCAGGAATATTCCTTGCGGACAAAATAACTTTTTCGTCATTTTCAGATAACACAACCAAGGCCTTAGCTACCTTCAGGTTATCCATAACCGCCTTAAACTTCTTTGTTTTAATCTCGTCTAATTTAAGCTCATCTACAACAATCAGCTTACCACCCTGTACTCTACTCGTAAGCGCACTCTTAAGCGCTGCTCTTTTTTCCTTCTTGTTTAATTTAAAGGAATAATCTCTCGGAACGGGTGCAAATACAACACCGCCGCCCTTCCACTGGGGCGATCTTGTTGAACCCTGCCTTGCATGGCCAGTTCCTTTCTGCCGCCAGGGCTTTCTGCCGCCTCCGGAAACCTCAGAACGCGTTTTTGCTTTCTGTGTTCCCTGACGGTTATTGGCAAGTTGCTGCACAACTGCCATGTGTACCAGATGTTCATTGATCTGAACGCCAAATACGGCATCGTTTAATTCAAGTGTGCCAACTTCCTTGCCTTCCATATTATAAACAGCTACATTTGCCATTTGAATGGTCCTCCTTTCATCTATCGGCTTAAGCCATCTTTACGGCTTCTTTGATTGTAACCAAGGCTTTCTTAGGTCCGGGTACGGAGCCTTTAATCAAAAGAAGATTCTTTTCAGCATCTACTCTGACTACTTCAAGATTCTGCACGGTAACCTTTACGCATCCCATGTGGCCAGGCATCTTTTTGCCCTTAAATACACGGCTGGGCGAAGAACAAGCGCCGTTAGAACCCTGATGGCGGTGGAACTTAGAACCATGGGTCATAGGGCCCCTGTGCTGTCCATGTCTCTTGATTGCGCCCTGGAATCCTTTTCCTTTGGAAACAGCGGACGCATCGATCATATCGCCTGCTGCGAATACATCAACCTTGATTTCGCTTCCAAGGGTATATTCCTCAGCATTGTCAAACTTGAACTCTCTGACATATCTCTTGCAGGGCACACCCGCCTTGTCAAAATGTCCTTTCATAGCTTTGCCAACGCCATGTCTGTGGATAACTTCTTTCTTTCCGCTCTTATCCTTGTTGGTAATTCTCTCTTTCTTGTCAACGTAGCCAACCTGTACTGCGCTGTAACCGTCATTTTCCACTGTCTTGACCTGGGTTACCACGCAAGGACCTGCCGAAAGAACAGTTACAGGAATCAAAGTTCCATCCTCGCCGAAGATTTGAGTCATTCCGACTTTTGTAGCTAAAATACCTTTCTTCATTTCTTTACCTCCATTTGTTTCTACAGCGGGCCTCTGTCGGGCCATACTAGTGTAAGGGGTTTTGATGAGAACGCCCTATGGCTTATTTGTTCTTCATCTTAATATCAATGTACACACCTGCGGGCATTTCCAGTCTCTGCAGAGCATCCACTGTCTTGGGTGTAGGTGTGATGATATCGATCAGTCTCTTGTGGGTTCTTTGTTCGAACTGCTCTCTGGAATCTTTGTATTTGTGAACCGCTCTTAAGATGGTAACTACTTCCTTCTTAGTAGGAAGGGGAACCGGTCCGCTTACCTGTGATCCATTCTTCTTAACTGTTTCGATGATTTTTTTGGCAGATGCATCAACCAACTGATGATCATAAGCCTTGAGTGTGATTCTCATTACTTGACTTGCCATAAAAAAAGCCGCCTCCTTTTCGCACTTTTATAAGATTTAAGTACGACAAGTGGTGACTGTACACTCTTCCGTGCGTGTCATGCTTTCCCGAAAGATAACGCGCGGATTTATCCGCACATTTACCTCGGACTTGCTCAACGCCCGTGTTTCTGCCTTGCTTGGCAGACAATATGTTTGTACAGTGACTTGCCGTCAGGTTCTTAGGTCCGGCATTATATTTCTGCCGACCTCTTGACATTCGCTCCACGGAAAACCTGCAATGTCTTTCGGCAATGCAGCAACCTCACGCTTCATCGCTATCATGCCACAGCATTAATTAGTATACATGAAGTTTACGTATCATGCAAGTACTTTTTTTGCTTTTTTTAATAAGCTGTAAATGAACAAAGCAATAGACTTTACACCGGCAATTGAAACCATTATAATAAATATAGTAACATGCTAACAGTTACTTTCATTGTAAAGGCGGTGAAAATATGGAGGTATTAGAAACGACCGAAAAAGAAATGATGCAAAAAAATGTTGAAGAATTTGCAAGATTGCAGCGTTATATGCGGTTGTCTGATAAAAACTCTGAAGCATACGCTGAGATGAAAGACCGATATATAGATTTAAAAGTTATCTTAACAGCTTCTGGTATTAATCTTACAGAATTTGACAAAATAAAGGAATGAACGAAAGAACTGCCGTTCCCCTTTCGGGATTACAGCAGTTCTTCAATGTTATTAAACTCTAAAAACAGATTTTATATGACTTTTTCCTCTTGCAGCGCTCCAATCTGTTCCTTCGTATACCCAAGCCCAGCAAGCACTTCCTCATTGTGCTGTCCAAGTGTGGGCGCCGGATAATTAATCCGGGGCATCATGTCCATTAATTTAACAGGATTACCATTCACCTTCGACCTGCCGATTACGGGATGTTCCACTTCAATAAACATTTCCCTTACTTTCGCAATATGTTCATCTTCCGTAATCTGCTTTACATTGTAAAGAGGCGCTGCCGGAATTCCCTTGCTGAGCATTTTCTCTACAATTTCGTCCACCGTATACCGAATGCTCCACTCCTCTATGTAGGCCTTCTGGATTTTATTATTTTTTACCCTAAGAGGTACTGTTAAGAAACGCTCGTCCGTAATCATCCAGGGCATGTCCAAAACTTCAATACAAAATTTTTCATACAGCTTCTGATTTCCGCATGCCAGAATCACCCTTCCATCCTTTGCCTGATAGGTGTCATAGGGGGCGATAGATGCATAAGCATTTCCTGTCCGCTTGGGAAGCTCCTTTGACTTAAAATACCGCACGTAAGCGTTTTCAAGGCTTGCCACCACCGAATCAACCAGCGATACGTCAATCTTCTGTCCTATACCGGTCATCTCCCTTGCATGAACAGCCAGCAGAACACCGATGACCAGATTCATACCGCCAAGAATATCCCCCATTGCATTTCCTGACCTTGTAGGCTCACCGCCTTCTGCTCCCGTAATGCTCATAAGTCCGCCCATTCCCTGCGACACAATATCGTATCCTGGTCTTTGTGAATACGGACCATAGGAGCCGAATCCCGAAAGAGTTCCGTAAATCAGCCGGGGATTAACTTCATGCAATTTCTCATAGCCGATTCCCAGCTTGTCCATAACTCCGGGCCGATAGTTCTCCAAAAGGATATCCGCATCTTCCACAAGTTTCAAAAAAATTTTTTTGCCTTTTTCCATTTTCAAGTTCAGTGTGATGCCCTTCTTATTCCGGTTCAAATTCGCGTAGTACATGCTCTCTCCGTTTTCATAAGGACCGTACGCTCTCGCATCATCCCCACGCCCGGGAATCTCAATTTTCAGCACCTGTGCGCCAAAATCTCCAAGAATAGAACCTGCATATGGCCCTGCCACAACTCTCGTAAGATCAAGCACTTTTAAATCCTCTAATGCCTGTATATCCTGAATATTTTTGCCGCTCAATCTATATAAACCTCCCCATTTACGCGATAATTCCACTCATTTCTTCATCTGTCACATGGATTTTCATCCGCATAACCGCGCTTCCCATGGACTTTCCAAGAGAATCCAGTCTTAAGCTCATTGTCGCACCGCCCCCCAGCGCATGCTTCATCACGAAATTAAATCCGCCAAGACTCGGAACATCATATCTTACAATCTCGCCTTTTACCATATCGCCAAAATGTGCATGCAGCGTTTTGGGTGTCACTTCACGTTCAATAATCTTGTAGTATTCGGGTTTTCTTGCATATACACAAACATTGCTCGTATCACCTTTATCTCCACTGCGTCCATGGGCGATATCATTTAAATAAATCTCCGCCATCTTTCCTTATCTCCTTCCACTTATTTAATATTTATACGAAGAATGCCCGTACTTTGGGCACTTACTTACGTGAGAACAGTCTGCACAGCAGACTTAGAACTTCTACACAAAGCAGTCATTGATGCCAGTGAAAATTGCCACAGGTAATTAGAAGTTCTTCTCACGTTATACCTCCAGGATGTGCGCCTGAATATCAAGGGCATCTCTAGGAACGTAGGTCGGCCACAACGCCATTACCTCCTGCACATGTGCACGTCCGCCGAAGAAAGATGCTCCTGGAGGGCCGTTTAACTGCATTGGGCTGATTTCCGGAATAATCTTGGCACATTCGGACTTATCTTCACTAAATACCGCAATGCGAAGTACACATTCATTCAGGTTCTTCAGAGATTCTTCGCTCATATCCGCCACATTCAAATGCAGACTGTTCACTCCGATATAGCTGATATGTATATCGTCCGCCTTCATGCCCCGTCTTGCCATTTTCTTCATAATCACATCTGCACAGTACTGTGCCTTCTCATAGGCATCCGGCCATGCAAAGCTCAACATAGATACGGTCTTCCAGCCCTTATGATATCCCACGCAAAGTTTTAGTTTGTCAGGCTTTTGCTTGCCGCGTACATTACCAATGCGTACTCTGTCAGGTCCAACCTGCGTGATTGTTGCCTGACTGATATCAACATTTACATCGGGCGTCATGTAATTTGCAGGGTCCAGCACTTCATAAAGGAACTGTTCCTTGCAGCTCTGTTCACAGATAATACCGCCGCAATCAGGAGCTTTCGTAATCTCGAAGGTGTCGTCCGTAATCTCGGCAATCGGGAATCCAAGTTCATCCATTCTCGGAACACCGCGCCAGTCATACATATAGTTGCCGCCTGCTCCCTGACCGCCACACTCTAAGAGATGTCCTGCCATAATACCTCTTGCCAGATTATCCCAATCATCTTCAGCCCATCCAAATTCATGGGCAAAAGGAGCAAGGAACAATGCGGAATCAGCCGCACGTCCTGTGATTACAACGTCCGCCCCCTGGTTTAAGCACTCTTTGATGCCTTCATGTCCAATATAAGCATTACAGTTGTAAATCTTATCAACAATCTCATTAAAATCCCCATCATAATCAAAATTAGGGAATGTCCAGCCTTCTTTCAAAAGTTGCGGTATTTTCTCTTTAATGGAATCTCCTGTTACATATCCGATCTTATACCCCTTCATACTCGCCGAATCAGCCCATTGTCTGATAGCCTCCACACAGCCGGTAATATTCATACCGCCTGCGTTGGTCAGAATGCGGATTCCCTTTTCCCATGCTTCCTTGCCGCCTTCTTTCAAAATTCTTGTGACAAAATCCGGAGCAAATCCCTTACCGGGATCCTTTAACTGTTGTTTGGCCATAATAGACATAGTAAGCTCCGCCAGATAATCGCATGCCATATATTGAATATCCGCATGACGCAGCATATGGAGCGCAGCATCCGGGGAGTCGCCCCAAAAGCCCTGGCCACCGCCAATTGCAATTTTTTTCATAGACTTTTACCTCTTTCTTCATTATATTATAATTTTTAATCATGCCGCTTGGCGGCATAACAAACCACCTGAACTACTTTTGGGCCGGGGACAAGGGAATTTCCAAATAGCAGCCTGCATTCCCCGTACAAATCACCTGATGGGCGATTCTGCTCTTTTCCTGCTCCGACCAGATACCGGCATAATTACTATGCGCCGTATACTGCGGAAAATCAGAAGAAGAAATATCCAGACGCAGACGGCTTTCCGGCTTAACGGTCCACACAATATCCCAAAACTCTATGCATACCGCCGCTTCTTCACCGGGGCTATAGACAGCGTCCTGCGGCATATCTGCTGCTATGGTTGTAATACCGCTTCGAATATTATAGGCCTTGCCATCCGGAAATACTTCACATAGCTTTGCCGAAAAAGCAGTGTCATCAGCATCCGTCCTGACCCTTAGATGTACTTTGATCTGCCCTGCCATCGCCAGCTCCCGCGTAAGCGGTTCGCTTAAAAAGCTCACTACATCCGGCCTATAATCCGGCTCTGGCTGCTTTAGAGAACCTGCCTCGGTAATTGTAGTCAGCACACTCTCCGCGCCATGAGAAGGGCATGGGTTTTCCGGGTCGTAATCAAAAGTAATTTCTCCTGCCCGCCCCGTATCTTCCCCCAAGCTTCTGTCCTCTCGGATGTAAAACTTTTTGACACATCCCGAGGGCAAAGGCCACGTTTCAAGTTTCTGCCAGCAATCTTCCCGCATCACGTAGGCACGAATTCGCTTTTGGGGCATTTCTTTTTTCTTTAACAGCAGGTCAAACCACTCAAGGGTGCGTTTTACATCACCGTTTTCAAGGTTCTTTTGCTCTCCCCATTCAATACAGTTCTCACACATATGGTTCCAACATCCCACGTCCATCCAGCTGTGCTCTTTCGTTTCCTCATTAAGAGAAATATAAGTATTCATGGCACTGCCAAAATGGTGATCGTACCAGGCATCCACGATATAAACCGGAACTTTTACTTTTGCAGGTATTTCCGCCAATTCTTTCCACCAGCCCTGCTGCCAGTATGCATCGCTGCGTTTTACCGCATGAATCCAATCCTGGTACCAGTCAAGCCGCCCTCCCCACATCTGTTCGTCTACCTTCGCATGGGGTCTGTATCTGCAGCTCTCCAGATAATCCGCTTCCACCGGATGCCCTGCGTTTGCCATACTCCACCCGGTCAGAACATCGTGCCGGAACAATCTTTTCTCATAGGCCGACTTAAATCTGTCCGTACCATACACCGTCAGCATCATGCCTTTCACTTTATCCGGAACAACATCTGCAACTGCCCATCCTGTCAGCGCAAGATAACTGGCGCCAAAGTAGCCGATGCTTTCCGCCCAGTCCTGTGCATTTAACCAGCTAAGCGTTGCTATGCCGTCCCTGCGCTCGTTCACATTCGGCTCCCACTGGCCTCCACTTTTGCCGGTACCGCGGCATATCTGCAAGACATAACCATACCCTCTCTTTGTCAGCTCCTGACCATATACTTTGTAAATTTCCATATTCGCAGGATAACAGCTTCTTTGTATCAATACCGGAAAGCTCTGTTTATCCGATGGTTTATATATGACTGTATGTAATTTTACTCCGTCAGGCATCGGCAGAAAGCATTCCTCCATAGCATAATCACATGCTGCTCCGTCCACAGGGCAGTTATCGAATTCCGCTCTGATATTCAGCATCTCCTGATGGAGGCGTTCTTCCATTTCCGCCTGCGCCCCAGCCGCTTTTTCCTGTCCCGCCATAATTCTCTCCTTATCATACCTTCATCTCATCCAGTACTTTTCTACAGCTTACAAAGTGACCTGGTTCAATCTCTTTTAGTTCTATATCCTTGCCCCGGCATTTATCTGTTGCATAGGGACACCTTGCCGCAAAACGACAGCCTGGCACCGGGTCAATGGGACTAGTCAGTTCCCCTCTCATCACCTGCGTGGAAAGCTTCTTGGCTGTTAAACTGGGAATTGGTACGGCATTTAGCAGACCCTGGGTATAGGGATGCATCGGATTGTTAAATAAGTCCGCCGTTTTGGCATACTCCACACATTGTCCCAAATACATTACTACAATTTCATGGCTTATATGTTTTACAACGCTTAAGTCATGGGTAATAAAAATATAGGTCAGGCCCTTTTCATCTTGCAAATCCATCAGCAGGTTCAAAACCTGCGCCTGAATCGATACATCCAAAGCAGACACCGGTTCATCACAGACAATAAATTCCGGGTTCATTGCCAGCGCACGCCCAATACCGATCCTCTGGCGCCTTCCACCGTCCAGCTCATGGGAGTAGCTTTCAGCATATCGCTTTGCCAGGCCTACCGTATCCATGATTTCTTCTACCTTTTTCTCATATTCTTCTTTCGTTCCGCATACCTTATAGTTTTTCAATGGCTCGCCGATTAATTCTTTTACATTCTTTCTGGGGTCCAGAGAAGCCTGTGGGTCCTGGAAAATCATCTGCATTTTCTTTCGGACCTCCCGCATCTGCTTCTCGTCATAGTTGGTAATATCCACCCCGTCATAAATAATTTTTCCGCCGGTTGACTCATGCAGATGCAAAAGCAGTCGTCCAAGTGTGGATTTTCCACAGCCGGATTCTCCTACAACACCCAGCGTGGTACCTTTTTTAATCTGAAAATTAACTCCGTCAACAGCATGCAGCATTCCCTTAGTCGTCTTGAAATATTTCTTTAAGTCCTGTACTTCAACTAATATTTTTTCTTCCATTCCATTCACCTCCTTTACCTGATTCTATTTGCCGTATCTATGGCATTTCACCAAATGACCGGGTTCCACTTCCACCACCGGCGGCGCTACTTTACATTTATCCGTAGCGAATTTACAGCGTTCGGCGAAACGGCATCCTTTTATGACCTGCGTAGGATCCGGTATCATACCGTCAATTGTAACCAAACGTTCCGTATCCTCGTCCAGCTTCGGGATAGCATCAAACAATCCTTTGGTATAAGGATGCAGATTTTCCGCGCCAAATATATGCTCCGCCTTTCCAAACTCAATCACTTCCCCGGCATACATGACCGCAACCTTCTCACAGGTCTGCGCCACAACGCCAAGGTCATGTGTCACCAGTATCATAGCCGTGTTCAAACGCTTTTGTAAATCATTGATAAGGCCAAGCATCTGCGCCTGAATCGTAACATCCAGAGCCGTTGTAGGCTCGTCTGCAAGGATCAACTTCGGCTCGCAGACCAGGGCGATGGCGATAACGATTCTCTGTTTCATACCGCCTGAAAACTCATGGGGATATTCATTCTTGCGGTTAGCAGGAATACCTACCAATTCCATCATATCATCTACCGCTTTATCTAAGTCCGCCTTGCTCATATCCTTGTTATGCTCTTTTAATACCTCCAAAATCTGGTCGCCTACTGTCATAACCGGATTTAAACTCGACATCGGGTCCTGAAAAATCATGGAGACAATATTCCCACGCAGTTCCCTTACTTTATCTTCGGAAAGATTCAGCATATCATTTCCGTCAAGGATAATGGAGCCGTTCGTGACTTCTCCGATTCCTTCCGGCAGCAGCCGCATAACGCTAAGGCAGGTTGTGGTCTTCCCGGCTCCGGTCTCTCCCACCAGCCCAAGTGTCTCTCCATATTCCAGCGACAGACTCATTCCGTTCACTGCATAAACAGTGGTAATTTCCGTATTATATGTTATATTCAAATCCTTAATCTCAAGAAGTTTATCTGCCATAATGTCTATCCTTTCTTTCCCTTGCTGCGCTTTACTTTCTTACCTAAGGTTCCACGGAGCTTCGGATCCATTGCATCACGGAGCGCATCACCTACCATATTAAAGCAAAGTACCACAATCATGATAAACAGACCTGGTGCAATTGCAATGACCGCATTTGTCCCCATATACTTATAACTGTCATTTACCATACCGCCCCAACTTGCCGTAGGCGGATTGATTCCCATTCCAAGAAAGCTTAAAGCCGCCTCATTTAAAATTGCACTGCCCAGGTTCATGGTCATAAGCACGATATTGGAGGAGACACAGTTCGGAAAAATGTGTGAAACGGCATTTTTCATCTTAGATGCGCCGCACAAAGTACCGGCCGTAACATAGTCCATTTCTCTTACGGTAAGAACCTGTCCTCTGGTAACACGGGCATAGCTCGGTATCATGGAAATACCGATTGCAAGACAAATGTTTCCAAGTCCCTTGCCGAAAATACTTCCCAGAAAGAGCGCCATAATAATCATGGGCACTGACATCATAGCATCCATAACTCTCATGATAACCGCATCCACAAGTCCCCCTGCCATACCTGCTATCAGCCCTAGAATCATACCTGCTGTTCCCGCAATAAGAACGGACACCAGACCTACCGTGAAGGATACGCGTCCGCCATAAATGATTCTTGAAAGCACGTCACGTCCCATTGCATCCGTACCAAAGATGTGCTGCGTACTCATTCCCTGCAGCATCCCCTTCAAATCCTGTTTATACGGATCATAAGGCGCTACAAGTGGCGCAGCAATTGACGCCAATATTAAGACAGCCAGTACGCACAGGCAGAATACGACCGATTTTCTGGCAAAAATAACACGTACTACTCTGGAATCTTTTATTTTACTTAATGTTGATTTCCTGTTCATCTTCGTTTCTCCTTTCCGTACGCTTTAGTCGTTTCTGATTCTTGGATCGATTACACCATAAAGAATATCTACGATAAGATTGCAGAGGGCAACAGCGATTGCAATGACAAGCACGCCGTTTTGCACTACCATAAAGTCTCTGCTCTTAATGGATGAAATCATCAACGTTCCAAGCCCGGGAACAACGAAGATACTTTCTACAAGTACTGTTCCTCCGATCATGCCGCCTAATGACATTCCCATAACGGTAATGATCGGTATAAAGGCATTTCTCAATTGGTGCTTAAAAGTGATTGCTTTCTGGCTGATTCCCTTTGCCCGTGCCGTCATTACATAGTCCTGGCGAATCACTTCCAGCATAGATGACCTTGTCTGTCTGGTAAACTGGGCTAACGGTCCCATGGCAAGCACAATAACCGGCAGGATTATATGAGACGCCCATTCTCCTGCTCCCTCACTGAATGCGGTAAATCCCGATGTAGGCAGAATACCAAGCTTCAAGGCAAATATAAGAATCAAAATCATTCCGAACCAGAACATCGGCATAGACATTCCGATATTGGCAAAAAAGGAAATTACAGAGTCGAATATACTTCCTCTTTTTTTGGCAGCGGTAATTCCCAGTGTCACTCCCAGGGCAACTGCCAATATAAAGGCAGGGAATACCATTGATAATGTTACTTTTAAACGTTCAAAGAGAATATCGGAGATTTCCATCTGCAGTGCCACGGAACGTCCCATCTCACCCCGGAACAATCCCTGAATCCATTTGAAATACTGTACCAGAACCGGCTGGTCATATCCAAATAACTGGGTATAATACTCGATTTGTTCTTCGGTTGCATTTGGTCCTAAGAAGTTAACTATCGGATCTCCCGGCACCATCTGATTCAGCAGGAACACTATCAACGTCACAATAAAAATAACTATGACAGACTGGACGATACGTCTTCCAATCATTTTTAACAATTTCTTATTCACGTACGGGCCTCCTTTTCTAATAGGGCTGCCATATCGTAATAATATGGCAGCCTCTTGGTTATACCGAAACAGGTCAGATACACAACAGGATTATTTATCCAGCCAGCAATCAGCAAGAGTCCACGTATCATTATGATATACACCTCTGTTGTCATCTTTGACATAATCATACTTGAAAACGGCTGTTTTTGAGGTGTAAAGAGGCCTTCCGAAAATTGCAAGTCCTTCCTCCGCATCATACATCAGCTTCTGCATATCATGCTCAAGTTTATGCTTTTCTTCCTCCGTGGGAGCCGTACGGATTGCCTCTAAAAGATCCATTGCCTCATCCGGATGCTGGATACCAGGCGCATAGAAGGCTCCGTTATAGTCAAGATGACGTCCCATATAAAGGCCGAGGTCCGGAGAGATTGCAGCGAAGTGTCCCATGATCCCCGTCCATGTCCCCGTAGAATACAGATTCACCTGTGCGCTTTCATCAACAAGGTTCATTTCGCAGTGAATTCCTACTTCTTCAAGCATATTTGCAATCGCGGTAAACTCGTCTTTGTGTCCCGGATTCGTTGTGAATGTAGTTGTAAATCCATCCGGATATCCTGCCTCAGCCAACAATGCTCTCGCTTTATCCGGATCATAGGTAAAATGATTGATATCGTTATTATAAGTAACTGCATCGGGTGTTGCCCACTGGTCAAGCTCAATCCACATGCCATAACCAAAAGCTTCCACAACTGCTTCCACATCTATCGCATAACACAGAGCCCTGCGCACCAGAGGGTCGGCAAAAGGTCCGTCTTCTGCGCTGTTAGGGATAATACCTGTGCTGACAAATCCCTGGCCTGTTATATTATCCTCTGTCTCATAATTTCCGCTCATAGCCAGTTCATTTGCGATAGTCATATCATCCATTTCAAGCAGGTCGTATTCTCCTGCCTGGAACGCAGAGGATCTGGTGGTAGGTTCGTCCACGGTATAAATTTCAACTCCGTCAAGATAAGGTTTGCCTTCCTGCCAATAATTTTCATTCTTCGCATACTTAACGGAAACCCCGGGTGAAAAATCAGTTACCTGGAAAGGTCCCGTACCGCAGGAACTGTTTCGTAAGGAATCCACATCCTTTAAGGCTTCCGGTGACATATAATATACGAAGAAACCTACGGCTTCCAATGTGGATGAATTCCAGGAATTCAGAACCATCTTAATATGGGTGTCATCAATCACTTCACAGCTTGCAATATTGTTTGTCTCATTACGCTCACTCTTCTGATACTCTTCAATATTGGCCTTAACCGCTTCCGCATTAAACGGCATTCCATCTGCAAAAGTAACGCCTTCCCTTAAGGTCCATGTAATACTTGGTTCATCTGCATCCGTTTCCCACTCTGTGGCAAGCTTTGGTGCTAAGCTGCCATCCTCGGCATAGGTCACCAAAAACTCATATGCAGTTGTCAAAAAAATCAATGACGCATTGTTTGAACATTCCGGCGTATACCCCGGTGTGGATACGGTAGATGCGGAAGCGTACCTTAAAACACCGCCGCTTTTCGGTTCTCCGGAACTTACCGCCCCACCGGATGTATCAGAACTGTTGTTTTCCTCAGTACCCCCCCCCAGATGCATCTTCGGCTGCACCGGCATCATCTGCTGCTTGCGTTTCTCCTGACGGTGCGTCAGAAGATTTCCCACATCCTGCGAGCATTACGGCTAACATAGAAGCGGACAGCAATACTGCTAACACTTTTTTCTTCATTTTTCATCCTCCTGTGTATTTGTTCTAAGTACTACGTTGTACTTGTATCTTGAGTATATCACAGTTCAACCCTTTGTCAATATACAACGTTATACTTATTGTTTTTTCGTCAATTTGCACTATTTGATTGTATTAATTTTGGTTATTATTACTATATGTTTCACGCACTTTATTCTAACGTTATACTTACTTATGGACTTATCCCCTTAAGACAATTCAGACAGCTCTCCTCGCGCAACCTGGCATCATATGATAAAGCACATCATACAACTTAAACGCAAATATAATATTTTTATGAAAAAACTTTTGTCTTGCTTTCTTTCTTGATCTCATATGTGGTACAATAAAAATAATAATGCCTAAAGCACCTGGTTCATCACTAATAAAATATGGGAGGTTATCATGGCTACTATTAAAGATATCGCCGCCAAGTTAGGACTTTCCCCAAGCACTGTCTCTATTGTTCTAAAGGGAAATGGCGATAAACGCAAGATAAAAAAAGAAACCCAGCAAAGAATTCTGGAGGCGGCCAAGGAACTGGGATATAAGCCAAATATTCAGGCTAAAATTTTGAGGGGCAGCCTTTCTTCAAAATCCAATATTTCTCTGTATTGGGTTTCAGATAACCGAATCCATCTGCTTTCCCGCTTTTTAAAAGGCCTCCAGACCACAATTATAGAAAACAATTATCAATTCCAGCTTTCTATCGTACCTTATGAGAACAACCACCTAGAGGATGTTCTGACCCAGGAGTCTGTGCTTGCTACAAATGCAATCATCATCTGTAATCCTTCAGAAACGGACATGGAATATCTGGAAAACAACGATTTTAATATTCCAATTGTTCTCTATAACAGATACTCAAAAAAATATTCAACTGTAACAATGGATGATAAAACAATCGGACTTCTTCCAGCTCAAATATTTGCTGCCCATGGCAAAAAGCATCCGGCACTGTTAAAATCTCCGGCTACTTTTTCCGGAATGAATATCAGGACGAATGTTTTCGAATTTCAGGTAAATGAAGCCGGGATGGAACACCCTGTTTCTGTTACGGTAGATGATACCATGAAGGGTGGCTATTTGGGCGCTCTTACTTTGTGTGGTTTAAACTCTCTGCCGGACTGCCTTTTTTGTACCTCTGACAGTATTGCCCTTGGAGCGCTCAAGGCCTTTTATGAAAGAGGTTTGCATATCCCTGAGCAAATCGAGCTCATCAGTGTCGGCAGTGGACGCCCTGAGCAGGAGGAATATTGTGTTCCTTCTCTCTCCGTAATCAGCCTGCCCCTGGAAGATATGGCCAGAGAATGCCTGAAAATATTGTCTGATTCTCTTAGCACGTTTGATTATGTTCCAAAAAGCGTTGCCTTTCCGACACCATACATTCCACGGGAAAGCTGCCCGGCGTTACTTCGTGCGAAAGAGGAACGGCAGATATAACATAATCTGCCATTCCTCTTTCACATCGTAATATATCAAACATTCTCTCAAATTCCATTACATGACCATATTTGTCATTTTACCTATAATATGGGATTTTCCGCTCTGGCCTTAAGCCGCGCAAAACGCCTGTCCACTTCCTCCTGCAACTCTTTCACAATATCCGCATAAGCTTCTTTCTGTAAATGCTTTGTTCGTCCCATCATGGACAGCCAGTCAAGGACAGGTACTTTTTTGCCCATCTTTTCAGGGTCATAGCTTAAAGTGGTTTTTCCTTTTTCCACCTCATAGAGAGGAAAATAGCAGCAATCCACTGCCTTTTCGATTACCCTCCGCTCCGCAGCTGGTTTATCATTCCAATTTAAGGGGCAGGCCGACAGTGCTTTTACGTAGGCTGTTCCCGTGGCAGCTGCATAGTAGGCCGCTTTCGCCGCCTTTTTGATAAAATCCATGGGGTTAGATTCTGCAACAGTTGCCACGTAGGGGATGCCTGTTGCCGCTATAATCTGAGGCATGTCCTTGTGGAAAAAGGGTTTCCCGTATTGCTCTTTGCCCACATGGGAGGTGGCACTTCTGGCACCTTTGGGGGTGGAGTAGGACAACTGATACCCTGTATTCATGTAGCCGCCGTTGTCATACTCAAACAAAATAAGTCTGTGGCCCCGCAGGGCCGTTCCCAGGGCAGATCCCATGCCGATATCCATACCGCCGTCTCCGCTTACCATAATAAATATGATATCCCCCGGCGGGATTTCTCCCTTTTTCTGCTTGCGGTAGCAGATTTCAGCAATTCCACTTAAAGCAGCCGCTCCATTTTGGAACAGGTTATGCACAAAAGGAACTTTGAAGCTGGTACGGGGATAGGCTGTTGTTACAATCATACCGCAGCCGGTCTGGAACAGAAGTACAACCGGATTTTCTATTGCCCGAAGCAGCAGATTCACATTGACCGGTATGCCGCAGCCAGGACAGGCGCCGTGGCCTGGGGCAAGGCGTTTGGGAATGGCCGCAGTGGCATTTAGGGTGCCGCCGCTTATTTGGACCTTTCCGTCCTTTTCTTCCGCCTTGGTAGCTCCCAGCTGTGTTTTTTCTGCACTTAAGGGGGCAAAAAAACGGTTGGTTCCTTCCGCCATCGCTTCGCCTTTAAAGCTTTCTGCCGGCTTCTCCTTCCCACTATCTGCTTTGGTGACACCGTAATATGCAAAATCAGGTGAATTGGGGTTTTCCGCCCATGTGACCATTTTGACGGCATCCTCCACAAAAAAGTCCTTGCCGCCCAATCCATAGACCAGATTTTTTATGTGCACCTCTGACCCATACATATTGTTGCTATTTGTTCCATTGTCGCTTGTCTCGGCTTCAATTCTTTGTCCGCTGCTCCCACATTTTTCGCTGCCGGCTCTCTGAATAGCTGCTCTCACTTCAAGGGAAAGATTTCCTCCTTTTGCACCGTAGCTGTCCTGCCTGTCCGCTACCAACAGATTTTCGGCATTTTTGCAAAGGGAAACAATCTCCCTATCCGGAAAAGGCCGCAGGGTATGAAGGGTCACTACACCCACCTTTTTTCCCTGATCACGCATCTGATCCACTGCTTCCTTTGCAGTATCATAAGAAGAACCAAGCAGCAGCAAAAGTGTCTCTGCATCTTCCCATTTGTATCCTTCCACCTTTTGGTATTTCCTGCCGGACAGTTCCCCATATTCTCTAAAAAGTTCCGGCAAAAGAGTATCCGCCTTTTTCATGGCAAGATGCAGCTGATACCGGTTATTAATCAAATCCGGCTCATTCATATAAGATCCTACGGTAATCGGATGGTCCAAATCAAGAAAAGGATAGTCTTCTTTCTTGGGGCCTATAAAACTCTGCACTGCCTCATCCCGCTCAAAACGCAGGCACCGTCTTTTCTGGTGGCTGGTAAAAAAACCATCATAGGCTACCACCACCGGCAGCCGCACTGTTTCCGCAAGCTTTAAGGAAATTATATTAAAATCATATACCTCCTGGACCGAGTGTGCAAAAAGAATGGGCCAGCCTGCATTTAACATAAACATGATATCGCTGTGATCCCCTTTGATGGAAAGAGGCCCCGATACAGTTCTGCACACCACATTCATGACCATAGGATAACGCGTTCCCGACTGAACCGGGAACTGTTCTATGGCATACAAAAGCCCGTTGGCGCTGGTGGCGTTTATAACTCTGCCGCCTCCTACCGCTGCTCCATAGCAGATACCTGCGGCGCTGTGCTCTCCCTCGGCTGCAATCATAATCAGATCACTCTCTCCGTTTGCCCGCATGACATCCAGGTTCTCCGCAATCTGCGTGGAAGGTGTAATGGGATAATAACCCATCAGATCGTAGCCAATCTGCCGGATGGCGATTGCCGCCATCTCATTTCCACTTGCGTATTCCGTTATCTGTTTTTCCATTACACTTCCCCGCCTTCCATTCTTTTTTCCGTCAAATAGGACTCCGAAGTAACATAGCCGTCAGGTCCTGCTTTTATATAATAGTCTGGCATACGCAGCAAATCCTGATTGGGCATGAAATACTCTTTCCGGGGATGCTCCGCTTCTATCCCTCTGACTAATGCATTCACTGGGCATACTTCCACACATCGGAGACACCCCTTGCAATGGTAATAATCCAGCCCCTGGTTAACCATCATTTCTTTCCCCTTATACTGTCCCGGTGCAAACTGAAAAACCATATCCGGGCAGGTAGAATCACACATTCCGCAGTTGATACATCTTTCTTTGATAAAAAGCGGAATAAAACCCTGTCTTGAAGGAGAGAGATCTGTCGCTACCGTGTTGCCAAACTCAGGGTTGATTCCGCCTATGGGGGCCGTATCATATCCCCATTTAACGGCAGGTTTTCCCATCCTGAAACTCTCTTTTTCCTTATTTCCCTTTTCTTTGTTTTCATCTGTTTTGTCTGCTTTTGGCGCCCTTTGTTTCTGTTTAAGTAAATCTGCTCCGCCTTTTCCTTCTATCTTTTTTACTTCATCATGACCTCTTTTGATCCCTTCCAAATTCCCCCTAAGAGCGTCCGGGTACTTTTTTCCAAGTGCATCTGCGCAGATTTGATTCATATCTTCTAAGGCCACAAATCCCAGCACCCGGGCCATAGCCCCCAGCATCACCACATTGATTCTTGCGTGGGTTTCCATTGCAATTTTTTGCGCTTTCACAGCATAACAAGCCTTCAAATTATCCGGGACTTCTATCTCATTCGTTTCCTGGCCCTCCTCAATGGCAATAATCACCTCTGTGTTCTCATTGCAGCCCGCCCATACATTCTTCTCTTTTAAAAGGGCCTGATGGAAAATCACCAGCAGATTGGGCGTTATCACAGGGGAATGAACTCTGATTTCCTTTTCCTTTTCGCAATATCTGATAAATCCTTTTACCGGCGTACCTGTCTTTTCCGAACCGTAGCTGGAAAAGCTGGCGCTGTTTAAATCCAAGTATTTTACGCCCAGCTCTCCCAACATCTTGCCGCATAGATTGGCCCCTAATCCGCCTATACTTTCCAGACGGATTTCGTAATAGCCACTGTCAGTCATAGGCAGTTTTATTTTTCCCATACCATACCTCCATTTTGGCCGGCAATCTTATTGATTGTCCTTTTCCTTTTTTACAGACAGTATGTTTTTATTTTGGAAAATTATTCATTTATTTTGAAACGACATGATTATATTTTCTATGCGAATGCCACCTTGAGTCTTACCCCAACAATACATTGTTTTACACCCGCATCTTTCATGGGTATAATGACATCATACTCATCCAACCGGTTGGAAGCAAAAACAGGAGGTATAAACATGAAAGAAAACATGGGAGAAGTGATTTGCCAGTATCGCCAGAATTTAAAAATGACTCAGGATGACTTTGCCTATCGTCTGGGTGTCACCCCACAGGCAGTGAGCAGATGGGAGCGCGGAAACGGTCTGCCGGACCTTTCTCTTATAAAAGGGATATGCGGCATCCTGCATATCAGCGCCGACACACTTTTAGGAATCAGCGACAATCCTATCACGGAAAATAACAATTTACAAATGGAGCAGGAAATCCGCCATAATCTTTTTGCTGAACCTGTTGCCCTTGAATTTGGAGAAGCTCTTATCCCCTATGTGCTGGAAGGGTATAAAACAGATTATCTGAATCAAAAAAGAAACGACCTTGCCAAAAAGTATGGTATACTAATGCCTGTTATAAGGCTTCGCGATAATCTTGCATTAGATAAATCTTCGTACAGAATCCTTTCCTATGATTATGTTCTACGTGAAGCTCATATGAAGCTTTCTGCAGATGAATCCGATATCACAAATCCTTACTATGAAATGCTTGATTGCATGGTGGAAGAATGTAGAAAAAACTATAGCCAGATTCTCAACAAACAGCTTGTCAAAACCATGATTGATAACCTGAAAGAACTCTATCCTGGAACTGCTGACGGTCTTGTGCCTGAAAAGATAAGCTATCTTAAGCTCACAGACCACCTCAGATGCATGCTGGAGCAGGGGAAATCAATCAGAGATTTGATTCATATTCTTGAAGAAATGGAAAGAGAGCTACTCCCTTAGCAAAAAAAGACCTGGAAGATATGACTATGAATCTTCCAGGCCTTTTTCAGCGTTTTTATCAACTTTCGTTTTCCGAAACGAATACTCCCACATCTATAAATTCATACATTGTCTGCGCTTGCTTTTGCGTCTGAAAAAAATGGATTTCGTTATACGCTCTGAGATTTTCTTTCCACTCCGCTATGTTTGCAATAAATTCTCTTGCGTTTTCTGCAATGATATAGGTTCTTTTATTCTTGTCAATATAGCATATAGACGCATCGCTGTCTAAATCGCTCATCATCCCAACAGTTGCAATATATCCGCCCTTGCTGTCTATTGCCATAATATCTATCCGAGGAATTGTATAAAAGTCTACTTTCACATCCATATCATCAAAAATAAAATGAACGTCATACTCCTTCGCCAGTTTTTGATATTCCGCATTTCGGGCAGAGACAGACATAGAATAAATAGTTGTCCCTGCCTGAATAATCTCCGCATCCTTCATAAATGCGGAGATACAATTGTTACTTTCTGTCATATCTAAATAAAATTTTTTCACCCATCTACTCCACATACTCGATGCTTTCAATCACTGGCCTGTTTTCTTCCGGAACCACACCGTTTCTGTCCTGACCTGTGGTATTCTCGCAAATATCATCCACAATCTCCATTCCCTCCGTAACGTGCCCAAAAGCGGCATAGTCCCCATCAAGAGAAGTACCATCCTGGTGCATGATGAAAAACTGACAGCTTGCACTGTCCGGCAGACTGGAACGGGCCATGGAAATCGTTCCCCTTGTGTGAGAAATCGGATTCTCCACGCCGTTGCTTGCAAATTCTCCGACAATCGTTTTATCTGAGCTTCCCATGCCTGTTCCTGTAGGGTCTCCCCCCTGCATCATAAAATCCTTTATAATACGGTGGAAAGTTAACCCATCGTAAAAGCCTTCTTTCACCAGTTTCACAAAATTGGTTACTGTAATCGGTGCAGCATCTGCATCCAGTTCTACCTTGATCGTTCCTTTATCCTTGATGTTAATATTTACATAATGTTTGCCGGATAACAAGGCCTCATCTCCCGCACTTTCCGCCTGCCCATCATCAGCCTCCTGGACTGCAGCGTTTTCCTCCTGGTTTTCTTCCTCCTGGATGCTGCCGGTTCCCTCCTGGCTTTCTTCCCCCTGGGTGCTGCCGGTTTCCTTCTGATTTTCCTCTGCAGTCTTTTCTTTTAATCCGCAGCCAGCTGCTGTCGCAATAAGCAAAGCGCCAATAAACAAACAGATTATTTTTCTTTTCATAGATTTTATCATTCCTTTCATGTTTATATCCCCCCTGCATATCGCAGGCTGCTCCCAAACCCACAATGCATGTTCGCCAGCCTCACTTATTATACCACACAATTCATATTTTTCCATTCTAAATATCAATTTCTATTCCTTCCGGGGTTATGCCGTTGATGCTGTTAAAAATCTTTTCTTTTATAAAGTACTGCTGCCGCGCAGCCGCAAAATACAATCACCACCACGCTTATTCCCACCATTTTGCCTTCTATACTTCCGTTTATAAAAATCTCCGCCGCATTCGAAAAGTAATAAGGCGTCACATATTTCAGATTTTTTAAATCGGGCACAATTCTGCACATTAAATCCATTCCATATAAAAGTATAGCAAATCCAAGGGATGCCCCCATCTGCTTTTTTCTACAGAAAACAGATGCTAAAAAACAGATGCTACCCACCTCCAAATGCATCAAAAACTGTGCCCCATGGAAAAGTAAAAGCTCCCTTAAGGGCATCATTTCCCCTGCGCAGATAAATCCCAAAAGCTCCCAGCACAGACATATGCCATTCAATAAGGCAATGAGTGCTGTCATTGCTATGTATTTCCATACCACAATATAATTTCTTCCAAAGGGAAGTGTATTTAAAAACTCAACTGTATGTCCTTCTTCCTCCTTAGTCAGCATGCAAATGCCCATCATGGCAGCAAACATTGCTCCGCCCACTGCAAAAATCATAGAAATTTCCGTAGCAAAAAACCCTTCCATTGTACCAGCATCCATTCTGTCCAGGTTAAGTGCAGTTGCAAAGGCTCCCATCTGCGCATACACATCTCCCATTTCTTCCATCGTCTCCTCCAGCCCTTGAAACAGCAAAATACACCCAAAACAACAAATACCAATACATATCGTCCATGCCAAAAGCTGTTTTCTTCCCATTTTCAATTCTTGTATAAAGAGTGTCATATTTGCCCCTCCTTTTGCATATCAGCGCCACTTTCCTTATCTTCATAGTAATGCCTGAAAATTTCATCCAAAGACGGTTCTTCAATCAGCACATCCTCCACCTGCATGTTCGCCAGTTCATGGAGCAAAGCATTTATTTTACCTGTGTAAACAAATTCCCTTTTCTGTCCGCCCCTTGTAAGTTTCACATACCGTGCGTCAGACTTTGATAGATTTTCCACCGTATCCGTGCGGATAATCGCCCCTTCTTTTATGATAGCCGCATGCCTGCAATAGTTTTTTACCTCCGAGAGCACATGGGAGGATAAAAAGCAGGTTGTCCCCTGGCGGTTGTATTCCAGCAGCAGCTCAAAAAACGCCTCCTGCATCAGCGGGTCAAGGCCGGAGGTAGGCTCATCCAAAATGAGAAGCCTGGGTCTATGCTGCATGGCACAGACAATGCTGACCTTCTTACGGTTTCCCAGGGACAATTCCTCTATTTTCTTTTCCTCATCTACCTTAAGCACTTCACAAAGTCTCGCAGCCTCCTTGGAGCAGTCGGTTTTTCTGGCTCTGGCAGCAAATGAGATCACCTCCTTCACCTTCATGGAAGGATAAAACATGGCCTCAGAAGGCATATACCCTACCTGCCGTAAAATCTCATTTTGATTCTTGACCGCATCCATTTGCAGTATCCGGATTTCTCCTTCCTGATAATGAAGCAGTCCAAGCATACTCCGAATGGTGGTAGATTTTCCTGCACCGTTTTGCCCTAAAAATCCAAAAATATCTCCTTGCCGTACGGAAAGGGAAATTGCCTTTACCCCTCTCTTTTTCCCATAGGATTTGGTAAGATTTTTTATCTCAATTATATTTTCCCTTTCATGCGTCATAAGTTTCTCCTTTCTTAAAGTCCTCCAACATTTTATTTAGATTATCCGTGTCAATTGCACGCTTTATTTTATTGGCCAGATACATTACATAATATGTGGCAGGTACATATACTCCAAATAGCAATGTCGCCATATAATTTCTGTCAAACCACCTAAATCCATATGAAAGGGCAATGTAAAGGCCGCTGCAGCAAATAATACCCGGTATATCCTTTTTCCTGAGCTGACTGGCTTCATCAAAATTGTGAAATACGTAAACCTGCACATAACTGATCAAATACGATGCCGCCATCATTTCAAACATATAAAAAATATTCGCCCAATGGATTTTTTGGCAAAGCAGATATGCGCAGTAAAAGAACCAAATACAAAAAAAATAAGTACAGGTTTTATAATCAATCACAATTTCTAAATTCAAATAGTTTTTAAAACGTTTCTTAAATTCCTTTCCCGATTCCATTTTTTTTCTATTCCTCATCTTCCTTTACGCCTCCTTTTAGCTTTTGCCGCAAAGCCTTTGCATATCTTCTGGAAATCATCACCTGCTCGCCGTTTTCCATTGTGGCCCGTATACGGTTCCCCGGTTCGCTTTTCAGAAAACCGATCTTGTAAATATTCAGTACCATAGATTTGGAACAGCGAAAAAACCCCCTGTTTTCATACGTAAGCGCCAATTCAAACAGGCTCATCTGCACTTTGCAAACTCTGTCCTTAAGGTAAGCATAAGTTACTCCGTCCACACTTTCCAGATACAGAATGCACTCTGGGGACAGCAAAAGTGTTTGTCCTTCTATGACCGCACATATTTTCCGCCCGCCGCTCTTTACAATTTCCGCTAATGTCTCCACCTGCTCATTCATTTCATGGTATCGAATGATTACCTCATCCTCCCCCTTTGCGACTTTTTCCATTGTAAGTTTCATCTATCCACCTCTTAGTCAACAATCCCGCTGCAGATTACATCTCCCACATAGGCTCTAAATACCTGCCCTTTATGAGGAATGATTTTATCTGTATTGTAACAGATTTTCTTTTCTGCACAATGGCAATACCTGTAAGGTGCACTTTAGAGCCTTTCAAATACATAAACAGCGCGCAAAACAAACAGGGCAGTCTATTTTATTTCATGAATGTCAAAACCTCGCGAAAATAGACTGCCCTGCGTAATACCATTTATAAAAAATACAGATATAATATGGGCTCAGCGCTGCCGGAAATATGCGCTTTTTATTTCTGTTGCTACTTGTCAGGGACGTATTTTTTCGTGAAAAAACCCGGGAGATTTCTCTCCCGGGCCACTCATATATATAAACATAATTTACAGCCATTCAGCCTTTGGAATTATACTTTCCTCCAAGCAATGCTTCAAAAATATCACTTCCATATTGATTATATGTGTAATTTCCGGCATATATGCTCTTATTGATCACCGCCAGATTCGTTTCCGCATTGGATATAACATTCTCCACCCTATTTCCGATATCGGACACAAAGGTACCCTCCGAGCCCAAAACCTTCTTTAAAGTTTCCGCATCCGCTGCCTTTAAAAGCTCCTGGTCTAAAGACAATGTGCCATCTTCCTTCTGGGTGATGCCAAGACTCTCCAAATCCTTTTGGGCATTCTTAAAATATCCCTTCATCTGCTTTAAATAAATCTCGTTGACCTTACCCTGCTCCTCGCTCATACTCTTAATCATAGTATTGTAATCTTCCACCAGGCTGACAACCTCTTTGCGTACATCCACCTTGTATTCGGCAATTTCATCCTCTGTCATTTCATCCCATTTTTTTTCAGGCCAAACCAGCAGATTTTTTGCATGCTTTTTGACGCTTTCCGCCGCCTCCTTCATGGTCGTGTAATTTTCCTTTGCTTTCCGGTCCGCTTCGCTTACTTTGGTGTTTTGCTGGCCGGCTTTATTATTAACGGAATTAACCACGCTGTCCTTATTATTCGTACCGTTGAGCAATGCCTTTCCTGTGGCAACGCTCTGTGCCCTTGCCCGCGATTTAGCCTGACTAAGCAGTCTGTTTTGCGTAATAAGTGAATTGACTTTACTTGTACTCATTTCCTCATCCTCCATCCTATCAATTATTCCTGAAACCGGGCCTTTACCCTGTAAATTTTTATTGCTGTTTCCTGCGCAGAAATTCCATATAGACATCCACAAAAGAACTATACTTTTGTTTTGCCATTAAAATGGTTTCTCCGTTTTTGATCTGTATATTTCCGGTGTCATACCCTTGTACCGCATTTAAGTTTACCAGATACCCTCTGTGGCAGCGAAAAAAATCATCCCCCAGCATTTCCTCAAGCTCGCACATTTTAGCGTAATAAGAAATCTGTTCCTCCTTCAAATGCAGCACTATCTTTCTGCCCTCATTTTCCGCATAAAAGATACTCTCCTTGGGAATGTTCCGGTATAAGCCTTTCACCCGTACCACCAGAGGTTCCGAACATTTCTCTGGCCTGCATTCCGCAATGGCCTGTTCCAGCACCCGGAAAAATTTTTCTTCATCTATCGGCTTGAGCAGGTACTGAAACGCCTGCACGTCAAAAGCATCAAAAACATATTCTTTAAGAGCGGTTACAAACACGATTATCGCTTCAGACTCCTGCCGAAGGCTTCTGGCCATATCGATTCCGCTCATTCCTTTTAAATCAATATCCAGAAAATAAATATCAAATTCTTTCCCTTTCTTCAGCAATTCCTCCCCTGAGGAAAACACCTCTACCCGGCAATCCTTTCTGTCCGCAATCCCTCTTTCTATCAATTGTCTCAGATATTCTCCCATGCTTTTTTCTTCATCGCAAACGGCAATTCGAAGCATATCCTGGTAACCATGTCCTTTCTTCTGTCAGTATGCCGGGGACACAGCCAAAATTTTATCCCCCATAAGTCATATATATTTATATCGGTCTTTTTTCCCAAACCTAAAATTATTTTGTAATAAAAAGATGTTTTTTTGTAATCAATGATAATCGCCCCTAACTTTCTGTCAGTTCCGGGTTCAGCAATAATCTTGCAAAGCTGATGGACTGCGCCATGCTCTGTTCGGCAAACATCCCTTCATAGTCTCCCCTGCGTACAGCTGCCTCCTTTAATACCTGACCCATGATCTTTTCTTCCAGGGCCTCTTTATTCAGCATTTCCATATATTTTTTATGTCTCTTAGCCCGTTTCTCCCAAAAGCTTTCTTCCGATTCCTCGTCAAAAATACTGCCGCCTTTTCCTCCCTGAAATCCCATGCGCCAGCTATCCCCACGGTATTCTTCCTTGGTCTCCCCGAACCGGTGCACGGTAAAACTTCCCCCGCAGGTACTGGCCCACGGATCATAAAATGAAAAGCTGGCTTTCAGCGTGTCTAACACCCATTTTTCATAGGAAGGATCCTTTTTCATCGCCTCAAAGCCTTTATCCGTAATGTGAATGGAAATGGAGCTCATGGCCTGGGAAGGATGCATCGGTATCTGAGATATTTTTTGGTAAATATACTGCTTATATTCCTCAAGCGTCATATCTTCCGCAGAAAACGCGCCTACTTCTCCGGTCTCATAAAGCGTTCCCACCGTGTCCATAAAGCCCACAGCTCCTTTTGTTTTCGTTCCGGCAAGCTGGCTTTGCAAAAAACCGCTATATGCCTTGGTCATACTGTTTACAAAAAAGTCGTTGCCCGCCATTTGTTTTCCCCTCCTTAACGTCTGTCTAAAATCTGCTCTTGGCGCCAACTTGCGCCATAATTGTGGAAGCGTATCATCAAAGTTTCAATCCCTTGAAAATACGCTCTCCATAGCTCCCTTTTGATGATAGATATATCGTTCGTTCCGGGAATATACTTTAGCCGCTTTATATGAAATCAATCAATTATGTCATAAACCCCTTCCTTCTTGTCAATGCCCGTAAATTCCCCCTCGCTGAAGGCGATGTTACTTTTTAAAGTTCAGCCAATAAACAGCTTGAAATATTTGTTTTTTCCAAGCGTCCTCTGGCCAGCCTGTGAAAAGTAACAAGGCGATTTGGAATGGTTGGATTTTAAACCGCAGATTGTTGACTTTTTGCAGGAACCCCCTATAATTATGAGCATAGCGGCAGCCGTCAGATGTTCATGCAAGCATGCCTACTTGGCTCGTTGCCCGCAGAAATCAAAACAACAACGGAGCATTTATTATGATAAAAATAAAAAAGAAATTCCTAATTGCATCAATCTTATCTATCAGTATTATCACAAATACTTTAAGCGCATGTTCCTTTCAAAATCGGACAGACGAAAATGCGGCCCCTTTTGTATCCTCAGAGTCCATCTCCTCTCCCCTGCTTTCTCCGGAGCAAGATAACAATACCCAGGCGCAAAGCACTCCATCCAATATCTCCGCCGGGTATTTCCCCGATAGCCGGCCCTTACTTATCACCGGCGGGGCAAGTGTGGATACCAGCAGTGTAGTCCCCTGCATCAAAGCCTATACCATCAATCCCGATTTAAGCAACATCTCTAATTTACAACAATTTTATCTGACAGAGGAAATGGCAGAAAAGCTGGCCCGAAACGGATTTGTTGTGCAGGACCGGGGCTGCAATGAATTTTTTGAGCTATATGAAATCAACAGGTACGCCCAGATACCCAATTTCGTCACAGTCGATTCCCTGATGCACACTTATCATCTTTATTTCAGTTATCTGTTAAAAAATATTGAGAGAACTTATCTGAAAGAGTGCATGACGCAATTAAGCGGACATATGCTCGCTGACAGTATGGCCCAGTACGACCGGCTCAAAGGCAGTCAATGGGAATCCGCAGCAAGACGTAATGTGGCATTTTTTGCGGTTGGTGCTAAGCTGTTAGATGAAAATACGGAAGTTCCCGATTATGTAAAGGAGCTGGCTGGCCGTGAGCTTGAGAGCATTGCGCAGGCAACAGGCAACGCCATGTCTGAGCTGGCTGAAAATTACGAGGATTACTCCCAGTACATTCCCCGCGGATATTATGAAGGGGATAGCAGTCTGGAACAATACTTCAAAGCAATGATGTGGTACGGCAGAATCCATTTTCCCCAGGATAAAGAGGACATGAACAGAAGCGCTCTGTTAATGATCATGGCTCTTTCCAAAAACCAGGCGGCATATGATCTTTGGGAATCCGCCTACGTTGTCACATCCTTTTTTGCGGGAGCCAGCGATGATAACGGTGTGTGCGAATATGCATCTGCTATCCGCCAGATATACGGAGATTCTCCCACCCTGGATACTCTGTTGGAAGATGAAAATGCGTTTTCTAAGTTCCAGGACCTGATTGCTTTACTGCCCGCTCCCCAAATCAATTCCATTCCCATTGACGATGGGGAAGATAACGTTATTCCAGGTTTCCGTTTTATGGGACAGCGTTTTACCATTGATGGGACTATCATGCAAAACCTGATTTACCAAAGAGTGGGGGAAAACAGCTCAGGCCAGCGGCGTATGCTGCCTGATGTACTCGATGTCCCGGCTGCTCTTGGCAGCGATATGGCCCTTCGGATTCTGGAAGATGCCGGCGCGGCAGACTACGCAGGTTACAGCCAAAATATGGACCGATTAAAGCAGGCTCTTTCGAAAGATAACGAGGCTTTGTGGTCCGCCAGCTTATATGCCGGCTGGTTAAACACCCTGCGCCCATTACTTACCGCCAAGGGAGAGGGCTATCCGGTTTTTATGCAAAATGAAGAATGGCTGAAAAAAGACCTTGAATGCTTTGCAGGCAGCTTTACGGAATTAAAGCATGACACCATACTTTATTCCAAACAGGTATTGGCGGAAATGGGCGGCGGCGAGGAAGAACAGGATGACCGGGGGTATGTGGAACCTGAACCTCTTGTATACGCAAGGTTTGCTTTTCTTGCGGACCAGACCGCCCAGGGTCTTGCCTCATATGGAATGCTTACGGAGGATGATAAAGAAAACCTCTCACGTTTATCTTATATCGCAAACCAGCTGTTGACTATTTCCAACAAGGAGCTTACGGAAGAACTTTTAACCGATGAAGAATATGATTTTATCAGATATTACGGCGGAACCATTGAGCACTTCTGGTATGAAACCATAAAAAATGAAGGGGCATCCGAATCCATTTCCACCCAGGAATACCCCGCAGGAGTTGTGGTGGATATCGCAACCGATCCCAACGGCCAAGTGCTTGAAGCCGCAACCGACAATCCTTCTTCCATTTATGTTGTGGTGCAGGTTGACGGCAAGCTGAAAATTGCAAAAGGAACCGTATATTCTTTTTATCAGTTTCCATGGCCTTTAAGCGACAGGTTGACAGACACGAAATGGCGACAAATGATGGGAATGGTACCTGATGAAACCGGTTACTATAACTTTAGTTTCCCTCTGTCAAAGCCAGACTGGACCTACAGCTACCGGTGTGATTCGCCATGAAAAGTAACATCACCAGGCGCTGGCATACTTTGCCAGCCACCATATGCAGTAAATGCCGCTCCGTTTTTAAGAGCAGCTTATGGACCCAAAAGACTTTTAGGAGCATTATGGCGCTGGCATGTGTCGGCGCCGTCTTCTATCTTGCAGGAAATATCCTTATCGATAAGGGACTCCTTCTGCCTAAGTGGATTACATGGGAAAGCGGAACGTACTATGCAAATCCGGTTCCATATCAAATCATATTAAATCATAAAGCGGTCAACATCTTTTACGATAACGCCCCCATCTGGACATCCCCGGATGATATAAAAGTCCAGCAGGTATTATCCTGCGACATAGACAGGGATGCGGAGGAAGAACTGGTTTTGCTTTGCTGGAAAAAGGGGCGGTTCGGCAGCTATAAACCCTTCTGGGTGGAAGAAGACGAGGCCTGCTGGTCCCAGCATATATTTGTATACGAATATGACGATGGGAAGGTGACACCCAAGTGGATGTCATCTTATCTGGGGCAAAATGTAGCGCGCATGGATGCAATAGAGTCCCTGAATGCAAACAACGGATACCACGCTTCGCAGAACATCCTTATGTTAAATAGCGAGCAGCCCCTTCTGCAAGTTGGCCGTCTTTTCCTGACGGACACAGATGGACTTATAACCCGCTGGGTTTGGGATTCCTGGGGCTTTAAAAAAGAAGATACGGACGTATCCTTTGCCGTCTTTGGAGACAATCTCATCCATGAGGCAATCTACCGATATGGCCTGTATCACGGTGAATCATTTGATTTTCTCTTTGAAAATGTCCGGGAGCTGATAAACGGCTGTGACATTTCCGTCATCAACCAGGAAACACCTTTGACAGATAATCCGTCTCTGTATAGTGATTATCCAAGATTTGGAACTCCTGTAAGCGTAGGGGCGGCCCTTGCAGATGCGGGATTTGATGTAGTAACCTGTGCAACCAATCATGCCCTGGACCAGGGCGCCCACGGCGTTCAAACTACAAAAGAATTTTTTGACTCCCACAATATCCTTTGTCTGGGCATACAGGCAAAATGCGGCAGTTCCCATACTTTAAAAGACACTCCTGCCTTTCACCAAGAGGACCGGCGCCCTTATGAAATCATTGAAAAAAACGGCATCCGGTTTGCATTATTTAATTATACCTATGGCACAAACGGCATCAGAATCCCGGAAGAAAACCCCTATATGGTACACTTGCTGGATGATGAAGACGAAATCAGAGACGACATCCAAAAAGCCCGCAACGAAGCAGATTTTATCATTGTTTTTGCCCACTGGGGCACAGAAAATTCCCAGCAGACAGATCCATTTCAGCAAAAGTGGGCCCAAATCTTTCTGGACAGTAAAGTGGACGTGGTAATCGGCACCCATCCCCACACCCTGCAGCCTTATGAAATGCTTACAGATGACAGTTGCCATGAAATGCTGGTTTTTTACTCTATCGGAAATTTCGTCAGCGCACAGCCTGAAAAAGCCTGTGTAAAAGGCGGTGTGGCAAGCTTCACCGTATCACTGACATCTACCGGATATAAGGTGACGGAGTATGCTCTGCAGCCCCTTATAATTGTGCGGGAAGATGATGGGATGTATACGGTAAAGCCAAAGTCGCAGTAGCTTTTCCATCAAATTCCATCGTCCTGCACAAATATGCCTGTCAGGTCAAACCCGGAATGAACCGTTGCAATGAATTGCAGGACGTTGTATGCAGCAAGATTGCATAAAGCTGCGCTCAGCGTCCTGATAATTGATTTTTATGCGCTTATTAAGATTTCACTTATCATTCGGGGCCTCTTGTGTTATACTTTTATTCGTAATGTTTGGATAGATTGATCAATGCCAAATTAAACCTTTAAGTACTAAAAATCAATAGCAGAGCTATAATAAGTTATAGAAAGGATATCAGCCAACCAGCATGTATCGCAAAGGAAATCCGGAAAGAAGAAAATACTATTTTTCATATACAATTATATTCACAATCGTTTCATTCATTGTTTTTTTTACCTTTTATAGTTCGTGGAAACAGTTTTATCAGCGGGGCTGATGGTTTCAACCAAACTTATCCTGCATATGTTTACATTAGCAATTATATCAAAGAACTCTTTAAGTCTATTTTCGCTCATGAGTCTATATCCACATTTGATTTTTCAATAGGTTTTGGAAATGATATTATTACTACTTTAAACAGTTATGGAATTGGTGATATTTTTTATATAACTGCATTTTTATCATCTGAACCTTATTCTGAAATATTGTTAACTTTGACTGTTCTATTAAAAATTTATATGACTGGAATATCCTTTTCCGTTTGGGGAAGATACCATAAATTATCTTCTCCTTCTTTACTTGCCGCATCCATTTTTTATGCCTTTAACGGATATACATATGCCTTTGAGCTTTTATTTCCGGCTTTCATAATCGCGCAGTTAACTTTACCATTATTTATACTTGGTTTAGATATGCTGATAGAAAGCAAGCAAATATGGAAAGTATCTAAATTACTAATTATATCTATATTTCTTCAGGCATTAAATGGTTTCTACTTTTTGTACATGGAAACTCTTTTTGCTATTTTATACTTTGGAGTCAAATTTTTTGTCTTATACAATAAGCAATGGAAAAGTTTTTTTCTCCGCGCCTGTAATGCAGCATGGCAATACCTTTTAGGAATAGGAATGGCTTCTCTTTTCTTTATACCGGTATTATTAGATTTCCTTAAATCCCCAAGAAGCGAAGAAACATCCTTTTCCTTCGCACAAATCATAGAAATGTACTCCTTAGAGACATGGACGGAGCGTCTGGAAGGACTCATCAGCGGACCTGGCTATGGCAGCGGACTTGGATTATGCGCTGTTGCAGTGGCAAGCATCCTGTTCCTATACAGCATACCCCATAAATATAAGGAACTTAAAATTTTATTGACCATATTCGTTGTGGGGTATTGTTTTCCAATGACCGGAAGTATCATGAATGGTTTTTCCTATTCAACAGAGCGCTTGTTATTTTTGCTTTACTTTCTCATCGCAATGGTAATCGCCAAATCACTTTCACAGCCGGATCATATACCCCGCCAATGTTTCTATATCCAGACTTTCATATTCGTCATATGGGGGATTGCTTTATTTGCACTAAGCGGAGTAAATCTGCAAAGTATATTGCGGATAGCTGCATTTGGTTTCAGCTGGTTAAGCCTTATTTATATCCTTATCCGAAAACCGAAATCTTCTTTTATGGCTAATGAAAAGCTATTATCCATGCTTGCGGTAGTCGGCATCATCTTGGTTGGTGTTATGAATAATTTCCCTGTAGTCGTAGGCGGAAAAGGGTTTTCCGCTTTATTTTTGAACTGGGGTGTATATCAGGATATTAACGACAGTAAATTTGCACAGTGCGCAAAGAAGGATTCTTTAACTGAAAATGCGTTGAGAACAGACATTTACGATACCTGTCATAATGCTGCAACGATTTTAAATGTAAATGGAACTTCTTCTTATTACTCTATTGCAAATCCAAGTGTTTACTATTTTTTAACCGAATATCTTGTTTCTCCCGGTATCGAAGATTCTTCATTTACTTACAAAGGGCTGGACAGCAGACTATCTCTGGAAATGCTATTATCAGTAGGAAGTTATACCGACACCATTGATGCAAGCAAAATATATACAAATCCATATATACTCCCTTTCGGATTTACCTTCGATTCCTACATTTTAAATGAAGATGCCCAAAGTGAAGATGTTTTAGACCGTAATGCCGCATTAGTAGAAACGGTTACTTTAAAAAACTCCCCCAAAGTAGTAATCTGTTGCAGCTAAAACAGCTAAAACATCAGTGGGAAAAAATAGAAATTGTGCCAACCTATGAAAATATCCATCTCGAAGCTAATATTTTATCCGTAAATCAAAGCAGTCAGATTCATATTCCACTAAATGGACTAAATTTCTCTGAGGATACGGAATATTACTTGTATTTTCATAACATGATATATTTGGAAGAAAATTTATATCAGGATTTGGATATTGAGGGAAAGAGAATGCGTCTGCGCCCACTAGGAAGTTATTCCGGGCAGAAAAACACATATATGGTCAAAATACCCATCACTCCGGAACTTGCAGAAAAAGGGTATATTGCTATTTGTTTCCCGGAAGAAGGAACATATTCCCTTGGTGAAATAGAGTTAAGAGCATTAAATATATCTTCCTATCCGGAACATTATCAAAAAAGAATGGAATCCACTTTACAGGATCTTACAATAAAAGGGAATGAAATTACCGGGAACCTGCAAACAGCAACGGACAAGCTTTTATTTATGAGTATTCCATACAGCACTGGCTGGCGGTGTTATCTCAATGGAAACGAGGCGCCAGTTCTAAATGCAAATATGGGATTTTGTGCGGTTGAAATACCTGCCGGAGAATATTCGGTTGTATGGAAATATACTACGCCCGGATTAAAATCAGGATTTATTCTGTCATTCATCTCATGCAGCTTTTTTATTATACTTTTATTAAAAGAAAAATGACGCAAAAGAACTATATCCTTATCGTCATAATATTACAGCAACAGACTTATTTAACCAACAAAAATTTCATCCCCACTGTGCACATACAAAAGCTGCTCTCCCATGAGCTCCTTCATCATCTGATAAGGGAGCTCCCCTGTGCAGTGCCCTGTGTAAAATACACTGTCTCTTTTTTTCAATTGAATAGCGGTCTCTTTTATCATTGCTATATCTTCTTCCGTATATCCGGACTTTTTTCTCATATGGAAACCGCTAATCACCACATCCGGGTCTTTTCCATATATTTCCCTGTATTTATCAAGAATATTTAAAATACCATTGTGGGCGCAGCCTGACAATAAAATTCTTTTTTTATTCTGCGTAAGAACAACATACTGCTCGTGCAAAAAATCATCCTGGTAAAATGTCCCGTTCTTTTTCACTTTCAATTCCATGTTGCCTGATGGCCAGCTCTTTCTCCCTGTCACATTGGTAAAGACAGAAATCTCACCGTCAATTTCCTTATCCCCTTCTAGCAGCTCCACCTGGGGAAGTTCTGCTACTTGCGGGTCTATTCCTATATATTTCTCCATATCGGCGTTTTTATGATAATACGCCTCCTTTGCCAATTTCTGCATCAGAATTTTCGCCCCAGGATTTTTACGGGTAAACTCAAGTATCCCACCTGCGTGGTCGTAATGCCCGTGGCTTAAAATCACCATGTCTATTTGCAATAAGTCCACCCCAAGCCTAAAGGCATTTTCCATAAAAGCGCCTGATGCGCCTGTATCCACAAGGAGCCTGTGCTTTTGCGTTTCCACATAAAAGCTCAGACCATGTTCAAATAAGCAGCATCTGTTACCTTCCGTATTTTCAATCAAATTGATTATTCTCATATATACCCCCTGCATACCGCAAGTTATGCTTGCGGTACTGCGTTAATTCCCCTGCATATCGCAAGCTTTGTCTGCGATACTGCCACAAACAACAGATACTGCGTTTAGCACTACACCCCTATGTTCATAATATCCTCAGCCAATATCAAATGCGCTTGGGATTAATGTCATTATACTTTAAAATATGAAAAAAGTCATTCTGCAAGTTACTTTTCAGACGTTGGTCAGAGGATGCTTGGAAAAAACATCCTGGCAGTATAAGCCTTCGGCCAAACAGTTATGAAACTGTAATGAAATCTAAATGATTGTAATTGTCAGTGTAAATGGAGCGTAGCATAATCTAGTAGTGTACAAATATCACATAACAAGGAGGAGATACATAGATATGAAAAGTTTGAAACAAATAAGTAGAGGACAGCCAAGAAATAAAGGGCATAGCAATCAAACCATCTTAATAGGTG
>NZ_QZDT01000028.1 GCF_009917485.1 Parablautia muri
GCTTTTTACACAGCGATACAGGACGACTGTATAAGGAAAAATCCCTTTGACTTCCAGCTAAACACCGTGATTGAGGACGACACAGAGCCGAAAGTACCCCTCACGGGAGAACAGGAAGAAAGCCTTTTATCCTTTATGCAAGGTGATAGTGTCTATCAGAAGTACCGTGACGAGGTTATCATACTGCTGGGGACGGGGCTTAGGATTTCCGAACTCTGCGGGCTGACTGAAACCGACCTTGACTTTGAAAACCGGGTAATCAATGTAGACCACCAGCTTTTACGGAGCGCGGAAACAGGCTACTACATAGAGAAGCCCAAAACACAGAGCGGTATCAGACAAATTCCAATGAGTGAAAAAGTGTATGAAGCGTTGGGGCGCGTGTTGGAGAACCGCAAGGGAGCGAAGCAGATCACCATTGACGGGTGCAGCAATTTCCTTTTCCGGGGCAGGGACGGCTGCCCGAAAACGAATGTGAACTATGCGACCATGTTCCGGGGGCTTGCAAAGAAGTACAACAAGTGCCATGAGGAAGCGTTACCCAAAGTAATGACACCCCACACCATGCGCCATACATTCTGCACCAATTTAGCCAATGCGGGCATGAACCCAAAAGCGTTACAGTATATCATGGGACATTCCAACATCACTATTACGCACACGCAACTTTCGCTTCCGCAAAGGCTGAAATGGAAAGGCTGATTGCCGCATAGGTGCGGGTAGAATTTACTACTTTTTTACTACCGCCCAGAGGGAAAACCTAAAGGTTTATGAGGGTATATGTGAACTTCTCCCCATATCTAAACTGCCGGAAAAGCCCGAAAATACAGGCTATTCCGACATATAAGAATTTCTAAAGAGATAATCTAATTTTACCAATAATTTTCTGCAAATAACAAAGGACTTTGAGATACTAAATTTTTCATAAAATGTAGTTGACAATTTTATTTTCCTGCTATATACTTCTCCTGTCAAACAATTTGATAATCAAAATATTTGATAATCAAAATATTTTTTCGTGACAATTGGTACCTATAGGATAGAAGCACATTTGCACGAGATGTTGCGAGAAAATAAGCCAACCTAAAATTGTATAAAAGGAGAAAAGTCATGTTAGAAAGAATTGCAGAAATTATCAGGGAACAGTTAAATGCGGATGGCATCGCAATCACCATGGACACATCCTTTGAGAAGGATTTGGAGGCGGACTCTCTTGATTTGTTCGAGCTTGTGATGACACTGGAGGATGAATACGGTGTGGAAATCCCCTCAGAGGAGCTAGAGCAGCTCACCACAGTGGGAGCAGTTGTTAAGTATTTGCAGGACAAAGGGGTTGAAGAATGAAAACCAGAATAACGCAGCTATTGGGAATCCAATATCCCATTATACAAGGGGGCATGGCCTGGGTGGCTGAGTATCATCTTGCATCGGCTGTCTCTTTAGCCGGAGGGCTTGGAATCATCGGTGCGGGAGGCGCGCCGGCCGATTTCGTGCATGAGCAGATCCGCCGGATGAAAGAAGCGGGGGATAAGCCTTTTGGCGTAAATATTATGCTGATGAATCCGGAGGCGGAGGCCATCGCCCGTCTGGTAGTCACAGAGGGTGTTAAGGTGGTTACCACCGGCGCAGGCAATCCTGCAAAATATATGTCTATGTGGAAAGAAGCCGGAGTAAAAGTCATTCCTGTGGTGGCAAGTGTGGCAATGGCTAAAATGATGGAGCGGGCAGGAGCGGACGCCGTGGTGGCTGAAGGGACGGAGTCCGGCGGTCATATTGGTTTTGCAACTACTATGACGCTGGTTCCCCAGGTAGTGGATGCGGTAAAGATTCCTGTGATTGCAGCAGGCGGTATCGGAGACGGCAGAGGGCTTGCAGCGGCAATGATGCTGGGAGCGGAGGCCGTACAGATCGGAACCCGTTTTGTGGTGGCGAAGGAATCCATTGTACATGAAAATTATAAGAAAAAAATCATAGGGGCCAAGGATATTGATTCCGAGGTCACAGGAATGAGCCACGGACATCCGGTGAGACAGCTTCGCAACAGTATGACGCGGGAATACTTAAAGCTGGAAAAAGCAGGGGCGTCCTTTGAAGAACTGGAACACTTAACCTTAGGAGCGCTTAAGAAAGCGGTTGTGGAAGGGGATGTGGTAAACGGCACCCTGATGGCGGGCCAGATTGCAGGTCTTATTCAGAAAGAGCAGACCTGCAGGGAAATGATTGAGGAAATGATGGACCAGGCCAAAGAAGCAGGAAAACAGTTTCCGTTACAATAAGCCAGTAAGTGAAGCAGAGTGACGTTTGCAATGATAAGGCGTGGCAGCGTTTGTTGGGAAAGGAATAAAGGAAAAGTTATGGGCAAGATTGCATTTGTATTTCCCGGACAGGGAGCGCAGTATGTAGGAATGGGCAAAGGCTTCTATGAGCAGGAGGCAGTGTCCAGGGAGATTTTTGACAAGGCAAGTCAGATGACAGGAATGGATATTCCTGCTTTATGCTTTGAAGAAAATGACAAACTGAATATTACGGAATATACCCAGATTGCCATGGTGGCTGCGGAGGTGGCAATTTTAAAGGTTTTGGAGGAAAAGGGCATCCGTCCTGATGTGACGGCGGGCCTTAGTTTGGGAGAATACAGCGCTATTGTGGCATCGGGAGCCATGATGGCGGAGGATGCCTTTGCGGTTGTAAGAAAAAGGGGCATTTATATGCAGGAGGCCGTTCCCACAGGCGGAGCAATGGCGGCTGTGCTTGGACTTGGGAGTGAAGTGATAGAGGATGCGCTACAAAATGTGGAAGGAATTGTTTCAATTGCCAACTATAACTGTCCCGGGCAGATTGTGATTACCGGTCAGGCGAAGGCAGTTGCCCAAGCAGGAGAGAGCCTTAAGGAAAAGGGGGCAAAGAGAGTGATTCCCTTAAATGTCAGTGGGCCTTTTCATTCTCCTATGCTTGAAAAAGCAGGGAAACGGCTGAAAGAGGATCTGGAAAAGGCTCGGCTGATGGAATTTACAATTCCCTATGTGGCAAATCTGACGGCAGACTATGTGACGGAGACGGGCCCTATGCGTGAGCTTTTGGAAAAACAGATTTCTTCTCCTGTTAAGTGGCAGCAGTCCGTGGAGCGGATGCTTTCGGACGGCGTGGATACGTTTGTGGAGATTGGTCCGGGAAAGACGCTCAGCGGTTTTGTGAGAAAGATCAACAGGAATGTGACAATGGTCAATATTGATAAATATGAGGATTTGGCCAAGGCAATGGAGGTGCTTGCAAATGCTTAATGGAAAAGTGGCACTGGTAACCGGCGCTGGCAGAGGAATTGGAAGGGCCATTGCGAAGGCTTTAGCAAAAGAGGGCGCCTTTGTGGTGGTAAATTACAACGGTTCCCAGGACAAAGCCAAAGAAACCGTAGATCTGATTGAAAAGGCCGGAGGAAAAGCGGAGATTTATGGCTGCAATGTGGCGGATTTTGCCGCATGCGGCGAAATGGTAAAGGCGTTGATTGCCCAGCATGGGCATATTGATATTCTGGTGAACAATGCGGGAATTACCAAAGATAATCTTCTGATGAAAATGTCAGAGGAGGATTTTGATAAGGTAATCAATACCAATTTGAAGGGCTGTTTCAATACCATGAAGCATCTTTCAAGGCAGTTCCTGAAACAAAGGAGCGGGAAAATAATTAATATTTCATCTGTCACCGGGATTATGGGAAATGCCGGACAGGCAAATTACTGCGCCTCGAAAGCTGGAATCATTGGTCTTACCAAAAGTGCCGCAAGAGAGCTGGGAAGCAGAGGCATTAACGTGAATGCGGTTGCGCCCGGTTTTATTGAGACAGAAATGACAGGCATACTGCCTGAGAGTATCAAAGAGAAAATGAAAGAGCAGATTTTACTTGGCAGAACCGGAGGCGCCGAGGAAGTTGCGGATGTGGTTGCCTTTTTGGCATCTGAGAAGGCGGCTTACATAACCGGACAGGTAATTTCCGTGGATGGCGGAATGGCCGTGTAATAGAAGAAGGGAGAAATGTAAAATGGGCAGACGTGTGGTAGTAACCGGAATGGGGGCAATCACTCCGGTGGGATTAAATGTAAATGCATTTTTTCAGTCTTTGAAGGAAGGCAGACATGGCTTTGGAACCATAAGCAAATTTGACAGCGGGGACTATAAATGTCATGTGGCGGCTGAGGTGAAAGGCTTTGAGGGTAAGGATTACATGGATATTAAGGCGGCAAAACGTATGGAGCTTTTCAGCCAGTATGCTGTGGCGGCTACAAAAGAAGCTTTGGAGGATGCAGGCATCCATATGGAAGATGAAGATCCTTACCGAGTGGGCTGCGCGGTAGGCTCAGGGATAGGAAGCCTGCAGGCTATGGAAAGAGAGTACGATAAGATGGCAGGCAGAGGTCCGTCCAGAATCAATCCATTGATGGTACCTCTGATGATTTCCAATATGGCAGCGGGAAACGTGTCCATACAGTTTGGCCTTAAGGGGAAAAGTATCAATGTAGTTACCGCATGTGCCACAGGAACCCACTCTATAGGAGAAGCTTTCAGGAGCATACAATATGGAGAAGCGGACGTGATGGCGGCAGGGGGAACAGAAAGCAGTATTACACCTCTTGGAATCGGTGGCTTTTGTGCCCTGAAAGCCCTTTCAAATGTAGATAATCCGGACAAATGTTCTCTGCCCTTTGATAAAAACCGCAGCGGTTTTGTCATGGGAGAAGGAGCCGGTGTGGTGATTCTGGAAGAATTAGAACATGCAAAAAAGCGGAATGCCCACATTTATGCCGAGATTTTGGGCTATGGCAGCACAAGCGATGCTTACCATATTACCTCTCCGGCGGAGGATGGAATGGGAGCTGCAAAGGCCATGCTTTTTGCCTTAAAAGACGGCGGGGTTGCGCCTTCTGAGCTTACTTACATCAACGCCCATGGAACGGCCACGCATTTAAATGACCTTTTTGAAACAAGAGCAATCAAAACAGCCTTCGGGGAACATGCTTACAAAATCCATATCAACTCTACCAAATCAATGGTAGGGCATCTTCTTGGTGCGGCGGGAGCAGTGGAGTTTGTGGCATGTGTGAAGGAGTTGGAGGAAGGCTTTATTCATAAAACGGTTGGATACGAGACGCCGGACGAGGAGATGGATTTGGATTATTGTAAAGAGCCCTATCAAGAGGAAGTGCCCTATGCCCTCAGTAATTCACTGGGATTTGGCGGACACAATGCAAGTTTATTGATTGGTAAGTACTGGGGAAAATAAATTTTTCACAGGCAGATGAGAGGAAGAAGGGAAAGAAAAGATGTCTTTACTGTCAGCTAAGGAAATTATGGAAATTATTCCGCACAGGCAGCCCTTTATGCTGCTGGATACGGTGGAGGAGCTAGAGCCGGGAAAGCGTGCTGTGGCGAGAAAGTGCGTCTCCTACAATGAACCCTTTTTTCAGGGGCATTTCCCAGGGGAGCCGGTGATGCCGGGGGTACTGATTGTGGAGGCCCTTGCCCAGACAGGGGCGGTAGCAATTTTAAGCCTTGCGGAAAATAAAGGGAAAACCGCTTATTTTGCGGCGATTCAATCTGCAAAGTTTAAGAAAAAGGTGGAGCCTGGCGATGTGCTTGTATTGGAGACGGAAATAATCAAACAGAAGGGAAGTATAGGCGTAGGAAAGGCGGTTGCCACGGTAGATGGGAAAATAGCCGTGCAGGCGGAGCTTACCTTTGCGGTTCAGTAAATTTGCACACGGAAGGCTATCGAAAGCATGGAGGATTCATATGTCAGCATTATTTCGTAAGGATAAATATATACAGGTAAAAGGTGCGGGCACGGTAAAAGAAGATGCCGAAGGGACAAAAGAGCAGGAGCAGTCAGAGCAGAAAGAAAAGAACAAATATAAAAAAATAAACCAGGTACTGGAAAAAATAAGAAAAAAAGATGAGGATAAAGAGAAAGATGCTACGTTTATCTGCCCCGAATGTGGAAAAGAGTTAAATAGGGCAGATGTTGTAATCAATCACTATATTTGTACAGCCTGCGGCAGTTATTTCAGGGTCAGAACGAAAAACAGAATCCGTATGGTCTGCGATAAAGGCAGCTTTGTTCCCTGGTTTGAGGATATGCCGGTAAGTAATCCTTTAAGCTTTCCGGGCTATGAGGAAAAGCTTGAGAGTATCAAAGAAAAAACGGGACTTCACGAGGGCGTTACGGTGGGAGAAGGCAGAATCTTTGGAGAAAAGGTCTGCCTTGGCGTGTGTGATGCCAGATTCCTGATGGGAAGTATGGGCCATGTGGTAGGGGAGAAAATTGCAGGCACTGTGGAGCGTGCTACCGATATGAGGCTTCCGGTAGTTTTATTCTGCTGTTCAGGAGGGGCCAGAATGCAGGAGGGAATCATTTCTCTGATGCAGATGGCGAAAACCTCGGCCGCTTTAAAAAGACATGCCCAAGCAGGCCTTTTGTATGTGAGCGTGCTTACAGATCCTACTACCGGCGGTGTGACGGCAAGCTTTGCCATGTTAGGAGATATTATTTTGGCGGAGCCTGGTGCGTTGATTGGATTTGCAGGTCCCAGGGTAATTGAACAGACCATAGGACAAAAGCTCCCCAAAGGCTTTCAGAGGGCGGAGTTTCAGTTAGACCATGGCTTTGTGGATGGGGTGGTGGAGAGAGACGGATTAAAGAGCGCTCTGTACCAGATTTTGAAATCCCACAGGGTTTCTATGGAAAATGAAACTTTCAGCAACTTTATGCAGGAGATTCCAAAGTTTCAACCTATGGAAATCAGCAGGGAGCGGTTGGCCAAGACGCCTGTAAAAGATGCATGGGAAAAGGTGAAAGAGGCGAGAAGCTTAAGGAGGCCTTCAGCCCTTACTTATATAGAACTGATTTTTGACGATTTTGTGGAGCTGCATGGGGACAGGAATTTCAGGGATGATAAGACCATTGTAGGCGGTATTGCATGGCTTTATGGCCAGCCAGTTACAGTGATTGGGGTGCAAAAGGGGAATGACGTGAAAGAGTGTGTTCTTCGAAATTACGGAATGACTTCCCCTGAGGGTTATCGCAAGGCTCTCCGGTTGATGGAGCAGGCGGAGAAATTTCACCGCCCTGTTATTTGCTTTATCAATACATCAGGTGCATATCCGGGGATGGAAGCCGAGGAAAGGGGCCAAGGCGAGGCGATTGCAAGAAACTTATTTGAAATGGCCGGGCTTAAGGTACCAGTACTTTCCATTGTAATAGGGGAGGGCGGCAGCGGCGGCGCTTTAGGGCTTGCTCTTAGCAATGAGGTATGGATGCTTGAAAATTCCACCTATTCTATCCTTTCTCCGGAAGGCTTTGCATCTATTTTGTGGAAGGACGGAAAGCGGGCCAAGGAGGCGGCGCAGGTGATGGGAATCACAGCCGATGACTTAAAGAGGCTTGCGGTTATTGAGGAAATTATACCGGAGTATGGCAGTGCGGGGCCGGATACCGTGGCGGATATTGCAGGGTATATGAAATATCATATGACAGAGTTTTTGCGGAAATTTGATAAAATGAGCGGTGAGGAAATTGCATCGGACCGCTATGAAAGATTTAGAAAGTTTTAAGTAATTGCAAATAGACAGGAGGAAAGCTATGCCGGCAAGAATAATTGGGACAGGGAGCGCCCTTCCGGAACTGGTTGTTACGAATAAAGAGCTGGAGCGAATCATGGACACCACAGACGAGTGGATTACAAGCCGGACAGGAATCAGGAAGCGGCATATTGCGGTGAGGGAAACAACCACCTCCATGGCAGTAAAAGCGGCGGAAATAGCTGTGAAAAAGGCAGGCATAGAACCGGAAGAAATCGACCTGATTCTTGTAGGTACGGTGTCCGGAGATAAGTGCTTTCCTTCTACTGCCTGTGAAATTCAGGCATCCCTCAGGGCAGTCGATGCGGTTGCATTTGATATAAATGCCGCCTGCGCAGGTTTTCTTTTTGGGCTGACGATTGCGGATACGTACTTTCAGTCAGGAAAGGCGAAAACAGCGCTGGTTGTGGGAGCGGAAACTTTATCTAAGATGGTGGACTGGAAGGACCGCAGCACCTGTGTGCTTTTTGGAGATGGCGCCGGGGCGGCAGTTGTGCGAAAAGAAGAAAACGGTATCCTGCATATTGTGCAGGGATCGGACGGCGGATGCGGGAATGCGCTGACCTGTGATAACAGGCCGGTAGAGAGTCCTTTTGTGAGGAAGCCTTTTACAAAAGAGTTTTTTGCAGGAGGTGCTTTTGAAAAGGAATCACAGAGCCACGGCCAATTTGTAGAGGAAGCTTATGATTATCTTAAGATGGACGGTCAGGCGGTTTTTCGTTTTGCGGTCAGGACGGTGCCAAAGGCAATTGGCCAGGTGTTAGATGAAGCTGGAATTTTACCGGATGATATTAAATATTTTTTCTTGCATCAGGCAAATATAAGGATTATAGAGGCAGTTGCGAAAAAACTTGCCCAGCCCATAGAAAAGTTTCCCACAAATCTTCAAAAATGTGGTAATATATCAGCAGCAAGTGTGCCGATTTTGTTGGATCATGTAAACCAGGAGGAGAAACTTAAAAAGGGCGATAAAATTGTGCTGGCCGGATTTGGGGCCGGGCTTACCTGGGGAGCGGCGGTTTTGACATGGTAGGATATAGCAGGGCATGCAAGGTGTCATGAATGGACGGTGAGAATATGGAAATGGGAAAAACCCTTAATACTTTGCTTGTGACTTTGTTTCGGGACATTATGAATATTGAACAGGACGCCCTTATTAGCGGGGAATTTACGGATATTACCGTGAATGATATGCATGTGATCGAGGCGATTGACTGTGCGGAATCCAAGCCCAGTTCAGTGATAGCAAAGAAACTTTCCGTGACCATGGGAACCTTGACCAAGTCCATTGACAGGCTGACCAGAACAGGTTATGTTCTGCGGGAGCGGAGCGAGGCGGATAAACGGCTTGTGCTGCTTTCCCTGACAGAAAAGGGGAAACGGGCTTATGCTCATCACATGAAATTCCATGAGGAAATGATTCGGGCGGCTATGGCACAGTTCAATAAGCAGGAGGCAGGAATCCTCATATATTCGCTCCAGGGCCTGGTGGATTATTTTAACAGTCATAAAAAGAGTGAGTCTGAAAGGGTAAGGGCAGCGGAAAACAGAACGAATGGAAAACTGCCATGTTAGGATGGGATGATAGACAAAGAAAAATTTCATGTATTAAATTATATAAAGAAGGAAGAATATACTGCAAGTATGGATGGAATGCGGTATATGCTTAAAAAGAAAGAAACCGGGGAGGAGAGCCGGCTAGAGGCAGTGATTTGGCCGGAGCCTTATTGCTATGCGAAGACGGAGGAAGAAAAAAAGCGGAGAAAGGAATTTCCGTTTTCACCGGAAGGAATAAAACAGGCAGCGGATTGGCTGAATGAACAATATAAGACGCGCGTCTCCTTTTGGAAAGAATCGAAAACAATGAATTGAAAACACTGACAGAAGAAAAAGAGTCATCTTCTGTTGGTGTTTTTTTAATAGGATGTTTTGTATAGGCTGGCGGTGCTTGATAGCTGTAATTGTCATTTTTGCACGTTTATTGCAAATTAATTTGGTAAAAATTGGTTAAAAATTCAATTTATAGAAAAATATGTTTGCATTTTATTGTTTAAAATATATAATAAACTTATGCGCTGTGAATTTTTTTGTAAAGGAAGGTAAAAATTATGGAAATGACACTCAGATGGTATGGGAGTAAGTTTGATACGGTTACTTTAAAGCAGATACGCCAAATACCCGGCGTAACCGGGGTTATTACAACCCTTTATGATACGGCGCCGGGTGAAGTGTGGAGCCGGGAGAGGATCCGTGCACTGAAAGAAGAAGTGGAAGCATCGGGACTTCATATAGCAGGGATAGAGAGCGTAAATATTCACGATGCAATTAAGACAGGCGCGCCGGAGCGCGATAAGTATATTGCAAATTATATTGAGACATTGGAAAATTTAGGACAGGAAGATTTACATCTGGTGTGCTATAATTTCATGCCTGTATTTGACTGGACAAGAACGGAACTATCAAGGGTCCGTCCGGACGGTTCTACGGTGCTTGCCTATACCCAGGAGGCGGTTGATGCCCTTGACCCGGAGAAAATGTTTGAGTCTATAGCAGGGGAAATGAATGGAACGGTTATGCCGGGCTGGGAACCGGAGAGAATGGAGCATGTAAAAGAGCTCTTTGAACTGTATAAAGATGTGGATGAGGAGAAGCTGTTTGAAAATTTGAAATATTTTCTGGAAAAAATCATGCCCGTCTGCAATGCGTATGATATCAACATGGCAATCCACCCGGATGATCCTGCGTGGAGTGTGTTTGGCCTTCCCCGTATCATCACCTGTAAAGAGAATATTCTCAGGATGGTAAAGATGGTGGACAATCCCCATAATGGTGTAACTTTCTGTTCCGGTTCTTATGGCACAAATTTAAACAATGATTTGCCGGATATGATTCGTTCCCTGAAGGGACGGGTTCACTTTGCACATGTGCGCAATCTGAAATTCCATTCTTCTACCAATTTTGAGGAGTCTGCACATTTATCCTCGGATGGAACCTTCGATATGTATGAAATTATGAAAGCTCTCTACGATATCGGTTTTGAGGGCCCGATTCGTCCCGACCATGGACGTATGATTTGGGACGAGGTGGCAATGCCTGGGTATGGGCTTTATGACCGGGCGCTGGGTGCAACCTATCTGAACGGTTTGTGGGAGGCAATTGTTAAGAGTGCAAAATAAAGCATACATTGGAAAAGGTTTAAATCCACTTTGCGGAAATGAGGATAGGAACGAAGTAGCGTAAGCTGTGCTTGCGATACATGATAATAAGCTTTGCCTATTGTATGCAGGAGGTATGGATATGAAATTAAACGAACAAGGACTTAAGGACAGACTAAAATGGGAGGAAGCCGAATATTCCCTTCCTAAATTTGACAGGGGAAAGGTGATGGCGGCTACGAAAGAAAATCCTTTCTGGATTCATTTTGGGGCAGGTAATATTTTCCGGGCTTTTCAGGCAAATGTGGTTCAGAATTTGCTCAATGAAGGCATTTTGGATAAGGGGCTTGTGGTGGCGGAAGGGTTCGACTATGAAATTGTTGAAAAAATGAACCGCCCTCATGACGACTATACCCTGTTGGTCACCTTAAAAGCGGACGGAAACGTGGATAAGACAGTAGTGGGCAGCGTGGTGGAATCCCTTATTCTGGATTCGGAGAATGAGAAAGAGTATGAAAGACTGAAAGAGATTTTCAGAAAGGATTCCCTGCAGATGGTATCCTTTACCATAACGGAAAAGGGCTACAGTCTTGTAAACGGCAAAGGAGAAGTGCTGCCGGCAGTAGCTGAGGATTTGGAAAAGGGACCCGAAAAGCCCATGAGCTATATTGGAAAGGTGGTTTCTCTTTTATACACCCGTTATCAGGCAGGGGAAAAGCCGGTTGCTATGGTCAGCATGGACAACTGTTCCCGCAATGGGGATAAGCTGTATGCGGCGGTCAAGGAATTTGCATTAAAATGGGCGGAAAAAGGGCTGGCGGACAAAGGATTTCTGGCCTATGTCAATACAAAGGAGAAAGTGTCATTCCCCTGGACCATGATTGACAAAATCACCCCCAGGCCGGACGCTTCTGTGGAGGCAATTCTTAAGGCGGACGGCATAGAGGGGCTTGAACCGGTTATCACTTCCAAAAACACATATGTAGCTCCCTTTGTCAATGCGGAGGAATGTGAATATCTGGTGATTGAGGATGCATTTCCTAACGGAAAACCGGATTTGGAAAAAGGCGGCGTCATGTTTACCGAGCGGGAGACGGTAGACAAGGTAGAGAAGATGAAGGTCTGTACCTGTTTAAATCCTCTCCACACAGCACTGGCCGTATACGGATGCCTCCTTGGATACAAAAAGATTTCAGAGGAAATGAAGGATGCGGAGCTTACCGGACTGATTGAGACCATAGGGTATAAGGAAGGACTTCCGGTGGTAGTCGATCCTGGTATTCTTGACCCTAAGGAATTCATTGACACGGTTTTAAAGGTGCGTTTTCCCAATCCTTTTATGCCGGATACCCCCCAGCGTATTGCCACAGATACTTCCCAGAAACTGGCAATCCGTTATGGTGAGACCATCAAAGCCTATCAGGCATCTCCAAAGCTTAATGTAAAGGACTTAAAGCTGATTCCTTTGGTATTTGCAGGATGGCTGCGCTACCTGATGGGGGTGGATGACGAAGGCAATGCCTTTGAGATTAGCCCTGACCCTTTAAAAGATACGGTGTGTCCTTATGTTGCAGGTCTTAAATTAGAGGAAGGTCAGGAGGTGGAGGCAGCCGTTGGGCCACTGCTTAAGATGAAGCAGATTTTTGGAGTGGATTTATACGAGGCCGGTCTGGCGGATAAAGTCTGCGGATATTTGAAGGAAATGACGAAGGGCGTTGGGGCAGTGCGGGCAACTTTGAAAAAGTATGTGCTATCCTGAGGCAACAGCTTGGTATACCCGGACGGTTAACGATATATGGTCAAAAAATGATGAAGGAGGAAGTAAATGCGTAACTTGATTCACTTAAACCAGGATTGGCGGTTTATCCAAAAGGATGTAGGTTTGCCGGACCATCTGCCTGCAGATTGGCGTAAAGTTGATTTGCCCCACACCTGGAATGAGATAGACGGGCATGACGGAAACGGGAGCTATGACCGGGGAAGGTATTGGTATGCCAAAAGCTTTAAGACGCCTGTGCAGCCTCTTGGAAAAGGCAGGGTGTATGTGGAGATTTTAGCGGCCGGTCAACAGGCAACCGTGTATGTGAACGGCAGGGAGGCGGTTTACCATGAAGGGGGTTATTCCATTTTCCGTGCCGATATCACTGATTTATGTAAAGAGAAGGAAGAAAATCTGTTGGTGGTTGCATGCAGCAATGCGTATAAGGACAGCGTGTATCCTCAATCGGCGGACTTTACTTTTTATGGCGGGCTATACAGGGGAGTAAATTTGATTAGCGTGCCCGATGCACACTTTGATTTGGACTATTATGGAGGTTTGGGCTTTCAGGTAACGCCCAGGGTATGTGAGTGCGGAGCCGCAGCTTTTGAGATGGAGGCATGGGTAAAAAATGCGGATGAGAATTTTACCGTTATGTATTCCATTCAGGATGCCCTGGGCAGAGAGGTTGCAGGCGCCGTCCGCCCGGCGCAAGATACCAGGGTCACGGTTTATGTGCCGGATGCCATTAAATGGGATATGGACCATCCTTATCTGTATACGGTAACGGCCCTCTTGCAGCGCCGGAACGAGGCTTATGACGAGGTATCTGTGAGAACAGGGGTGAGAAGTTTTTCCTGCGATCCGGACAAGGGCTTTATCATAAATGGCGTTGAGACGCCGCTGCGGGGCGTAAGCCGTCATCAGGACAGATTGTATGTGGGAAATGCCTTAAGCAGACAGGAACATTATGAGGATGCCGAAATAATAAAGGAGCTTGGGGCAAATACCATCCGCCTGGCACATTACCAGCATTCCCAGGACTTTTATGACGCCTGTGATGAACTGGGATTTGCAGTTTGGGCTGAAATTCCTTTTATCAGCGTGTTTAACACCGACCTGGCAGCCCATGAGAACTGTATCAGCCAGATGAAGGAGCTGATTATCCAGAACTATAATCATCCTTCTATTATGTTTTGGGGGATATCCAATGAAATTTTGATTGGTGGCATTTCGGATAAGCTGGTGGAAAACCATGTGGAACTGAATGCTCTTTGTAAAAAACTTGACCCAAGCCGTCTGACCACCATAGCCCACGTATCTATGACGCCTGCCAACAGCCCTATGCATGGGATTACGGATATAGAAAGCTATAACCATTACTTTGGATGGTATGGGGGAAGAATGGAGGATAACGGTCCGTGGCTGGACGAATTCCACCGCACTCACCCGGAAATCTGCCTTGGACTTTCTGAGTATGGATGCGAGGGCATTGTCACTTACCATGGCCCTAATCCTGCCTGCAAAGATTACAGCGAAGAATACCAGGCCCTGTATCATGAGCATATGGCAAAGGTTTTGGAGGAGCGCCCATGGATTTGGTCAAGCCATGTTTGGAATATGTTCGATTTCGGCTGTGCGGCCCGGGATGAAGGCGGCGTATCGGGGCGCAACAACAAAGGCCTGGTTACCATGGACCGCAAGACCAAAAAGGACAGCTACTTTATTTACAAAGCATACTGGAACAAAGAACCTATGGTTCATATTTGCGGCAGACGTTATGCCCAGCGGGCCGGTGAACGCACAAAGATTCGCGTATATTCCAACCAGCCTGCCGTAACGCTGTACCTGAATGGGAAAAAGGTAGAAGAAAAATCGGCGGATAAAGTATTTGTGTTTACGGTGGCGTTGGAGGATGGCTTTAATACAATCGTAGCAGCCACCGGAAATTTAAAAGATACCATTGTCCTGCAAAAGGTTGAAAAAGAGCCTTCCATCTATGTGCTGCCTGAGGTAAATGAGAGAGCGGAGGGAGTTGCCAACTGGTTCAAGCTTACGGGAGATATGGATTTAAAGGCGCCTATGGAATTTCCGGAAGGAAAATACAGCGTGAAAGATACCATGGAGGAGATTGCAAAATGCCCGCAGGCAATGGAAGTTGTAGCAGAGGCAATTAAGCTTACCATGAATATGAAGGTAACGCCTGGAGAGGGTATGTGGGATATGCTGAAAGCGATGACGATGGAAACAGCGATTTCTATGGCAGGTTCTCTTGCTCCGGAAGGGTTCCTGGAAAGCCTGAACGCAAAATTGATTCGATTTGATAAATAATAATATGATATGTAGCACTTCAATATATAAGACTTGCCTTGTATAAGGTATTCAAAGTTTTGTGAATATTTTAAGGGAGTACAGTTCAAAGATGCAGGTGTAACAGATTTCACCGCGCATGTTTGAGCTGTACTTTGAACTATACTATATCGGGAAAACAAAGCAAGCTATTTGCACAAGAAATTTGAGCAGGCGGTACCTGTCCTATATTTTCCCGTCAACTGCCTGTAAATTTATCATAGCAACAATTTGGTTCTGCATATCTTCAACGGTTTCAATTCTAATCCTGCCAATATTGTTTCTTACTAGTTCAAAATCTATCTGGGGAAACATTCTTTCACAAAATCTATTTGTTTCGGGAGATGCGCCCATTAAAGCGATTACAAGAGAATCAGCGTCAAAATGCCGCAGCGCTTCTTTCAGTTCCTTTTCAGAGATGGCAGAAATCTGCTCAAAATCAGATATCCGCAGCGGCTTTATTTTAGGCTCTAATATTTCATTTATGGAGACGTCATATAATTTTGAAATTTTCAGCAGAACCCCTAAGTCAGGGATGGCTGTTCCGGTTTCCCATTTAGAAACTGCCTGCCTTGATAGATCTAATTTTTTTGCCAAATCATCTTGCGTGTAATTGTGGATTTTGCGCAGAAACTGTAAGTATTTCGATATCATGTTTAGATTCATAAAAATCCCCCATTCTTGCCAGTGATCCATAAATTTGCGCATTCTAGAAATATTGGTAACTTTCAGGCGGCGTTTTTGACGCCTTAAAGTTTCTTAATGCTTTTCGCATACTACTTTTCTTAATGTAATTATACGGTATATGGAAAAAAGAATAAAGAAATTGATAAGCGCTAAAAGGCAAATGGCAATTGCATTGGTTTATTTTTACAGGTCAGGAATGCCCGAGGGCTGCGTGTTAGGCAAGAATATGATTCAGGTGGTGTGTATTTTCTTACTATTTTTTCCTGCAAATGAATAAAAAAGTAGTTTATAGAAGATTGGATGTTTACAAGTATTGGCAGGATGGGGCTATCATATGATAATAAAATTTTGCGTATAATAATTTTGCTATAAAATTATGGGTAAAATTTGATTATCTCTTTAGAAATTCTTATATGTCGGTATAGCCTGCATTTTCAGGCTTTTCCGGCATTTCAGATATGGGGAGAAGTTCACATATACCCTCAAATCCTTTCAGGTTTTCCCTCCCAAACGTAGTAAAAAAAGTAGTAAACTGGTTTGTGCCTATGCTCCCATCAACCTTTCCATTTCAGCCTTTGCGGAACCGAATGTTACGTGTGCGTAATAATTTAGCGTCATGGTGATGTTAGAGTGCCCCATGATATATTGTAACGCTTTCGGGTTCATCCCGGCATTGGCTAAGTTGGTGCAGAACGTATGCCGTAAGGTGTGCGGGGTCATTACCTTTGGCAAGGCTTCCCCATGGCTATTGTTGTACTTCTTTACAAGCCCCCGGAACATACTGTCATAGCTGGTTGCCGTTTTAGGGTAGCCGTCCCTTCCCCGGAAAAGGAAATTGCTGTAACCGTCAATAGTGGTCGTTTTCGCTCCCCTTTGGTTATCCAATACACGCACAAACGCTTCATACACTTTTCCACTCATTGGGATTTTTCTGATACCGTTCTGGGTTTTGGGCTTTTCTATGTAGTAGCCTGTTTCCGCACTCCGTAAAAGCTGGTGGTCTACACTGATTATCTGTTTTTCAAGGTCAATGTCGGCTTCCGTCAGCCCGCAGAGTTCGGAAACCCTAAGCCCCGTTCCAAGCAGTATGGCAACCTCATCATAGTATTTCCGGTAGATGCTGTCACCCTGCATAAAGGATAAAAGGCTTTCTTCCTGTTCTGCCGTGAGGGGGACTTTTGGCTCCGTGTCGTCCTCAATCACGGTGTTCAGCTGGAAGTCAAAAGGGTTCTTCCTGATGCAGTCGTCCTGTATTGCCGTATAAAATGCGGCTTTTAAGGAACGCTTGTCGTTGCTTATGGTCTTATAGGACAATCCCTTTTCTTTCATGCGCAAAGCCCATTCTTTTGCATCGGAGGGCTTCACGCTGTCAATGGGGCAGGAACCAAGTTTGTCCGCTTCCAACAGCTTCATAAGCCGTTCACGTCCCTTTGTGGTATTATGCCTAACATTTCCCCTGTGGCGGTTCTGCTTTGCGTAAAGCTCGCAGACCGTCATTTTCTTTCCGGCTGTGTCTATCCCGTCGTCAAGGTCTTTCCGTATCTCTTTTTCCTGTTCCCGGAGGGATAAGCCGCTACGCTTTCCGGAAGGTGTCCTGTCCGTAGGTACTAACTTCCATGCATAGACAAACCGCACTTTACCAAAAGTATCAGTATATTTGTAAGCGTATCTCCCGTCTTTCCTCTGGCTCTCTCCTGTATTTAAAATCCTTCCCTTGGAATCCCTTCTTTTTTCCATTTTTTTCTCCTTCCTGATAAGGAAAGAGCCCTGATATGACTGTATCTATTATATCATACCCGGGCTCTTTCTGCATCATATTGTGCTTGTTTCATCAAGTAAATTTTCAAATTGTCTCCGCTTAATCTGCATGCGGTTCCCGTTCTTGAGCACCCAGCCTGCCGTGGGATTTTCCTCTGCAAATTTGCGCAGCTTGTTTTCCCCGATACGGAAATATTTTGATGCTTCCTCAATGGTAAGCGTGTACTTTTCCCAGATGGGAACATCAGTCCTGTTCATTATCTTCCTCCTTTCCTACAGAAGCAGGGCTGCCCGTCTCCCCGCATGGAACCTTACGGAACATGGATTCAAACAGGTCTTGGGGATTGCTGGCAGGGCAGTCCTTTTCCCGGTGTTTCGTGGAATAGTGGTTTTTCTTTTCGGCATTCTCCACAATCCGGTATTTCTTTGCGTCCCTGTCATATTCGACCGCACGGATATGATCTTCATCCATTTTAATGGTCAGTGTAATTCTCCGCAGTAGCTGTTCCAGACTGTCAACGGAATCTTCGGGAGAATCGGTGAATAACTGACAGTAGATTTCTTCCGGGTCATATGGGGATGTAATAAGTATCAGGTCACAGACAAGGGGCTTGTCGCTGTATCTGGACGGAGCCATGACCTGACAGCCGAAAGGGTCTAGGATTCGCAACAAATCCGGGTATTTCATCATGCCAGCCCGGAACTCGTCAATGATTATGGTATGCTCGCCGGAATAATTCTGGAAGATATCCCGGCTACTTCCTGTAATGAAGTAAGGCTGGTCTGTTTTTTCGGCATATTCTCTGGCTAGGCTTGTCTTTCCTGTCCCTGATTTTCCACTGATCCATATAACTTTTATCTGTTTTCCACTCTTTTTCATTTCTTCCCGCCATTCAGCCGCCTGAAATTGCAGGCGCTTGCTCCATACGTCTTCAATCTGGCGTTTCATTCTCCCGTACTGACTGCCGCACAACCGTTTTTCTAATTCTTCTTTGGAGATTTCTCCTTTATAGAGAGAATCGAGCAGGATTCTGCTGTCTGTCGTCTGTCTGCTCCGTTCCACTTCTTCCGTGATTCTTCGCATATCTTCCAGATAATTAAAGTTTGCTGTGACTTCTTCCGGTGAATACTGGTGCTTATCGCTGGAATCTCTTGTTCTGTGGATAAGATATGAATAGCCATTTCCTGATTGCCTTTTCCACATCTGCATGTACTGTGGCTCGTCCCCAAGTGCTTTGGCAATGCTGTTGATGGAACGGGCATTTTCAAAGGACAGCATCACATGTACGTGGTCTTTTACGGGCTCTCCCTGTTCATTTACATCTTTGTCATGCACAATCAGTGCATATTTCCTCGGCGACGTCTTTTCAATTAGTGCTGTTAAGTTCTCAACGGTTTTAGCCGGGAGGTGTTCTAACTGTTGTGTGTACATCATGTTTTTGCATCTGACACGGCAGTTTTCGCTATCGTCCATTTGTTGTCACTCCTTTCCTTGGTTTTGCTGTGTTTCTGGATATTTCTGGCACTCTGACACTTTGGTTTTCTGGCGGTATAACAAGCCCACCGCCAGAAAACATTAGCTTTTAAATGAAACTGACACTGACACCACGATTCCGGCAAGCCGGAATCGTGGATGCTTTTCATTCATCCGGGGCGTAGTATTCGGTCATAAGCCTTCCCAATTCCGCATAAACTTCAAATTCCATGTTGGGAAAATGGAGACAACCCGGCGTATCGTGTACGCCATCCGTGGAGGAAAACCAACAATCACCGGCTCCATAAGTACGCCCCACATTCAACGCCTTTAACCGTTCACTGTTCCAAATCAGCCGGGCTTCTTCCACCGTAGGCTTGAACAGGATTTTGGTAGTCATGGCGGATTTCAACATGGATGGCAGTCCCCCTTCTTCCACAGATGCCTCTGCAATGGAAATGATAACAAAACACCCAGCCGAAGCACCCATGGTTATGATGCGTTTCAGCGAACCTTCAAAACTGGTAAGGTTGTATCCCCCGTCCCCCTTGGCTGGCTTCGGGAAAAGGCTCTTCAATGCCACGTATTCATCAATGAACAAAAAGCTGGGATTCATATCTGCATCCCACCATTTGACAGCATTCCCTGTTTCCTCTGAAAGCCTGTTCAATACTTCCTGCCGGGTCTTCATCGTGGCTTCAAACTCCTTCATCTTCTCCATGATTGGTTCAGCTCCCCCGTTGGAATTTACCGTCACAGCATGGGGAATCCTTGACAGTTCCGCTTGTTTCGGGTCAATGATTATAACATTGGAACCATGTCTGTCGCGCCAAAACTGTAAGACCGCGAGCAGGATTGCAATGATTCCCGTAGTCTTCCCGCTCCTTGTCTTCCCGGCAACAAGGATACTGCCGGAGGTTTTCAAGTCAATAAAGGTTTCCGTGTCAATCGGGATTTTCGTCTTGTCTGGCGATTTCAGCCCCTCCACGGAATCCACCGTCAGGCTTTTATCAATCATCACGTCCTCAATCCGGTAAGTCACGCTGTTAAAAGCTTCGTCCGCTTCACTGCTGACAGCCGCATACTGTTTGTACTTCCCGCTTATGGAAGAGGATATGACCGGCGCAATCTTCAATAAATTCTCCACTGTACATGAAACGGCTTTAATTGAGAGTTCAAATGTTGTCCTGTTGATTTTCCGGCACTTGACAGGCGGGAGCAGTTCTCCTTCCCGGAAGCCCAGCGGGTTCCCGTATCTTGGGTCAAACAGCCTCCTTCTTACAAAACGTTCTATATACTTTCCTTCACCTCCCGTGACATACTGGGGATATGATGCTACGAATAGGACAGCCGCTGTCACCATGGATATATCAGAGAATTTTCCGATAAGCGGATTCAGACCAAATACGTCCGGCTGGTTAAAATAAACCAGCAATTTAAAAAAAATTGTGCAAAAGAGGAAAAGTCCCCCTGCCGCAAGAACGCAAGCGGCAGGGGAGATGTACCTCCCTCCCTTCCTATAATGTTTAATAATGCCATACCCTCCTTTCAATTACTTTTCTGGATAGTCCGGATGTCATCAGCTGTTACTGATAACTGGTTACGGTAGTCACCGTACACAACGGCGACCGCATTGACCGGCATAACCCAAGAACCAACCGGAATGCTTGCAGCTTTGCGTATCTTGAAGGTTATCTTTTCGAATGCGTTTGTGACGTGTTCCCCTTCTTTCTGCTTATAAGGAGTATTATCCTTCGCAATAAGGGCTTCGACCTTGACTCCCATATGAGCCTTGGTTTCATAATCCTTCCATTCGCTTGTGCCAATGGTCTGATACACTTTGCCTTTGGAAAATTCCTCAAAGTCAAATTTTAAAAACTGGTTTAATTTCTTTAATGCCATTTCTTTTGTCTCCCTTCTAAATTGAATTTGTGTTAGGTTATATGTTACTACCGGGCAGTTTTACGTCATGTCCGGGACGTGGGACACCATAACATCCATTGGGACACCTCCTTTCAAAAGTGGCTGTTTTTATCTGTTATGAATACTTTAAATCCGGGAATGGTCAGCCATTTGACCATTCCCCAATTTTACTAATTTTTTTTTTACAGGGCGTCAGTGTTCCGCTTTTTCGATAATTTCATGGAGCCTGCATCCCAGCACATCTGCAACCATCTTAGCCGTTATCAGGTCGATATGGTGGCTACGTCCGCTCACATACCCTTTATAGGTGGAAAGGCTGATGCCTGCTTTTTCTGCCACATAGCCCTGCGTATAGATACTGTAATTTTTCCGGCGTTCTTTCCGTTGCTCTTCCAAGGCTTTGATTACCGCTTCTGCGAAAAGCTCCCTTGCGATACGCTCCATCTCGCGTTTCGCACGTCTGGTTTCCTGTTCTGGTTCTTTTTTCCGATTAGACATATGAATTTCTTCATATGATGCGCATCACGATTCCTTTCTTTTTTTTATTTGATATCCGGATGTCATTTTTTTTCCGCATTTGCAACTGCGGGTGTTGGTGGTCGTTGCCACCGATACCATCATCCCATACGCAAAGGTCACTCAACTGACTGTTCCACTATTTTTACGTATCTTTTTCATTCTTCCAGCGGGACTATTGCGGCAAGGGATGGTTTATAAAAATTTTATAAAATTTTAAGAATAATTTAACTAAAAAACTCTTAACTAAAAGACGATATATTTGGAAGGGAAGAGAGAAGTGAGATAAAAGTTTTTTAATTTCAAAGGAAAAAAGGGGAACGGGGACAAATCCCCGTGTTTTTGCTTGCGTATGCAAGCAAAAAATATATAATTTAAAAAAATAAGTAATAATAATGTTTGGTATCTGGTGGAATGATAAAAGAAATATAAAAAGAGAGTGGGCGTGAACCGCCCTTTTTCTATTTTGGAGAAGTCAAAAAAAGAAGGAACCTTCCTTCATTTATTCCATAATGATATTGTGAATTTAACTGCAATAAGGAAGGAAAGCATCATAAAACAGAGGGCTTGCTGTATGGGGGTTTTATAATTTTTAGGCAATGGCTCTTAATAGCCGTACCAGTCAGCCGCACTAGGTTCGCTACGATTTTTTGTCTGTCAGTTACGAAAACCGGCAGGCAGGACAGACAAAAAATCTACCTCTCCAAGTGCTTTGTGACAGCCTGGACGCCAGGCGAATTATTAACAGGGAAATATGGGCGGGTGCAACATAAACTTTTACGGCTATCCGGCAAGGCAGTGTTGCTCCCAAAATACATTTTATGGGAGGGCAGGCTGATAAATTTTTCTATAGTGTTCAATCCGCATATGCAAATGAAAAAAGGGAATTACCTGCATTGGTACAGGCAATTCCCTTTAAAATTATTCTGTTATTTTGTTTCTGTTTCTGCTTCTGTTTCTGCTACGGGAACCGTAGAGATGGCAAGTACACCGTTCATTTTGATGCCGCTTACGCCAAGTGTGGTGGAAAGATAGGTTGCGTCACCTGTACGAACTTCCATGGTAATGGTGGTTGTGTCAACTGTAGCGGGATAAGTCACATTCAGGTACCATAACCCATCATCACCTTTCTCCAGTGTTACTGCACTGTATGATACCTCGTTGCCATCTTCATCCTTTGCAACAAAAGACACTTTACGGTCTCCCATATGATAAATATTGAAAATTGAGCGTGTCGGGTCTTTTGTGATACGGAATTTCTGTCCGCCTGTCACCTGCACATTGAAAGCGTTCGGGTCTTTTGCTGTGCTGGGGGCAGAAACGGTGGAACCGCCATTGCCGGAAGCAGTATTGCTGGATGCGCTGTTACTGGAAGAACCGCCGCTATAGGATTCATTAGCAGAAGAACTGGAAGAACCAGTGTCGGCAGGCTGGGCGGGTTCTGTGTATTCGGGCTGGCTGGGTTCTTCATAAGAAGGCTCACTGGGCTCTTCGTAGGTTTCATCGGAACCCGAACCGCTTGAATCATAGTCATTCCAATCCCATTCTTCTCGTTGTGTATCATCAGTAGGACCACTTGAATCGAATCCAAATGCATGGCTTGTGATGGTTGCAGAAGGGGAAGCCACAAAAAGACCTACGGCAAAAGTTGTTGCAAGTACCTTAAAAATATTTTTCTTCATAAGTTATGTACCTCCATGTTAAATTATTTTGTTTTTAAGTATCAATAGATTAATATTCATTTTAGGTCAATTTCACCCTAATGTCAATAGGTCAATGTGCCATATTGAATGCAAAACATATATGGAGAGATTATCATGTCAAGATTAAAAGAACTTCGTAAACTTAAGGGTTATACCCAACTTAAAATGCAACACCTAACCGGAATTGACCAAAGTGACTATTCAAAAATTGAAAATGGCAAGCGATATTATACTTTTGAACAGTGTAAACGAATAGCGATTGCATTGGATACGAGCATGGATTATTTGGCAGAGTTGACTGATATAAAAACTCCATACCCACGTAATAAAAATAAACAATAAACTGAAAATGATACTTGAAAAAGACTGCCCCTGAATAGAGAGCAGTCTTTTGTCTTTTTATTGGTTTGTTACCAAATATTGAATTTTCTTTCAGACCTACAGTAAAATGAATATTGTATGTTGGTCTTTGGGCTTGCAGGGTTTCGGGTGTCATATCAAGGCTCTTTCCATCAAAAGTAGTAATTTGGTAGTAAATTCAGCTTGAAATCCTGCTTATATGCCCGTAAATCAAGGTTTTTTTGAGATAATCAACATTTTAGGAGAAAAATTTATGTCTGCGCCCCAATTTGCGGGCTGTTGGCAAGAATAGGGGATTCATATGCATGGAAAATAGTAATAGTCCTGCTGGGCCCTTTGGCATGAAAGATAAACTGGGATATATGTTTGGGGACTTCGGTAATGATTTTACCTTTATTTTATCCTCCTCCTTTATGCTGAAGTTTTACACAGATATTATGGGGATTTCCGCGGGCGTGGTAGGCTTGTTGATGATGGCAGCCCGCTTTGTGGATGCTGTTACGGACGTAACTATGGGACAGATTGTTGACCGTTCCAGGCCCACAAAGGACGGGAAATTTAAGCCCTGGATAAAGAGAATGTGCGGGCCGGTTGCCATTACTTCGTTTCTGATTTATCAGTCGGGATTTGCAAATATGGCCTATGGGTTTAAAGTCTTCTGGATGGTAATAACCTATATCCTATGGGGTTCTATTTTTTATACATCTATTAATATACCTTATGGCTCCATGGCGTCTGCAATTTCCGCAGACCCTAAGGACCGGGCGGAGCTCTCCACATGGCGAACCATTGGGGCAACTCTTGCAGGTCTTGTGATTGGTGTTGGGACGCCTATGGCAGCTTATGAAGTAGTGGACGGAAACACAGTTTTATCCGGCCCCCGTATGACAATCATTGCCGGCGTGTTTTCTTTGGGCGCGATTGTCTGCTACCTGCTTTGCTTTCATCTGGTGAGGGAACGGGTTGTGGTTGAAGCGAACAACCGGAAACTGGAGGTGGGCAATCTTTTAAAGAGCCTTGTGATGAACCGTTCTTTGCTTGGTATCATTGCCGCCGCAATTTTGCTATTGCTTGGTATGCTTGGCATGCAGGGCATGTCAGGTTATGTATATCCCAACTATTATGGATCGGCTCCGGCACAGTCTGCCTCTGCGCTTGTTGGAAACGTTGTGATGCTGGTCATCTGTGCGCCTCTGGCATCTAAGCTGTCAGCTAAGTTTGGTAAGAAAGAATTGTCCATGGTATCCTGTGCATTCGGCGCGGGAGTTTATCTGGTCTGCCTGGTGGTCAATCCGCAAAATCCCTATGTATATGTGGGATTTTATTCATTGGCTTATGTGGGGCTTGGCTTTTTTAATACTGTGATTTGGGCGATGATCACAGACGTTATAGACGATGCCGAGGTGAGAAACGGCGTCCGAGAGGATGGTACGATATATTCGGTATATTCCTTTGCCCGGAAACTTGGCCAGGCACTATCCTCCGGCCTGATTGGTGCGGTGCTTAGCATGATTGGATATACGCCGGATACAGCATTTGACCCTGTGGTCACAAAGGGTATTTTTAATCTGTCCTGCATCATTCCAGCAATGGGATTAGGCGCTGTGGCGTTGGCACTTTTCTTCCTTTATCCGCTGAATAAAAAACGTGTGGAAGAAAATGTGGCGATATTGGAAAGACGCCGCAGGAAGGCATAAGAAGATTTAGACAAGTCAGATGTAAAGACGGATCTTTTAATAGTTCCTAAGATGGTAAGGGGCGATTTTGCGTGGCGAAACATGAGATGTCGCCCCGAACGAAACTATGGGTAGTCCCAGGCCGTGAAACGTAACAGGAATTGATTGAAAGATTGTAGAATTTTGATATAATGATATCGTACAAAGGAGTAAAGCTAAGTGGCGAATAATACATATGATATGGTAATGGGCGGAAAAAGTGATAATAATATCCGCTTTGTTGATTCTAGAAATACGATTCTTTCATATGGATTCCGAGAAAGAATCCGGGGAGACCATTATATTTATAAACGTGACGATATAGATAGAAAGAGTAAACATTCAGCCAAGTGGAAATAAAGCAAAAGCATATCAGGTTAAACAAGTAAGGATGCTATTTGAAAAATATGGATTGTAGGAGGTCTTTATGTCTAAATATTCTATGGTTATGTCATGGTCTGAAGAAGACCAGGCCTATATTGTGTCGGTTCCTGAATTGCCTGGATGTATGGCAGACGGAAAAACACCAACTGAGGCAGTAGAGAATGTAGAGATAATTATACAGGAATGGATTGAAACAGCTTTAGAAGATGGAGAAAAAATACCGGAACCGCGTTTGTTTAGCGATAGGGAAATGCTAAAGCAAAGTTGATTAAAGAAAAAACAGGGAACATAATTTTTGAATATGGGGAACGCCGGTATCGAAAGTTATTTGTAATAATGATTTATACTGTTGGCACAGGCGTAGGGGAACAACTGAACAATGTAATAAAAATGAGGGAAAAACTTTAGGTTTTTCCCTCATTGATTAAGATTAAGCTGTCCCACCAAATGTGACCGCATCTGTTGATTCCCGCGGCAGTTTACAATTTTAGTGATAAAGAATCAGCTGTGAAAATATTTACTTGGTATAGTTATCGAAATAACCCTGCACCAGGATAATAGGCGTTCCTTTGTCGCCGCTGCCGCTGGTCAAATCGCACAATGAGCCAATCAAGTCAGTGAGCCTTCTGGGGGTAGTGCCCTGGGTTACCATGGTGCCTACCAGGCTGGCCGCCTTCTCATCCTTTTCCCGGATGTAAGCAGAAATCGCATCCTTTAGGGCATCGCCGGATAAATCGGCAAAGTCATTGTCTGCCAAATATTTCAGCTTCACTTCATTGGGAGTTCCTTCAAGGCCTTTGGTATATGCCGGAGAAACCACCGGGTCCGCAAGTTCCCATATTTTTCCCACAGGGTCTTTGAAAGCACCATCGCCGTAAATCATAACCTCAATCTGCTTTCCTGTTTTTTCAATCAGGCTCCTTTGGATGCGCTCTACCATTTCCTGGCAGTGAATCGGGAACAGCTTAACGCTTTCCTCGGTTGCCTTGTTAGAGCCGAGCAGACCAAATCTGTCATTGTAGCCGCTGCCATCCACGCTTTTTGTAAGGATTTCATCAAGGGTGTAAACCTTTTGGGCACCATTTTTTAACAAGGTGTTTTTCGTTCTGAAGCGGGTGTGGATATCGCAGGTCAGGACGGATTTGGTATAAGAGAGGATCGCCTTGGGCTGGTTTGCAAAGATAATTTGAACCTCCGCCCCTGCATCCTGTATCAATTGTTTGTAGTATTCCACATAATCTATGCCGGTGAAAACATGTTTTTTGTAACCGAACAGTTCCCTGTATTTTTCTTCCGTGAGCACGTCCGTCCAGGGATTTACACCCTTTTCGTCCATGTCTTCCTCGTCAATCAGGTGATTGCCTACCTCATCGGACGGATAGCTGAGCATCAGCACAACCTTTTTAAGACCCTTAGCAATGCCTTTTAAGCAGATAGCGAAACGGTTACGGCTTAAAATAGGGAATAATATACCTACCGTATCATCGCCAAATTTCTCGTGTACATCCTTTGCGATCTGGTCAATTCCTGCATAATTTCCCTGGGCCCGTGCCACAACAGCCTCTGTTACGGCTACCACATCTTTATCATGCAAAGCAAAGCCCTCGCTTTTTGCAGCCGCCAGCACAGAATCCACAACAATTGCCGCAAGATCGTCTCCCTGCCGGATAATCGGCGCTCTAACCCCTCTGGATACAGTTCCTACCAATCGTTCCATTTCTTTCCTCCATTCATTCCGAAGCGTAACCTTCAAGGCATGCAGACAAAAAGCCGAAAAGTTTCCTTATCTGCCTGCTTTACATAGATACCTTCTCTATTTGGGCTGTCAAAACAAACCTCTTATATTATAAAGGCTGCTATATGGTTCATCAAGTAAAAATTAACATATCTAAATATTTTTTAGCTTTTTTTAAGGATTTTCCTAATAAATTCTCAAATAATCCTAAAGGGAAAGTGAAAAAATAAAACAAATTTGATTGTTACAATTTGTTTACAATGTACTGTGAAAGGCTAGGCGATAGGACTGGCATCGGCACGCAATGTAAGGTTAATTCTTAACGGTTCCTTACTGGATACAAAAAACAGGGAAAGGAAAAGGAAAATGGAAAAAATAAATGTTGCAGTAATTTTTGGAGGCTGTTCATCTGAATATAAGGTATCTTTAGAATCAGCCTGCGGGGTGATTCTGAATCTGAACAGGGACAAGTATGAGCCGGTATTGATTGGCATCACCAGGGAGGGGGAATGGTTTTATTTTACCGGAGATGTGGATGAGATAAAAAATGATACATGGTTTACCGGCAAAAATTGCATGAGGGCGATCCTATCCCCGGACAGAAAGGCCCACAAACTTTTGGTTTTTCATAAAGAGGACGGTGTGGACACCGTACCAGTGGATGTGGCATTTCCTGTATTACATGGGAAATGGGGAGAGGATGGAACGGTTCAGGGGCTGATTGAGCTTGCAGGGATTCCCCTTGCCGGCTGCGGCGTTTTATCTTCAGCCCTTTGTATGGATAAAGACCGGGCTCATAAGCTTGTGGAGGCGGCAGGCGTATGTGTCCCAAAGGCGCGTGTGTTTGGGATGCAGGCCAAAATCACAGAGGGCGGCAGGGAGATAAAAGATTTTGCAAAAGAAACAGGATATCCTCTTTTTGTCAAACCGGTAAAAGCAGGGTCTTCCTTTGGGGTAACGAAGGTGGGGGAGGCGGCCTGCCTTAAAGAGGCTGTGGAGCTTGCCTTTTTGTACGATGACCAGATAATTGTGGAGGAAAATATAGACGGATTTGAGGTTGGATGCGCTGTGCTGGGAAAGGAAACTCTGACGGTAGGGGAGGTGGATGAAATCGAGCTTTCCGGAGGCTTCTTTGACTTTACCGAAAAATATACCTTAAAGACTTCCGCAATACATGTGCCGGCAAGAATCAGCGCACAAAAGGCTAAGGAGTTAAAGGAGACGGCAAAGGTTATTTACAGAACCCTTGGATGCGCCGGGTTTGCAAGAGTGGATATGTTTTTGACACCGGAGGGAAAGATTGTATTTAACGAAGTCAACACCATTCCGGGATTTACGGAACACAGCCGCTATCCGGGGATGATGAAGGCGGCCGGGTATTCTTTTGGAGAAATTCTGGAAAAAATCATCACATTGGCATTGGAGGGTATTTAAAAATACCATGCATACTTTTGGCTGGAGCTATGATATGTTTTCAGTTAGAGGCATAACAATTTGGTATGGGCTCTGCTTTGTAAAGAGGCATTGCAGGCTGTGCTTGTGATATGGGGGAGGTATCGGCATGGAGAAAGTTATTTTGCAGAGGGAAAACATTTATACAGGGAGTCTGGTTCTGGTAAACCGTGCTTATAGATGGGCAGCGGGCAGCGGAGAGGATTTGGAACCGGTTCAAAGCGGAGAGTGCGATATCCTGATGCAGCGTATGGCGGTCAAACTTTTAACCAGGCTCATGGGGAAAATAAACGGCTGGCAAAGAATCGTTCCGGTCAGCGGCTGGCGGTCAGGAAAAGAGCAGAGAGAAATTTGGGATCATTCACTTGCGGAAAGTGGCAGGGAGTTTACGGAAAAGTACGTTGCTTACCCTGGCCACAGTGAGCACCAGACAGGTCTTGCCATTGACCTTGGCTTAAAACAGGAAAATATTGACTTTATACGCCCGGATTTTCCTTATGAAGGAATCTGCCAGACGTTCCGGCAAAAAGCGGTTCAATATGGCTTTGTGGAGAGATATCCTTCGGGAAAAGAAGAAATCACGGGAATCGGGCATGAACCTTGGCACTTTCGTTATGTGGGCATTCCCCACGCTATGATTATGGAGCAGGAGAATTTAGCCCTTGAAGAATACATTTCTTTTGTCAAAAAGTATCCCCATGGACAGAAGGTTTATAGCTTTAACAAAAATGGAATGCGGGCTTTCATTTCTTATTTAGAGGCGGAGCAGGGGCAAACCACCGTGCTTGAAATGGAGGAGGATTATCCCTATACGGTCTCAGGTAACAATGTGGACGGATTTATCCTTACTCAGTATGAGACAATGAGAACTATTTTAGATTGAATATGAGGGAGAGAAGAAAATTTGAATACGAATCAAACTTACGGAGGGCTTGACAGATTCAGGGTGATTGCGGCTTTTATGGTGGTGGCCATTCATACATCGCCCCTTTTATCTTACAGCGCGGACGCGGACTTTTTACTGACAAGGGTTTTGTGCCGGGTTGCGGTTCCCTTCTTTTTTATGGTGACAGGGTATTTTGTGGCGGGCGATTTTTTTATACGCCGGGATGGGGCTTTCAAAAAATTTTTAAGATATATAAAAAAGACGGCTGTTTTGTACGGCAGCGCTATCTTGCTTTATCTGCCTGTAGGTATTTATGCGGGCCACTATAAGGAATTAAACATAAGCTCAGTAATCAGAATGCTGCTATTTGATGGAACCTTTTATCATTTGTGGTATTTCCCCGCCTGTATGATCGGTGTGGCGCTGGTGTATTTGATGAGTATATCCGGAATAAAAATACAGGTATGGATGGTGGTATCGGGAGCGCTTTACCTAATCGGGCTTTTAGGGGATAGTTACTTTGGCTGCATAAAAGAAGGTTCCGTTTTGTACCACATTTATATGCAAGGCTTTCAGATTTTTTCCTATACAAGAAACGGACTGTTCATGGCACCAATCTTCTTAATTTTGGGGATTAAAATTTTTTTAGGGAATAAATTTTATTCAGAAAGTAAAGTTTCTTTCGAAAACAAAAATGCTTTAAAGACAAAGAAACTTTCAGGGGCTGGAATGGAAAGTGGAAAAAGCACCCAGGATTCCTTAAATTTGTTGGCGAATTGTATAGGACTTACGGTTTTTGGATTGTTGATGGTGGCAGAAGCATTTACCCTGCGGCATTTTGGAGTGCAAAGGCATGACAGTATGTACATTATGCTGATACCAACTGCAATCTTTCTCATGAAGGCGCTTTTAGCATGGCAGGGTAGGTCTTCTAAATTCTTAAGAAATACGGCAATGTGGATTTATATACTGCATCCCGTCATGATTGTAGTGGTGAGGGGAGCGGCCAGGGCTTTGCATTTAACCGGAATTTTGGTGGATAACAGCCTTGGGCATTATCTTGCGGTGAGTTGTTTTTCCACGATTGCAGCCGTGGTCCTTTCTCAATGGACGGAGCGTAAAAAAAAAGAGGATTTTAAATGCGGGAGAGCGTGGATTGAGCTGAGCAGAAGCGCCCTGCGGCAAAATGTAACGGCTCTGCAAAAGAGAGTGCCGGATGCATGTAAGCTGATGCCTGCCCTTAAGGCGGATGCCTATGGACATGGAGCGGTTCTGATCGCAAGGGAATTAGCCGATATGGGTGTGGACGCTTTTTGCGTTGCCAGCGTGGAGGAAGGGATAGAGCTGCGCAGACATGGGATAAAAGGTGAAATTCTAATTTTGGGTTATACCCACCCTGACTTGTTTCCCTTACTTTTTAGGTATCGCCTGTCACAGACCGTGGTTGACTTTCCTTATGCGGTGCTTTTGAACCGCTATGGCAAAAAAATACATGTGCACATTGGAGTGGACACCGGAATGCATCGTTTAGGGGAGCGCAGTGAAAATGTGGACAGGCTGTACAATATCTGCCGGATGAAAAATCTGATTGTGGACGGTATGTATACCCACCTTTGCGCCGATGATACCCTAAAAAAGCGGGAAATGGAATTTACGGATTTGCAGGCGAAGGTTTTTTATAAGCTTATTAAGGAATTAGAGGAAAGAGGCTGTCCGCGGCCTAAAATCCATTTACAGTCAAGCTACGGAATCTTTCATTACCCGGAGCTTGCGGAGGATTATGTACGGGTGGGTATTGCGCTGTACGGTGTTTTGAGCACCGGGGAAGATACGGAGAAATATAAAGATATATTGAAACCGGTTTTATCTTTGAAGGCAAGAATTACATCGGTAAGAAACTTGTATGCAGGTGAAAGCGCAGGGTATGGTCTGGAATTTCAGGCAAAAAAGGATATGAAGATCGCCGCGCTTTCAATCGGATATGGGGACGGCTATCCACGGGGGCTTTCCGGGGGCGAAAGCGCAGTTTTAATTGAGGGCCGCAGGGCTCCTGTGATTGGGCGCATCTGTATGGACCAGACCATTGTGGATGTAAGCGGCATTCCGGGGGTGAAAGCAGGGGATGTGGCGGTGCTGATTGGGAAAAGCGGTGAGGAGGAAATTTCAGTCTGCCATCTGGCAAAGGAGACGGGGACGATTACAAATGAGATTTTAAGCAGAATGGGTGCGAGACTTGAAAGAATTGTGGTGTAAAGAACGGCGCGAAATAATGTTTTCCGCGTGTTTTTTACTTTTTGGAAAATAAAGGCGGCAGTTTTCAGGCTGCTAATTCATATAAAAGATCTGAAACTCTATGAAACATGTAGAGCTCAGGTCTTTTTTATATCAGCGCGGTGTGTGAATCATAGGCGCCTGTTTTTTGACTTGACAAATCAATTTGCAGCGCATGACAATCTGTAATTATCCCAATCAATATGCATAAATGAGAAGGAACACATGAACGATATTTTGTTGTTTACTGTCCGAATTTGTCTTATTATAGTGCAGAATATACCTAATGTAGGAGAGAAAAGCATTGCAGACGAAAAATAAAAAAACATTTCATAAAATTATATATTTTACGAAATGCAAAAAGAAAGAAATAATTGCAAATAAATGTAAATATTACAAAAACGCTAAAGAAACTATACTACAAACCACTAAAAAAATCAACTATGTATTTTATTTTTACATTTTTTATCTTTATTTCAAATAAATCCACTTATTTTTTCGAAATATTAAAGGCTTGGATTGCTGCTGATGGTATATTTATCTGAAACTATTGTTCTTAAATTTTTTTTAGACCGTCAAAATTCTGGTCAAAAAGAAAGGAGTCAGTCATGTCAAGAAGAGGAGCTAATATTTATAAGAGAAAGGATGGCCGCTGGGAAGGCCGTATTGTAATAGAAAGAAGCAAAAACGGTATACGCAGCTATCGTTCTGTCTACGGAAGAAATTATAATGAAGTGAAGGAAAAGCTGGAGCTTTTCAGAAAACCCACAAAGTGGAAGGGGAGCCTGTGAAAGGCAGCCTTGCGGATGTGATAGATATGTGGCTTAAGGAAAAGGGACCTTCATGGAAAAAAACCACTTATACGGTTTACTGCCAGACAATAGATAAGTATATTATCCCCAGAATTGGAGATGTGAAAGCAAATCAGATAGATACCAAGAGGTTAGAGGCATTTGTAGAAAGCATCCGGGAGGATACGGACGGAGCCATGCTTTCTGACCGGTATTTAAGAAGTATATGCGCAATTGTCCTGCGTGCCCTTAGATATGTAAAAAAGAAATACCACTACGCCATAGAAATTCCAGAGAACCTGATTATGCCGGCCAGGAGGACACAGGTGATGCTTCCCGGACAGCAGGATATGGGCGTTTTAGAAAAATATCTTTTGGAAAATGCAGGGGATGATACCTGTCTTGGGGTTTTGATTGTTTTTTATACGGGCATTCGAATTGGGGAAGCCTGTGCTCTGACCTGGGGAGATGTGAATCTTGAGGAGGGCGTTATTTATGTTCGAAAAAACATGCAGAGGGTAAAAACATCTGAAGGGAAGAAAAGCAGTACCGAAGTTCTATTGCAAACACCGAAGACATGCACTTCATTTAGAATTATTCCTATTCCACCGGTGCTTTTTCCACTTTTACAACAGTATAAGCAGGAAGATGCTAAGTATATCATTAAGGGGAGGAAAAAAAGCTGGGTAGAGCCGAGGACCCTGCAGTACCGATTTGCAAAAATATTGAATGAATGTCAGATTAAGAGCTTTAACTTTCATATGCTCCGGCATGCTTTTGCTACCAGATGCATTGACAAAGGGTTTGATGCCAAAAGCCTCAGTGAGATTTTAGGACACAGCAGTGTGCAGGTCACATTAAATTTGTATGTTCATTCCAGCTTGGAGCATAAGAAGGAACTGATGGAAAAATTTGATATATGCTGTTATGGGAGTTAGAACTTGCATTTGTATTATAGATAATAAATATGTGTAATAAAGGGAATATTTGCTTACTACCTAAAAAAAGAAATACTGTGAAATTTGATAAAACGATATGTAATGTGCTTAATAATATACAATTTGTTTGTCTTTTCAAAATTATAAAATTTTTTTAGACCGTCAAAAATCTGGTCAGGAAGCAGGGCATATGTCCTGCTTCCCTTCATTTAAAGGTTTTTAGGAGCCATCTTGCTTATTTCGTAAAATATATAAATTTACGAAATAAGAAAATGCAAATTCAGGTAAAATCCGGCGCTTTCATAGTGGACTGGACGGACGCAATGGACGGCAGATTTGGATGTTCAGGCCATTGTCTGGTGCCATAGCAGAAAGCGAATAGGGAGGAAGGTGAAAAAAAGCTTGGATTCCTACATAGATATTCATTCCCATATTCTGCCTCAAATAGACGATGGGGCGGAAAGTTTTGACACAAGTATGGAAATGCTGCGCACAGCATGGGGCGATGGAATACGGGAAATTATCTTAACGCCTCACAACAAGCCCGCACACCATAATGCAGGACCTGAAAAAATAGAATTGCTCATAAAAGATTTGCAAAAAAGAACCAAAGAGGAAGGAATAAACATGGCCTTTCATATGGGAAATGAAATGTATTATGGCAGTGACATGACGGAAAAGTTAGACCAGGGAAAAGCCTGCACCATGGCGGGATCTGCTTATGTTCTGATTGAGTTTGGAGTGGGGGACGATTTTGATCACATCAGGTATGGACTGTATGAGGCGCTTGCCCATGGTTGGCGGCCCATCCTTGCCCATGTAGAAAGATATAGCCGGATGCTTATGAAGACAGAGCGGGTAGAAGACTTAGTCAGGATGGGATGCTATATACAGGTGAACGCTGGCAGCATCATGGGAGATTTTGGATTTGGGGCAAGGCAGTTAACCAAAAAGCTTTTGGCACAGGGGCTGGTACATTTTGTGGCAACGGATGCCCACGACATGGGAAAAAGGCGGCCCATGCTTTCGGAATGCGCAAGATATGTGGGTAAAAAATATGGGGAGGAGTATGGGGAGAGACTCTTTTACGGGAACCCCATGCGCGTTATAAGGGATGTATATATCTAAAGTTGTGCCTGCGTTTGTAATGGAAAGCTTTTTTGGATGAATAAACTTTTACAAAGTAGAAGTTCCATGTTGGGAGCTTTGAGCAAAAATGGGAAAGGAAAATGGAAATCAGATGGGTAATGATGAAATTGAAATAGACCTTCTTGAAATCTTTCATATCTTGGTCGGAAGACTATGGCTGATTTTGAGCGCCGGACTGCTGGCAGCGCTGGTCTGCCTGTTGCTTAGCAGCTTTGTGCTGACACCTTATTATGAATCAACCACAAGGATTTATATCCTGAATAAAACAGAAAATGCTGCAGTCAGCTACAGTGATGTGCAGATTGGCACCCAGCTTACAAAGGATTACGCGGAGCTGATTAACAGCCGTTACGTGTTGGAAGAGGTTATTCAGAAGCTTTCTTTAGATGTGGAATATAAAGAACTGTTAAAAAAGGTCAGCGTGGAAACGCCTACGGATACCCGTATTGTGGCAATTACGGTGGAGGATGCGGATCCGATACAGGCGATGGAGACGGCTAACTGCATTAGGGAAGTGGCTGGCAGCCACATACAGAATGTGATGGACATAGAAGCAGTGAACGTGGTGGAACAGGCAAACATGCCCACAGAAAAAGCGGGCCCCAGTGTGTTGAAGTGGACGGCAATTGGAGGCGCTATAGGCGTTCTGATTGTATGCGCTATTATCATAGTGCGGTACCTGATGGATGATACGATCAAATCATCAGAGGATGTGGAGAAATACCTGGGCTTAAGCACCTTGGCGCTGATACCGGCGGCAGCGGATGAAGCGGGCAGTAAAAAGAAGAAAAGCAGCAGCCAGGTCAGGAGCGGAATTTTGTCTCGCAGAATAGGCAGAGCATAAAACAAAGATATGGAAGCTATACGTAAGAGGGGAAATTATATTTCAATTCCGGAAGTTGTTTTCAATTCCAGGTGCGAATTGTAAAAAGAAAAGGAGGCAGGAAATGGCTGTCAGATATTTACCAAGAAAAGCAGCAGGGTTTAAGAGGCCGGTGAAAGAAGGAAGCGAGACTCTGCCGGAATATTTAAGGCAGCTAAGAGTCTCCAGCCACTACAGGCAGAACTTTGTGGCCTCTAAGCTTAATATCTCAAGACAGACCTATTCCCACTATGAGACAGGGAGAATCAGACCGCCGGCCGGGGCCTTGTACGGCCTGGCGAGACTGTATGAAGTGCCTGTGGAAAGTCTGCTTTCCCGCATGGCGTTCAGTCAGTATGGAATAGAAAGCAATCAGGACCAAGACGAGGATTCTAATTACATAAATATGGGAGATAAGAAGCCAAAGGTCCATGTCCCGGCATATGAGGATATGAATCAGATGGAAAAACACCTTATCGCCTGTTTCCGGGATCTGGGTGAAAAAGACAGGGAAGATATTCTTTCTATTATGGAATTAAGAAGAAAGAAATAGCATGAAGTGTGAAGAAAAGCTCTAAGGCATTAAAAAACGCTGCCTAAGAACAAAGAAAACTGTTAAAAAAGGATAAGGGGAAAGAAAACCAAAATGCAGAGCGTAAAGCTACAGTTTAATCAACAAGTAGAAGATTACCGTATGAAGGAGGCCTTCAAAACACTTAGAACGAACATAGAGTTCTGTGGAAGGGATGTGAAGGTGGTGGCGATTACCAGCTGTACGCCTAATGAGGGAAAATCCAGTGTGGCTATGGAGATGGCAAAAGCCTTTGCAGAGGCAGGCAACAAAACCATCCTGCTTGACGCGGACATGAGAAAGTCGGTGCTGGTAGGAAGATACAGGACAGGAGCCGTAAGACAGGGAATGACCCACTGCTTGTCGGGCAGGGCGGAATACAAGGATGTGATGTGCGAGACGAACATCCATAATCTGTATGTGATTTTTTCAGGCCCGGTACCCCCTAATCCCAGCGAGCTTCTTGGAGGTGAGAAGTTTGGCTCTCTGATTCAGGGACTTAGATATTCTTTTGACTATGTCATCATTGATACGCCGCCTTTAGGGAGCGTGATTGACGCGGCTGTTGCGGCAAAATACTGTGACGGAACCGTGCTGGTGGTGGAGAATAATGCGGTGAGCTATAAATTTGTACAGAGAGTAAAAGAGCAGCTGGATAAATCAGGAAGCCGGATTTTAGGCGTGGTGCTTAATAAAGTGGATATGAGCAGCAAAGGCTACTACGGCCACTATGGCAGGTATTATGGAAAGTATTACGGTAAGTATTATGGAAAATATGGGGAGGACAATCATGTGGAGCGGACAGCCCAGGATAGGGAACATTCCTCAAAAGAGGACAAATCCTCTTTTGAGGATTGGCATGAATCGGCAGGCGGGGCTGGAGAGGAAGGCAGAGACGAATTCGCCTATGAGGTTATGAAGGAAGATGATGACTTTGCAGATTCGGAAAACGTATAGTCTGGTCAAAAACGAAATGAGGAAAAGCGGATGAAGCAGGGCAGGATAATAGGGATAGCGCTTGCTGTGGCCAATGGAATCTTAATTTTGCTGTGTGCCATTTTATATCTTGGGAAGGACAGACAGGAGCCGGAGTTTACTTTTCAGTCAGTAGATACAGTATATAGAGAAGAAAACGGGACAAAGGAGCTGCTTACAGGTGCAACTGCCTGGGATAAAGAAGATGGAGATTTAAGCAGTCGGATTGTAATAGAAAAGATTAGTGAAAACAGAGAAGATGGTACGGTAGTGGTATTTTATGCAGTCAGCGACAGGGCAGGGAATGTGGCAAGAGCTTCCAGGGTATTTGCAGCAATTTTTACAGGCCAGGATGAGGAAAGTTTGGCAAGTCAATATAAAAATAGATAGGTAACGGAGGATTCCCTTAAGTGAAAAGTAAGAAAAAAAGGGATGCATTGGCGGATCAGGAGAAGGAGCGGCTCTTAAATCCTGAAAAGCTGAAAGAAAAGAAAAAGAAAAAAATAAGAAAGATAGCGCTTATGGTTCTGGTGGAAGTGGCGGTGGTCACAGTGATGGTCTGCATGCTTTTTCAGATTGTCCGGGCGGTGGGTAGAAATAACCTGCTCAGCAAGGCGCAGCCAGCGCCGGAGCTTACCCCTGTCATAGCTTCCGAACCTTTATCAAAGGAAGAAGAAGAAAAATGGCAGCAGGGATGGGTGAAATATAAAGAAAAGGTCTATGCCTACAATGAAGATATCATGACCTTTTTGGTTATGGGGATTGACAAAAACAGTGATGTGAAGGAAATGAAAGAGGGAACCGATGGGGGACAGGCGGATGCTTTATTTTTAGCAGTAATGAATCCCCATGACAAATCCATAAAGGTAATTGGAATTAACCGCAACACCATGACAGATATAGATGTTTACAACGAAGAAGGAGCTTACGTAAATACCATTACAGCTCAAATTGCTGTGCAGCACGGTTTTGGCAACGGAGTGGAGGAGAGCTGTGAGTATCAAAAGAAAGCGGTTCAGAAACTGTTCTATAACCTGCCCATCCATGGTTATGCGGCGGTGAATATGAGCGCAATTCCTGCCGTCAATGACGCAGTGGGAGGGGTGGATGTAACCGTACTGGAAGATTTAACCTCAAAAGACAAAAGTTTAAAAGAAGGAGAAAGGGTCCATTTGGAAGGGGAAAGTGCTTACTGGTATGTGAAATACCGGGATACCAGTATATTTGCCTCGGCGGATCTGCGGCTTGCCAGACAGAAACAGTATCTGACAGCTTTTATTGACGAGGCGAAACATGCAGTGAAAAATAATCTTTCCGTAGCATTGGAATTATATCAGAATATATCGCCACAGATGGTAACGGACGTTTCCCTGGATGAGGTATCCTACCTGGCGCCCATCATAGTAGATTACAGCTTCGGAAGCGATAGTTTCCGGATGCTGGAGGGCGAGACCATTATGGGAGAGGAGTTTGAGGAATTTTGGGCAGATGAGGAAGCCCTTTATGAACTGATTATAGATGTGTTTTATGAGGAAGTTTCAGCGGATTAGACAAGGATAGAGAGCAGGATTACAAGCACAGCTTACATATGCAGGGGGATATAAATGTGAAAAAGAATGACAGACGAACTTGGCTTCAAAAAACGATATGGATTTATATACTGGCGGCTATTATGCTGGCTGGCTGCGGAGCAGAAAAAGCAGCAGATGAAAATTTGGGATTGGATGCTGAGGTGGAGGAGCGCAATGGAGATAGCATACAAGAAGAAGAAAAGACAGGCGATGCAGGCGCTGACAACACAGAACATGCATCTGTCGGGGAAAAAACAGCCATTGCCGGTGAGACAGCAGAAGATACCGTGGTAGACATTAAACCATTACAGGAAGAAAACCCTGATATTTTCGCATGGCTTTACATACCGGGGACAGATATTGACTGCCCGGTACTTCAAAGTATGCAGGCGGACGACTATTACGAAAGCCACAATGCTTATGGTGAAACTGATGGGGAAGGAGCTGTTTACACAGAGCTTGCCAACCTGACAAATATGTGTGATTTTAATACGGTTATCCACGGGAAGACCAGTTTTGATGGGGAGAGCGGGCTGTTTGCAGACCTTTACCAGTTCGCAGACCCAAATTTTTTTGATGAACATAAGACAGCATACCTGTACTTAGACGGGAACCTGCTTACCTATGAGATTTTTGCTGCATATGAAAGAGAAAATACCAGCCTGATCCGTACCTATGATTTCACCTATATTGCAGGCTGCCAGAAGTTTCTTGATGATTTATATCATACAAGAGTTATGGGAATGAATTTCCGGGAAGGATGGGAGGATTTAACCCCATATCACTTCCTGGTGACTTTGACGACTAAGAAAGGGGAGGACGCCCAAAAGCAGTTCGTGGTTTTGGGAGGACTGGTAAATGATGCAGCCGGAACCATAGACAGGGTTATGTATGAATAAGAGAGGAAGATTTTCTGTCAGGAAAGAAGCGGTATTTCCGCTGAGGGCACATGCCTGAGGCGTAAATATAAACCACACTCAAAACACCCGGCATAACCGGGAGAAAAGGAGGAGATTCCAGATGAAGAGATTAATTGCATTAGCATTAGCGGGGGCAATGGTATTTTCCCTGCCTGTCATGGCAGCAACCAGCCCCTCCGCATCAGCAGTGGTTGCGTCATCATCATCAAAAGCAAAAGCAGCTGCGGCTGATACATCAGACACAGTGGAGGGCGTGCCCTCATCCGTAGTGTCTGCAGCAGCGTCTGTGGGAATGTCAGTTGGGGAATACATGAACAACGCAGTTGTATCCGTACCCGGACTTGACAGCGTAACCCCTATTGGACAGGGAGGACACATTCTCATTAACGGCGCGCCCAGCAACGTTACCTTTAACCTTAGCAAGCCTGTATTGGCGGCTGTGAATTCAGCAAAGGCACAGGCGGCAGCTCTTGGCGGAAAGGTTCTGAATGTAGTGAAAGTTTCATCCCATATCGGCGGCTTTAATACCGCACAGGTGAACTACTATATGAAGGGCGTTAAGACCGGACAGTTGGTTAAGGTATACCAGCTGGTAAACGGCCAGTGGGTAGAACTTACGGTAGCTGAGATAAGAGACGACCATGTGGTTGTTGATATGACATCCTTTGGAACTTTGGCGTTTATCGAAGTTCCGGGAGCGGTGGCGCCTGCAGCTGAATAAGCGAGAGAAAGAAATAATTGGTTATGCATGATTAATTATACATATGGAGCTTCCTGGAAAGAAGCATATATGTAAAGGATATTTCAATAAACAGGAAACCACTCCATAAAGGACTTGCTTTATAGAATTGGTGGAATGTCAAGAAAATTACAAATCCTGCAGGAAACTGCAGAAAGGTTGACTGTAGGGCGCAAAGCGGCATACAGTCTTCAGAGTGTGGGGATTGGCGTGCTGCTACGGAAAGGGAAACACTTTAGCAGAAAGCCAAACGGTTACCGAAAGTGACAGTACGCCGTAAATAAAAGTTGAAAATAACATACCTTAGAGTTGGCAGCGATTCGTAACAGTTCAGCCCAAGGCTTTGCAATAACTTACTTTTGCAACCTTGGCTATTGCAATGGATATTTTAGAACTATGCGTTATCGCAGGCATGGCTTTGTGATATGCAGGGGGAGTACCGCAAGCAAAGTTTGCTGTATACAGGGGGTATCAAAATGGACGGAATAAAGATTTTGACGAAGGATATAAGCACTGTCCAGGAAAAGCAAGGATTGTATGAGAATCATTTATTATATACGCAGAAGCCGATAATGTACCGCTTCTCTAAAAGGGCAGTTGATATAATAGCAGCGATTCTGGGAATTATATTGCTGTCTCCCATCTTCTTATTAACGGTTGCAGCGATTTTGATGGAAGATGGACCCGGAGTTATTTATACACAGGAGCGGATTGGAAAAAACAGGAAGGTTTTTAAAATATACAAATTCCGCAGTATGTGGAAAGATGCAGACAAACTTCACGAAAAATTAAGAAAAAAATATAATAATACAGAAGTTTCCTTTAAACTCACGGAAGATCCAAGAGTTACAAAAACAGGAAAAATCATCAGAAAATTTAACATTGATGAATTACCACAATTACTCAACATATTAGCCGGTGATATGAGTTTTGTTGGCCCAAGACCATTGCCGGTATATGAATACGAGGAAGAACAAAAAAGATATGGAGAAAAATACATACAAAGATACTCTGTGCCACAGGGACTTACCTGCTATTGGCAGATTTCGGACAGAGCAAAACAGTCCTTTGAAACAAGGATGCAGCAAGATGTGGACTATGCAGCAAACTGCTGCATAAGTGAGGATATCAAGCTTATGATAAAAACCCTTTTCTTTACAATTTGCGGCAAAGCAAAATATTAATTTTAGAGTGCAAAAGACAGAACGGATAAAATTGAAAAATAAGGAACCGGATAAATGGCAGTTTTGGTTTGTGGCGGGGCAGGATATATCGGCTCCCATGTAAATAAGCAGTTATATAAAGAAGGCTACGAGACGGTGGTATTTGATAATTTAATTTATGGACACTGGGAAGCAGTGAAATGGGGACATTTCATACAGGGAGATTTAAAAAACCTTGATGAGATAGAGGCAGTATTCAAAGAGTATAACATAGAAGCGGTTTTTCATTTCGCAGCTTTTGCTTATGTGGGAGAAAGCGTTGTAAAACCGGAGAAATATTATTACAACAATGTGACTAACACTTTAAATCTGCTGCATGTTATGAAAAAATACGGCTGCAATAAACTCATATTTTCCTCTACCTGCGCTACCTATGGGGAACCGGAAAGGGTTCCGATTACTGAGGAGATGAAGCAGAATCCAATCAATCCTTATGGAGCGTCCAAGCTGATGGTGGAAAGAATCTTCCAAGACTATAACAAAGCATATGGGCTTAAGTTTGTGGTGTTTCGGTATTTTAATGCGGCAGGCGCTGATCCGGAAGGCGAAATAGGAGAAAGCCATACGCCGGAAACACATCTAATCCCTCTGGTTTTAGATGCGGCCAGTGGTAAAAGGCGGGATATCAAGGTATTCGGAACCGATTACGCCACACCAGATGGGAGTTGTATCAGGGATTATATCCATGTGTATGATTTAGCGACTGCACATTTACTTGCATTGCATTATTTAGAAGAAGGAAAAGAAAGTAATTTCTTTAATTTGGGAAATGCCCTTGGAACATCGGTGCTTGAAGTAGTGAAAACAGTAAAGAAAGTAACCGGCAGGGATTTTACAGTCACTTTGGCAGAAAGGCGGGCAGGAGATCCTGCAAGGCTTGTAGGAAGCAGTGAAAAGGCGCAAAAGATGCTTGGCTGGAAGCCCATTTATGGAGACATAGACATTATTGTGGAACATGCATGGAAGTGGCATGAGAAGGCAGAATATTGATGACAATAAAGCACTAAAGAAGGTTTTATCAGATGCGTGAAAGAAATAAATTGGAAATTCCCAAGTGGTAAAGGGAATTAGCAATATACAGGAACAGATGAATTACATTTTTATATGATAAATTACTAAAAATGTACAAGAAGGGGTATGGATGGCAAGGCGAAAAAGTTCCCGGGAGAAAGAATGTATGCATGATGAAAAGGTCATTTTATCAATCATTGTGCCTGTATTTAATGGTGCGGAATATTTGCGTGGATGTGCAGAGCACTTGACCAGACAGACATTTACAAAGTATGAAGTGATTTTTGTAAATGATGGTTCAACGGATAACTCTGGTGATTTGCTAGAAAAAATTGTAGAGCAGAATAGTAAATTCAAAGTAATCCATAAACCAAATGGAGGAACTGCCAGTACAAGAAATGCAGGGCTTGATGCAGCTGTTGGAAAATATGTTACGTTTTTGGACTGTGATGATGAACTGGATTCTACTATTTATGAAAAAATGATTAATATGATAGAACGACACAATGCAGATATGGTCACTTGCGGGTTTTATTTTAAGGTAGAGGCACAAGCCGGAAATATATATTTGGAAAAAAATACTTATCCTACTGCTTTTTATAAGACAAGAGATGCAATAAAAGAACACCTGGTAGAGATGTGGGATTCTGATATTATGTCAAATGTCTGGAATAAAGTATACCGGATGAGTCTCATTAAGAATAAAAAGCTTCGGTATAGAGATGGACACGTCTATACGGAGGATAGGGTTTTTAACAGGCAGTTTTTAGAAAACTGTGAGAGCATTGCCTTTGCGGATGAATGCTTGTATTACTATGTGAGAGAAAGAGTTGGGTCTACCACAGAAAAGTACAGAGATGATTATTTTTCGATTCGTTTAAAAGAATTCAAGGAGTTTCAAACTCATTTTAAGAATATGGGTGTCTGGAATGATAAAGCGAAAGAATATGTTTGCCGTGAATTTACGGAAAGAATTGCAGGATGTATTGAGAATATTTTTCATTCGGAAAAGATGTCAAATTGCGAGAAGTATCAGCAGATTGCATCTGTGATTCATCATAAAGACGTGCGGTTGGCCGTAAGATATGCAAGATGCCGTTCCTTAAAAATGCGTATCTTTATATTGCCTATAAAATGTAACTGGACATTTGGGGCCTATGCAATGGGAAAGATTATTTATACAATCCGAAAGCATAATCCTGTATTGTTTCATAAATTGAAAAATAATAGATAAGAAAAAGTATTTTTAGGAAGTGCTGCAAATATAGCTTGCGATACATGACAATAGGTTTCGCCTGTTGTATGCAGGAGGTGTAATGATGAAAATAGTATTTATTAATCCGCCATTTAAGGAAGAATATGGGAAATTTTCCAGGGAACAGAGAAGTCCTGCAATTACCAAAAGTGGATGCTTTTACTATCCGCTATGGCTTATATATGCTGCAGCAAGGGTGGAGCGGGATGGATTCGAAGTTGTGTTTATGGATGCACCGGCTAAATTGTTGGGGAGAGATGCCTGCTTGGATAGGATAAATAGAACATCACAGGATGCCAGTATGTTTGTCGTAGATACAACAACGCCGTCAATTTATAGTGATGTTGAATTTGCCGCCGGCTTAAAAGAGCAGTTTCCCAATGCAATAGTAGTTCTGGTAGGAACCCATGTTTCAACGAAACCAGAAGAAACATTAGGACTGAATAGACAAATTGATGCGGTAACGCGTAAAGAATATGACTTAACAGTCCATGAAATTGCATGTGCTCTGCGCGATGGGAAAGACTGGAGAAGTGTAAAAGGAATAACTTATAGAGATACAGATGAAACGATCAAATCAAATGAGGATATGCCGTACATAGAATATATGGATGATGTACCCTTTGCATCTGAATTTATCAGAAAACATTTAGATGTGGAAGACTATTTTATATCAATAGCAACATTTCCGGAAATTCAGATTTTTACTGGGAGGGGCTGTCCTTTTTTTTGCAATTTCTGCTTGTATCCACAAACAATGCATGGACATAAGTACCGGTTCAGAAGTCCTCAAAATGTAGTGGAAGAATTTCAGTATATTGTTGATCATTTCCCGAATGTAAAAGAGGTCGTCATAGAGGATGATACATTTACAGCAGATAAAAGCAGAGTGCAGGCTATATGCCAGTTATTAATTAATAAGGGAATTAATAAAAAATTACGTTGGATGTGTAATGCAAGGGTTACGTTAGACTTTGAAACAATGGTAATCATGAAAAAGGCTGGGTGTAGATTATTGTTACCGGGATTTGAAAGCGGAAGTCAGGAAATCCTGAACAATATCCGCAAAGGCACTAAGGTGGAGCAGTATAAACCCTTTGTGGATCATGCGCGGAAAGCAGGAATGCAGGTACACGGCTGCTTCATTGTCGGAAACAAAGGGGAAACGCGGGAAACTATGCAGGAAACGCTGCGGGTAGCCCTTACGCTTAAATTGGATACGGTGCAGTTTTATCCATTGATGCCATATCCGGGAACAGAGGCGTATGACTGGGCTGTAGCGCAGGGGTATTTAAGTGGAAAATATACGGATTATTTGCAGGAAGATGGGAACCACAATACCAGTATGCATATTGGGGATATTTCAGCACAGGAATTAGTGGAGTTCTGTAATATGGCGCGTAGAAAATTTTATTTAAGGCCGTGGTACATAGGACATCGGATTTGGATGGGGATACATAGTTTTGATGATTTAAAGCGTGCGCTTAAGTCATTCATTAGATTTAAAGATTATCTAAAAAAATAAATTAGATATTGACTATTAGGGAAAATATGGAAAATTCTATAAATGAATTAAAGGTAAGGATGCTATAGATATTATTATCAGAGGTACAAATTACTATGTATAGAATACAAGTTGTTGAATACGCGGAACGGTGGACAGAAGGTGGAACGGAATCTTATATATTAAATATTATTAGGAAAATAAATCATGAAAAATTTGATGTACAGATTGTAGTAGCACAAAAAGAAACAGAGCTTTATGATTCTGAATTAGCAGAGTATGGATGTGAAGTAAAAAGTTTATTAAATAAAATATATGAGAATCCTATAGAACGAGTAATGGCTACACAACATATATTTAGAAATTATTTTGACAGAAATAGGTGTGATATTTTGCACTTACATATAATTCAAGGGGTGGCACTGAAATATGCAAAATATGCTAAATCGTGCGGAATAAGAAAAGTAGTGGCCCATTGTCATAATACAGAAATTGGAACAGGTCATAAAATACTTAAATTGTTAGGGCATTATTTGGGAAAGCATTATTATAGACAATATGTAGATGAAAAAATAGCTTGTTCGGATCTTGCGGCAAAATGGTTATACACTAAAAGGGATATAAATCAGGGTAAGGTTAAAATATATAAATATATTGTTGAGATGGATATATTTCAATTTAATATAGGCATTAGAAATGAAATGCGCCGGAAATATGGTGTTGGTAAAGAAAAAGTATATTTAAGCATAGGAAGAATGGAGTATCAGAAAAATCAGTTGTTTTTACTGGACGTTTTTAAGGAAATATCAAAAGCAGAGCCATTGAGCAAATTTATTTTAATTGGAACCGGATCGTTAAAAGAAAGTACGCTTGAGCATGCGCATAACATTGGGATATATGAAAAAGTAATTTTTATTGAAAAAACCAGAGAAATTCCTTCGTATATGTGGATGGCTGATGTTTTTATACTTCCATCACTCTTTGAGGGAAATCCCATTGTGGGCATAGAGGCCCAGGGTGCAGGATTATCCTGCATATTTGCAGATACTATTACGAAAGAAGCTAAAGTATTAAATACAGTAATATATATAAGTCTAAAAAGGGATGCTAAGTATTGGGCAGATAAAATTATTACAATTAGTCTAATGTCTTATGATTCACGGATAGTAGCTGCAGAGATTATGAGGAATTCAGGTTATGAAATAAAGCAACAGACACATGAATTAGAAAAAATGTATATGAAAAATAATATATATTAGTACAAATTACAATTTAGAAAGATATATGGGAAGTCTATATAAAAATGATGATATATTTGATAGTATTTTTTATTTCAGCATTAATTCTATATATTGGAACACGGCAGAAAAATAAAATATTGACTTGGCTGTCAATATTTGCAGCATTGTTTTTAGTATGTTTTTTAGCGGCATTAAGAGATGAAGAAGTTGGAACAGATGTGTTGACTTATGTAAAGATGCTTTTTTATAGAGCAAGGGCATCACGTTCATGGGCAGGATATTACGTAAGAAATAAGCATTTCGAAATTGGGTATTTAGCATTAAACTACATAATTAGCAGAATAACAGACAAGTTGTATATTTTACATTATTTAATTGAGTTTATCATTTGTATTAATATTGTTATTTCTTTTTTGGAGTTGGGAAAAAAGGATTATCTTTGGTTTGGAATGACAGTATATTATTTACTGTATTATAACCAATCTTATAATTTAGTCAGACAAACTATTTCTTGTTCGTTTGTATTTTTAGCTTTTTCATTACTCCGAAATCAAAAATATGGAAGAACAATATTTTTTTTAGCAATTGCAATTAGCTTCCATATATCGTCAATTATAGCTGTTTTGGGTATTGTATTATATATTGCTTCAAAGAAGTTTGCACTAAAAGTTACACATGCAATATGTCTAATATCCATAGTATATTATTTGATTGGTGAAAGGCTAATTTATATTATCATTAATTGGATTAGTATTTTTCAAAAATATAGTTCTTATTTTTTAAGAGAATATACATATGATATTCCAATTACTCTTTTGTTATATTTGGTTTTTGCACTTATAGAATCTATTCTTATTTACAAAACTTCCATGAGGGGACAAGCGGATAGTAGTGCAGACAATGATAAAGAGACAAACCATTGGAATTTATTTCTTATGAATATAAATTTAATTTCTGTTATTATGATTCCATTTTTGTCTGGAGTGGTTTTCTTTTGGAGATTAAGTCTGTCACTCAATTTTTTGTCAATGTATACATTGATAGATGTTCCAAAGAGAGTTTTGAATATTAATGTGAGAGGGAAATATCAAAAAAATATTTCACAAGGAATTGTTATTTCATTTTTAGTAATATATTGGATCGTATATTATGTAATCTTTAATAACAATGAAACAATTCCATATGTTTTTGCAGTTTGAGACTGTATGTTAAATATAGAGCTACTATGGTTGGTTTATTCCATCTGCAATACTTGAGCGAAAGTTGGTAATAGATAAAATGAATAAAATTTCAGTTCTAATGTGTGTGTATGATACACCGGTAAACTATTTGCAGGAAGCAATAGACAGTATTTTGAATCAGAATTTCTCCGAATGGGAAATGATTATCGTTGATGATGGATCAAACCAGCAGACAGTCGAAGTATTAAAAAAATATGCAAAAAAAAATAATCAGATAAAAATTATAAGAAATAAACAAAATTTAGGATTGACGAAATCTTTGAACATTGGATTGAAAAAATGTTCTGGAAGATATATTGCCAGGATGGATAGCGATGATATTTCTTTAGTTGATAGGTTAAACAGGCAGTATAAGTATATGGAGGAGCATCAGGAAGTAGATGTTTTAGGGGTAAATGTTGAGAATTTTGGAGATAAGAGTATATACCAGCCTAAATTTAGAAATTATATGAATGATACTAATGTTTTCCGTGTAAAGATGCTATTTAATAATGTTGGACCAAGGCATCCTTCAGTAATGATTCGTAAATCTTTTTTAGACGAAAATAATATATTGTATCAAGAAAAAATGGTAAAGGCACAAGATTATGCTTTATGGGTTGATTGTATAGAAGCTGGGGCCATATTTGCATGTTTAAATGAAAAGCTGTTACTTTATCGAATACATAAGGAACAGATTACAACATCTGCGCATGGTGAACAGTCTCAGTATTTGAAAAAAATCATCCAAGGAAATTTAATGAAAATATTTGGAATTGAACAAGAAGGTGCGGAAGTACTATCGACCTTATATTCAGATAAATTTGAATTTACTGTAGAAAAATATATTTTTTGGATAGATTATTTAAGTAAAACGAATAGAATATATTCTCCAACAATATTTGATAATGAATTAAAGGAGAGATGGATACATAAAGTAATTAAATGTGCTAAATATTCTAAGGACTATAGAGGATTGAAATATATTTTTACATTGCGATGTGTATTTTCTAAAAGCTTATTTAGTTGGATAAGATATAGTTTCTTATAAGGAGAGCAAGAAATGGATTTTTTACAGATGCTAAAGGCCAATATTAAAGAGATATTGCAAATACATGATATAAAAATTAAGTTTCCGGAGAATTTAACAGATATTGAGATAACAGATATTTATCAAAAGTATGTGGATAATGTTAAGAAATACTTATTAAATATTGTTCATAAAGAGAGAATTGGCTATTTTTCCGATAATTCTCAAAAGAAATCAATTTACGCATATGCTTATTGGATAATGACAGCAAAACTTATAGGTATGGAATTAGATGAAAAAGTTTTTAGAATTCTGAAAGAAAATATTTGTGGATGTCAGATGGAAGATGGGTTGTGCTGGGATGAATCTATTGTTAACTTGCAATATTTGAATGGAGATGGGTGGGGAGCTAGACATTTTATGCCACATTATTTTATTGCAATTGAAAGGCTGGGAATTAAGGCAAGGTATTCATTAAAATATGTAACTCCATTTTATAAGAATGATATATTAAAAAAGCTTTTAGATGAACTTGATTGGACACATCCGTGGCAATCATCAAACGTTGTTATGAATATTGGAGTTTCACTGTTTTATGAAAGAGAACGGTTCCAAAATAAGGAAGCTGGTAAGGCTGTTAAAGTGTTACAAAAATGGCTAATGAGTCACATACGTGCTGACTGTGGAATGTGGGGAGAGGGAAATTTAAAATCTAAGTCCTTTAAATATGCGCTTGTACGTGGCGCTTATCATATGTATTCTTTTTTAATATATGACAATATTGATATTCCATTTAAGGAAAAAGCAATAGATTTGATTTTGGGGTGCCAGAATAAATATGGAGGATATGATTTTCAGGCCAATTCTTCTGCATGTGAAGATATAGATGCAATTGAATCATTGATTAGGCTATCATTGCTTACGCCCAAGTACCGACATGTTGAAATTAGGAATAGCATTTCTAATTCTCTGCAATGGGTAATCCAAAATCAACTGGATGATGGTGGATGTGTTTTTAGGCTGGGTCAATTTTTTGATTATGGAAGTATAAATATGACATCTAATAAAAATGAGAGTAATTTATTTGCAACATGGTTTAGGACATTGAGCGTTTGTTATATGTATGATTTTTTATCGAATAATATAAGGGAATACATTGACCTCCCAGGCTATAAATATCCACTGTTTAGGTGATGGAGATGAAACAAGAAAACTCTTTTCTAAAAAATACGATTTGGTTGACAATAGGAACGATTTTAAATAAAGGGCTTCAATTTTTAGCAGTGCTTTTCTTTAGTAGATGGCTTTCAACAGAAGAGTACGGAAGATTTGATTTGTTATATACATATATTTCTTTACTTATTCCACTAATAACATTATCAACACAAGAGGCCGTATTTAGATTTTCCGTTAACGAAGGAAATGAAGATATTAAATGTAAAAATGTATCGAGTGCATTTCTATTTGATATGGTTAATTACTTTGTATATTTATGTATTGCATTTTTTATAGTTGGGCGTATTAATGTAATACTATATTTGGCATTTTCTTTTTATCTTATAGCGGAATTATGGTCTGTCTATTTGAGAGGGTTTTTGAGGGCCATAAAGAGGTTGGACATATATGCATTTGCTTTAGTCTTACAGACGATGTTTATGCTTTGCAGTGTTACAGCTTTTGTATATAAGTTACATATGGGCCTAATCGGAATATTATTGGGATATGCAGTTGGAACATTTATAGGCGATTTTATTTTGGTAATATGGGGAAAGTGGATTAAATATTTTGATGTTAGAGAAATAAGCAAAAAACAAATAGAGAAACTTATATCTTATTCAGCACCACTTGTACCTAATGAGGTGTCTTGGTGGGTTATGACCGCATCTGACCGACAAATTATAAATATTTTTTGTGGAGATGCCGCAAATGGAATATTTGCAATCACACATAAAATACCAGCACTGTGTTCAGTGATATTTAATATGTTTGCAATTTCGTGGCAGCAGGAAATAGTGACTAAAGTTGAGAATAATGAGGATGCAGATGTGGTAGGTATATTTAATAAAATGTTAATTACACTTTTATCAATATGTTGGTGTCTGCTAGCAGGAAGCTTTGTGTTTTATTTTTATTTTTTTGATATAAAATATTTTGAAGCTATTTTATATTCACCCATACTTATAGCAAGTGCTGCAGCAATGGCTATTTCTCAATTCTATGGTGGAATACAGGCTGCATATAAAAGAACCAAAAGCACAGGAGTTACGACCATTGTAGGAGCAGTATTGAATATAGTAGTCCATTTGGCACTGATTGATGAAATTGGACTTTATGCAGCAGCGGTTTCAACTTTGGTTGCCAATATCGTAATAATCATATTACGAATGATTAGTATAAGAGATGTATTTAAAATAAAGATGAAAAAAGAAGCAAGTTTTAATTTACTTATTTTTCTTTATTTCTTTATTACTGCATACTTTAACAGGAATATGTATTTTAATTGGATCAATTTTTTTGTAGCTATTTTGATAGCTGTTTTTATAAATTATAGCCTAATTAAAACAATGCTATTTACTTTATTGCAGAAGTGACAAGGCAAGTGTGTTAAGAAATAAACAGGTATAGCACAAAGAAGTGTGCTTAGGGAGAAAGGTATGATGGGTTTCTTTGCTGTCCGATTAATCAACTTGCCAACATTAGAGATGTAGTTACTATTCATGCTCTGGGAAGTTCATAGTAACATTTAAGGTGATATTTTGAATTTTGCCACTAAAGATTACCCCTCACACCTGAATTATATTTTCATTTAATATGTATTTCATGAAAAGTAAGAGCTGTACCTTGACAACTACATACCTTATATAAAAAGCTTGCCAAGGGGCTTTTACTCTGCTATAGTTGATTTATCAATTCATAGTGAATCTCTTATTTCTTCCTGGTAATATCTGCAGTGACTTGTCTGAGAGGAAGAAATCTATATCGGCAGCTCGCCGGAAATTCACGGAAGAAAATCTAAATAAGAAGGCAGAGCTGCGGCCGGTGTATGGCAATATTTTACGGCAAATATTTGTATGCTCTGCCGGGGAGGGTATATGGGATATCCCAAAAAGACATTGCAGGAACTTAACCTGATTGACAATTTTCTGTCTAATGCAATTGCTTCTAACAAGGAGTTTAACGAACCGTTTTACAAGCTGCTATTGTCTGTGCTGCTGGGAAAAGAGTTAAAAGCGGTCCAGGTGCTGGCACAACAGATCATTCCCGCAGCGACACCGGAATTAAGGGGGATTCGGATGGATGTGGAGGTTACGGAGTACGATGAGGGAACTGTCACAAACGTATACGACATAGAGCCGCATCTTAAGGATGGGATTCACCTGCCAAGGCATAACAGATACTATCAGGCAAAGATAGATGGCAGATATGTAAAAAGAGGATTGAAAGATTTCTCTGAAATTCCCAACCTTTATGTTATTACCATTACAAATTATGATTTGTTCGGTAAAGATTACATGATGTATACCATCCACAATCAGTGCGAAGAAATACCGGATATGGAATATGACGATGGCTTACAATTTCTTTATTTTTACACAAAAGGAAAAAAAGGCGGTAGTCAGGCAATAAAAAATATGCTAACATATATCCAAAATAGTGACAGCAAAAATGCGGTGGATGACGCAACCAGAATGATTGATTTTTATGTGAGCAGGGTGAAGAGTCTGCCGGAAGTGGAGGCGGGATATATGACTCTTGGAGACTGGATTGACAGCATTAAGGAAGATATGGCAGAAGAAATCAAGGAAGAAATAACAGAAAGCGTGACAAGAGAAGTGACAGAAAGTGTGACAAGAGAAGTGACAGAAAGCGTGACAAGAGAAGTGACAGAGAAAGTGACAAAAGAAGTAAAAGAAAAAGTAGCAAAAGAAATAAAAGAAAAAGTAGCAAAAGAAGTAAAAGAGCAGGACATAAAGATTATGGTTGAAATGTTTCAAGAATACCATGATACAAAAGAGAATGCAGTGATGAAACTTTGCAGTAAATTTCCGGAATATGCCCAGCAGGCAAAAGAACTGGTAGAAAAGTACTGGGAAGAATGTTAGGAAATGCGTTAGAACAGTTTGGGAGAAGACGAAACTGCTGCAAGGCTTTGCCGTGAAAGGAAAGCGCCGCCTTGAATGGGGATGAAACTTTGATGGGGAGCAGGTAGAATTTATCAAGTGTCATGAAAGAGGTTTTTGATATAAGGTATGTAGATATCTTATGTCGGAAACCTTTTTTCATGCAGTTAAGGAAGGAAATGTAGTTCAATATTCAACAGCAAGCATTTTAAAATAAAAAGTATACTTGGAGGGAAACGAAAAATGAAACGCAAAAGAGTATTGGTAACAGGCGGCGCCGGCTTTATCGGCTCCCATTTATGTGAGAAACTGTTAGAGCAGGGAAATGACGTGGTTTGTATGGACAACCTTTTTACGGGGCAGAAGGATAATATCCGTCACTTGATGGATAATCCATATTTTGAGTTTATCCGTCAGGATATTCTGGAGGACATTTATGTAGAGTGCGACCAAATTTACAATCTTGCCTGCCCTGCCAGCCCGATCCATTACCAATACGATCCCATCAAGACAGGGAAGACCAGCGTGGTGGGAGCTTTACATACCTTAGGGCTTGCGAAACGTTGTCATGCCCGCATTTTACAGGCAAGCACCAGCGAGGTATATGGCGACCCGGAAGTACACCCACAGCCGGAGAGCTACCGGGGCAGCGTTAATCCAAATGGGATCCGTTCCTGCTATGATGAAGGGAAACGAATGGCGGAAACTTTATTTTTTGACTACCACAGGCAGCATGGCGTAGATATCAAAGTAATCCGCATTTTTAATACCTATGGTCCGCGGATGCGTTCTGATGATGGGCGGGTGGTGTCTAATTTTATCGTCCAGGCATTGAGGGGGCAGGATATCACGATTTATGGGGATGGAAAGCAGACGCGCAGTTTTTGTTATGTGGATGATTTGGTGGATGGCATGATACGGATGATGAACAGCCGTGATGATTTTACCGGCCCTGTCAATTTGGGGAATCCGGGAGAGTTTACCATGCTGCAGTTAGCAGAAATGATCATCTATATGACGAATTCCAAATCAAAAATTGTGTACCTGCCGCTTCCGCAAGACGACCCAACGCAGAGGAAGCCGATTATAGACCTGGCGAAGAAGGAACTAAGCTGGGAACCATCCATACCGCTGGAAGAAGGACTTGTGAAGACTATTTTATATTTCAGGGAGACGATGGAGAAAGACAATGCTATAAATTTTTATCAGTAAAAATGTTAATAGAAAATGACACGAGGGATAAGAAAATGAAAATTGCAATAGCGGGAACAGGATATGTAGGCCTGTCAAATGCCGTACTTTTGGCACAGCACAACGAGGTTTGGGCGGTGGATATCATACCGGAGAAGGTGGAGATGTTAAGCCGGCGCAAATCTCCTGTTCAGGATAAAGAATTAGAAGAGTATCTGACACAGAAGAACTTAAATTTAAGAGCGGTCACAGACGGAGCTTTGGCATATAAAAATGCTGATTTTATCATTGTATCAACGCCTACCAACTATGATCCGGAGAAGAATTACTTTGATACATCATCGGTAGAGTCTGTCATTGAGCAGGCATTGGGTATCAATAGGTCTGCCTACATTGTGATTAAGTCTACAGTGCCTGTGGGATTTACGGAGCGGATGCAGAAAAAATATGCCAGTAGTCATATCTTGTTTTCCCCGGAATTTTTAAGGGAAGGGCGGGCGCTATATGACAACCTTTACCCGTCAAGGATCATTGCAGGTGTATACAAAGACGATGAGGAAGCGCTGCATAAGGCGAAGCAGTTTATTGGTTTGCTGGTACAGGGGGCACGGAAGAAGGAAATAGATACTTTGATTATGGAACCGACAGAAGCCGAGGCGGTAAAACTCTTTGCCAATACTTACCTGGCGCTGCGGGTTGCTTATTTTAATGAGATGGACACATATGCAGAGGTACGGGGATTGAACACAGAGCAGATTATCAAAGGAGTCTGCCTGGATCCGCGCATTGGATCTCATTATAACAACCCATCGTTTGGATACGGGGGCTATTGTCTGCCCAAGGATACCAAGCAGCTTCTTGCAAACTACGACCATGTGCCCAATAATATTATCGGAGCGATTGTGGAGGCTAACCGGACGAGAAAAGATTTTATAGCAGACCAGATATTAAGGAAACTGCGGTTTAAAGAAAAGAGCAGGGCCGGACAGAAGTGTACGGTGGGGGTTTACAGGCTGACAATGAAAGCGCATTCTGATAATTTCCGGCAGTCCTCTATCCAAGGAATCATGAAGCGTCTGAAGGCAAAAGGGGTGGAGATTATTGTTTATGAACCGTCCTTAAAGGAGGAGACATTTTTTGGGAGCTGTGTGGAAAAAGATTTGCAAAAATTCAAGGATAAGTGTGAATTGATTATATCCAACAGAAAGGAAAAGGAACTGGAAGACGTGATGGACAAGGTGTATACGCGAGATTTATTTATGACGGATTAATAAAGAAGGTTGCCAAATGGCTTTTGCTCTGGTAGTGTAAAATAGTTTGTGTCTTTGGAAAAAATTGGCTCCTTTTTGGTAAGAATATAGATAGTAAGCGCCAAATATTAATGCGGTCAGATACAAAATTACCCCAGCCCTTTGTGAGTTGGAGTAGTTCACTATAATTCACATGCGATTTTTGATAGATTGAAGTTTTTCACTCCACGGCGCCAGTTCCGCCAGCTG
>NZ_QZDT01000029.1 GCF_009917485.1 Parablautia muri
TGCTATTTTATTGCCAGTTTTTATTGAATTTTCAAGGTGCATAGGCACTTATTCAAGTGCGAAGTTTGAGTTACATATAATTTATCATATGACACATAAATGGTCAAATCTTTTGGTCAATGGTAAAATTGGGACTTAAAATCGGCTTATCCATAACCATCCGCCACTTTCCAACAATACAGTTGGATTTAGAATCATCTGCACATTCCTTCCTCCTGACAAGCTAATCAATACTGTCTAAGAAAGTCCGCCATTGTGACAATTTCGGGCATTTCCACGTCTAAAACCAGAAAATCTTTATCGCCAGCCACAAGTACGTCAATTCCCTCAATGATAGCTGTTGCCAATATTGGAGAGTCCTTTGCATCACGTATTTCACTTCAAAATTATTTTAAATAGCATATTTCCTTCCTGTGTCTCTTGTAAGTCGTCTTTGAAATATTTGGATTCATTACTTGACAATGTGGCAAAGATTATCCCGATACTTACAAACTAACAGGGCAGGATGAGGTATTTAAGACCTATTTCTTTCCAAAATCATACGTCAGCTGCCGCAAGCTGAGGGTGGTCAGCACCGAGCAGGGCAGATGATGATAGCAAATAATAGGGCAAAGAGAGTAAAGAGAGATTAAGGAAAATCTAATGGAATTGTGAAAACGTTTGTAGTACAATCAAGGAGAAAAAATCTAAACCTATGGAAGGAAGAAAAAATGTCAAAAGTTTTATTTCTGGATATAGATGGTGTTCTCAATTCTAATTTTTGGAAAGATAGTCATCAGACAGAAATCAGTGATGGCGCATTGATTGATGAAGAAAAAATCAAATTGTTGGCGAGTTTGGTAAAAGAGACAAATTCAGAAATAATCCTTCATTCTGGCTGGCGCTTTTGGTTTGACACCGAGTTAAAACCGTTATGTACAGAGGCAAATAAGTTGGTTGAGTTATTAGAAAAGGAAAACTTGTATATAAGCGGGGTAACACCAGATTTAACTACAGAAGAAATTAGAAAAACCAAGAAATTTAGTCTGGTAAAAGCCGATGAAATTCTGTTGTGGATAAATTTGCATAATAGTGTTACGGACTGGGTAGTCCTCGATGATCTTGATTTGCACAGTGATCAGATCAAACAGCATCAGGTAAAAACGGATCAGACAATAGGGCTTACTCTTGAGAATGTAAAACAAGCTGTAAAAATTCTATCGGATAATAAATAGTTGTTTACATTTTGGAGGTATGGATATGGTACGAAAGGCAGAAAATAGAGATTTAGAAATACTGGCAAATTTAGCGATATTATTGTGGAATAACCATTCTGTTAACGAACTGATTACTGAATTTTATGAAACAATTTCTAAAGGTAAATCACAATTTTTTATGAAATATGAAGGAGATATTCCTATCGGATTTGCACAATGCCAGTTGCGGTATGATTATGTAGAAGGTACAAAAACAACACCGGTTGGTTACTTAGAAGGTATTTTTATTAAAGATGGATATCGGAAAAAAGGGTATGCGAAAGAACTATTAGAAGCATGTGAAATATGGGCAAAAAATAACGGCTGCTTTGAGTTCGCCAGTGATTGCGAAATAGATAATGCAGGCAGCTATCACTTCCACAAAGCTATGAATTTTACAGAAGCAAACAGAATTATCTGTTTTACTAAGGATTTATAATTCACACTTTCAGACATGGTAGTCTGAAAGTGTGAATGGGAGAAGCAAAGTAATTATGAAAACGGTAGTTTTTGATTTGGGCGGAACCTTAATGCAGTATGTCGGAATGCCTTATTCATGGGTGGACTTTTATTATGGGGGAGTCGGAGCGATTATCTTAACAGACAATCCGCTGCCTTTTTTATTTTCAGAAACCACAAATACAACACAGAAAGGACGAGGTATCAGAAATGATTGAGAGCAAAAATGATGCAAAAGAGCCTGTATTCTATATCGTATCAAGCTGCTGCTTTATGTAGTCCCAATCATATCCGAGAGCTGTGTGGTAAATTCCGGCAATGTTTTACAGGTAATCAGCTTTTTTACATAAGATGGATTACTGAGGATATTGCTTAATTCCTGGAAGATACTTGAAAAAAGCTGCCGATCCTCCTAGCTAATAACAATCAGGATAATCAATCGAACATTGTGCTCCTGGCTCCATTGGATTGGCGGGGGGTTGATAGCAATACTGATAAAATTATGCTTGGCATTCCGGGAAAGAGAGTGGGGAATGGCCACATTATCAAAGGCTGTGCTTGACATATGCTCTCTGGCTATCACATTTTGATAAAGGTCATCATATGCCAACCCCAGTTTTACCACATTTTTACACAGAAATTCCAAGGCGGTTTCTCTGTTTTGAAACCGGATATCCGGATGGAATAATTCTTCGTAAAAAAATTTTTGCAGACTATTTTTAAGAAGTTCGATACTTTTTTGGCGGCCTATCTTTTTGATTGCATGATCAATGTTGTGATAATCCGTATCACGCAAAATGGGATGGAGGATTACGTGTTCACAGGGAAATGCTAAATCCGCCATGGAAAGAATCGCAGGAATGGATGACGATTATATGAAAGCAAGGGCGGCGGACATCAAAGATATCTCCAACCGTCTGGGGCGTAATCTGATGAGAGAGGATGAAACAGATTTAGGGGCAATGGAGCCTGCTATTATAGTGGCGGATGACTTAAGCCCCAGTGAAACTGTCTGGATGGATAAGAAAAAAATACTTGCTTTTGTGACAGTGCATGGTTCAACCAATTCCCATACGGCAATTTTAGCGCGTATGATGAATATACCGGCTCTGATTGGAGTGCCTGTGGATTTGGAGAAAATACATACGGGAATGCAGGCGGTTGTAGATGGCTTTAGCGGAGAAGTTATTTTTGAGCCTTCAGAAGAAATCCGCCGCCAGACCATGCTTAGAATAAAGGAGGAGGAAGAAAAGCTGCATCTGCTCCATACCTTAAAAGGGAAAGAAAATGTGACTTTGGACGGAAGGAAAATCGATATCTATGCCAACATTGGAAATGTCAGTGACATAGGTTATGTGCTGGAAAATGATGCAGGGGAATTGGGCTGTTCCGCAGTGAATTTTTATATCTTGGCAGAGCGGATTTTCCAACGGAGGAAGAACAATTTCAGGCATATAAGCAGGCCGCCCGGATGATGGCGGGAAAAAAGGTGATTATCCGCACGTTAGATATAGGCGCGGACAAACAGGCGGATTATTTCAAGCTTGGCAAAGAAGATAATCCGGCAATGGGGTATCGGGCGGTCAGGATTTGTCTAAAACAGCCGGATATATTCAAAACCCAGCTTCGGGCATTACTGCGGGCCGCAGTTCATGGAAATATTGCCATTATGTATCCTATGATTACATCAACGGAAGAAGTATCTAAGATTTATGGTATCGTAAAGGAAGTCCGGGAAGAACTGGAAGCAGCGCAAGTACCCTATAAAGTGCCGGAGCAGGGAATCATGATAGAGACGCCCGCAGCAGTGATGATTAGCGATGAACTGGCAGAGATGGTGGACTTCTTCAGTGTTGGAACAAATGACTTGACGCAGTATACACTTGCCATAGACAGGCAAAATGAAAAATTGGATGATTTTTATAAACCTCACCATAAAGCCATTTTAAGAATGATTCAAATAGCGGCCGATAATGCCCATAAATGCGGAAAGTGGATTGGCATTTGTGGAGAGCCGGGCGCAGATTTGGAATTGACGGAAGAATTCTTGCGGATGGGAATTGATGAATTGTCAGTAGCGCCGTCTATGGTATTAAAAATAAGGAAAGCAGTCAGAGAGCCTGGCGCTGCCCGGGCTTAAAAATTTTTGGCTTGCCCTATGGCAGTCCGATTCCACGCTTCCTGGAGACGTGGAATATACTTTTGCCGGTCATTGAAAGGGCGGCAAAGCCCATTGGCCTTGCCGCCGCCCAGTTTGTTTTGCTGCTTCATCATATGATAATCGTGGAAGGCGTAACCACCCGGCAGACAATCATGGCGTCAAATGTGGATTGCGGAATTATCGTTGTGGTATATGCAAATTTTAACATTTTCTGCATACCGGACAAACTAACATTCAGTGTGGTAATCGTCTGCTCGCTGCTCAAAATTTGTTTCCATGTCTCGTCAGACTGTGCGTTTGCAAAATCGATGAAATATTGATTGCTGTCAGAATCAGTAAGTTGACTGTTCAGGTCATTTGAATTGCTGACTTCCACAACCTCAAACCCGCCACTGTCTTTTTGCGAATTAAACTTTGTTTTCTGCGCATCTGTCCCAATGGCATAGTAACCGTTTTTAAGATTTTTTGACAATAACTGGCCTAAGCATGTGTAGCCGGCAACAGAGGTCTTCCCGATATGCCCATTGTGCCCATTGATAAACAGAACACTTCCATCTCCATGCTGTAAGAACCATTCCACCTTTTCATACATGTGTTGGTCGCGAGTAGCATTGTAGCTATCACTCAACTGCAAATCGCAATACGCAAAAATGGTGTTCGCACACTCTTTTGCAAAATCAAAAGCTGATTTCCCTAATATTGTTACAATGTCTGCTTCAAAGGTATCCATTTGATCCATCAGCTCCGAAACGGCTTCTTTTGCGCTTTTTAAGGTGGCCGTATCTAAAGAATTTCTGTTTTCATCTGTGAGCTGGGATAATGCTTCCGTATATTTTGCACTTAATTCAGGAATAGTCCGGTTTAGAACAGAGAACAGATACTCTTTGTTGTTGTCAAAGCGCTGCACATCCATACCATAGAAATGCAATGCGTTCTCAGGTGAAGCCGCTTCATTATAAGACCGCATCCATTCTATCAAATGAACCATTTCCTGGGTCTGATAAATGGTAAAGCCGATTGCACCAACGGCATCTTCGGCAGAACCGGCGCCGCCGTTGATGTAATGGTCCACTTTTAGCGCTCCGCCAAAATCTCCTTCGATGATAAACGTCCGGCAATCATTGTTTTTTACTAATGATTTGAATACATCAGCTTTCATTTGATGATACTGGGCTACACCATGGCTTGCTTCTCCCAGTCCCACCACTTGCACATCAGAGGATATTGGAATTACATCAGGCCCTGCTTGTGTATAAGGTAAATCTGCAGACACAGACGAGGCGGCATTGCCGCATCCTGTAAATAGAACCGGACAGGTTATCAATGCCAGACAGGCACAAAAAAATTTTTTTGACATCACGTAAAACACCTCATTTCTCATTGTTCCTAAATTATGTAAATCAGTAGCTGTAATGGTATCTATTTTGCTTGGCTCAGCTCAGCCCAGGGCTTTGCATTTACTGCATTGTCTGTAAGAAAGATGCTCACCTGGCCTGTTGCAGACGGGAATCAAATTGCTTGAGACGCTGCCGCTGCAATACTGACCAAAATTGCGATTTCTGCCGCCAAAATCATATTCTTTATATGGCGTATGTAGTGCCCAAAATCGCTGTTGGCCTGTTTGAGTGCTTTTTTCAGGCAGGACAGCTCCTTTTTGGACAGCAGCTTTTTTGCTGCTTTGCTTTCCAGCAGAAGAACCGCCAGCATGATTTGCTCCTGGGGAACTGTTTCGTCTATATGTTTCACCGCAGCTATGTCCTGGGCGATAACGGTGGTATCCACATGGCAAAGTTTGGCTTTTCGCAAGCTGCTTTGCCTCTCCACCACTAGTACGGATTTGTCAATCAGATTGTCTGCAATGGTTTCCGTCAAAGCCTTGATACGTTTACCCGTCAGAGTGTTTCTATAATCCAGAACCACTCTCTCCGGTCTTCTGGGTTTTTTAGCCAGCATTTCATAAACCGGGGCGCAGTAGGAGAGCGGCTCGGGGAGTGGGCCAAAAACCATCAATTTACCTTTTTCATCAGCAGTTACGGCGTTTGCCTGAATCATGTCCCAGACGCAGGATGCAACCAGACAAAGTCCCCGTTCCCGCCTTTGAAGGCCGGACAGCTTGCCCTGGGTCCCCAGCACAGCTATTGTATATTTTTCAGTGGTTGTCAAATTCATGTATAATCTCCTCTCTTTTGCACAATATTCAGGGCCCTTAAGTGTATATAGCATAGCAGAAAGGACGGCATTTCTTCCAAAATTGTCGTAAAATACCCGATTGGGTGAATAAACGCTTTCCGCATCCTTTGAAAAATGCGTTTATTTATCATTTTTGCACTTGCGTCAAAGTCCGTGGATTTTCCCTGACGCTTGCTATTAGGTCTTTGATTCGGTATAATACATAGGATTGTGAGCCATGAAGGGAGGAACCAAATGAATTCTTATCTTTCTCTTTTATTTTCTTTTTTCCTGTTTGCAATCACGATTCGCAATATCTGGCCGCAAAAAATGGGACTAAAAGGTTTTGCGGCTCTTTATGCGCTGATGTCCTTTGCGGCATTGCCCATACCGTTGCTGACATATAAGCTGTATGGGCTTTTTGGCGTATTGTTAGCGGTCTGCTTGTATGGCTTGGCTGCTTATCAAGATACCCGTCCTAAAAATATTTGTATGGGACTTTTCGGATGCGTACTTGCCGTTATCCTGGATAATGTGTTTGTGGGGGTTCGGCATTTATTGCCTTTTATGGATTCTTTGGAGGAGAATTTTTATGGGGACTTTTGCATTGCGGCGCTCCAAATGATATTGTATTATGCCATGACACTGCTTTGCGGCAGGGCAATCCGGTGGGGACTGCTAAGCAGGAGGGGCATATTGCAGATACAGCAGGTATGGTATTTGATAGATGCGGCCTTATTGCTGTTTGTCATTGTGTTTTTCTTTCACACGGAAGTAGGGGCGGAGGTGCCTTTGTTTGCCGACCGGATGTATTATCATGTTATGCTCTTTGCGGGCTATTTCATGGTGGCGGTTTTTCTGTCTCTGGCCATGTTTGGGGCTTACCGCGAAAAGATGCGGACAGAAACCAGGCAAAGGGCGTTTGCGGATTTACAGGATTACACACACAATCTGGAAACCATGTATGATGGACTGCGCTCCTTTAAACATGATTACATCAATATCTTAACCTCCCTGTCCGGCTATATTGAGAACGGAGATATGGAAAAGCTAAAGGACTTTTTTGAGGAAAAAATCCTCCCCACCCAAAAGATGATCACCCAGGGAGATTATAAGCTGAACCAACTTGGCAATATCGCTGTATTGGAGATTAAGAGTCTGCTTTCTGCAAAAATGATTTATGCACATGAAATGGGGATCAACGTTACCATTGACATTCCGGATCAGATCCCTTGCTTTTCTATGGATACGGTAGACTTAGCCCGGCTTCTTGGAATTTTTCTGGACAACGCCGTGGAGGCGGCCATGGAAACAAAGCGCCCTGAAGTTGGGTTGAATATGATTCAAAATCCGGATACGGTTGCAATCATTATCCGTAATAGCATGGAGGAGGGCGATTTGGCCCTGCAGAAACTGAAACAGCAGGGATTTACCACAAAAGAAGGCCATACGGGAATCGGTCTTGCCAATGCGCAAAAAATAATTCGGTCATATGACAATATACTTTGGGAAACCACTAAGAAGGACGGCTGCTTTACGCAGTATTTGGAGATTGAAAGAAAAGAAGTGTGAAAACAGAAATGAATTTCTGTTTCCACACAACAAATTTGTGCATGCACATAGTGTACTTCATACACACAGCATGTTTTGCATGCATGTAATTTGAAGGGGCTGGCAAGAAGGGAGGATTCATATGCTTTATATTTTTGTGTGCGAAGATAACGCCGTGCAGCGGAAGGCTGTTGTGCAGACCATTCATAATACAGTGCTGATGGAAGAAATGGATATGCGGCTTGTTTTGGATACCGCCAATCCCTATGAGCTGTTAGAGGCGGTCAAGACCAGCCAAAATACGGGAATTTATTTTCTCGACATTGATTTAAAATGCGATATGAACGGTATGAAACTGGCCCAACAAATCAGAAAATATGATCCCCGCTGCTTCATCATATTTATAACCGCGCATTCGGAACTGAGCTATATGACGTTCCAGTACCGTGTGGAGGCTATGGATTTCGTATTGAAGGACAATCCTGCCGAGGCAAAGGTTAAAATCAGAGAGTGCCTGCTGCACGCATGGGAACGCCATACCTTACAGACCAATAAGGTACATAAAACCTATACGATAGAGATCGGAGAGCGAAAGATCAGCGTTGATTATCAGGATATTCTGTTTTTTGAAACCTCCAGTAATATTCACAAGGTAGTTTTACACGCCAAAGACCGCCAGATAGAATTTTACGGAACCATGAAAGACTTAGAGCATACGTTAGATGACAGATGCTTCGTGCGCTGCCATCGTTCTTTTCTTGCCAACAGGAATAATATCAAAGAGGTGGATACAAAGGAACGGGTTATCTATTTTGTCAATGGGGAGACCTGCCTTATGTCCACCCGTATGATGAAGGGAATCTGATTGTGGGAAAAAGTAGTTAAATAGGATTCTTATGAACAAGAGGATGTCCCGCGAAGCGTGGCATCCTTTTGCAATAGAGTCGCGAGGGTTCACAAGAAACAGAAAGTGAAGTCAGTGTAAGCGGAAGATATCGAAGCTTGGCGAGATGTAGTTTCATATGCAAGCCGATAACAAGGTGGTGAAGGAAGATGGTACAATTGAAAGCAAGGGGAATGGGCATAAGCTGACTGTTCTGTATGATGAGGATACCCTATTTTATGTAAGGACAATTTTGGGTGATGGCAGCAGCTACGAAGACGCCGATGGGGCTGCTGGAGATATGACGGAAGACATGCGGGTGGAGATTACAGGACGCTATGAGGGTAAAAAATTCCGCGCAAAGCACAGAATATCAGGAAAAGCCATTGCTGTTTTACTATACTAAGGTTATGGAAGCGGATGGAATGATAGTAATGTTAAGTGTGGGCTTGACACAATAGGCCAATCATAAGACAGGGCAAACCACTGAAATGCGGTGGTTTGCCCTGTAATACTTATTTTCCGACCGCACCTTTTGAAGTTGTTTTGGTAAGGGGCAGGAAAATTAAAAGCAAGATTGGAAAAAGAACGCCGGCCAATATACCATATTTTAAGTTATCGTCCAAAAGACCGGAAACAATGCCAACGGTGGTAGGTCCTAAAGAGCATCCAACATCGCCGCCTAAGGCAAGCAGCGCAAATAAAAGCGTGCCGCCGCCTTTTAATTTTGCCGCCGAAATGCTAAAAGTACCGGGCCAGAGGATTCCCACAGAAAGCCCGCAAAGGCCGCACCCAACAAGTCCAAGCACAGGGGAAGGGGACAGGGAAATCAAAAGATAGCTAAACAGACACAAAAGTCCGCTGAAATACATAAATTTGTGCAGGTCGATTTTTTCCCCATATTTACCGTATATGGCCCTTGAACTTCCCATCAGGACAGCAAAGAGCATGGGGCCTGCCAAATCGCCTACGGTTTTGCTCACATGCAGCCCTTTTTCCGCAAAAGTGGAGGCCCACTGGCTGACCGCCTGTTCACAGGCTCCCGCACAAATCATTAGGATAAGCAGAATCCAGAACAGCTTATTCAGTACAAGCTCTTTCACGGTCATTCCCTTTTCGCCCTCGGCAAGCAGGGTCGCAATGGGAACTTTGGCAAACAAAAGAATATTAAATATGGGAACAATGGCCCAAAGTCCGGCTAATATTTTCCAGCTTTGAATGCCGATGAAGGTAAAAAATAAGGTGGAAAGAAGGACTACGCCCACATGCCCCCAGCAATAGAAAGAGTGGAGAAGACTCATGGCAGTCTCTTTATTGTCGGTAGGACATGCCTCCACAATAGGGCTGATCAACACTTCAATTAAGCCGCCGCCGATTGCATAAATCACCACAGATGCCATCAGTCCCATAAAAGGGGAGGGCATCAGCTCCGGTAAGAAGGTCAGGCCAATCAAGCCGGCTGCCGCAGTGATATGGGCAATCAAAATAGAAGCCCGGTAGCCTATTTTGTCAATAAAGGCGGGGGAGATTAAGTCAATGAATAGCTGCAATCCAAAATTAAAAGTCACAAGAAACGTGATCCTGGACAGGGGTATCCCATAGGACGACTGAAAAGTGAGAAAAAGCAGGGGAACAAAGTTGTTGATGATCGCCTGCACAATATATCCTATAAAGCAGGAATAAATGGTGTGTTTGTAGGTAAAGCCTTTCATTTGTAATAGGAATCCTCCATTCTTGTCATATCGGTCTGTTATGCCGGCCCTTTGCAACATCCGGCCTTCGCCCAAAGCGCTACGTCCCTTTGCAGCAAGGTGCAAAGCACTTGGGAGAACTGCTGGTCACTTTTCCCATTATAATAAAAATGTATCTTTTTTTCAAAGGTTAAATATATAATCTGATAAAAGAACGTAACAGTTCGTTACGATTTACGGCCTGGGAGCCGCTCATGGTAACATTCGGGGCGATATTCCAAGTTTCGCTTCGCAAAAATCGCCCCTCACACCTGAATCATGTTCTCACGCAGTGCGCAGTAAATGCGCATTCCTGACCCGTGAAAAGTAACAACAGTTCAGACTTTTGCTTTGCTGTTGCCAAAGAACTATCGGTACAAACTGATTTTTCTAACTAAATTTTCAAAAAGAGGACTATCTTTTTTCTGTCCGGCTTCGTTATATATAATGAAAGGGTTGTTAACTATAAAGCCGGGGAAAGGAGGGAGGAAGAATATGGACGGGGATTTTTGGCTGATACAAAAAATGCGCATGGGCGATGATCAGGCAGTTGAAAGCTTTGTGCGGAAGTATTATCCACAGATACTGAAGTATTGCAGACGGCATATGGATGATGATGGCTATGCGGAGGATATGGCTCAGGAAACATTCGTTCGGTTTTTCCAAACTCTGAAGCAATACCGGCATTACGGAAAGGCGGTGAATTATCTGTATGTGATTGCCGCCAATCTGTGCCGGGATTATTACAGGAAAATGAAGGAAATTCCGGTAAAGGAACTGCCCGATAAAGCCGATTTGTACAAGCCGGATATGGACCAGCAGATAGGCGTAAGGCTTGCGCTTGAAAGGCTGCCAGAGGAAATGAAGGAAGTGGCGGTTTTATATTTTTTGCAGGAGAGAAAGCAAAAAGACATTGCCCGGATTCTGGGAATCGGCGTTCCGCTTGTAAAGTACAGGGTAAGGAAAGCAAGAGAGATGCTTTCCGCTTACCTTGGAAAAGAGTAGGGAAGGTTTTGTAATTGCTGCCGGTTAAGAGAAGGGAAAGGAGAATGTATGAGGTTATCCAATGGTCAAATCAGAAAATACTTAAGCCCGGATAGAGATGGGGGCGGGGAAGGTGGCGGGATTGCGCCAGTGGAGCTGATTCAAAAATCAAAAGCGGCGTTTTATGAAAACCAGGCCCGGGAAATGCTTACACCGGCGGAATTTTTGTATCAGCAGGGCAGATATATCCGCAAATATTGGTGGATTTTGCAGGCGGGAGTGCTGCTGATGCTGTGGGTTTTACTGGATGCCACAGGCAGCAGCGCTTACACGCAAAGATGTATGGGGGTTGCGGCTCCGCTGTTTGCTGTATTTTTACTGCCGGAGCTGTGGAAAGACAAAAGCGGTGGGGCGGAAATAGAATGTATTGCTTACTACTCTTTAAGGCAAATTTATGCGGCAAGGATGTTTCTTTTTGCCCTGGTGGATTTTCTTTTGCTGTGCTGTTTTTCACTGGCAATGGTTCTGCCAGGGAAGATACTTGCAGCAGAGCTGGCGGTTCATTTTTTCCTTCCTTATGTTGTGACCTGCTGCATTTGTTTCCGCACTTTGTATAGCCGGATGGTTTCTGAGAGTCTTGCACTGGTTTTATGTTTGGTCTGGTGTCTTATCTGGAACCGGCTTGTGCTGGATGAAAGGGTGTATGCAGTGATTTCGCCGCCTATCTGGTTTATGATGCTCACTATGGCTTTGGTGTATTTGGGATATTGTATTTATAAGGGACAGAAGAATCTGAAAGAAATATGGGAGGTGTGGCCCTCATGGAATTAAAACTATCAAATCTCACAAAAGAATTTAAGGATGTAGCTGCGGTTGACCATATATCGTACACGATGACCACAGGGGTTTATGGGCTTTTAGGTGTAAACGGCGCCGGGAAGACAACGCTTATGCGTATGCTGTGCACTTTGATAAAGCCAAGCAGCGGGTGTATTACATGGAACGGGAAGGATATTTTTGAGCTGGACGGGGAATACAGAAGGCTGCTGGGCTACCTTCCACAGGACTTTGGGTACTATCCTGATTTTACGGTATATGATTATCTTATGTATGTGGCGTCCATCAAGGGACTGCGGCCTGCCACCGCGAAGCAGCGAACCGCCCGGCTGTTAAAGCAGGTGGGGATGGACAAGGAAAAAAAGAAAAAAATGAAAAAGCTTTCAGGCGGAATGAAACGGCGGGTGGGGATTGCCCAGGCCATGTTAAACAACCCCTCTATCCTTATTTTGGATGAACCCACCGCAGGGTTAGACCCCAATGAGCGAATCCGATTCAGAAATCTGATTGGAGAACTGGCCCAGGAAAGGCTAGTGCTCCTTTCCACCCATATTGTGTCGGATGTTGCATATATTGCAAAGGAAATTCTGCTTATGAAAGAAGGAAAAATCTGTGTGGCCGGCAGCCTCAAGGAACTGCTTGCGCCTATGCAGGGGCAGGTGTGGAGTCTGGATGTTTCAAAGGAAGATGCAGAAACTTACAGAAAAAATTATAAGGTGGCAAATGTGAGGATCATCCCTAAAGGGGTGAATCTGAGAATTCTGTCCGGGCAAAGACCTTCTGAAAATGCCCGGCCTGAAAGTGTTTTATTAGAAGATGTATTTTTGCACTATTTAGGAGAAGGGATGGTGGAAGAAGATGTGTCGATATGAGCTGAAGAAGGTATTTTTGAAAACAGGGGGTAAGATAGCCCTTCTCCTGCTGCTTTTTTTGGTAGGTGTAACTTGTTATTTTGCCACAAATATTTTTTATGTGGATGGAAAGGGCGATAAAAAGTATGGACCGGTAGCAGTCAGGGAACTGCGGGCCATGCAGAAGGAGTGGGCAGGTTTCTTGGAGGAAGAAAAAATCCGGCAGGTCATTACGGAAAACAGACGTATCCGTCACTCAAAGGAGGCGTTGTCGGATGAAACCAGGGAGAATGAGATTGCTTACAGCTGGGGGCAGGGCATTAGTGAAATCAGGAATCTTTTGAATTATTCCTATGCAAGCCACTTTAGGGAATACGATTATTACCGGGCGGATTCCCTTTCGGAAACAGACGCCGGGGATTTTTATGCAAACCGGGTATCTTTGCTTAAAGCATGGCTGGATGAAGAAGCCAAAGATACCTTCTCGGACAAGGAAAAGGCATATTTGATGGATCAGTATCACAGGATACAAACGCCTTTTTACTATAATTATATGAAAGGATGGACTCAGCTCTTTGCGTTTTCCCCCACTATTATTATGATTTCCATGTTGATTTTAGGCTACCTTGTGGCAGGGATTTTTTCAAACGAGTTTGTATGGAAGTCTGATTCTGTCTTTTTTTCATCTGTGTACGGGAGAAATAAGGCGGTAACTTCAAAAATCAAAGCAGGATTTTGCATTACAACCATGGTTTATTGGGGGAGTGTTATCTTGTACTCGGGATTTATACTTCTTTATCTGGGAGCGGATGGAATGAACTGTCCGGTTCAGGCGGATATAAGCGGGTGGAAGTGTTTTTACAACATAACCATATGGCAAAAATACCTTTTGGTCATAGCAGGCGGCTATATGGGGTGTCTGTTTATTTCTTTTTTGAGTATGCTAGTGTCGGCGAAAACAAAGTCAACGGTTTTAGCGGTTATGGTGCCCTTTGTGCTGATTTTTATTCCTTCTTTTCTTGCCAACATGAACAGTGTTTTCGTAAATAAAATTCTCTCTCTGTTGCCGGATCAACTGCTGCAGATGGAGGCTGCGCTAAACTACTTTAGTTTATTTACAATAGCGGGAAGGGTGATAGGAGCCGTGCCGATTTTGCTGGTGGTTTATGCAGCGCTGACGGTGGCAATAGGGCCGGTCATATATTGGGGATACAGTCGTAAGCAGATCAGCTGAGGCATTCGCTTTTGTTAGGGTTGCTTTATCATGCAAAGGAGCGGCAGCGTTTTTAACTACCGCCCCTTGATTCCCACAGGCAGCGAGCCAGGCAGACAGGCTTGCATGAACATTTGGCGGGGGTTAGTTTTTCCAGCGTTTCAGTGTCGGAAACCATTCAAGCATGGCTTTTCTTGCTTCTTCTTTGCTCATATCAGGGTGAGCCGCAGTCATATGGGGTACACATATTTCAATCATTTCTTCCATCGTACCGTTAAAAGTAAACTTACCGTTTTCAAAACAATAGTTACAATATTCCTGGTTTTTGCTGCCATCGGCATTTGTGCCATACAGTTCATCCGTATCTCCCATGGGCATACCACAACACTGACAAAATTTTTGATTCATTTCACTCATTTTCTTAACCTCGTCCTTTCTTATGTGCTTAAAGTTTATGTGTAGCTGTACTGTTACGCCATGGTCTTTAGTATAGCACGTATATCTTGACACGTTTTGTCAGGGTTTATTCTTTTTATAAATTTCTTGTGCCTGTTCGGCTAAAACACCTTTTAAATATTTTGGTTCAAGTATTTCAACTTGCGCTCCAAAGGAAAGCAGATAACCAATAAGCCATGTATCAATGGGCATGGCAGTACAAACAAGTAAATCACCGTTTTTCTGATATTCGATTTCTGTTACGTCAAATTCATCATAGACACGATATGCAATTTCTTTTGAAAACAAAAGAATGAGCCGGGGGAATGTCTGAGATAGATTATTTTCTGGTTCCGGGTATGGCTTTGGCACAAATGTATTTTCTAATAATTCCAATTTTAATATGCGATTTAATTTGAAAATGCGAAAATCCTGCCTTTTGGTGCAAAACGCTTTCAAATACCATTCTTTTGATTTATAAGATATTTTTAATGGTTGAATGATTCGCTTACTTCTTTCACTGTTGGTGTTTTCATAAACGATCTCTATTTCTTTACACTGGGTTACCGCTGTTTTTAATTGTTCAAATTTTGTGTTATCATAAGCGTTTTTTCCCCAACAGGTAAAATCTACTTCAAGCCAATTTCTTGTATTTACATTGAAAAGCGCTGATAGCTTTGTCAGTATTTCTTTTCCGCCGGTATAGCCCGTGGCAAATATACTTTGTATTGCCATCAATACTTCCTGCTTTTCATTTTCGGATAAGATTGCTTTGTCTAAAACAAAATCCTGCAATAAGTATATACCGCCATTTCTTCCCGGTTCGGCATAAACTGGAATGCCTGCACTGCTTAAGGCCTCTACGTCACGGTAAATTGTTCTTGTGGAAACTTCAAATTCAGCTGCCAATTCAGGGGCCGTAGCGTGTTCCCGGTCCAAAAGATAATATAGAATTTTGAATAAACGACTATCTGACATTATCCCGCCTCCCAAAATACAAATAGTAACAGTGAAGCCTTGGGCTTCATGACTTAAACTATTACTAAGAATACCATAAAAATCTTGACATGGCTTGATAAGTTTCGATATTTCTTAAGGATTTTTACTTATGGCGGGGCAGGAATGCGCCGGGCCTTTGACACTGACCCTCGCGGCAGTCGCCAAATATCTATGAGATGCTTCGCATCTCTGTAAGCATGTCTAGTAGGCTCGTTGCTCGCGGGAATAAATTTCGCGGAGCCTGCAGGGGTAGCACAGAAGGATGCCGGCAACCGCGCCGATAGCAGCCTGAAGGATTTGATAAGGGAGCTTTAAAACTGCGTATTCCGGTGTGCTGTATAGGTAAGCCCGCCCCAAGGTGTAACCAACAATCATGATAAGGGCGCCAATGGTAACGCCAATGATTGCGCCCGCTTTATGATTCTTTTTGAAAAGCCTGTTGGCAAACAGGGAGATGACGACAGCCTGCAGGCCATGTGTTACAAGGGATACAAACATAGGTGTGGGATAGAAGAAAAAGTCTCCTAAAAAGGAGCCGATGCCGCCAACCACAAAGGCGTAAAATGGGTCCAGCAAAATAGCGGCCGTGCAGATGGCGGCATCGCATAAATAAAAGTGTCCGCCGGGAACCGGGACGCCGAAGGAACTAAGCGCAATATTCAAAGCCATGAAGATTGCGGCAATGGTTATTTTTTTGGTAGGAATTTTGTTTTGCATGTTTTACCTCGTTTCCGCAAGGTGAATTTGGTTCACCTTTGCTTTATTTCACTTTTGTTTTCGTTATTATAAGGGAAACTGGTATTTTTTAAATAGCCAGTTTTGGAATAAATGACAATACCAGTTTGCACATGGGAGGGAATACATAAAGTAATTATTTTTGGAACTATTTACCGGCAGACAGGTAAATGTTATAGTAAGAAGGATTCAGTTGTGATACAATTTGAAAGGACATCTTAGCACAGAATGAAGGAGACGGGAAAGTGGAGCTTTTGTTTAAAATGAACCTGAATAATGCGGTGGAGCGGGTTTTGCATGTGCCGGGGAATTATGCAGGAGGAATATTGGAGATGACGCTGGTGATAGACTGCGCGCTGCCTTCTGATTATGTAAGTAATATGGCGGCGGATGTGGCGGCCTGTCTGCGATCCCACAGTGAGGTATTCCGTAATGTGCGGCTGAACCTTTTGTATTGGAAAAGCGATGCAGATATGGAAAACCGTGTGATTCCTATTTCCTTTTTGCAGGTGGGCAGCTGCTTTGAGGATTATGTGATGACAGCAGAAGAAAAGTCTTTAGATGCTTTGACGGCAAGACTGAAGATTTACCATGCAAGGTCAAAATTGATTTTGGTTCTGGGAGAAGAAAAGCTGCTGGTTCGTGACAAAGATGAGGTGCAAAAAAATATGAAGCCGTTCCTTGGGAAAAAGAGTCTTTTTTTGTGCAGGAATGATTCTGAAATGAAATGGCGCAGAGGAATAGAGCTTAAGCTGACATAATATTCCCGGATTTGCCGGGTAGATAATTTGGGAAGACTGGTAAGATAAGCTTGTAGGTGCAGAGGTGTAAGTATGGTAGGAAATCTGGAGTATTATAAAGTATTTTACTACGCGGCCAAAAACGGCAGTCTGACCGGAGCGGCGGCCGAGCTTTCTGTTTCACAGCCGGCGGTCAGCCAGGCTTTAAAGCAGCTTGAGAACGCCCTTTCAGCCAAGCTTTTTGTGCGTGTGCCAAGGGGAATCAGGCTTACCGCAGAGGGACAGGCACTGTACACCTATGTAAAGGCAGGATATGAGCAGATTATGTTTGGGGAGCGGAAGCTGTCCTCTATGCTGCAGCTGGATTATGGGGAACTGAAGATAGGTGCCAGCGATATGACCCTGAAGTATTACCTGCTGCCTATGCTGCAGGAATATCATGAGCGGTTTCCGGGCATTAAAGTGACTGTCACCAATGCGCCTACACCGGAGACATTAAATCTTTTGCGTCAGGGGGAAATCGAGTTTGGAGTGGTAAGTACGCCTTTTGCGGAACAGTCTAAACTGCATGTAATTCCCGTGCGGGAGATAGAGGATGTGTTTGTGGCAGGGCGGAAGTTTATGCAGTATAAGAACCACATGCTGGAGCTTCAGGAGCTGGAAAAGCTTCCCATTATATGTTTGGAGGGGAGTACCAGTACGAAAAGCTACATGGATGAATTTTTGAAACAAAATGGCGTGGAGCTGCACCCGGAATTTGCCCTTGCCACCAGCGATATGATTGTACAGTTTGCTTTAAGAAATCTGGGGGTTGGAAGTGTGGTACGGGATTTTGCCAGGGAATATTTGGAGGACGGCAGACTTTTTGAGCTGCGTTTTAATCAGATGATTCCCAAAAGGAAGATTTGCGTGGTGACAGATGCAGGCGGACCGGCCTCTAAGGCTGCGGAGGAATTTTTGGGAATGGTGCATGGACTGGAAGGCGTATAAGCTTGATCCCTGGTTTTAGCATCTGTTAAGTCAATGGACAGGTTTGCCTGGGATATAATAAGAAAAGGTTTGGAGCAGCCAAATGAAACAGTGTGGAGAGTGATTATGGTTAAGAATGTTGTGTTTGATATTGGAAATGTGCTTGCAGGATTTGCCTGGCAGGAGTTTTATCAAAGCTTTGGTTTTTCGGAAGAAGTTTATGAAAAATTGACGAAAGCCACAGTGAAAAGCGAGTTTTGGAATGAGCTGGACAGAGGAGCTCTTGATGATGATGAGCTTCTTGCAGGCTTTATACAAAATGATCCTTCTATTGAAAAAGAAATCAGGGAAGTATTCCAAAACGTGGAAAAGATGATTGTGCGGTATGATTATGCAATTCCGTGGATCAAGGAGTTAAAAAACAGAGAATATGGGGTTTATGTGATTTCTAATTTTTCACATAAGGCATATGAAGATTGCAGAAAGGCCCTTGATTTCTTAAAAGAAATAGATGGTGGAATTTTGTCTTTTCAGGAGAGGTTGATTAAGCCGGACCCTGAAATTTACCAACTTTTGCTAAAGCGTTACAAACTGAAGGCGGAGGAATGTGTTTTCATTGACGATACGGCGAAAAATGTGGAGGCAGCAGTGAAGGAGGGGATGAAAGGAATTGTTTTTCACACCCTTGCCCAGGTAAAAAAGGAACTGGAAGAAATACTTGCCGGTTAAATTGCTAGGAATCTTTTTCCGTATCGGCTTTTTGGATTTTAGAAGTGTCTGAGGCCAGCGTCTTACTGCCGGTATACTTGCCGTAAAGCCAGATGTAAATCCATAAAAGAATCGGCAGCCCGATGGTGGCCATAAGGCATGCTGCAAACAACCGGTCCGAACCGGGGAAATCTAAAAGAGAAATCACCAGCGTGGCCACATATAAAAGAACAAGCAGTATGATACAGATGATGGCAGCAATTTGTTTTGGTTTTTGTTTCATAGAAATCCTCCATGTGGTCAATTTTTTCAAAAGTATTTTCTTAAGTATATCATAGAAAAAGGATTCATTTAATTAATTTTGTGTGACATTTTTATGAATTTATTTATACAACTTTTTTTAGAAATTTTACTATTTTCAAAAATGGCCCTGTGTTATAATAAGCCCAGAAGCAATAAGGTGTGTTTACTCGCTCGAAAAGAGTAAATTTAGTCAAATGAAAGGATAAGAATATGTTAAAAAAGAGCTTAAACGGGGCCTGGAATTTACAGATCATCGGAAAAGATTCCTCTCTTGTGCCCAGGGAGGGGATAAGCGCTAAGATTCCCGGCTCGGTTTACGGTGCGCTGCTTGAAAAGGAGCTGATACCGGATCCATTCTACCGGGATAATGAGTTAAAAGTGCTTCCTCTTATGGAAAATGATTTCTGCTACACAACAGATTTTGAGGTGACGGACAAGATGCTTGGCTGTGATGCCCTGCTGCTGCGCTTTGACGGGATAGATACGCTGGCAGATGTCTATGTAAACAATGTGCAGATTGGCTGCGCTTACAACATGCACAGAATCTGGGAATTTAACCTGCTTGAATTAGACAGCATCAGAGAAGGAGATAACCAGTTAAAGGTGGTGCTTCATTCTCCTACCAAGTATATCAGGGAAGAAAACGAAAAGGTGGCCGTACAGGGTTCTCAGGATGCAATGGTAGGTTTCCCCCACCTGCGTAAGGCTCATTGTATGTTCGGATGGGATTGGGGCCCGAGACTGCCTGATGCCGGTATATTCAGGGATGTAACGCTGCTTGGAGTAAAAAAGAGCCGCCTGGATTCGGTTTACATAACACAGATACATGAGGAGGAAGGGGTTACCCTTGACTTCGATATTGCCCTGGAGCTTTTTAGCCATAAAGAAAGCGGCTTGGCCAGCGATGGAGGAAGGATTCAAATTGCGGTGACGGCTCCTGACGGCCAGGTGATGACGGTGGAAGATGGGCCGGGAGAAGAACAGGATTATAAACTTGTGGTTAAGAATCCCAAGCTCTGGTGGCCCAACGGATATGGGGAGCAGCCCCTTTACCAGGTGAAGGTCTCCCTTCTTGACGAGGACGGAAGCGAGCTGGATGTATGGGAGAGGAAAATTGGCCTGCGTACCATGACGGTGAACACGGACAAGGATGAATGGGGGAGCTGCTTTGCCCATGAAGTGAACGGCGTGAAGATATTTGCTATGGGTGCGGACTATATTCCCGAGGACAATCTGCTTGGCCGTATTCATCAGGAAAGGACAAGGAGACTGCTTGAGGATGCAGTGGCGGCAAACCACAATTGTATCCGTGTGTGGGGCGGCGGCTATTATCCGGATGATTATTTCTTTGATATCTGTGATGAGCTGGGCTTGGTGGTATGGCAGGATTTCATGTATGCGTGTGCATCCTATGAGCTGGATGATGCGTTTGAGGCCAACATTACCCAGGAGACCATAGAAAATGTGCGAAGAATCCGCCATCATGCCTGTCTGGGACTTTGGTGCGGCAACAATGAGATTGAGACGCAGATTGAATTTTGGAAAACTTCTGAAAAACAGAAATATGATTATATTAAACTGTATGAATATATTATTCCCAAGATTGTAAAGGAAGAAGATCCCAATGCCTTTTATTGGCCGTCATCCCCTTCCTCAGGAGGAAATTTTGAAAATTCCTGGTCTGAGGATCATGGAGACATGCATTACTGGGATGTATGGCATGGCAATAAGCCTTTTACCGAATACAGGAAGTTCCATTTCAGATACTTGTCCGAGTTTGGTTTCCAGTCCTTCCCAAGCTTAAAAACGGTAGAGAGCTTTACGGAGCCTTCGGACAGGAACATTTTCTCAAGAGTCATGGAAATGCACCAGAGAAACCGGGCGGCCAACGGCAAGATTTTAAATTATCTGTCGGCAACCTATTTGTATCCGAAGGACTTCGACCATTTATTATATGCCTCCCAGCTCCTTCAGGCGGACGCCATCCGCTATGGAGTGGAGCATTTCAGACGCTACAGAGGCAGATGTATGGGAACGGTGGTCTGGCAGCTGAACGATATCTGGCCGGTGGCATCATGGGCCAGCATTGACTATTATGGAAGATGGAAAGCCCTTCACTATGCGGAGAAGAAAATGTTTGCCCCGGTTATGATTTCCTGCGAGGAGATTGGGGAGCTGAGCGAGCGTACTTTCTGCATTCAGGAACCAGGTCCAATTGAAAAGAGCGCAAGACTGCATGTTGCAAATGAAACCAGGAAGGAAGTTAGGGGGACTGTCTCATGGAGTCTGAGAAAGCCGGACAGCAGCGTATTGGAAGAAGGAAACTGCCAGGTAACGGTTCCGGCCCTTGACGGGGTGTGGCTTGAAAAAATGGATTTTGGCGCCTATGAGGAGCGGGAAATTCATTTAGAGTACAGCTTTACGGTGGAGGGTCAGGTAGTGTCCCAAAATACCTGCTTATTTACGGCGCCCAAGCATTATTTCTTTGAGAATCCTGATCTGCGCTGTGAGAAGAAGGGGGACCAGATTATCGTACATGCAAACGCTTATGCAAAGAACGTGGAAATTATCGGGACAGATGGAGATTTGTGGCTCTCCGATAACTTCTTTGATATGGAGGCAGGGGAGTATGTTGTTTCCATTATGAGCGGAGACGCAAAGCATGTTACATGCCGGTCTGTCTTTGATATAGCCTGAAAGGTGCTAATGCACTAAGACAGGGACTGTGATTTCTCACAGTCCCTTTTTGAGGCGATGAAATGGCATGCACTTAAAGACCGGTAAGCCCGCTCGCAGCCGGAATGCCAAGCATTCATGCCATAAACAGAACCGCAGGTTTTATTTGATATGATTTTTGATAGCCTCAAAGCTTTCCTTGCTGATGACATGTTCGATTTTGCAGGCATCCTGGGCTGCAATTTTTTCATTCACACCAAGACGTGTCAGCCATGTGGTGAGAAATTCATGACGCTCGTAAATCATTTCCGCAATTTCCCTGCCGGTTGGGGTCAAATAGATGAATCCCTCTTTGGTAACGGTAATGTGTTCTTTTTCTCTCAGATTTTTCATGGCAACACTGACGCTGGATTTTTTAAAACCCAGTTCTTCGGCAATGTCCACCGAGCGGACCACAGGCTTCTTTTTGCTCAGTATTAAGATTGTTTCCAGATAGTTTTCAGCTGACTCATTTGTATGCATCATACTTCCTCATACTTTCCTTATAAATTTTATTAGATTGCTCCATTATAGATACACCGTGTTAGGAGCTGTTTTCCACATGTTAGCAGCCACTTGCCAAATATGCAAGCGCATTCTTCTCATGAAAATCTTTGAGCGCGTAAGCGCGGCAGACGCACAGCGTCTGGATTTTTGAGTCTATTATATCATAGTTTTATAGTACAACATAATTATAAAAGAAAAAAATTAAAAAAGATTTCATCAAATCATTGACAACTAATGAATGATAGAATATACTAACTTAAGAAAGCAACAGTGAACTCTGAGATTTCAAAGCGGTTGGAAATTTCATATAGGCACTATGATACAGAATGAAGAAGTCTACTGAATTTTATCTACGGAAAGAGGGTGTAAGGATGCCGTTATCAATGGTAAGGGAAGGAGAGCCCAATGTGATTCATAAGGTGGGCGGTAAAGAGGAAACCAAAAGGTTTTTAGAGAATCTTGGCTTCGTGACAGGCGGAGTTGTCACAGTGGTATCCCAGATAGGAGGAAACCTGATTGTCAATGTGAAAGAGGCAAGGGTTGCTATCGGCAGGGATATGGCAAATAAAATTATGGTGGGTTAGTCTGCATATAGATTAAATGGATAAGAATTAGCAGAATGGAGGATGATACATGAGTACATTAAAAGAAATTCCCTGTGGGAAAACCGTGAAGGTGACAAAGCTCACGGGAGAAGGGCCGGTAAGAAGACGGATTATGGACATGGGAATTACCAAGGGTGTGGAAGTGTTTGTGAGAAAGGTTGCGCCTTTAGGCGATCCGGTGGAGGTAACTGTGCGGGGCTATGAGCTGTCGCTGCGCAAGGCTGACGCTGAAATGATTCAGGTGGAATAATTTTCCGGTAGGAATGATTTTTGAGAAAAGGGAAATTTTTTTTACATAGGAGTTAGCAGCAACTAATAATAGATAGAAAAGAGGTATGATATGTCAGTGAAAATCGCGCTTGCAGGAAATCCAAACTGCGGTAAAACAACATTGTTCAATGCCCTTACCGGTTCGAACCAATTTGTTGGAAACTGGCCGGGCGTTACGGTGGAAAAGAAAGAAGGAAGGTTAAAAGGCAACAAGGATGTGGTCATCATGGACCTTCCCGGTATATATTCCCTTTCTCCTTACACGTTGGAGGAAGTGGTGGCAAGAAATTATCTGATCAACGAGCGGCCTGATGCCATTATTAACATCGTGGACGGCACAAATATTGAAAGAAATCTTTATCTGTCCACCCAGCTTATTGAGCTTGGCATTCCGGTCCTGATGGCTGTGAACATGATGGATATTGTGGAAAAGTCAGGGGATAAGATCAATATATCTAAATTAAGCGAAAGGCTTGGCTGTGAAGTAACCACCATTTCCGCCCTTAAGGGAACCGGAATTATGAAAGCGGCGGAGCGGGCCGTAGCCTTGGCGAATGCAAAAAAAGCGGCGCCGAAGGTGCATAAATTTGCCGTCAAAGTGGAAAATGTACTAACGGCTGTGGAGGATAAGCTTGGCAGCGATATTCCGGAGGAGCAAAAGAGATTTTTTGCGGTGAAACTTTTGGAAAAGGATGATAAGATTGGGGAGCAGATGAAAAAAGTCCCTGATGTGTCGGCTGAAATTGAAATGCTGGAAAAGGAAATGGATGATGACACGGAAAGTATCATAACCAATGAAAGATACGTGTATATATCCTCCATTATCGGAGAGTGCTATACAAAAGCCGGAAAAGAAACACTGACGGTATCGGATAAAATTGATAAGATTGTAACCAACAGATGGCTGGCCCTTCCCATTTTTGCAGTGGTTATGATAATTGTTTATGCCGTATCGGTTACAACGGTAGGCACCTGGGCGACAGATTGGGCCAATGACGGGGTTTTTGGAGACGGATGGAGCCTATTTGGACTTGAGATACCGGGCATTCCGGTTTTAGTTGAAGGCGCCCTTGAGGCGATTGGCTGTGCGGACTGGCTAATGGGCCTTATACTGGATGGTATTGTGGCCGGAGTAGGCGCGGTGCTGGGATTTGTACCGCAGATGCTGGTGCTCTTTATTTTCCTTGCTTTTTTGGAGGCCTGCGGATACATGGCAAGAGTTGCATTTATCATGGACAGAATTTTTAGAAAGTTTGGCCTTTCCGGAAAGTCCTTTATCCCTATGCTGATTGGCAGCGGCTGCGGCGTGCCTGGCGTTATGGCATCCAGAACCATTGAAAACGACAGGGACCGGAAGATGACGATCATGACCACAACCTTTGTACCCTGTGGCGCTAAACTTCCGATTATTGCGTTGATTGCAGGCGCGCTTTTCGGCGGCGCATGGTGGGTGGCGCCCAGCGCATATTTTGTAGGGATTGCAGCAATCATCTGTTCCGGTATTATTTTGAAAAAGACAAAAATGTTTGCAGGAGATCCGGCGCCTTTTGTTATGGAGCTGCCGGCATACCATATGCCTACGGCAGGCAATGTGTTAAGAAGCATGTGGGAGAGAGGCTGGTCTTTCATGAAAAAGGCCGGAACGATTATTCTTTTATCCACCATTGTCCTTTGGTTCCTTATGAGCTTCGGATGGATGGACGGTTCTTTTGGAATGTTGGAGGCAGAGGAGCTTGATTACAGTATTCTTGCGGCTCTCGGCGGTGTTTTTGCTCCTTTATTTGCACCCTTGGGATGGGGTGACTGGAAGATGGCGGTTGCTGCCATTACCGGCCTGATAGCAAAGGAAAATGTAGTTGGCACAATCGGCATTCTCTTTGGAGTGGCAGAGGTTGCGGAAGACGGTGCGGAAATCTGGGAACAGTTAGCGGCAAGTATGAGCGCTGTAGCGGCCTATTCCTTCCTTGTATTCAATCTGCTGTGTGCGCCCTGCTTTGCTGCAATGGGAGCAATTAAGCGCGAGATGAATAATATAAAGTGGTTCTGGTTTGCGATTGGCTATCAGACAGTGCTTGCTTATGCAGTTTCTCTTTGTGTATACCAGATTGGTATGCTGTGCAGTGCGGGAGCATTTGGAATTGGAACTGTTGTTGCATTCCTTTTGGTAATCGGATTCATATATCTGCTTTTCAGACCATACAAGGAAAGCACCACCCTGAAAGTGGATATGAAAAAAGCAGCCATGGGAATCAAATAGATGAATATGATTTAATAAGGAGATTGGCTTATGGGTACAATCATAACGGCAGTAGTTTTAGCCTGTGTTGTAGGGCTCGTGATTAGAAAAATGATTCAGGATAAAAAAAGCGGCAAGTCTTTGCAGTGCGGATGTGACTGTGCACAGTGCGGAGGATGCGGAAGCAAGAAGTAAATAGCAATTAGGCAAATAGTATGTGGCGCAAGGTCTTAGGGAAATGGACCTTGCGCTTAGTTGTGCGCATAACTGCAAGGCCCGGCCCCCATCTGAGAGGATACGGTTACTATTCACGGCCTGGGAGCCGCTCATAGTAACATTCGGGGCGATATTCCAAGTTTCGCTTCGCAAAAATCGCTCCTCACACCTGAATCACGTTCTCACGGAATGCGCAGTAAATGCGCATTCCTGACCCGTGAAAAGTAACAGGATACGGCCTTCTATCATGTAAAAAGAATAATACGTTGACGCAGGCTGAAACGTAGGGTATAATACATCAATCAGAAAGCGGCAGTAATGCAAGCATAGTGTATTCTGACACATTTAGTTTATAAGAATTGGCAAGAATAGGGGGATGAATATGAAATACGATTTTACGTCTATTATTGACAGGCAGGGGAAGGATGCCATAGCGGTGGAACAGATTCCCTTTGCGGATGCTAAGGTGGAAGAAGGATTTTCCAGGATTCCCATGTGGGTAGCAGATATGAATTATGCTACGGTTCCAACCATACAGGATGCTATCATAGAAAGAACGAAGCATCCTACCTTTGGATATTTTAACCTTCGGGAAGAATATTATGAGAAGATTATTGAATGGCAGAATAAGCGAAATGGGGTGGAGGGCCTTGGGAAAGAAGCCATTGGCTATGAAAATGGCGTGTTAGGCTGTGTATCCTCCGCAGCCCAGGCGTTCAGTGCGCCGGGCGAGGCTGTGCTTTTGCATGCGCCTGCCTATATCGGTTTTACGTACTCTTTGGAGGCGATTGGGCGTAAAATCGTACATAGCGAACTGGTGCGGGATGAAAATGGTACCTGGCGGATGAATTATGAAGATATGGATAGAAAGCTGAAGGAAGAACATATCCATTTTGCCGTATTTTGTTCTCCTCACAATCCATGCGGTCGTGTGTGGACAAGAGAAGAAATTGAGAAAGCCATGGAGATTTATGCGAAAAATGACTGTGTGGTGGTGTCGGATGAAATTTGGTCTGACCTTACTTTGGAAGGATATAAGCATATCCCGACCCAGTCTGTTTCGGAGGATGCAAGAAACAGGACAATCAGTGTTTATGCGCCCTCTAAGACTTTCAATCTGGCCGGGCTGATTGGCTCTTATCATATTATATACAATCCTTACCTGCGTGACCGGGTAAGAAAACAGGCGGAAATGAGCCATTACAACAATGTAAATGTGCTATCCATGTATGCGCTGATTGGCGCTTATGCGCCGGAGGGCTATGAGTGGGTGGACGAGCTGCGTCATGTGCTGACCGAAAACGTAGAATATGCATATACATATATCAAAGAGCACTTTTCAGGAGTGGAGCTTGCGAAACCGGAGGGGACCTATATGCTGTTCCTGAATTGTGAGAGGTTTTGCAAGGCTCATGGAATGGATATGGACGAGCTGATACGGGCAGGCATCCGGGTTGGCGTAATCTGGCAGGACGGACGCCCTTTCCACGGATCTTACGCGATCCGGCTTAATCTGGCGCTTCCCCACTTGCTGGTAGTGGAGGCTATGGAACGATTAGATAAATACGTTTTTAATCCATAATGCAATATACAAAAACATCCATTTAGGAGTAATCATTGGGGGACATTGGTCCCCCTTAATTTGTCATAACAGGACGAATTTAACTTTATTTGGGGCTAAACAAATTCCGCTTTATCGGTTATAATGTGAACAAAGATTTAGATTTGCGCGGGGACTTTCATTGATGATGGCAGAATTTAGATGCTGATGGATACGGCAGCATCAAAGAAACAGTTACAATATAGGATGGCGGGCTTTGCCTGCTTTGTAAAGGAGGAGGAACGATGGAAGCAGATATCAGGTGGCTGGATAACCCGGAGGTTTTTCGGGTGGGGGCGTTAGATGCCCATAGTGATCACAGATTTTACATGAGGGAGGAGGAGGCGCAGGACGGCAAGAACTCTCTGGTGCAGTCCTTAAACGGCATATGGAAATTTCATTATTCTGAAAATGTGCCTTCAAGGCCGGCCGATTTTTACAAGGAAGGATTTGACAGCGCCGGATTTGACGAGATAAAGGTTCCCTGTCATATAGAAATGGCAGGTTATGACAAAATTCATTATATCAACACTATGTACCCTTGGGAGGGACATTTTTACAGGCGCCCGGCCCACAGTCTTGATGGAACTAAGGAGTGGGAGGGCATGTTTAGCCAGGCTTCCTATAATCCGGTAGGTTCCTATCTGAAGGAATTTGACCTTGACAAGGAGCTTTTAGGAAAAAGGATTTCCATTTGCTTTGAAGGTGTGGAGCAGGCGATGTACTTGTGGCTGAATGGTCATTTTATAGGCTATGGGGAGGACAGCTTTACGCCGATTACCTTTGACCTTACCCCTTATATGCGGGAAAAAGGGAATGTTTTGGCAGTGGAGGTACACAAGAGAAGTACGGCGGCGTTTTTGGAGGATCAGGATTTCTTCCGTTTCTTTGGCATTTTCCGGAATGTATCTTTGTATGCCCTGCCACAGATGCATGTGGAGGATATGTGGGCGAAGCCTGCGCTTTTAGAGGATGGAACAGGAAGCTTTGGGTTAGAGCTTAGGATTTCCATGCCGAATGAAACCATTGGCAGGGCGGAGGTTACACTTACGGACAGGGAAGGAAGGTGTCTGCTTAAGCGGAATATGCCTTTGCCGGGAAATGAGAAAGCAGTAACGGGCGAAGGCACGGAAATTATCTGTAAGCTGGAGGGCGAAAAGATTGGGAAAGTAACACCCTGGGACAATCATAACGCTTATTTATATCCATTGTTTATCAGACTGTATGATGAAAGCGACCGGCTTATAGAGGTGGTGCCTTATCCGATAGGTTTCCGTAGAGTAGAAATCATAAATAAGGTTATTTATTTGAATGGCAAGCGGCTGATTTTAAACGGCGTGAACCGACATGAGTGGAGCGCAGAGCAGGGTAGATGCATTGGGAGAAAGGAGATGGAGCAGGATATGCAGATTTTCCTTCGAAACAATATCAATGCAGTGCGCACCTGTCATTATCCGGATCAGATCCCATGGTATGAGATGTGTGACAAAAACGGCATTTATATGATGGCGGAGGTGAACCTGGAAACGCATGGTTCCTGGCAGAAAATGGGTGCAATTGAGCCTTCCTGGAATGTGCCTGGCAGTTTGCCGCAGTGGAAGGAGGTCATCTTAGACCGGGCGCGGAATAACTTTGAAACCTTCAAAAACCATACCTCCATTTTGTTCTGGTCATTGGGCAATGAATCCTATGCGGAGGAGAATCTGGCGGCTATGTATAGGTATTTTAAGGAAAAGAAGGATGGCAGGCTGGTTCATTACGAGGGAGTGTTTAACAACAGAAGCTATGAGGATGCCATATCGGATGTGGAAAGCTGTATGTACGCCACACCGGATGAGGTAAGGGATTACCTTACCAATGAGCCGAAAAAGCCGTATTTGCTCTGTGAGTATATGCATGATATGGGAAATTCACTTGGCGGAATGGATTCCTATATGAAGCTTTTGGATGAATTTGAAATGTATCATGGCGGTTTTATATGGGATTTTATTGACCAGGCTATTGCGGTGACGGATGAAGTGACCGGGCAAAAGGTGCTGCGCTACGGAGGAGATTTTGACGATCGGCCTTCTGACTACGAATTTTCGGGAAACGGTATTGTTTTTGCGGACAGAACAGAAAAACCCGCCATGCAGGAAGTGAGGTATTTTTATGGATTGTATCAATAAAGGGATGGAAGGTGAGAGGCTTCACCTGGTTTTTGGGGATGTTACGTTGGGCGTTCATGGTTCCTTTAAAGGGAAAGAATTTGCGTATATTTTTTCCTATGTGACAGGTGGCCCGGAATCTTTGGTAATAAACGGAATGGAATGGCTGTACAGAACGCCCCGTCCCACCTTCTGGCGTGCCCTTACCGACAACGACAGGGGAAGCCGGTTTCAATTTAAAAGCGGTATGTGGCTTTCTGCGGATTTGTTTGTGAATTATGCAGGAGTCATGGTGGCGGTGGACGGAGCGGAAATTACCCTTCCCCGGGCACCGGAAAATAATCAATATACAGGCCATGAGAGGGCAGGGAGTCTTGCAATTACATATACCTATGAGGCCATTACGCAGCCTGCAGCACAGGTTATGGTGTCTTATCTGGTAAATCAAACCGGAGAAATAGAGGTGAAGGTGCATTATCATGGGAACAGGGAGCTTCCAGAGCTTCCAGTGTTTGGAATGCGGTTTATTATGCCTACCTGTGCCGACAGATTTGTATATGAAGGACTTTCCGGGGAAACCTATCCTGACAGAATGGCCGGAGGCGTGCCTGGAATTTATGAGGTGGAAGGACTTCCCGTAACGCCGTATCTGGTGCCTCAGGATTGCGGTATGCATATGGATACAAAGTGGGTAAAAATTTACAGAAGCAGCACACTTGATAACCGGACAAGAAAAGCGGAGCCTTCTGCAATACGGTTTTCAGCGAAGGAGGGCAATTTTGCTTTTTCCTGTCTTCCCTACACAGCAGCAGAGCTGGAAAATGCAACCCACATAGAGGAACTGCCGCCAAGGAGAAGGACGGTAATGTGTGTTTACGGCGCAGTCCGGGGCGTGGGCGGTATCAACAGCTGGGGCATTGATGTGGAGCCTGAGTATCACATTGATGCAGGGAAGGATATTATTTACTCCTTCTGTATTTCATAGGCAGCGGTTTTGAAACAATAAATGAGTGCTGGTATCCATGAAAGCGGGTGCCGGCGGGAACGGAGATTCATACATAAATGAAAAATAGAATAAAGGGTGATTACTTTTACAGTCAGATTTTTAAGCTGGTGCTGCCGATTGTCATACAGAACCTGCTCAGCGCGGCTGTCAGCTCGGCGGATGTGGTTATGTTAAACTATGTAGGACAGTCATCCATATCGGCGGTGTCGTTAGCTTCTCAATATGCCAGTGTGCTTTTTATGGTGTTTTACGGCCTGGGAACCGGTGCAACCATGCTCTGCGCCCAGTATTATGGAAAAGGTGACCTGCGGGCGATTCAGGTAGTGGAGGGCATTGCCCTTAGGTTTTCCCTGATAATTGCTATGGGGTTTGCCGGAATGGCGGTATTTTTCCCTGAGACAATGATGCGCCTTTTCACCAATGACAGAGAGTTGATTACCATAGGGGCTTCTTATTTAAGGTATATGAGTGTCAGCTATCTGTGTTGGGGCGTTACGGAGGTTTACCTGGCCGTATTAAGAAGTATAGGGAGAGTGGCAATCAGTACGGCTATGAATGTGCTGGCCTTTTCCCTGAATATTATTTTAAATGCGGTATTTATTTTTGGACTTTTTGGCGCGCCAAAGCTTGGAGCTATGGGCGTGGCTATTGCAACTTCCGCATCCAGGCTGATTGAATTGGCAGCGTGCTTTGTGGTATCGGCTTTCAGCAAAGATATAAAACTGGATTTTCGGTATCTGTTTGTGAGAAATAAGCTATTATTTTCTGATTTTACCAAGTTATCCCTGCCTGCCCTTGGCAATGACATCAGCTGGAGCGTGGCTTTTTCCATGTATTCCGTGATTATCGGGCATCTTGGGTCAGATGCGGTGGCGGCTAATTCCTTTGTCATTGTGGTAAGGAACTTTGGGACAATCCTGTGCTTTGGTATGGCAAGCGCAGGGGGAATTCTCTTAGGGAATATCATTGGTGAGAATAAGATGGAGGAGGCCAGAGAAGGGGCAAAGAAGCTGATGAAGCTTACGGTGATCACAGGAGCAATCGGAGGGCTGATTGTCTTAGCAGCTACCCCTTTGGTATTAATGTATGCGGAATTATCTGAACAGGCAATGCATTATTTAAAATATATGCTGTTAATTAATACCTATTATGTAATGGGAGCAGCTGTAAATACCACCTTGATAGCAGGTGTATTCCGGGCAGGAGGGGACAGTCGGTTTGGATTTATATGTGATACCATTGATATGTGGGTCTATGCGGTGCCCCTGGGATTTATTACCGCCTTTGCTTTAAAACTGCCTGTAATGTGGGTTTACTTTTTACTGTGTACCGATGAATTTGTCAAGTGGCCGTGGGTAATTAAGCATTACCGCAGCGGGAAATGGCTGAATAATATCACACGGGATGATTTGTTCCGGTAAGCGAATGGGGAGCATACATCTAACGAAAACTGCGTGAGGTTTTAAGGCAAAGGAAATTGATAGTGGCTTTACAAATTGGAATAAAAAATATATACTTAAAGGTGATGGAAGTATATAATAAATTAGTGTAAAAAGTGTAATGGAGAAGGACAAATGAGTGGAATTGCGAAAGTGCTGACGGGCATCCTGGCAGTTATGGCGGTGGTGGCTTGTCTGGCTACAATTAGTATTATTGGCTATGCCATGTTAGGCGTTGGAGATGACGGAAATATGGAGGTTTCTCAAAATACGGATGAACCTGCCGAAGAAGTACCCGTGGCTACGCAGGCGCCTACGCCTGAAGCAACCCCTACAAATGTACCTGAGGCCACAGCCTTACCAGATGTAGAGAATTTACTGCTTTCTACGGGCAGGACAGTAGATCTGGCAAATCATGTACATGATTACAAGGAATCTGTTGAAAAAAAGGCTACCTGTTATAGTGCAGGAAAGCTTAAGTATACTTGTGAGGAATGTGGCGATAGCTACTATGTGGATGTTATGTCAATCGGCCATGTGGCAGATGACTGGGAAGTGGTCAGAAAACCTACTGCGGATCAGGACGGACTCCGGGTGCAAAAATGTATTTACTGTGACGAAATTATGGCCCAGGAGACAGTGCCCTTTGAGGATGAAAATGGGGAAAAGAAAGAAGAACCTGCTCATATTCATCAATACACAGCTACTACAGAGAGAGAGCCAAGCTGTATTTTGGCAGGACTTCGAAAATACAGTTGCAGCTGCGGTGATTTTTATACGGAAATGATACCTGCCCCAGGCCATGTGGCAACAGACTGGGAGGTGGCGGAGGAAGCCACTGAAAAGTATATGGGAACAGAACAGAGAACCTGTACCGTATGTGGGGTTGTGCTGGATTCCAGGCCGATTAATAAACTCACACCGAGTCCTTCGGCAAGTGCTTCGCCTGCGAGTACGTCTACGCCCAATAATCAGTCTTCCGCTTCACCGGCAAGTTCAGCGGCAACGCCTTCCGCTTCACCATCGGCAACGCCTTCTCCTACGCCTCATGAGCATGATTACAGGTCTTATGTACTGAAAGAGGCAAATTGTACGGAAACGGGAATACGCTCCTTCATATGTAATTGCGGAAGCAGTATGGCGGAAGTGATAGAGCGCGATTTGAATAATCATACATTCCGGGCAGTGGTAATACCGGCAACGGAGAATACGCAGGGGTATACGGCTTACACCTGCATACGGTGCAATTACAGTTACTTTGATAATTATACACCGGCAATCAGAAATTAAATATGTATCGCCTTGTGGCCATGCCTTAGGGCATGGCCTTATGATTTACAATCAACTGCCTCGCGAAGTGTGAGAGCGTTTGGATCACCTATATGGGTGTACCTGGTGAAAACAGAATCCACATGTATAAGGAGAGAGTTATTTTATGTCGAAAGAATTGAAGTGTTTTTTTGTGGGAAGCAGTGTTTTTGTATTGCTGGCAATGACGCGATGGGCATTGCCTTTACATAATATGGAATTTTTTGTGGTTATGTGCGCTGTTTTTGTGGCGGCAATGTTGCTGGCTTATTGGTTTATGGAACGGAATAATAGCAGCACAAATCAGGTCATAGAAAAAGTGTGGAGTATTTTGGCAAGTGTACTTTTGATAATCTGGATTATCTTATTTTATATCAATGAGACGAACGCCGATCATCCATTAAACAAGGATGACTTGATACGCAGGTACTTCCCATTTCCATTATGGATAACCCTGATGGCAGTTGGTGTGATAATATCCCTTTTACTGATGCGCAAAGAGCCGGGGAATTCAGGATCGGGAATCCGGAAAAAAATCCGTGTGATAGTGTCCCTGCTTTTTACGGTGGGTGTATCCGTCCAGTTTTATGCACCTAATATATTTCAGGATATCCAGGGGAGGACCTATCACAGCCATGCTTATACGAACAGTATCATCAATGCTTGTTGGTTAATACCGTATAGTGAAGATATGGAGTCTCTTTATGGGCATTATGGAATCCTTTATATGCCGGCTCTTAAATTTTTGCATAAATGTTTTCATGTGGACTATCTGACGGGAATTTTTATTGCATCGGCAGTTTTGGCAGGATTTTCGATTCTTCTGTTTCTGTATATTTTGAATTTTTTTGCAAAAAACGATGTGATATTTTATCTTGGAATGTTTGCCATTGGTGAGGAGTATTTTATGCTGATGCAGGGAGGCGTCTTTTTGCAGGTACATCCGCACCGCATGATATTTCCTATGATTTTGATGGCGCTTGCTCTTTGGGAATATAAAAAAGGCCGGAGATATAATATTATGGCAGTGTGCTTTATTACATTGTCGTTTGTTTGGTCAACGGAAGTGGGTATTGTCATTATGTGCTCCTTTGCGTTTTATAGGTGGGTTCAAGGCATTATGGACGGGCAGGCATTTTCCCTTCGGAAGGGATTACTGCTGATTCGGGAATTGGCTGTTTATGTTCTCCTTCCATTTGGTTTATCGTATCTGGTGATTAATGGATATAATCTTTTGGCGGGGGGCAAGCTTTTAGATTTGAAAGAATTTATGTTTCCGCTTATATCTGACAGGAATTATATTGATCTGATTGAGCTGCCATTGCCGGATGTGACGCATGCATGGGTTGGAGGGACAATTCTGTTCATGGGGGCGGTTATGCCGGCACTGTTTGAGGTGTTTTGGCCTACTCAAAAAGAGTGTGGACTGAAATCTTTTTATTTTCTCCTTGGTCTGATGAGTTTGATGCTGATGCTTTACTATATAAATCGTCCGGTAGAGGGCAGCATGTTTATTATTTTATTCCTGATGCTGATTTTGCAGGCGGTTATTCTCCAAAAAAGCCAGGATGCTTATCAGGACTGGAAAAAAAGGAAAGACCCTGTATTTGAGAAACCCAATCGGTTTTTGCTTCTCTGCCTTCGGGTAGTAACTACGTTCATTCTTTTTGTAATGGCTTTTGACAGTATTTATTCTATGCCGAAAGCTTGGAAGACATCGGCCGAAACAATTTGGAAAAGGGACGAATTGATGGAATTTGCGGAGTATGTTTATTTTCAGGTTCCGCCGGATGCGATTTCTTTCGGGGAAGGCGTACCTGAGCTTATGTCAATGATTGACAGGGATACGCACTTACATACAACGGAGTGGTCCTATCGAAATATGCCTTTGGATACAATGGAAAGGATTCGATATAGACTGGAAGGAGAGCAGTGGTTCTTTTGCTCATTAAAAGGGCTGGCGGAAATGCAGAGCAATTTTCCGGGGCTAACGGATAATTATTATGTGCATGAAGTATTTGAATACAATGGAGAGAACTTTGGATTTTTTAGAATAAATGAGTAAAATGATTTGAAAGCTGTCGCATAAGCGGCAGCTTTTTTAGAAGCTGGCTTAGCATGGGTACGAATACCTAGGAGAAATTGGAAAAGTAATAATTTCCGGCTTGTCTGCATATAAAATCATAAGAGCAGGAGGGATAGATTGAAAAATCAGCCTGGGGCAGATTTTATCAATCGCAAATTTGTGCTTACGCTCAAATTCGCAGGTCGAGAAAGGAGCATGGAGGTTTAATATGTATGCTAAGCAGAACACATCGGAGGTAATAAGAGAGCTTAACAGCAGTGCGCAAAAAGGGCTTTCCACCATGGAGGCTGGCGTCAGGCTTGAAAAGTATGGCCCCAATCAGCTGAAGGAACAGAAGAAAAAAGGAATTTTTATGCTGTTTATGGAGCAGTTGTGTGACCCGCTTATTTATGTGCTGATGGCAGCCATAGCCATTTCTCTTTTTTTGAAGGAGGCAGGGGATGCGGCGATTATTGGGGCGGTTATCCTTTTAAATTCAGTGGTCGGGGTGATTCAGGAGGACAAGGCCCGTAAAGCCATTGAAGCCCTTAAGGAGCTTGCCAGCCCCAAAGCCTTGGTCAGGCGTGACGGGAAGGAATGTGAAATACCAAGCGCACAGCTTGTACCAGGGGACATTGTGCTTTTGGAAGCGGGCAGGCAGGTGCCGGCGGATTTGCGCCTGATTCGGGCGGTGAATATTAAAATCGAGGAATCCGCCCTTACCGGGGAGTCTGTTCCGGTGGATAAGACTGCCGGTGAACTGGCAAAAGACGCCAAATCCATAGGGGACATGCTTAATATGGCACACATGTCCACCACGGTTACTTATGGAAGGGGAGAAGGAATTGTAACTGCTACCGGAATGGACACGGAAATTGGGAAGATTGCAGGACTCATTGATGGAGGGCACAATGAAATGACGCCTTTGCAAAAAAGACTGGCAGATCTTGGAAAGCTGCTTAGTGTCCTGGCGGTAGGTGTGTGTGCCTTTTTGTTTGTGGTAGCGGTAGTGCAAAAGCGGGATATTGGGGACATGCTTTTGACTGCGATTTCCCTTGCAGTGGCGGCGGTACCGGAGGGACTTGCTGCGGTGGTGACCATTGTGCTGGCGCTTAGCGTATCTCGCATGGTGAAGGTGGGAACGATTGTGAGAAGGCTTCCTTCCGTGGAGACATTAGGAGCGGTCAATACGGTATGCTCGGACAAGACAGGGACCCTTACAAAAAACAGAATGACCGTAAAAGAGTGTTATGTGGATGGCAGGATGGTAGAGGAAGCCCAATTAAGCCCGGAGGAAGATAGTCTTCTTTTTGAGGTATGTGTGTTGTGTAATGATGCGGCCATTGGCGAAAGTAGGCTGGGGGATCCTACGGAGCTGGCTCTTTTAGACCTGGCCCATAAGCATGGAGTGGAAAAGAGTCAATTGGAGAGAAAACTTCCCCGTGTGGACGAATGGGCTTTTGACTCGGAGCGCAAAAGGATGACAACAGTGCATCAAAAGGGAACGGAACAGATTGCCTGTATCAAGGGGGCGGCTGATGAAATCATAGATCGCTGTCAGAGTGTTTGGATGCATGGCAAGGAAGCGCCTTTTTCAGCGAAGGCCAAAAGAGAGGCAAAAGCAGCGGTTTCTCAGATGGCGGAGAAGGCCTACCGTGTGCTGGCTATGGCAAGCAAGCATAAGGGGAATCTTAAGGATGAAAAAAACATGATATTTGTAGGGCTTGTTGGAATGATCGACCCGCCCCGGGAGGAAGCAGGGGAGGCGGTAGAACATTTTAAAGACGCCCATGTGGACACAGTGATGATTACCGGCGATCATGTGGATACCGCTTATGCAATTGCAAGGGATTTGGGAATTGCGAAGAATAGAGAAGCATGTATGACCGGGGCGGAGATTGACGGATTGACCGATGAGGAATTTGCGGAAAAGGTGGAGAACATACGGGTCTTTGCAAGGGTTTCGCCGGAACATAAGGTACGGATTGTAGAGGCTTTAAAAGCAAGGGGGAAGGTGGTGGCGATGACAGGAGACGGGGTCAATGATGCTCCTTCTCTAAAAGCGGCGGATGTGGGGATTGCCATGGGAAAAGAAGGGACAGATGTGGCCCGCAACGCAGCGGATTTAGTACTTACGGATGACAATTTTGCTACCATTGAAAAGGCAATGAAAGAAGGACGGGGCATTTATGAAAATATCCGCAAGACCATTTTATTCTTGCTCTCCTCTAATTTTGGGGAAATTATTACCATGCTGGCTGCAGTCCTTGCAGGATTTCCAACGCCCTTAAAGGCAAGCCATATTTTGTGGATTAATTTAATCACGGATTCGCTGCCTGCTCTTGCGTTAGGGGTGGACAAAAATGATGGGGACACGCTGATGAAGGAGCGGCCCAGAAAGAGCACGGACAGCCTTTTTTCTTACGGAGGGCTGACCTGTACATTGTGTTATGGGGTAGTGATTGGCTGTATCAGCCTGCTTGCTTTTCTGACAGTTCCATATCAGGAATTACTGCGAAGTAACCTGCCGGTGAACATACAGAATCTGGAAAAGATTCTCCGCCTGCCCCTTGTCCTGAACAAGGCCCAGACCCATGCTTTTATGGTGCTGGGAATGAGCCAGCTGATGCATGCGGTGGGGATGCGGGATGTGAACCGCTCTGTTTTTAAGATGAATCATCTGGAAAATATTTATATGGTCATAGCCTGGGCGGCTGGAATTGCATTGCAGGCTCTTGTGACAGAAATTCCTTATTTTGTCAGCCTCTTTGGGACCAGCAGGCTTAGCCTTGCGGAGTGGGGAACGTTAGGGGCCCTGGCCAGTATGCCGCTGGTGGTCCATGAGCTTTTGGTGCTTTCTAAGGCCCTGCAAAGCAAGGCCCCAGGTGGCATAAAAGCGCTAGAAAAGGCGCATAAAAGCCAGCAGCATGAGAATAGCAGCTCCCAGCCAGGCGAAGTTATATGATTTGGCGCAAAGAAGATGTCCGGCAAAAAGTCCCAGGCGGATGGACAAAAAGTGTACTGCGGTTGTAAGGAAAAGCAGTATAAAGGGAGGCAGGGATATGGTTCCGGTACACAGTCCCGCGGAAATATTGTCTATGGAAAGGGCCAGCGCAAGGAAGGACGCCTCCTTATAGGAGAGATAGGAGGTGTCCTCCTTATTGATTTTTTTGGTGATTTCTCTGGTGGTTAAGCCGTTATCTTTAGGAAGAGGGGACTGGGGGCCCTTTTTCTTTTGGGAGATAGGCTGGGGGCGGAAAAAATGCAGGATGCCCTTTGCGAAATCTTTGACCGGACCCCAGTGGGGAAAAGAATCATAAAATTTGTACACAGAGAGTAAAAAAAGTATGGAGAAGGAAATACCCTTTGTGAATGCTTCGGGTATAAGCTGTAAAATCAGGTTTCCGGCAAGCAGGGAGGCGGTTAGCATACTGCCGGATAAAAGAGCTAGTATAAAAATGGACAGAAAAGGAACCCGAACCCCTTCCATTCCGTAAGATAATCCTGCGGCAAAAGCGTCCATAGACAGGACAACCACTAAAATTAGAAATAAATAAATTGAGAAAGTCATGTCAAGCTGCCTTAATTGTTTGCTATATCATATTCGGTTATGGTATAATTTGATTACGATATATGAATTATTTTGTCGGCACAGGCAGAGAAAGGCACGGAAATTGTCATGACAGAAGAAAAAGTATGCATACTTACCGGAGGGATAGGGGCAAAGGAATATTCCATGTTAGAGAAATATGCCAGCCAGGGGTGCAGGATTGCTTTTATGGACACGAACAAGGAGCTTGGCCGGATGATAAAGGAAGAACTGGAGAGGGTTTACAATGTTGCGGTGTTTTTCTTTCACGGGACGACAGAAAGCGAGGAGGACTTAGATATTTTTTTTACGGCGGTGGAGGAGATGTACGGAAAAACAGATTATATTATCTGCCGGGATTACTGCTGAATCGGATAGTGTGATTTGGAAGTGAAAGAGTTTGTGTCTGCGCTGCATCCGCAAACTCTGGTATGCGCAAAAGCGGCGCGGAAGAGAGGGAAGTATGAAGCTTATTTTTATTGGGGCCGCCCATGAGGTGACGGGAAGTTGCCATTATCTGAATGCCTGTGGCAAACACATACTGGTAGACTATGGAATGGAGCAGGGGATTAATGTGTTTGAAAACAGTGAGCTGCCGGTACAGGAGTCACTGATTGACTATGTGCTTTTGACCCATGCCCACGTAGATCATTCAGGCTTGATTCCTTTATTGTCTGCAAGGGGATTTCGGGGAAAAGTTTTAGCAACGAAGGCAACGGCGGATTTGTGCAGCATTATGCTTCGGGATTGTGCACATATCCAGATGCAGGAGGCGGAGTGGAAAAACAGAAAAGCCAAAAGAAGTGCGGAGATAACCCCTCATGAGGCTATTTATACCATGGAGGATGCAGACGCGGCCATCAGGCGGCTGTTTCCATGCGAATATGGAAAGGAGATAGAGCTCTGCGAGGGGATCAAAATCCGGTTTACGGACGTAGGGCATCTCTTGGGTTCTTCCAGTATTGAGGTGTGGGCCACAGAGGAAGGCGTTACCCGCAAAATCGTTTTTTCAGGAGATATCGGGAATAAAAACCAGCCTCTTATCAAAGATCCGACCCTGACAGAGAGTGCGGATTACGTGGTGATGGAATCTACCTACGGGGACAGGTACCATCCTGGGGATCATCCCGATTATGTGGGGAAACTGGCTAAAATTTTGAAGGAGACCTTTGACAGAGGTGGAAATGTGGTGATTCCCTCCTTTGCAGTGGGCAGGACACAGGAAATGCTGTACTTCCTGCGGAAGATAAAGGTGGAGCGGCTGGTGAAGGGACATGAGGATTTTCCTGTTTATGTGGATAGCCCTCTGGCGGTGGATGCAACCAATATTTTTCACCAAAATGAAATGAGCTGCTTTGACGATGAGGCTCTTGCTATGGTGAGGGCGGGTATTAATCCGCTGGCTTTTCCAGGCCTTAGCCTTTCTATCACCAGTGAAGAATCAAAGGCAATCAATTTTGAGAACACGCCCAAGGTCATTATATCCGCTTCGGGCATGTGTGAGGCAGGAAGAATCCGCCATCATTTAAAGCATAACCTGTGGCGGCCGGAATGCACCATTCTTTTTGTGGGCTATCAGGCCGTAGGAACTTTGGGCAGGGCGTTGATAGAAGGCGCTGCGGAAGTAAAGCTTTTTGGCGAGACCATTGATGTGCGGGCTTCCATAAAGGGACTTGCGGGCATGTCGGGTCATGCGGATAAAAATGGCCTGATTGAATGGGTTACAGGGTTTCAGGAAAAGCCCAGGCGGGTTTTTGTGGTGCACGGCGAGGATACGGTGTGCAAGGTCTTTACGGAGTGCCTTAGAATAGAGCATGGAATTAAGGCTTATGCTCCTTATAGCGGAACGGTGTTTAATTTAATTAGTGATAAGTTAGAGTACGAAGCGGAGCCTATTCCAATCAAAAAGAGGGCAAGAACAGTGTCCGATGTATTTGCCCGTCTCCTTGCGGCAGGCCAGAGGCTCCTTGCTGTTATACATAAAAATGAAGGCAGAGCCAATAAGGATTTGGCGAAGTTTGCGGATCAGGTCAATTCCCTTTGTGATAAGTGGGATGATTAAGATTTTTGTGGGGCGGCGCATACATAGGACGCCGCCATTTAATATGGGAGAGAAGCAAATAGGTGGTAAGAATATATCGACAGAATATTTCGGTAATTTATCGGCTTTGCGATTATGGAATATTTGTGGCGGAAAGGGACAATCAGAATGAGTTTGGCAGATGAAATATTTGTAAATATGTGCAGGGATATTTTGGAGAATGGGACCAGCACGGAGGGGGAGAAGGTGCGGCCCCATTGGGAGGATGGATCTAAGGCTTACACAATTAAGAAATTTGGTGTGGTGAACCGGTATGATTTGTCAAAGGAATTTCCTATCATGACCCTGCGCAGGACGGCATTAAAGAGCGCTACGGACGAGATGCTGTGGATATGGCAGCGAAAGTCCAACAATATAAAAGATTTAAACAGCCATATCTGGGATGAGTGGGCGGATGAAGATGGCTCTATTGGTAAGGCTTACGGGTATCAGATGGGGGTGAAGCACCAGTATAAGGAGGGGAGGATGGACCAGGTGGACCGTGTGATTTATGACCTGAAAAATAATCCCTTCAGCCGCCGGATTATGACCAATATTTATGTGCATCAGGATTTGCATGAGATGAATTTGTACCCCTGCGCCTACAGTGTGACCTTTAATGTGACCCAGAAAAAGGGAGCGGACAGGCTTACCTTAAATGCAATTTTAAACCAGCGCTCCCAGGATGTGCTTACCGCCAATAACTGGAATGTGGTGCAGTATGCAGTGCTTATCCATATGTTGGCACAAGTGTGCGATATGGAGGCGGGAGAGCTTGTTCACGTGATTGCGGACGCTCATATTTATGACAGGCATGTGCCTATGGTAAGAGAGCTAATTAAAAGAACGCCATATCCGGCTCCGGCGTTTGATTTAAACCCTGAGGTAAAGGATTTTTATCAGTTTACAAGAGATGATGTACGGGTGGAAAATTATGTGACAGGAGAGCAGATTCGGGATATACCTGTTGCAATTTAAAAGAAGCGGATAACGAAAAAAGGAGTTTATGCAAGTATGAATCTGATTGTAGCGGTAGATGAAAATTGGGCCATTGGGAATCATAATGAGCTGCTGATTACGATTCCGGCAGACCATAAATTTTTCAGACAGGAAACCTCTGGCAAGGTGGTGGTGCTTGGCAGGAAAACCTTGGAGACTTTTCCACAGGGACTTCCCTTAAAAAATCGTGTGAATATTATTATGTCAACCAACCGGGATTACAAGGTTAAGGACGCGGCGGTGGTTCACAGCTTGGAGGAATTGCTTAAGGAATTAAAGCAGTATGATACGCAGGATGTTTATGTGGTGGGCGGGGAGAGTATTTACAGGTTGCTTCTTCCCTACTGTAATGTGGCCCATGTGACGAAAATTGACCATGCTTATGCGGCGGATGCTTATTTTCCAAATCTGGATGAGCTGCCGGAGTGGGAGATTACGGCGGACAGTGAGGAGCAGACGTATTTTGACATTACCTATCATTTCCTGAAATATGAGAGGGTAAGGTAGGCAGGGTGTACGAAAGCAGACGACCAGAGAAAGGAGAGAAAGAAATGGGAAGCGGAATAAGCAGGATGATACTTGATTTCCTGGTAATGGTGGTTTGATTTGCAGGCGGCTGTGTTAGAGCCAGCGTATAACGAAATTTTAAGCGAACTGCTGGGAGGGCAGGAAAAGACTGTAAAGTATAAGGATATGATGGAGGTAACAGAAGCAAAGATTGAGGAAATTCAATAGAACGTGCAGTGGGAGAGACTTTACACTTGAAAGCCCTTTTGTTATAATACAGGTATCAAATACAAGGTGTTTTGTTAGTATAAGAAAGCAGGTGATTGCTTATGCCGAGTGCGGCAGATATCATTAAAGATTATGTTACTGAATTTTCGAGATTACAAGATTGGATGATTCCGATTAAGGAAATAGCACCTGACACATATGATTCAATGTATAAGCGTTATGTTGAATTAAAAGTCACGTTGTCAAGTTTAGGCGTTAATCTTACGCAGCTAGACAGAATAAAGGAGTAACGATTCAGCCAGGTCTGTGTATTTACTGCAAAGTCCGTAAGAAAGCCTGAATTTTAACGAGAGTGAATCCGGCCCTTCGCCGAAAGCGAACTTCTAATGGCCGGATTCAGTAACAGTTCGGCCGAAGGCTGAACTGTTACCATAAAGGAATAAGGATGCCTTTGGGTCTATTGACTTTTGCGTAGAAAAGTATAATAATAAAAAAAGTTTAAAACACATTTATATCTACAGGAAAACGTAAGAGGAGTGCGGGATAATGGAGAAGAAAAATATTGACTGGGCGAATCTTGGATTTTGCTATGTCCAGACGGATTACAGGTTTGTATCCAATTACAAAAACGGCGCTTGGGACGAGGGCGTGCTGACAGAAGATGCCAATGTAGTCATGAACGAATGCGCATGTGTGCTGCAATATGCGCAGACCATATTTGAAGGTATGAAAGCTTACACCACGGCTGACGGACGAATTGTAACCTTCCGGCCGGATTTAAATGGCGAGAGAATGGAGCAGAGTGCGAAGCGTCTTGAGATGCCCGTATTTCCTAAAGATAAATTTGTGGAGGCAGTACTTAAGACAATCCGTGCAAACGAGGCTTATGTGCCTCCTTACGGCAGCGGCGCAACGCTCTATGTGCGTCCTTACATGTTCGGTATCAATTCGGTGATTGGTGTAAAGCCTGCGGATGAATACCAGTTCCGTGTGTTTACCACCCCGGTAGGGCCTTATTTTAAAGGCGGGGTTAAGCCTCTTACAATTCGCATCAGCGACTTTGACCGTGCGGCGCCAAATGGCACGGGACATATCAAGGCAGGTCTTAACTATGCAATGAGTTTACATGCAATTATGGACGCTCACAAACAAGGTTATGATGAAAATATGTATCTTGATGCAGCTACCAGAACAAAGGTGGAGGAGACTGGCGGGGCCAACTTCCTATTTGTTACAAAGGACGGCAAGGTGGTGACACCTAAGTCAGAGAGCATCCTGCCTTCCATTACAAGACGCTCTCTTATGCAGGTTGCGAAAGAATATCTAGGACTGGAAGCAGAGGAGAGAGAAGTTTATGTGGATGAGCTTAAGGACTTTGCAGAGTGCGGTTTGTGCGGTACGGCAGCAGTTATTTCCCCGGTTGGAAAGGTAGTAGATCATGGGAAAGAAATCTGTTTCCCCAGCGGTATGGACCAGATGGGACCTGTGACCCGGAAGTTATACGAAACCCTTACAGGTATTCAGATGGGTACAATCAAAGCGCCTTTAGGATGGGTAGTGGAAGCATAATCAGTGTAATTGTGAAATCTTATTCGTTTATCCACCCTGTTCCCCATGCCGCTGCAAAGCAGCGGCATAAAACCGGGTGAATTAGCGTGGGTTATACTAGAATGGACAATGGAAAATAAGGCGTTCAGGCTGTTAGTTTGAATGCCTTTTTGGTAGAGGAATAAAGGAAAGGGATTCAAGGAATTGCGAAACCGGGGGATGTGAGAACGTTTGGCTGACAGATCCAGTCAATGTGTTTTCGGACCCTTGACTTCGCAATTATTTGTCATTGGAAAATACAAGGAGACATAAAGGAGATATTTTGTGGAGGCAAGAGAAGTATTAGAGCAGGTGAAGGCAGGAAAGATTTCGATAGAAGATGCGGAGAAGTACTTTAAAAAGCAGCCCTTTGAGGAGATGGGTTATGCGAAGCTTGATACACACCGGGAAATTCGTTCCGGGTTTCCGGAGGTAGTTTATTGCAGCGGAAAGCCGGACGAGTATTTGGCGAATATTTATGTCCGGTTATTGGAACAAAATGGAGAAGTGTTTGGAACTAGGGCTAATCCCCATCAGTACGAGGTGGTTAAGGAGGTGCTTCCTGAAATTACCTACGATACGGTATCTCATATTCTCAAGATGGAAAAGCCGGATAAGAAGCGGTATGGAAAAATTGCAGTCTGCACCGCAGGCACAGCGGATATTCCAGTTGCGGAGGAGGCTGCCCAGACAGCAGAATATTTTGGCGCAAGGGTGGAACGGATTTATGATGTAGGCGTCAGCGGTCTGCACAGGCTTATTTCGCGTCTTGATGTGATTCAGGAGGCAAACTGCGTGGTGGCGGTGGCCGGAATGGAGGGAGCGCTTGCCAGTGTGCTTGGAGGACTGGTGAGCAGACCGGTGATTGCGGTTCCCACATCGGTGGGATATGGAGCAAGCATGCACGGCCTTTCAGCGCTCCTTACCATGATTAATTCCTGTGCCAATGGGATAGCGGTGGTGAATATTGATAATGGATATGGAGCGGGTTACATTGCCACACAGATTAATCGATTAGGATGCAGACAGGAAGCTTACGTATAGTGTACTTCGTACACACAGCATGGTTTTGCATGCATACAATTTACAGGCTGCTGGTAAGAATGGAGGGTTAAGATGGGAAATACAGTATATTTGGAATGCTATTCAGGAATCAGTGGAGACATGACGGTGGCGGCGCTTTTGGATGCAGGAGCGGACAGGCAGGCGCTGGAAAAGGCGCTTAGAAGCCTTCCGGTACATGGATATGAGGTGGAGGTAAGCAGGGTAAAAAAGGCAGGGCTTGATGTGTGTGATTTTCATGTCCGGTTGGATGCGGAATTCGAAAATCATGACCATGATATGGAATATCTGCATGGACATTCCCATAGCCATGAACAGGAGCGCGTTCATCCTCACGAGAATCATTATCACGATGAGGAAGCCCATAACCATACACATGCTCACGAGCACCACCATTCGCATACGCACGGAGGGCATACTCATACCGGGCTAAAAGAAATCATGGATATCATTGGACAGGGACAGCTCAGTGACAGGGCAAAGGAGACAGCCGTTCAGATTTTCCAGGTTTTGGCGAAGGCAGAGGCTAAAGCCCATGGAGTCCCCATAGAAGAAGTGCATTTCCATGAGGTTGGGGCAGTAGACTCCATTGTAGATATTGTGGCAGTGGCCGTATGTCTGGATAATCTGGATATCACAGAAGTGATAGTGCCTTTTTTATGCGAAGGAACAGGTACAGTAAGGTGCCAGCACGGTATTTTGCCTATTCCGGTGCCGGCAGTGGCTCATATTGTGGAAGCCCATCAGCTTCCTGTTAGGCTTACGGAGGTGGAAGGAGAGCTGGTTACGCCTACAGGAGCAGCGATTGTGGCGGCGATCAGGACAGGCTCTGAGCTTCCAAAACAGTTTGTAATCAACAAGATTGGAATTGGGGCTGGAAAGCGGAATTATGAAAGACCCAGCCTGCTGCGTGCCATGTTGATTCAGGAAAAGAATACATGTCAAAGCGAAAGCTTAGAGGAAAGCCTGAAAAAGGAAGATTTTATTTATAAGCTGGAGACAAATATTGATGATTGCACCGGGGAAGCGCTGGGGTATACGATGGACAAATTGATGAATGCAGGTGCCAGAGATGTACATTTTCTTCCTGTTTATATGAAGAAAAACAGGCCGGCTTATGAGCTTACCGTGATTTGCGATGAAGAACGGATGAAAAAGCTTGAACAGATTATCTTTCAGGAAACTACCACAATCGGAATACGCCGGGTTAAGATGGAACGCACGGTTCTGCCAAGAAAAAATGATGTTGTAAGGCTGCCGGATGGGGAGCTTAAGGTGAAAAGATGTGTGCTGCCGGATGGACAGGAGCGGTGCTATCCGGAATACGACAGTGTGGCAGCGCTGGCAGAAAAAAGTGGGAAATCTTTTTGGCAGATTATGAGTGCCTTTAAGCAAACGAGTGATACCTGAAAGGGGAAGGAGTAAACTTTATTGGCATCAGTATGGCAGGGAAAACCTGCCGCATGCAGGGGGTATGGGGATGATAGAGGATGGGTATTTGGTAAAAAAGGAAAAGCTTCTTACGCTTATCAATCAATATGTATGTGAGGATATTATGGTTGCTTTTTCCGGCGGTGTGGACAGCGCCTTCGTACTGAAAATGGCCTGTAACGAAGCGGAGAAAACCGGGAAGCAGGTGTATGCGGTGACCATACACACCAGACTGCATCCGGTGAAGGAGCTGGAAGAAACAAAGGAGTTATGCGGAGAAATTGGGGCCAGACATATTATTCTTAAGGTGGATGAGCTTAAGGAAGCAGGCATCATGGACAACCCGGTTAACCGCTGTTATCTGTGCAAAAAGCTGATATTCCTGAAAATAAAAGAAAAGGCGGCGGAGCTTGGGATACGGACTATTTTGGAGGGAACCAATGAGGATGATCTTCATGTGTACCGTCCCGGAATCAAGGCTTTGCATGAGCTTGGAATTATAAGTCCGCTTGCGGATGCAGGCCTTTGTAAGAAAGAGGTGAGGGCATTGGCGGCAGCCTATGGTTTAAAGACATCATCGAAGCCGTCTGCACCGTGTCTGGCTACCAGATTCCCTTACGGGACAACACTTGATTATGAAAAGCTGGCCCAGGTGGAGCAGGGAGAGGCCTATTTAAAAAATCTAGGTTTACATAATGTCAGACTTAGAGTCCATGATGACATAGCTCGGATTGAGGTGGATGAAGATGCTTTTGGAGTATTGACAAGCCATGGAAAGGAAATTGCTGTACACCTAAAGGAGCTGGGATATGTTTACATAACATTGGATTTAGAAGGATTCCGCTCAGGCAGTATGGATGTAAAGCTGGCGCTTTAAGGAAAAGCAGGAAGGAAAGTGATAGGATGAAGTACAGAGAATTAAAGAGATGTAACAATCTAAAAGTGAGCGAGATTGCGTTGGGATGTGAGGGATTTGTGGATAAGACACCGGAAGAATTTAAAGAAATGCTGGACAGAGCGCTTTCTCTTGGTATGAATTTTATTGATATGTATACGCCCAATCCCACTTTCAGAGATAATTTAGGCGCGGCTATGAGGGGCAGGAGGGAAAAGCTTGTGCTGCAGGGGCATATTTGCTCTGTGTGGGAGAACGGAGAGTACCTTAGGACGAGAGATATAGAAAAGACAAAGGCAGGCTTTGAAGAACAGCTGCAAAGATTGGGAACAGATTATCTGGATATTGGGATGATTCATTATGTGGATGCAGAAAAGGATTTTGAAGAAGTGTTTCACGGGGCTGTCATTGAATACTGTAAAGAATTAAAGGCGCAGGGCAAAATCCATGGGATTGGACTCAGTTCTCATAATCCTGTGGTTGCGCGCAAGGCGGTGGAGACAGGTTTGGTTGATGTACTGATGTTTTCTGCCAATGCCGCTTATGATATGCAGCCGGCAAGCGAGGATTGTAATGATTTGTTTGAGATGGCAAGCTATCAGAATGGTTTTGTAGGAATGGATCCTGATAGAAAGGCTTTGTATGAGCTGTGCGAGCGGGAAGGCGTTGCCATTGATGTCATGAAGGTGTTCGGAGGCGGAGATATGCTAAACGAACAGCTTTCTCCCTTTGGCGTGGCCTTCAATGTGTATCAGTGCATAGAATATTGTCTGACAAGGCCGGGAGTCGTTTCCATTATGGCTGGCTGTCACAGTGTCAGTGAGATAGAGAAGATGGCTTCTTACTATGAGGCTTCCAGGCAGGAGAGAGATTATTCTCTTGTTTTATCCCGGATGGATAAATTTAAATTCCAGGGAAATTGTATGTACTGCGGTCACTGCGCGCCATGCAGCGTAGGGATTCATGTGGCGGATGTCAACAAGTACCTGAATCTCTGCCTGGCACAGGGCGCGGTGCCTGAGACAGTGGCGGATCACTACAAACTCTTGGCCCATCATGCATCAGACTGTGTTGCCTGTGGCAGATGCGAGCGTAATTGTCCTTTTGGTGTGGGGATTATTGAGAAGATGAAGAAGGCCGTAGAGGTATTTGGATATTAAAGAAATGTGCGGCTATGCTTCTGGCTGCGTTCCGGAAAGATATCTATAATTAAAACTTATAATCTTTATAATAAATATTGATTTTACTTATGATTATGCCAGGAGTATAATCAAAAAGTAAGAAGCTGATAATAAAAGCAGGTTTTTACAGCCTGCTTTTATTATGTGGAATATTCATAAAGACAGCAAGGGAGAATGCAGGATAAGGTTGAAAGAATTGTATTTTTTCAACCGCAAATTTGTGCTTGAGCGCACAAATTCGCACATTGAGAAAGGAGCATGGTTATAAAAATGGTGAAAGCAGTAGTGGGCGCTAATTGGGGCGATGAAGGAAAGGGAAAAATAACGGATATGTTGGCACAGCAGGCGGATATAATTATTCGTTTTCAGGGTGGAGCCAATGCGGGGCATACAATCGTCAATCATTACGGTAAGTTTGCTTTGCATACGCTGCCATCAGGTGTTTTTTACGGCCATACCACCAGCGTTATAGGCAATGGTGTGGCGCTTAATATTCCTCTGCTTATGAATGAAATAAAATCCATTACGGACAGGAATGTGCCAATGCCCAAAATATTGGTATCCGACAGGGCACAGATGGTAATGCCCTATCATATTCTGCTGGATGCATATGAGGAAGAACGGTTAGGCGGAAAGTCCTTTGGTTCTACCAAGTCCGGTATAGCGCCTTTTTATTCTGATAAATATGCAAAAATCGGCTTTCAGGTCAGTGAACTTTTTGACGAGGAGCTGTTAAAAGAAAAGGTGGAAAGAATCTGCCAGCAGAAGAATGTAATGTTAGAGCATATGTACCATAAGCCCTTGCTTAACCCCTCTGAGCTTTTGGAAACCTTACATGAATATAAAGAAATGGTAGGACCTTATGTGTGTGATGTGTCTGTCTACCTTGACAGAGCAATGAAGGAAGGCAAAACCATTTTGTTAGAAGGGCAGCTTGGAACCTTAAAAGACCCTGACCACGGGATTTATCCCATGGTGACTTCCTCCTCTACATTGGCCGCTTACGGCGCAATCGGGGCAGGCATCCCTCCTTACGAAATCAAGGAAATCATTACTGTGTGCAAAGCATATTCCTCAGCTGTGGGAGCAGGCGCCTTTGTATCGGAAATATTTGGCGATGAAGCAGACGAGCTGCGCAGGCGCGGCGGTGATGGCGGAGAGTATGGCGCGACCACAGGACGTCCAAGGCGTATGGGCTGGTTTGACTGTGTTGCCTCTAAGTATGGATGCAGACTACAGGGAGCTACGGATGTTGCCTTTACTGTGTTAGACGTATTAGGATATTTGGATGAAATACCTGTGTGCGTGGGCTATGAAATTGACGGTCAGGTGACGACAGATTTTCCGGTTACCTGCAGGCTGGAGAAGGCAAAGCCTGTTCTTAAGAAGCTTCCCGGGTGGAAATGCGATATCCGCGGCACGAAAAAATTTGAAGATTTACCGGAAAATTGCAGGAATTATGTGGAATTTATAGAAGAACAGATTGGCTATCCCATTACCATGGTTTCCAACGGGCCGGGTCGTGACGATATTATCTATAGGGAAAGTCCACTTAAAAAGTAGGGTAACGGAGGAACAGGGAGGAACTGCCGGAACAGGATGGGTACAATGAACGTAAATAAAAATTATTCGTTGGAATTAGAGAAAATACTGGGAAATACGGAGAATAAAGGAAAAAAGCTGTTTTTACATAGCTGCTGCGCCCCATGCAGCAGCTATGTGCTTGAATACCTTAGGGGTTTCTTTCAAATTACGGTGTTTTATTACAATCCCAACATCACAGAGGAAGAAGAATACCTGAAAAGAATGGCGGAACAAAAAAGGCTTATAGAAGAATTTAACAGACAGCTTGTGAGCGGAGAAGCATCCGGCTATCCAATTGAAGTGGTGGAAGGGGACTATCCGCAGGGATTATTCTTTGAAACTGTGAAAGGATTGGAGCAGTGTAAAGAAGGCGGAGAAAGATGCTTCGCATGCTATGCGCTTAGGCTGCGAAAAACGGCAGAACAGGCGAAAGAAGCACAGGCTGACTATTTTACCACAACCCTTACCATTAGCCCTCTTAAAAATGCAAGAAAGATAAATGAAATTGGAGAAAAGCTGTCCTGTGAATACGGCATATCCTTTTTACCCTCCGATTTTAAAAAGAAAGATGGATATAAACGCTCTGTGGAACTGTCAAAGGAGTATGGACTGTACAGACAGGATTACTGCGGATGTGTTTTTTCCAAAAGGAATACCTCTAATGCTTGATAAAATGGCAGTGAAATGTTAGGATAGATAAAGTGATTTGTGCGAACGGATAGTATACTGCGTATAGATTTGAGTTGCCGCGCAGCGGCAGTATGGAGGTTTGGATGAAAAAATTTCTGGATTTAATATCAGAAGAAATGATGCATGCGTTTGAGGCGGCCGGATATGACAGGGAGCTTGGAAAGGTAAGCCTTTCTAACCGGCCGGATTTGTGTGAATATCAGTGCAACGGCGCTATGGCGGGAGCTAAGCTCTATAAGAAGGCTCCGATTATGATTGCCGGGGATGTGGCGAAAATGTGCAAGGACAGTAAAGTGTTCCTTACGGTGGAGGCAGTCTCTCCCGGCTTTTTGAACTTGAAGGTGCGGGAGGACTTTGCGGCAGACTATCTGAATCAGATGCGGACAGAGCCTAAGTTCGGTTTGCATACACCTGAGAAGCCTAGTCATATTATCGTGGATTACGGCGGGCCTAACGTGGCGAAACCCCTTCATGTGGGACATCTGCGTTCCGCCATTATCGGTGAGAGCATCAAACGGATTGCAAAGTATGCCGGGCATGAAGTGCTTGGGGATATCCATCTTGGCGACTGGGGCTTGCAGATGGGGCTGATTATCACGGAATTGCAGGAAAGACAGCCGGAGCTTGTATATTTTGACGAGGGCTATCAGGGAGATTACCCCAAGGAAGCTCCTTTTACCATTTCTGAGCTGGAGGAAATTTACCCGGCGGCCAGTGCGAAATCCAAAGAGGATGGCAAGTACAAAGACCGGGCTATGGAGGCCACCTTTAAACTGCAAAGCGGCGTAAGGGGCTACCGGGCATTGTGGAATCACATCATGAAGGTGTCCCTGGCGGATTTGAAGAAAAATTATGAGAATTTAAATGTATCATTTGAATTGTGGAAGGGAGAATCAGACGTCCATGACCTGATACCGGGCATGGTGGATTATCTGAAAAAGGAAGGGTATGCATATATCAGTGACGGAGCCCTTGTGGTAGATGTAAAGGAGGAGACGGATACCAAAGAGATTCCGCCCTGTATGATTTTAAAGTCGGACGGTGCGTCCCTTTATAACACTACGGATTTGGCTACTATTATGGACAGAATGCAGACCTACCATCCGGACAGGATGATTTACCTTACGGATAAGCGCCAGGAACTTTACTTTGAACAGGTTTTCAGATGTGCAAAAAAGACAAAACTGGCAGGCCCTGATACGGAACTTTTGCACATTGGCTTTGGCACCATGAACGGCAAGGACGGAAAGCCCTTCAAGACAAGAGAGGGCGGCGTCATGCGCCTTGAGCTCCTGATAAAAGAAATTAATGATGAAATGTATCGCAAAATTACGGATAATCGTCAGATGGATGAGGAGGAGGCACGTAAGACGGCCAAGGTGGTTGCCCTGTCAGCAATTAAATATGGTGATTTGTCTAACCAGGCCTCTAAAGACTACATTTTTGATATGGACAAATTCACTTCCTTTGAGGGAGATACGGGCCCTTATATTCTGTACACCATTGTCAGAATTAAATCTATTTTAAATAAGATAAATGAACAGGATGAACAAAATGGCAATACCTTGCCAAAGCAGGAGCGGATCCGGAATGCCGGAAGTGATGCGGAAAAAGCGCTTATGCTTGAAATTGCCGGCTTTCAGGCGGCAATGGAGACTGCCTACAGGGAAACGGCGCCCCATAAGCTCTGTGCCTATATTTATGGCCTTGCCAATGCGTTCAACCGTTTTTATCACGAGACTAAAATTGTAACAGAGGAAGATTATGAGAAGAAGTCAGGGTGGGTTGCGCTCCTTGTGCTTGTAAGGGATATTTTAGAAACCTGTATTGATGTGCTTGGCTTCTCAGCGCCGGAAAGAATGTAAGGAATAGAGGGAAATATGCAAACGGCTATTGAATTACGAAATAAATTAAAAAGTATTGACCACCGGGGGTATCCCGCATACAAAGAGCTGCGGGGACAGTATGACTTTAAGGATTATGTGCTTTCCATTGACCATGTGCAGGGAGACCCCTTTGCAGCACCGTCAAGGCTTTCCGTGCGGGTGAAGGGAGAAAAGGCCGGCTTTCCGCCTGCCTTTTATGATACCCATGCTAAGAGAGTGACTTTGCAGGATCATCTCACCAGATTGTTCGGACGAGAGGTAAGCGGCGGCAGTTTCCAGGCAAAAGGTTCAGGGAAAAGCGGTTTGCTTTCGGTTTCAAGATGCGGGCAGCAGGTGTTGGAGAGAACAGCCCTTAGGGTAAATACGGGCAGCACAGCAAAAGGTCATGCTGCCCAGGACAGCGCAGCCCGGACAAATGCAGCGCAGAGCGGTACAAACCAAAGCAATGCTGACAGAGGAGACATCATTTTGCGGTTTGAAGCAGGATTTCCGGCAAATGGCAGAACCATTAACGCCAGAGAATTAGAAAAAATGCTGTTTGATATACTGCCGGAATGCGTTCGAAGAAGTCTGTATTATGCAAGAATCGATAAAAATAAATTAAAACAGGCAATCTGCCTTTGCGAAGACCAGGAATTTATCAGAGAAAAGCTCCCGGAACTTTCTCTGTGCGCCTTTATTGCGGATGGCGCGATTCTGCCAAGAGAGAGCGGCATTTCCGAAAAGCCAATGAAAGGAGCTGTGCCTTTTAAGACGCCGGATACGCTTAAAGTTACGCTTGACCTGCCGAATAGAGGCAGTGTAAGTGGAATGGGTATTCCTAAGGGCGTGACATTGTTTGTGGGGGGCGGCTATCATGGAAAATCCACCATTTTGCAGGCACTCCAAAATGGAGTATATAATCATATCTATGGAGATGGAAGGGAGTTTGTCATTACGGACAGGACGGCGGTAAAGCTCCGGGCTGAGGATGGCAGAAGCATTGCCAATGTGGATATTTCGCCTTTCATCAAAAATCTTCCAAGCAAAAGAGATACGGCTCATTTTTCTACGGAGGATGCCAGCGGCAGCACCTCCCAGGCAGCAAATTTGATGGAGGGTGTGGAAGCGGGCAGCAGCCTGTTTTTGATTGACGAAGACACCTCCGCCACCAATTTTATGATTCGTGACCAACTGATGCAGGAGGTTATCTCGGCAGGAGAGGAACCGATTACTCCTTTCATCTGCCGTGTGAATAGCTTATACAGAGACCTGGACATTTCTTCTATTATTGTTGCAGGAAGCTCGGGCGCGTATTTCCATGTGGCGGACACAGTCATACAGATGAAGGAATATGTTACCTGTGATATTACGAAAAAGGCGAAGGAGGCTGCTATGGGGTACCCGGCTGTGAGCGGGGAGGAAGACAGGTTTCCTGATTACGTTGATAAAAGATGCCCGCAGCCGGACATGGGGCTTAGAAAGGATGACCGTATCAAAATTAAGACAATGGGAACCAGTGAACTCATGCTTTCCAAGGAAAATGTGGAGTTAAGGTATTTGGAGCAATTGAAGGATCAGGAGCAGAGCGCGGCCCTTGCGTGGATTTTAAAATTTGCCGAACTGAAGATGATGGACGGAAGAAAGAATTTAAAGCAGATGAGCGAATTGTTAGAGAAACAGCTTGACAGGGATGGCCTTGAGAGCTTGTTTGAACGGGGAGACATATCTTCTTCACTGGCAAGACCGAGAAAACAGGAAATTTTGGCATGCATAAATCGGTATCGTAGGTTACGCTTTTAAAATTATAAATTACCGAATCCTGTGCCATTGACCGTTTACCGGATACAGCCGCTAAACGGTCTTTTTATACCCGCGGGCAATGGGAATCCATTTTCGAGGATGCCGTGTGCTGGCAGAGCAAAGCACCAGCCCAGACAGCAAAATATTACCTGAACTGACTTTTAATCATCTGGAAACAATGGAAAGTGCGGAAAAAGCGGCAGTGAGGCTTGCAAAAGTTGGGGATAGGAAAAGATCGGAGTGTGTGAAATAATTTCTGTAAATTAAGATCTTCTATGATAAGTTAATAAGAAAGGTAGGTGCTTTTAT